>CAIQKM010000174.1 GCA_903872345.1 uncultured Verrucomicrobia subdivision 3 bacterium | reverse complement strand
TGCCGCTTCAAACGTCCGGGACAGTTCTGGACGCCCAAAGGCATGCGCCATTTGGGTGCCCTCACCGAAGCCAGACAAAACAACCATTGGGACGAACTCTGGCAAACCAACTAATCGGGGGCAGTGTCGGGATGCGCCCTGCAAAATGGGTGTGTAAAGTCGTACATTGCGAAAGCGGAAAGGGTATGTTAAGGTGGCAGACAAAGATGTTTGACGAAGACTCAAATCAAAAAGAGAGCGGCGGCCAAAAGAAACCGCCGACCAATGGATTTGCCAAAATCCCCACCTTTACCCTGCTGGCCTGGGCCGGCATTATTGTGGCCCTCATCGCGCTGGTCATGTTGCAAAAACATTATCAGACGCCGCCCATCATTTTGACTCAGGCCGAGTTCCTGGAAAAATTTCATTCCAACCAAATCTCCAAGGCCACCATCAATCTCGGCGGGCAGTCCTCGCTGCTCACCCCCATCACGGGTGAATATCTTGAGGACGGCAAGGACGGCAAGCCCGTCACGGTTGCCTTTGCCGCGCCCAATGTTTACCTCACCCAGAAGATGCTGGACGAGCTGCTGGTGTCGAAAAAAATCGAGGCCGGCGCGCCCAACGCCATGCTGATGAATGCGGTCTGGACCATCGGCCCGATTATCTTCATCGCACTGCTCTTCTGGTTCTTCTTCATCCGGCAGATCAAGATGGCCGGCAAGGGCGCCTTGAGTTTCGGCAAGAGCAAGGCCCGCATGTTGTCCAAGGACCGCAACAAAACCACGTTCAAGGATGTGGCCGGCGTGGATGAGGCCATCGAGGAAGTTTCCGAACTGGTTGAATTTCTGCGCGACCCGAAAAAATTCCAGCGCCTCGGCGGCCGCATTCCCAAGGGTGTGCTCATGGTGGGGCCGCCCGGCACGGGCAAAACGCTCCTCGCCAAGGCCATTGCCGGCGAGGCCGATGCCAGCTTCTTCAGCATCAGCGGTTCCGATTTCGTCGAAATGTTTGTGGGCGTCGGTGCGAGCCGCGTGCGCGACATGTTTGAGCAGGCCCGCAAAAATACGCCCTGCCTGATTTTCATTGATGAAATTGACGCCGTCGGCCGCTCGCGCGGCCATGGCCTCGGCGGCGGCAACGACGAACGCGAACAGACGCTGAACGCTTTGCTCGTGGAGATGGACGGCTTTGATACGCAGGAAGGCATCATCATTATTGCCGCCACCAACCGTCCCGACGTGCTGGATCCCGCGCTGCTGCGCCCGGGCCGTTTTGACCGTCAGGTCACCGTCAATCTGCCCGATGTTCGCGGTCGCGAAGCCATTTTGAAAGTTCACGCGAAAAACGTGAAGCTCGCCGCCGATGTGGATTTGTCCGTCATCGGTCGCGGCACGCCCGGTTACTCCGGCGCCGAACTGGCCAACCTGCTGAACGAAGCCGCGCTGCTGGCCGCCCGCACCGGCAAGAAATCCATCGGCATGCCCGAACTCGAGGAAGCCCGTGACAAGGTTCGCTGGGGCCGTGAACGCCGCAGCATGGCCATGAGCGACGAAGAGAAGCGCGCCACCGCCTGGCACGAAGCCGGCCACGCGCTGGTGAACGTTCTGCTCAAGCACACGCATCCCTTGCACAAGGTTACCATCATTCCGCGCGGCCGCGCGCTCGGCGTGACCATGTCCCTGCCCAAGGAAGACATGCTCAACATGCGCCGCAAGCAGGCCATTGACACCATTATCATGACCATGGCCGGCCGGATCGCCGAGGAATATGTGACCGACGACATTTCCAGCGGCGCCGCCATGGACATCCAGCAGGCCACCCACCTCGCCAAGGCGATGGTGATGCACTGGGGCATGAGCGAACGCCTCGGCAATGTTTTGTACGGCGAGAGTCAGGAATATGTGTTCCTCGGTCGCGACATGATGCGGACCAAGGATTACAGCGAAGCCACCGCCATGGAAATTGACGCCGAAGTGAAGCGCATTGTGAATGGCGCGTTCCAGACCGCGAAGGATCTGATCGCCACCCACCGCGACAAGCTGGAGCTGATCGCCAACGGCCTGCTCGAATACGAAACCCTCGACGGCGTCCAAGTGGCGGAAATTGTGCAAAACGGCACGTTCACCCCGCCGCCGAAGCCCCCGAAAGACATGGGTCCGATGATGGGCGCTCCCGCCGGCACCACGCTGCCGGAAAACCCGATCAAGCCCACGCCGCCCAAGCTGCCCGGTCTCGGCAGCCCCGCGCCGGCTCCGGCGGGCTGAACCGGATGAATTCACAAAAAAGGCGGCGGTTTAAAAACCGCCGCCTTTTTTATTCGAAGTTTGGTTTTGATTGCGCTTACATTCGTGACAACCCACAACCTTTTGCCGATATTCGTTGGGCAGAAGATCATGATTGCAGAAGAAGGACAAACAGTGGAACACAAGCAGTCGCTTGGCGAACGCCGGGAGATTGTGGAAACGTGCGCTGCGTTCGCGACGGCACAGGGCGGGCGAATTTACATCGGGGTGCGTGACAATGGCCAGATAGCCGGAGTGCAGATCGGCAAAGGCACGCTGGAAGGTCTGGCCAATGATATTGCACAAACCACGATGCCTAAACTGGTGCCGACCATTCAAACGATTCAGGAATCCGGCCAGACTGTGGTGGTGGTCGAGGTGTCCGAAAATCCGGTCAAGCCGGTAACAGCGAACGGACGCGCTTACCGCCGCTCGGGTCGGACGAATCAGGTGTTGTCGGCCAGCGAGATCGCGGAATTGTATTTGGCCACTCGCGGTGTGACTTGGGATGAGTCGGCACGTGCGGATGCCACTCTGGCGGACATTGATCCAGAGAAGGTGCGGAAGTTCCTGAGCCGGGCGCAGTCGGAGCGGCAGTGGGAGATTGACGCCCAGACTCCGCTTGAGCAGGCGTTGCGGCAGTTGAATTTGGTTAAGAACGGGCAGTTGACCATTGCCGCGCTGCTGTTGTTTGGGAAAAATCCGCAACGGTTTATGCTCCAGGCCAGGGTGCGTTGCGCCCGGTTCAAAGGCGACAACGAGGTTGAGTTCCTCGACTTGAAAGTCATCGAGGGCGACCTCGTCCAGCAGGTGGAGGAAGCCATGGCGTTTGTGCGGCGCAACACCAGCATGACGGCGAAGATCGAAGGCGGAGCATTGGAGCGCAAGGAGCACTGGGAATATCCGCTGGATGCCGTCCGCGAAAGCATCACGAACGCCGTCTGCCACCGGGATTACGCCGACAGTGGCAATGTGCTGGTCAAAATTTTTGATGGCCGGTTGGAGGTGTTGAATCCGGGCGGTTTGCCGACCGGGTTGACGGTGGACGACCTGAGAAATCCCCATGAGTCCAGGCCACGGAACAAGTTGGTAGCCGATGCTTTTTTCCTGATCAAATATATTGAGCAGTTCGGCACTGGCATCGGACGGATGATTGAGGAATGCCGGCGGGCGGGTGTTCCAGAGCCGGAATTTGAATCACGGGCGGGAGGTTTTCGGATAGCGTTCCGTCTGACGATGCCTGGGAACCGGCACGCAGTGGAAATGGGTTTGACCGAAAGGCAATCGCTGTTGCTTCAGAAGAGCGCCGCAATCGGGCAGGTCACTCCTGCGGAGTTGGCGAAACTTCTTGGGGTGCCAAAGCGAACCGTGCAACGCGATCTTCAGTATTTGACCAACAAAGGGTTTTTGATCCGGCGCGGCAATGGAAAGAACACGAGTTATGGGAGGGCCACGTAGTTTGCGCGAAGAATTGGCGCGATTGGCGCGATTGGCGCGCAAGTGGCGCGATTGATTTCCATTTCATTCCATGGGCCGATAGGTGGGACGCAAGCCGAGCCGATAAATAAGCCAAAACTGGGCCAGCGGCCCATTATGAACACTTTTCCAAACTCTTGAGATCCTCGGCCAGAAACTGCGCCACATCCTTGAAGCGCACCACATTTTCCGGATTGATCGCCATGAGGGTCTGATGCGCCTCCAGGCTGGTGCGGGTCAATTGTTCGTGCGACGGGGTGGTCGCTTCCGGGGTGCAAGTTTTGACGATGTCCGCCGGCAGCTTTAACGGGCCGTCGGTATTTTTGAAGAGGTGTTCCGTGCCCAGGTTTTCCAGCAATTCGCGCACCCGGGCGGTGGCGTTGTGCAGTTCAATGCCGCGTTCGGCCGGGGCACCGTTCGGATTCAGGCGCATGCCGAAACCGGCCAGCACCCCCAGGAACGTGCTGTCCATCAGCGCGCAGTCGCTCAGATCAATGATGAAATGGGCGTAGTGCTTTTCCGCCAGCTCGTTTAACAGCGTCTTGAAATCCGGGCTGCTGGAAAAATTCGCGCGGCCCGCAATTTTGATGCAGGCAAAACTTTTTCCGACTAATACTGACAGATTGGCCGATGGCATGGGTGTGTCTTTGCTTTAAATATTTAGGCGGACAGGCCGCCGGACGAAACAATTTGCACCAGCGCCTGCTGCAGCACCAGCACTTCGTCCAGCCCGCTGGTGACCAGCCGCTGGTTGCATTTTAATAAAATGTCCATGGCGCGCACCAGTTCCGACGAAGAATATTTTTTTACCTGCGGCAGGGCTTTGTAAAGCACATAAGGATTCAAAGCCAGCGGATTGAACTTTTTTTCCGCCGGCAACCGGTCCGCCGGCACGCCGGCGAGCTGGGCCTTGAACGAGTTGTAATCGCGCGTGTCCTTGATCCAGCCTTCGCGCAGCATTTCCTTCAGCAGCAGCATGGCGCGAACTTTCCCGATCAGGCCGTACAGCAAGCCGATCTCCGATTTATCCTTGTCAAATTTGGTTTCCCACAGTTCCTCGTCCAGCCGGGCCAGCAGCCGGGGCAGGTCCCGGTCGCCCAGCGCATCACCCAGCGCAAAGGCCTTGGCGGTCTTGTTGCGTGCGCAGATGGTGGTGACATCCGCCAGCTCAATGCGCTTGCGGTCGCCGGTGTACACGCAGAGCTTCTCCACTTCGTTTTCCAGCTGCCGCGCATTGAGGCCGGCGCGGTCAATCAATTCGGCCAGCGCGGCCTCGGAAATATCCTTCTGGCGCTTGCGGAGGGCATCCATGGCGGCCATCTCGGCGCGATCCGCCCAGTCCTTGTCATCCTGGGACCACGCGGAAAAACTTTCCACTTCGCCGATTTTATCGAGGGTTTTGTAGAAGACCTTGCGTTTGTCCACCTTGCCGGCGCTGATGAGCAGCCGCACGCCGGACCAGGAAAATTTCTTCAGCTCCTCCGCGAGCTCCGCGAGGGTGGTGGTGACCGCCGCCGAACTGGCGGTGCGGTCTTCGCCCAGAAAATTGCAATCGCGCAGCCAGACCACCTTGCCGCCGCCGAAAAAGGGGAGGGTTTGCAGGGCTTCCCGCAGTTTGCCAATCACCGTCAGGGCATCGCCGCCATTGCCCACCGTGGCATCAATGGTCTCGTGATCCATGCCGCCCATTTCCGCCGTCCATTGCTGGTACAGTTGTTTGGCACGGACCTTCACGGCAAAATCGTCATCGCCGCACACCAAGGCCACCGGACTGGATTTGGCGTCGCCCATTTCAGTCGGCTTCCGGGCCGGATTCGTTCATTTTCTCGAGGTAGGCTGTCATGTCCTCGACCTGGGCGAACAGGGCTGCCGCGACGTAAATTTTCTTGTTTTGCGCCGCCGCCAAGGCCAGACAGTCGCTCGGCCGGGCATCCAGCTCCAGGATTTTACGGCCCAACTCGTTCTGCTGTTGCAGGATAATGCGGGCGAAGTAGGTGGAGTTTTTCAGGTCCGTGATGACTACGCGTTCCACCGTGATGCCAAACCCTTGGAACATCCGGTTGATCAGGTCATGCGTGAGCGGGCGTTCTTTGGGCGCGTTATTCAAAAAGTTTCCGATGATGGATCCCATCTGCTGTTCCACCTGAATGACAAAGACCTTGTCGTCGTTGCCAATAAACAGGGCACAGCCGCTGGGGGCCGGCAGGATACCTTTGATCTGAACTTGCACCACATCGTGCTTCATAGGGGCAATCTACGTGGAATTGGCCGAAAAACAAGTCTGTGCATGCGTTTCATGTAGCGGCGGGCATCCTGCCCGCCGTGGAGGGCGGCATCTTGCCCCCCCGGAACCCGCGCCGCCTTGGCCACGGTGTCCGAATAATGAGAGAGCCTTGGACTGCTCGACGGTTTTTCCCGCCGGGCTGGAAGCGCCGGCTCTACGGCAGGCAAGGATACCCGCCGCTACGCCGCAGCACTCACCAATGCCGATAAGGGTCTGCCGGCAGCGTCGCGCCTTCCGGATAGACCAAATAAACCGCATTGTCCGATTTGGCCCAGGAACGGATGACGTTTGCCCGTTTGTAGATGTGCTGCACTTTTTCCCCCCGGTCCAACCGCGTGGCCGGGTCGTTGATCACCACATCGCCGTCCGGGGTGAAACCGGTGCAGACGATCAAATGCCCGTTCGGATCATAGGGTCGCCCGTCCTTCAGATAATCCCACCGGGCGGAAAGAATCACCGGCAGGCCCGCCGCAATCCAGTCCTCCACCTCCCGCAAATCGTCAAAGCGGGTGACGTAAGCGCGCATCCCCGGGAAACTACCGGCAAACGCTGTATTGAACGGCCAGTTGCCCGTGCCGGCAAAGCTGTTGTCATAAACCGCCCCGGCCACCACCGGCACCGTCAGGTCCATTTCCGGGCGATGCTGCAGGCCCGCCCAACGCGACAGCACCATGGAGAGCGACGTGGGACTGCACCAACCGCTCTCGTGCGGATAGCCATGCTGCGAATGTCCGGGCGTGGGAATGATCTTTCCCCATGCCGCCCGGTTGGGTGGACGGTTGGTCGGCAGCGCCTGAGTGTTGGCAAAGGACAGGCCGAGGAATTTCAAGGACGGCATCAAGCCGTTGGTCCCACCGAGGGTGATCCGAATTTGCGCCGCCGTGGCCGGCTTCGTCAGCACCAGTGTATCCGTGTCCACCTTGCCATCGGCATCCTTCTGCCCGCGCGCACTGGTGCGGGGGAAAATCCGGTTGTCCGGCGACCACAGACCCATCGTGTAAAATTTCGTCGGCTGCCCGCCAGCGATGGCGGCTGCCTCGACCTTTACGAAGGTTCCAGCCGGGGCCTCGGCATTCCACGAAACGATCAGTTCATTCCACGGGATGCCGGCGGCGATGGCGGGCGAGAGCAACACCGTTTCACCCCGGTTGCCGGTCGGGTGGGCAAAATTATCGAAATAATCCACCCCCACGAAACGGCTGAACGGGGTGAAATAAGTAACTGGCAGAACACCGGTCTTGCAACCGGCGACCAGCCCGGCGGTCAGCCCCAGCAGGAGCAGCAACCGGATGGTGCTACCAAAAGATTTCAGCGAAAGGGGAAGCATAAGTTGTTTCAAATTACCAATGCCCGTAGCGGTCCGCCGGCGGCGATACGTTTTCGGGATAGATGAGATACACCGTGTTGTGCGAGGTGGCCCAGGCCCGGCGGACATTCTCGCGCTTGTAAATGTGTCGCACGCTTTCCACCTTGAGGTCGGTCCACGGATCGTTGATCACGAGGTCGCCGTTGGCCGTAAATCCCCGGCAGACGGTGAGGTGGCCGTTCAAATCCTGTGGACGTCCATCTTGCAGCAGATCCCAGCGGGCGGAAATCAGCACCGGAATGCCGGCGGCAATCCAGTCCTCCAGTTCGGAAATATCGCTGAGGCGCGTCACGTAGGCGCGCATACCGTCGAGGCTACCCGCAAAGGCGGTGTTGAACGGCCAGTTGCCGGTCGGATGATAAAAGCCGTGGTCATAAACCCCGGCGGCCACGGCGGGCGCATCCAGATTCCAATCCGCCCGCTGCGCCACCGCGCCCCAGCGGGCCAGCGCCATGGAGACCGACGTGGGACTGCACCAGCCATTGCCACCGGCGTAGGACTGCTGTGACCGTTCCGGCGTGAAAATGATCTTGCCCCAGACCGCACGATTGGGCGGCAGCACCGGCGGCGTGATGCTGGTATTGCAAAAAGACAGGCCAAGCAATTTGAGCACCGGTTCATCATGGTGCAAACCGCCCAAGGTGAGCCGCACCTGTACGGCATTGGCAGAATGGTTGAGCACCAGCGTATCCACTTTCACTTCGCCATCCGCATCTTTCTGGGCGTTCTGACTGGCGCGCGGAAAAGCCAGATTATCCGGCGACCACCAGCCCAGGCTGTAAAAGCGGGTGGACTTCCCCCGATTCAGCGCGCGTGCCTCAAACTTCAGATACGTTCCCGCCGGGGCGGTGGCATTCCAGGACACCACCAGTTGATTCCAATCCATCCCGGCGGGAAGGACGGGCGAGAGCAGGATGGTTTCGCCATTCGTATCCGTTGAGCGGGCAAAGTCGTCGAATCGGGTCAGGCCGATGAAGTGGCTGTAGTTTCGGTGGCTGCTGGCAGGGAGACTGTGGCAACCGCAAACAATCAAAAATGCGGTGGCCAGCCATAACCCCATGTTTAACCTCTTCAGCACAGCCGGCATTGTGGCCGCAAACGCCGGGCGAAGTCCAGCCGGAGAATGGGCTGCGGGTGACGAAGGGCGGCAGCTTGCCGTCCGGGGAGAACCGTAAAATTGCCTGGCCCCTGGCGAATAACCAGCCATTGGTGCTTGCGAAGCCAGTTCCGCCGGGCTGGAAGCACCGGCTCTACGGCCGGCAAGATGCCTGCCGCTACGGGGGCGGTGGCCCTCAAGATGCGCCCGGTGACGGAGGGTGCCGGGCAAAGTTCTTCCGGACAGCCGAAAGGTGCGACTGCCGGGCACCAGCGTCTCGCGATTTTGGGTGATAATTTGCTTGTCCGCAGGGAATATCCGCCCGAGCCTATATGGCATTATCAGCATCAAAAAGCATATGAATTTCATGAGTCGGAGCGGGCGGGCGGTTTGGGCCGCGCTGCTGGTCGGATGGCTCGCGGGTTGGCCTTGCGCCCAGGTGCAGGGGACGGCGTTTACTTACCAGGGACGTTTGAGTGACACGAATGGGCCGGTGAACGGGAGCTACGATGTGCAGTTTTCGCTGTATGCAACGAATGCCGGCGGGAATGCGGTGGCCGGGCCGGTGACGAATCTGGCGACCGCGGTGAGCGGCGGGCTGTTCCTCTCGATGATTGATTTTGGCGGAGTGTTTACGGGGACGAATTACTGGCTGGATATTGCGGTGCGGACGAACGGGGCAGCCGGGTTCACGGAGCTCTGGCCGCGCCAGACGATCACGCCGGTGCCGTATGCGCTCTCGGCGGGCACGGCGGGCAGTGTGATCGGGGAGCCGACGCCGAGCCAGTTGAATGCGTGGTCGAATGCCTTGACGGCGGCGCAGGCGACGAATATTGCGCAAGGCGTGGCGCAGAGTTTGCTGTCGGCGTATGCCACGGGTACAAACGCGGGGGCGGCGAGCGTGGCGGGGGCGGCGCAACTGGCGCAGACGGTTTCCGCGCCGCTGGCGGCGGCGAACAACGGGCTGCCCAAACTGGGCTGGGATTCCTGGCCGTTTGAGGGGGCGCCGGCGGTGTTCAGCGAAGCCACCAATTACCTCTGGCATTGGACGAACTGCGGGATGCAAAAAGCAGGCTGGACCACGGCGGTGATTGATGACGGCTGGTGCATGGGGCACACGAACATCAACGGCAACTGGTATCCGCTGGTGAATGCGACGAATTTTCCGTCGCCGACGGAGCCGGGCGGCGGCGGGTTCCTGCCGCTGGTGCGCTGGCTGGCGGGCGCGGGCATGCGGTTTGGGGTGTATTCCGAGAACTGGACGCGGACTTCGGCGGGGTATTGGGGGAGCGGGGGTGGCTATGAGGTGAGCGATGTGACGTATTACATCACGAACTGGAACATCGCCTGGTTGCGCTGGGACGGGACGCCCAATTATTATGAGGACACGCTGGTGTCGGGGGTGATCAAGAGTTCGGGGCGGGATGTGTGGCTGCAATCGGGCAATCCGGCGCCGACGAACACGATTTACGAACTGGAGGGCGTGGTGAATTCGGTGAAGTCCAATCCCTACGGAGATTCCTTCGATTATCCGGAGTTTGTGGCGAATTTCTGGGCGGAGACGCGGTTTGCGTGGAACCAGACGCCGGGCTTTCTCACGGAGGACATGAACACGGATTTCCAGCATTGCAATAATTTATACGAGGATATGACGCAGTGGGGGCTGGAGGCGATGATGTCGCAGAGCATGAATCTGGGCGGGGCGGCGGAAGCGCCCACCGTGGTCGGCTACTTCAAAAATTACGTGAACGCGGACCTGCTGGCGATTGACCAGGACCCAAATGTGAAGCCGGCCACGCTGGCATTTTCCACAAACGGGGTGGTGGTGTGGGTGAAGCCGCTGGGGGCGCCGGGGCCGTTGCAGGATTACGAGGTGGGGCTGTGGAACACCAACACGGCG
This sequence comes from uncultured Verrucomicrobia subdivision 3 bacterium, assembly GCA_903872345.1. Taxonomy (GTDB): domain Bacteria; phylum Verrucomicrobiota; class Verrucomicrobiia; order Limisphaerales; family UBA11358; genus UBA11358. Next base: position 82,506 of record CAIQKM010000174.1, on the reverse strand, counting down.
GCCCTGACGAATTTCACCTTCAGCCTGGCGCAGGCGAGGATTCCCTATTCCGTGGTGACGGTGAGGGATTCGTGGTTGGAGGCGACGGTGGCATATGCGACCAACACGGTGACGGTGACGCCGTGGAACATGCAGCAGGACCACGTGGCGGGCTATGAACTGACCAACCTGGCGCCGGAATGTCTGACGCTGTTGCGGATCAGTCCGGGAGTGCGGACGCAGTTTGCGATCGGCACGAATGCGCTGACGGCGATTAATTGGCTGGATGCGACGAACGATTATCAGGCCTACGGCAACATGGTGGGGCTGAACCGGGACATCTACAATTTCAACACGCCCTTGGCGACGAATTATAACATCAGTTGCGCGGGGGTGCCGCCGACGAACAATTTCATCAATTTTGCGGACTGGGGGATGGTGAAGTATTTCCTGGGCGGGCAGGCGGATACGTTTACGTGCGCGGTGGGTTTGGGGGATTACAACGGGGTGAGCGATGACGAGGTGTTCTGGTTTTACACGAACGAGGTGTTGGTCTGCTCGAACACGATTCCGGCGGTCCACAACACGCCGTCCACCCAGACGAATGTGGCTTTCAGCGTGGCCGGGGCGAATACGCTGACCATTGTTTGCACACATGCGGGGCGGGCGGGTCAGAATTGCACGCCCTTTATTCTAAACCCGCAGGTGGTGTGCCGTTGGGAAACGGTCCCGAATGCGGCGTCGCCCAATTATGTGTCCTATAATTTTGCGCCGGGCGCGGCGAGCCAGTCGGGCGGAACGGTGTGGATTGCGCCCAACAGCGTGGTGCCGTCCCCGACGGGCGGCGGCGGGTATTTGTGGAACAGCAACAGTGTGCTGTACTGGGTGACGGCGACGCATACGAATTATCTGGGCGGGCCGTAGTCGGTGCCAGGGCAGCCGGGGTCGGCATGAGCAGCCATTGACTTCCAACGCTACGTTCGGAGGTAGTATTCGCATTGGTCCACAATTCAATGGATCTTCCAAAATGCATTGACATGTAGCAGGTAACACCTATTTTCAACCCGACAAATTAGTCGGTGGTCAATCAGAGTTTTTCGGAATCCGCAATTAAACCTTAAAAATATGAGATGGAATAAGGTGTGTCTGGTTGTTATATTGTTAATATTCAACCAGATATTAATATTTAACCCGGTGCGGGCGCAAGGCACGGCGTTCACTTATCAGGGGCGGCTGAATGACGCCAATGGCCCGGCCAATGGCAGCTATGATTTTCAATTTGGGCTTTATGCCGCCAATGCGGGGGGCGCGGTTATGGCCGGGCCGGTGACCAATTCGGCCATCGCGGTAAGTAATGGCTTGTTTCTGGCGGCGGTTGATTTTGGGAGCGTATTTAACGGGACCAACTACTGGCTGGATGTGGCGGTACGGACGAATGGGGGGACGGTGTTTACCGAATTGAATCCGCGCCAGCCGATTACACCCGCGCCGGCGGCGCTGTTTGCCAGTACGGCGGGAACGGTAAGCGGCCCGGTTTCTGCCAGCCAGGTGAGCGGGGTTTTGCCGCTGGTGCAGTTGGATACCAACGCGCTCCGGGCGCTGGCGACCGCGCAGTCGGCGCAGTTGTTTGCCACTTCCGCCATTCCGGCGGGCAATTTGGTCGGCATCCTCAGTCAGACCAATCTGCCGGCCTCATTGACCACGAATCTGTTAAACGGAGCGATTATCAATGCGCTCCAAGCGGGCTGCGTGAATGACGGGGTAACCGATGATACGGCGGCAATGCAAAAAGTTTTCAACTCGGGGGTGACGGTGCTTTTGCCGCCGGGGCGTTATCTAATCAGTCACATTCTTTATCTGACGAACAATACCACCATTCTGGGATTCGGGGCGACGTTGGTGTTAACTCCCGGTTATACCGGAGCCACGCTTTGTACGGCGTTCAACCGCAAGTGGGCCATTTATGGACTCGATTTGGATGGCGGCGCATATGGCAACAATTTGGGCAATTATCCCTTCTCGTGTTATAACGGGTCACACGTGCTGTCCAGCTATACCAACAATGAAGCCAACAACCAGTTTGGGTATTGGGATGGCTCGGTGAGCCGGCACGGATTGGTCTGCAACGCGGACGGGTTGGGGGTGGTTTCGGGGGTGTCCATACACGGGTATAACGGAGCGGCACTTTATGCGTATTCGCAGAACGGCCAGGCGGCACATGGTTACAACCACACAACGTTTAACGGCATTGAATGCTATAGCAATTTTGTGGGGATACTGGCCTCGCCGATCGGCACCAAACCCTTTTCCACCCTGACCAAGCCGTGGCTGACGAATTACGTAACCACGGCCACGAACTATTTCAACGGCGGCAATGGCAACGATGTGCAATATGCGACCTTCACCGCCTGCAATGCGTTCTACAATGACATTGGCCTGGAAAATGACGCCGCCAACAACATTTTCGAAGGCTGCCATTTTGACAACAACTATCATGCGGTTGCGTCCTTTGGCATTTCGGCGACAGCGGGTGTCACGGGCCATGGCCGGATCACCGCCTGCTCGTTGAACCACAACCTGAGTCTGCCGCTGATTATTTCGGCCGGCGGCTATACGGTGGATGATTGTTCGCTCCGGGGAAATTCGGGCATGGGCGATTACATCGCCCTGTTCAGCAGTCAGGATATTACGATCAAGAACTGCGACCTGGATGGACCGCCGTTTATTTGGAATCTGAACGGAAGCGGCGTTAATGCTTTTATCTACAACAAATATTCGGGAAGCTGGAACTCCAACAACATTATCAATGACGGGCATTTGGTTTGTTACGGCAATTATTCGGTGACCACGCCGGGCGACACGGATGGCAGTGTGTTAAGCCGGGTGGGCTACAATGACGGTGGCGGCCTGACCAACTTGAACGCCGCGCAGTTGACGGGGCAGTTGCCGCTGGGCGCATCCAACTTGAATACGATTGTGTCTTTGGTGGTGACCCAGGCGCTGCAAACCATTTCCACCTCGTCCATTCCACCGGTTCAGATCAATGTCGGCATGACGAACATTACGGTCCAGGCTTTGGGGGGCACCAACGATGACACGGCGGCGTTTGCGGCGGCGTTCAATTCCGGGGTGCCAGTGATCTGTCCAGTGGGCGATTTCAATGTAACCAACATCGTGATTCATAATGATAACGAGGTGATTTACGGGTATGGCTGCCGACTGCACATGGCGGGAAATGCGACGGGCTATGTGATTTCCACCCGGGGGATGACGAATGTAGCCATTGCCGGGCTGTCGGTTTATGGCGGTTTTCAACAATCTCCCGGCTGGATGATGGGGGCGGCTCCCATTGTGTCCGGGGGGACTGCCTGGAGTGACTACAACTGTGTGACTTTGCCATTGGGATTGAATACCCCGGCCAATGCCCGCAGCGGTTTCTACTGCAACATGCAGGGACGCGGACGTTTTGCGGATCTGACGGCGAATGGTTTCAATGTGGCGGGCTTTTATCTTGCCAACCCGCTGGGGTTTGGGGCGGCCGGGACGCCGGTGGGCATTTTCCAGAACAACTTTGCCGACTGGTGTTATGTTGGTTTTGAACTGCCTCAAAGCATTCACGTATGTGATTTCACCACGAACAATGTTTATACGCCCTACGATGCCGCCGGGGTGATTCCCGGTTTTGGCGGGGCCGATTATACCATATTGAACGCGCCGGTGGCGCATAACTGTACGTTTGGCATCAATGACGGAGCGTGGAATGTGCCGATCAATGATCCGCAGATTTCCGAATGTGCCGTTGGCATTTGCATTTGTGATAATACGCATAACACGATCACCGGCGGTTCGATCAACCATGAATCCGGCGGGGCCGGCCTAGCCTATTTAATCACAGGCGGAGCGCAGGGGCCGGTCATTGTGGGGCAGGAAATTCTTGATAACGCGTGGAACGTATATGCGGTACAAGCCGGCTCGGTCACTTTTTCAAGCTGCCAGTTCAATTACGGCCAGTTTCTGGGAACCAATCTTACGGGGGTGATGGTTTTTATGAATTGCATCACGAATGGGGGAACGGTCACATCCGATAATACCGGCCTGAGTTTTGTGAACTGTTATGGGCCGGGGTATACGAATTCGAGTTTTTTTGGCGGGAATAGTTACCGTTCTGCCACCTGGTCGCTGCCGGATTTGACGAATGGCATGAACCCGGGTGATTTCAAAATTGTCTCCAGCAACGGGCAGGCGCTGGTGTCCATTTGGATGACGAACGGGGTGCCGGTGGTGAAGCAATTGGCGCCCTGACGTGTTGGTGAACGGATTTAAGACCGCCACTTTTTTGGGGGGCAGCGGCTCATGCCGGTTACTTGGTGATGCTGACTTCTTCGGTGACGGGCCGGGGCACGGGAATGTCCCAGCCTTGCAGGACCTCAAACGCGCGGCGGCGGACGACGTAGTTTTTATGGATGGCGTTCCGGCTCTGGTACTGGGCGGACCAGTCCTTGTTCATGTCGCAGTCCGGGGCGGTGAGCAGGGATTTCAGCAGCCGGAGGTTGCGGGGGGATTTGAAGTATTGCAGGGCGCCGACGCCTTCGGCGCGCAGATCGCAGCGCCATTGCGGAACGCGGGCGGCGTTGGTCTTGGCGGCAATGAAATCGTCCGGCGCGGCAATCAGGTGCCGGGCGGTATTTTCCAGCAGCGGGTCCACGGGCACGGTCAGGTAGCAGTTGAAGAAGTAGTGGTCGATGGAACTGGGCTCCGGGAGGTAAAATTTATGGGTGTTGGTGGTGGCCGGCGGATTCCGGGCGAAGGCGCGGGCGCGGTTCAGAATGTCGGCAGGTTGCGTGAGGATGATCAGGTTCTGGTCATAGACCCGGTTGAATGTATCGGGTTCTGGCATGAGATTTTTACCCCGCACGGTCGGGCCGAGCAGGATGAAGTTCACCTCCCCAAAAAAACGGCTGGCCAGGGACGCTTCGGTTTCGCCGTTGCTGGCAAAGAGCAGGAAGGCATCCCGATTGGTTGTCCAGCGTTCAAATTCCACGCAGGTGCCGACATCGGCGAATTTCAGGACGAGCGGCTGATTCGTCCGGCCGCCTTTGAAAACGTGGTTCACCCGGAAGGTGAGCGTGTAATCGTAGGCGGCGTAGGGGTGGTCCGGAGGGCCGGGATGGACGAGGGTTTTGGCGAAGTTGGTGAGGGTGGCTTGAAAGACCACGGGGGTCTGAAGCAGGCGCGCCTCCAGGCTGACATAATCAAGCCCGCCACCGGGCTGCGCACCGGCCGTGGTCGCTACGAACAGCAGAGCGCCAAGCCAGACGAGAGTCAGGCGGAGGTGAAACGAAATGACTTTATTTGCATTCACGGTTTGATCGTCTGTTTCAGCGTTCGCTGCCACAGCACCCGATAGTGGCTGCCGGCATTCGGCCGCCACATATGCTGGGCAGGAATGTCGGTCTCAAACGCGGTCAAAGCAAGTTCCACCACACACTTTTTCCCGGTTGGCGACGGGTGATCGCTGACGGCCGGCCACTGCATGGGACTGATGGGAAAACTGAAACTGCTGGTCAGTCCCATTTCACCATGGTCGGGGCGGGGTGTGCCGGCTGGATAAATGAACCATTCGTATTGGGTGCCGATGGCCATATTGGCGCCAACGGTCAGATTCGTGGATACAAATGAATTGGTGTCCACCATCACGGCCAGGGAGCCGGCCAGGCGATGAATCATCAACCGCGTGGGTGCGGTCAGCGAAACGGGATGGCGAATGGCCGGATCGGCATCGGCGATGGGCGGCAGCACGGGTAGTCCGGCGGTGCGGCCATATGCGGCGGTGAGGGGCCGGATGGCCAGGGCGGCGTCGCCCTGACCGGTGACCGGGGCATACTGGCCAGTCGCATCCTTGACGAGAAACAGCACCCACAGGTTGGTGCCGTTGGGTTCCAGGGAGGCAAGTTCCGGACCATTCGGCGGCGAACCCCAACTCAGTTCGTAACGGTAATGGTGCAGGATCAAGCGGTCGCTGGCCGGATTGCCTTTCAGCACATCGGTAATATGGATGGTGGTTTCCACGCCGCGAAACCGGGACTGGAAGGCGGCGGTGGAGGACCAGCCGAGGGAGTTGGTTTCAGCCAGGTCGCGGTCGGACACCGGCGTGCCGATGACGGCCAGATCGGCGGCGGCCAGCAGGTCGGCCCGGCTCCAGAGTCGGATCGCGCGGGCGCCGGCCGGGAGTGGCCCGGCCGCAAGCGCCAGGCACAGGAGCGTGATGTATCTCATGGCGGGTTGGACGGAGTATCACCGCTAAATACTCCCAAAACCATGAAGTTACGAGCAGAAAACTGAGATAATAACCAACGGGGCGTATCCTGACACCGTCCCGGTGGCTAAATTGATGAGCGCCATCTCGGCCCCCCCATTTACCCATGGCGGAGAGGGAGAAAACCCGGCCGGCGAAAAGTTTTGGCGATGTCGCGGCTCTGGGTTGGGGGCAGTGACACAGGATGCGCCCGCTCATCAATGGCCTGCGGGTGCGAGCTCGACAAGCGGGAGCACGTCGGTTTAGCCTCTTGGCGTACATGATGCCATTCACCTTGCCGGCCGATTATCCCCGCATTCAGCGAGTGAATAGTTTTCAGGAATTGGCAACCACGCGCTTCGCCAATGGCGTCAACGCTTTGTGCTGGGAACGCCAATTGGCGGGCGATTTTGGCGAGGTGGTGGAGCGGCTTGGTCCGGGTGAGGCCATCACCGCCATTGACGGCGACCGGTTGCTGGCGCTGCCGGTGAGTGCGGCCGGGCGCGTCGCCATTGCGCATCTCCTGGCCGATCAGCAACTGCTCCGGGAGCGCAACCTGGACCCGGCGCTGAACTGCATTCACGGGTATCCGCGGGACGAGACCAGCGAGCCGGTGGCCACCGATGTCTTTTCCTTTCATGCCGACAGCGCCACGGTGGAAACGGACACGTGGCTGTGTACGTATTACGGGCCGTCCAGTGAGGGGCTGCGCAACGAAGAGGCGCGGCGACGGATCGATGCGCCCGCCACCCGGGCGGAACTGCTAAGAAACTTTGGCGGAGAGGATGATGAAGCCTTTCACGCTTACTTGAGCGAGTATTGTTACGATCTTCACTATGAGCCGCTGCCGGGAGCGCAGCCATTTATATTTGGCCGCGGCAATCTTTGGCGCATTTCGGTGGCATGGCCAGGCAGTCCCGTGCCACCCTGCATTCACCGTGCACCGGAAACATTCCCCGGTCAGCCCCCGCGGTTGCTGCTGATCAGTTGAGCGGGTAACCGCCGGGAACCAATTGAATGGGGCCGATCAGGGAAGGGAAGGCCATTTGTTACGAAGAGCTCGAAGCCAGGGATGGAGATGGTTTTAGGCCGGGGTTCGGGGCTTGGTAGTTCATTTTAACGACATGATCGGTGGTAAAATCCCCTATATGATATTGGTTCCATGAAATCATCACCCTTGGCGGGCTTTATCCTGGTGCTGGCATTTGCCAGCCGGTTAAACAGCACGGCGGCAGCGTCCCCAATCTACGAGGACGCCGCGGCTCCGCTGGAAACTCGCGTGGAGGATTTGCTGTCGCGGCTCACGCTGGAGGAGAAAATTGCCATCGTACACGCGGATTCAAAATTTACCACGGCGGCGATTCCGCGTCTGGGGATGCCACGCCGCTGGCTGGATGACGGTCCGCACGGCGTCCGCGAAGATATCGGGCCGGACACGTGGAATGCCGCCGGCCGCACGGATGATTTTTCGACCGCCATGCCGGCGGGTATCTGTCTGGCGGCCACGTGGAATCCCGACCTGGGTTTTAGCGAGGGCGAAGCCATCGGCCAGGAAGCGCGGGCGCGGGGCAAGGACATCATGCTCGGACCGGGCGTGAACATTTTGCGCACGCCGCTCTGCGGCCGGAATTTTGAATATCTGGGCGAAGACCCGTGGTTGAGCGGGGCGATGTGTACGGGTTACATCCGCGGCGAACAGTCGCAGGACATTTCGTCGTGCGTGAAACATTTTGCGCTGAACAACCAGGAATTTGAGCGCGGCACGATCAACGTGGAAGTGGACGAGCGGGCTTTGCGGGAAATTTATCTGCCGGCGTTTCAGGCCGCCGTGCAGCAGGGGGGCGTATGGTCGGTGATGGGGGCATACAACCAACTGCGCGGCCAGCATTGCTGTGAAAACGATTACCTGTTGAACAAGATCTTGAAGGAGGAATGGGGGTTCAAAGGACTGGTGATGTCCGACTGGGACGGGGCGCATGACACGCGGGAGTGCGCGCTGAACGGCCTGGACCTTGAAATGGGCACGGAGAAGAAATACGAGGACTATTATCTCGCGCAGCCGTATTTGAATTTGATCAAGGCGGGCGAGTTGCCGGCGGCGGGGCTGGATGAAAAAGTCCGGCGCAATTTGCGGGTGATGTTCGCCACGCATGTTTTTGATGCCGGGCGCAAGACCGGTTCGCTGAACACGGCCGCGCATCAGGCCGTGGCGCGGCGGGTCGCCGAGGAGGGGATTGTGCTGTTGAAGAATGAAGGCGGCACGCTGCCGCTGGAGGTGGCGAAACTGAAAACCATTGCCGTGATTGGCGAGAATGCGACGCGCCTGCATGCGCATGGCGGCGACAGCTCGGGCATCAAGGCATTTTACGAAATCAACCCGTTCGCCGGCATCGTGAGCCGGGTCGGGAAGAAGGTGAATGTGATTTACTCCGAGGGGTATGCCAAAGACGGCGGCGCGGATTTGGCGGAACGGGCGGTGGCGGCGGCGAAAGCGGCCGACGCGGTCATTTACATTGGCGGATTGAACCATGACAAAGGGTTCGATTGCGAAGGCGCGGATCGCAAAGATATGAAGCTGCCTTATGATCAGAACGAGCTGATCCGGAAAATTGTCGCGGCGAATCCCAAAACAATTGTGGTGCTCGAAGGCACGATGGTGGAGATGGACGCCTGGCTGGACAAAGTGCCGGCGCTGGTGCAGGCGTGGTACCCGGGCATGGAAGGCGGCAACGCGCTGGCCGGCGTTTTGTTTGGTGACGTGAATCCGTCCGGCAAACTGCCGGCGACGTTTCCAAAAATGTTGGCCGACTCGCCGGCACACGCGTCGGGCAACGCGCCGGGCAATTACCCCGGCACGAACGGCACGGTGACCTACGCGGAGGGCCTGCTGGTGGGCTACCGCTGGTATGACACGAAGCACATCGAGCCGCAGTTTCCGTTCGGCTTTGGCCTGAGCTACACGACGTTCGAGTATGCCAATCTGAAACTGATTCCCGGCGACGGCTCGAACGCGCTGGTGACCGCGCAGTTTGACCTCAAGAACACCGGGAACCGCGCCGGGGCGGAAGTGGCGCAGCTTTACGTTCACGAACAGAATCCGGCCCTGCCGCGACCGGAAAAGGAATTGAAAGGCTTTAAAAAGGTTTTTCTCCAGCCGGGGGAAACCCGGACGGTGGCCATTCCGCTGAACCGGGGTGCGTTTTCATATTACGATCCGGCGCGGAAAAGCTGGGTGGCGCAGCCGGATGTATTTGAAATCGAGGCCGGCAGTTCGGCGGGCGACATCCGCCTGCACGACCAGTTCACGCTGGCGGGGAAATAGCAACCATCATTCAATTATGTATTCCCTTGGGAAATATATTTTAAACCGGGCCGCGCTGGCGGCGGCTGTGTTGCACGCACTGACGGGGCAGGCGGCGCCGGAGGAAACCAACGCGCCCGACAAGGCAATGGCCGGCCAAAAAACGGAAGCTGGCCGGCCCTACAAACTCTTTCGGCCTTATTTTGCCTGGAACAACAATTTCAGCCGCGAAGAAATCGGCTGGCAGGCGGGCACGGAGGAGGCGCCGCAGTGGACGGCGAATTTTGATTTTGCGACGAACGGTCTTTATGGTTATCCGGCCAGCATTCGCGGCTGGCATTATGGGTGGAATCCGGCGAACGACGATTTGTTTCCCAAGAAATTGGCTGACACGACGGGCATTCCGTGTTCGTTCTCCTACAACTGCGGCGGGGAGGATCTTCACGGCGACTTTGCCTACGACATGTTTCTGCGGCGTGACAGCCGGAAGGCGGAGCCGCAACTGGAAGTAATGGTGTTGGGAGGCAACAATTCCACGCCGATTGGCGAGTTGATCGCGACGAACATCACGGTGGTTGATGGCGTCAGCTTTGATCTTTGGGCGGGCACAAACGCGCCGGCCGGGTATTTTGTCTATTCGTTCATGCCGCATGAGAAAACCGTCAAGCTGCCGTCCGAAGGCAGCTTGGACGCGGACATGATGGATTTTTTCCGCCTGCTGGAAGGGCGGCCAAATTTCAGCACGGGCATGTATCTCGATGTGGTGGAGGCCGGGTTTGAAATTGTGCGCGGCAAGGGCTGGGTGACGTGTGGCTGGTTCAGTTGCGAGGCCAATTGAAAAACAGTTGCGCTGTAGCAGCCGACGTGAGGAGGCTCAAATATTATTGGGAACGCTCATGTATTTGGAGCCTCCTCACGTCGGCTGCTACTTCTTCAACGCCCTATTTCGCCCACGCTGCGCCTGCGGGCGTCCGCCGCCAGGCGAAGTAATCATCCAGGACTTTGAGCGAGTCGCCGCCGGGCACGGGGCCGAGGTGGGGCGTTTGACTGAAATACATCACTTGCGGCTGGCGGTCGCTGTAGGCCGGCCATGCGGGCAGGTCGCTGTCATTCGGATCACCGTGTTTGGCGAAGTTTACCCAGTATGTGGACATGGCGTCTGAAATCGCCAAATCGGCCTTGGTGGTCTGCGGGTTGTTTGGGTTGAGATGGTGGAAGACATAGGAGACGTCCATGCCGTGCCACGAGCCGGCCTGGTTTTCGGCGTGTTGGTCGAAATAATAGTAGAAGACCTTGGACTTGCCGGTACGCGACTGGAGTCGCGCCCAACTCCACGTTTGCCAGCCAAAGGCGGTATCGCGCATCAGGTCGCGCGCAGTTTTAGGAACCGTGTTGGTGCCGACCGGATAGGCTTTGATCAAATCATCGGCGAACTGGCCGTAACGGTTATGGACGCTGATGAGGTAGGCTTCCGGGGTTTTCGGCGGCCAGAAGCTGGCACCTTCGTCGGAGTTGTAACCGATGAGGACGGGCGTGTCGTTATATTTGCCGGCGGCGTAAAGCTGGTATTGGTCGCCGGGAATCACCCAGCCATCAATGATCGGCCAGGATAAGCCAAAGCCGGGGCCGGGCGGAAGCTTGTCGGGGGTAAGTTTGCGGAGTTCGGCGATGGTCGCACCCCGGGCGTAAGCCACGCCGGCTTGTTCCGCAGCGGCAAGCGGTCGCATGTTCTCGCCGGGCAGCGTGGTGGGGCGGGAAGGGCCGAAGGAGCCGCCGCTTTGCGAAATGGCCCCGTGGAACAGCCCTTTGGCCAGCGGCGATGCGCACAACATGCTGACCGAAATGGCGCCGGCGGATTCGCCGAAAATCGTCACCTGGTGTGGATTGCCACCAAATGCGGCGATGTTCTTTTGCACCCACTCCAGGCCGGCAAGCTGGTCGAGCAAACCGTAGTTGCCGGAAACGTGGTTGGTGGTTCCGGCGCTCAATTCTGGATGCGCCAGAAAACCGAGCTGGCCGACCCGGTAGGCGATGCTGACGAACACGACGCCTTTCTTGGCCAGTTGCTCGCCGCTGTAGTTTGGGTCGGACGTCGAGCCCGCGCCAAATCCGCCGCCATAAATCCAGACAAGCACGGGCAGGTGGTCGGACGCGGATTTGGCGGGCGTCCAGACATTCAGATACAGGCAATCTTCGGAGCCATTCCCGCCTTGAACGGGCATGGGGCCAAATTGCGTTGCGGATCGGACGCCGTCCCATTTCGCGGCGGGTTGCGGGGCGCGCCAGCGCAGGTCGCCGACCGGTGGCGTGGCAAACGGGATCCCGCGATAGACCGCCAATCCGTCTTCAGCGGTTCCCTGAACCAATCCGCCCGCCACGCGGACGGGCGCGGGCGGCGCGGTCTGAGCGGGGAGATTAGCCGCCACACCTAGTATGACAAAGGCGGCGATCGCGGCGAGTTGATGCGTCAGCTTGTTCATAGGAACATTGAATTTGTTTTCCAGCCTGATTTGGCAGTCAGTACCCGAACACCCCAGCGACCTGCAATCGCGGGAACGATCTGAGACATTATTACCGTACGGGCTTGAGCGTGACCAGCACGGCGTCGTTGTCACGGATGTCGAACTGCTGCGCGAACTTTCCATCGCGGCCGATTTTCACGGTCTTGGTTTCCAACGGCGCGCCGCTGTTCTTGGATTTGATTTCAGCGACCTGCGCCACGGTGAGCTGCGCCGGGGAGCCGATATCGTGATAGGTGGCATAGGCGTCGTTCACACGATAGCCCACTTTGTAAGTCTCGACGGTGTATTTGCCCTTGGGCAGGTGGGACAAATCCAGCGTGACCCGGTTTTTGGCCGTCGCCGGCAAATCGCGTTTGTAGAAGACCTGATTGATCATGTCCTTTTCCGGGAAGGTGTTGGTGAAGTCCCAAACCAACGCCTGCACCCCGCCGTCTTTGTCGGTGCAAATCCACGACGACGGATCGCTGCTTTTTAATTCGGTGGGGCCGAGCCGGTTCAGGAATTGATACGCATAAAACGACGGCTTTTTGATGTCCTGATAATTCATGAGGCCGAAGCCGCCGTGAAAGGCCTCCCAGCGCGGACCGGATTCCTCGAAGATGTCCGTGAAGGTCCAGTAGGACATGGAATTGGGGGCGTCGCCGCATTTTTTGAGCTTGTCCAGTATGTAGGCGGCGCTGTGATAGCTGTCGTGAAAGGGATCGGCGGGCGTGTAGGAACTGCTCCATTCGGTGAAGTGGAGTTCCAGGTTGGGAGTGGCCGAATGGCTAATCTGCTGCCGCACCTGTTTCACTTCGCCGAAGATGGAGTTGGGGTTCCGGGAAAGGGCCGTGCCGTGGGTGGCGGTCTCGTCCAGATAACCGCTTTCCACGCCGTAGGTGTGCGTGGATACGAAATCCACGGGCGCATGGTTGGTGTCGCAAAAATGAAGGAATTCTTTTATCCAGCCGCAGCCGGCGGTGCCGGGGCCGCCCACCTTGTAATCCGGAGAAACGCTCTTGATGGCGCGCGCGGTCGCGGCGTAGAGGTCAAAATACTGCTGCTGTGTGCCGGCCCAGAAGCCGTCGGTGAGGTTGGGTTCGTTCCAGACCTCGAAAAACCAGGTGCGCACCTCGGCGTCGCCGTAGCGTTCCCGTTCGTGGAGGACGAAGGCGCGGATGAAATCCGCCCACTTGTTCATATCGCGGGGCGGCGTCACGTTGCCCCTCCACCAAAAGATGGTCTTGGAACCGCTGGCGAGGCCTTGGGGCATGAAGCCGAGTTCCACAAACGGCTTCATGCCGATGCGGTGAAGAAAATCGTAAAGCTCGTCAATGTACTGCCAGTTGTATTCGGGCTTGCCGGTGTAATCGCGATAGACGCCCATGTCGTCGGTGAACAAACCGTGCATGCGGATGTATTGGAAGCCGCATTCCTGATGGGCGACGGTCAGTTGGCGCTGCCAGTCGGCGCGCAGGCCCTCGTTTGCACGACCGGCCCCGACGCAGAATTTGAACATGGTGTTGAGCGGGCCGTTGGGCTGCTGGAGGTCGGCGGAAATGATCCGTGCCGGCAGGTCGTTCGTGGCGGCGCCGGCAACCGCTGTAACGGCGGCGGCCAGGAGGAAGCAGCAAATGGCGAGCGATTTGCGGGAGCTGTGGATGGGAAATGAGCGGCTTGTCATAGTGGTTGATTTGAGAGAAGGCTAGTCTATAAAGCGGTGGCGAGCTTGTCGTCAAAAATAATGACGACAGGCTTGATTTGGTTTGATTTAACGCAGGAGCAGCAATGTCCGAACGTTCAGCCGCGCCGGATTGTTCCACGCGCCCGTTGCTAACCACGTTGCGGCTGGTCTCCAACACAGCCGCGCTCCGCCCAAGGGGGGCGAAATTTGAAACAACCAACGGCCAACATCGAACGCCCATGACGGATGAATAGGCGCGTGGCAGGTTGGCCACCTCACTGCTTTGGCCGCTTCATCGTGTAATCAGTCTGGGGTTGGCCGGTGGCGTCGGTATATTTGTTGAAACCCGCAACAATCCATCCCTTGTCTGCCATCTGATTTGCTTCCGCGCTGTTCGCCGCCTCCTGATACTCCCATTTGGTGCCAGCCTGGCCATGGTTGGTGGTGCAACCGCCGCCCGGAAACATTGCGCCGGTCGCGATTAAGAGTGCGAACGATTTCTTCATGGTGTGATTTAACACTGAATCGCATGAATGGTTTCGGCCCGGCCGGTTTAACCACGAATGGACAAAAGAACACGAATGGGGATGGGATTAACGCTGAGGCGCGGAGAACGCGGAGGAACGCAGGGGAAAAACGGGGCGGGACACGAATTTCACCAAGGAGCACGAATTCGTAAAATTGGGGCGGTTCATGACGGTGCGGAGTCCGCAAAGGAAACGAAGACTCTTCGTTGCCTTTGTTTCCTTCTGCTTAAAACAAATGCCTTATCTGCCGGCGACCGCCGGGCGCGGGGTGGCGGGTTGCGATGGGATGACCAGGGTGACGGGTGTCAGGCCGTCGGCGTGTGCGGTGAGTTTGATTTCGCCCGGTTCCTTGCAGGATTGAATGATGATCTGCGCGAGGCCGTTGAACAGGCCGCGCTGCCACTCCGGTGCGCGATCTCCGGTGGGCAGGAAAACGTCGGGTTCGTGCGAGGACGGGTCACCGTTGCCGACGCCGAGGATTTTGCCCGGCCCGGCCAGTTCAAAATGGACGTTGTTCGCGGCATCCGGCACGGGGCGGCCCTGGGCGTCGGTGACGGAAACGGTGATGACGGAGACATCCTCGCCGTCGGCTTTGAGCGCGGCGTGGTTGGGGGCGAGTTGGACGGCCTGGGGCGCGCCGGTGGTTTCGACTTTGTCCGTGATGATTTCTTTGCCACCGGTGTAACCCCGGGCGAGCAGGGCGCCGGGCGCATATTTCACCTTCCATTCCAGGTGCGAGTTTTTGGGCATGTTTTTCCGGCCTTGGCTCACGCCGTTGAGGAAGAGTTCGACCTCCTCGCAGTTGCCATGCGCCCAGACGTCAATGTCCTGGCCTTCCTTGCCTGGCCAGTTCCAGTGCGGCAGCAGGTGCAGCACGGGATGATCCGACCACCACGCCTGATAATAGTAAAAATTGTCCTTGGGGAAGCCGCAGACGTCGAGGATGCCGAATTGCGAGCTGATGGCGGGCCAGCCAAAGGGCGTTTCCTCGCCGCGATAATCAAAGCCCGTCCACTGGAATTGCCCGGCGATGTAGGGCCGCGCGGCATAGTAGGGCCAGGATTCCTCCGCCAGCAGGCTCCAGTCCGCCTTGTTCACGTCGTAGGCGGTCAGGTGCTGGTGTTCGCGGTCCTGGACGTAAACGCCGCGCGTGGAAAATGTGCTGCCGTCCTCGGTGGCGACGGAAGGTTTGTTGGGAAACTGGCGGTGGTATTGATCAGTGTTGCCATGGGAGTAGTAATTGAAGCCCATCACATCAATGCTCACGGAAGTGCCCCCGCCCCAGCCGCCGCTGTCGGCGGCGGTAAAGCGGCGGGTGGGGTCGAGCCGCTGTGCGAAAGTCTGCATCGTCTGCGTGATGCGCGTGCCTTTGTCCGCGCCTTCGATGCTCCATTCCTCGTTGCCGAGCGACCAGATGATGACGCTGGGATGATTGCGGTCACGCAACATCAGCCGCTTGAGCCCGTCGAGTTGCTGCGGGTTGATGCCGTATTCGCGGTTTTCATCCATGACCAACATGCCGAGGCGGTCGCAGATATCGAGCAGTTCGGGGGTGGGGGCGTTGTGGCTGGTGCGGATGGCGTTCGATCCCATCTTCTTCAACTGTTCCACCCGGAATTCATTCACGCCGTCGGGCAGGGCCGCGCCGATGCCGGCGTGGTCTTGATGGTCGCAGGTTCCCTTCAACTGCACGCGCCGGCCGTTCAGATAAAACCCGCTGTTCGCGTCCCAGCGCAGGGTGCGGATGCCGAACGGCGTTTCGTAACGGTCAACAATCTTATCTCCCTGGCAGACGGTGGTGACGAGTTGGTGCAGCGTGGGTGTCTCGCAGGACCAGAGTTTCGGGTGCGACACGCCGAGGACGGAGGAAAACTCGCGGGATTCGCCGGGCGCGAGGGACAGTTTCCGGAGCTTGCCGGTGGCGAGGGTTTGGCCCTCCGCGTCCAAAATGGCCTGTCGTATTTCAAACAAGGCATTCGTCGGCTGGTCGTTGTTGACGGTGACGCGCGCGGTCACGGCGGCGGAATTCTTTTTGACCTCGGTCGTGACAAACGTTCCGTACCGGGCAACGTGCAGCGGCGCGGTTTTGGTCAGCCAGACGTGGCGGTAGATGCCCGCGCCCTCGTAAAACCAGCCTTCTTCGAGGGTGGCATCCACGCGCACGGCGATGGTGTTGTTGCCGCCATAATTGAGATAATCGCTGATGTCGTAGCTGAAGGGCAGGTAGCCGCTGGCTTCGCGGCCGAGGTAGAAGCCGTTGACCCAGACCTGGGAATCGCGGAAGGTGCCGTCGAAATCCACGGTGATGCGGCGGCCCAGGTCGGTGGCGGGAATGGCGAAGGACTTGCGATACCAGCCGACGCTGCGTTCGGGAAAGTTTTTGCCGATGGCCTTGTAGCCGTGACTGCCGCTGCCGCGCCAGTCGAAGGGGGCTTCCACGGCCCAGTCGTGGGGGAGATCCAGTTTGCGCCAGTCGCTGTCATCGAAACGCGCCGCGGCCGCGCCCCGGGCGTTGCCGGCCTTGGTGAGGTAATTGAACATCTCGCTCGCGGGCGCGGGATCAAAATCTTTTGACGGGTCGGTCGCGTGGCCGAAGGCAAAGCGCCAGCCGGAATCCATCAGCAATTTTTCGCGCGGCGAATCGGTTTCTGCAAACGAGGAAAAAGCGCCCAGCAGCAGGGCGAGGACAAAGGTCAGGCGGAGGTGTCTCATGATTGGTCTTTGAATGGGCACAGGATGGGCAATTTGATCGCGTTTGTCTTGTCATGAAAACAAACGAGTTGGAGGGGGGGCGGCAGCCCGTCGAAAAACGCTTCCGCCGTAGCAGCCGACGTAAGGAGGCTCAAATATCTTTGGAAGCGCTTGTCTATTCAGAGCCTCCTTACGTCGGCTGCTACTTCTTCAGCGGGTGCCAGCTTGCGCCGCGTTGTCGGGAGCGAATGCGGCGTAGCTGTGCGGCGGCAGGTGGGTGGCGAATGCGACGCGGTCTTCGTTGTTTTCATTGCGCCAATTCCAGCCGCGAGGTGGCGGCAATTGGCCGGCCAGCGTTTCGCCGGTGGCGAGGTTTTTCAATTTGGCGAAATTGCCGAGCGTGGAGATTTTCACATCGGCAGCGGTGTCCGCAAAGTTTTGCACGATGAAGGCGCCGTTGTCGTAGGCGAAGAGGGACACTTGCGCCGGGCCATCCAGCCGCACGGGAAATCCGCGCAGGAGGTAGTTTTTAACCGCGCCAGTGACTTCCGGCGGGAGGGCGTAAAGGTCGTTGAAATTGTCCGGCATGGTCCAGACGTAAAACGTGCCGTGCGAGTAACGGTTCAGGAGCAGGAGCGGGAAGCTGTTGCCGTTGGCCTCGGCACGAACGAGTGACCAGGAGTCATTGGTGAGGAAATCAATTTCGGGGTAGAGCACGTCATGGTTCGTGCCGGCGTCCAGGGTGGTGAAATCGCCCGCGCCGAAACCGCCGGCGTATTTGTGAGCAAGAAATTTCCGGTCGGTCCAGCGGATTTCCGCGAGGTCTTCAATGCCCCGATCCTGCAGGGCATGGAGCAGGCCGGAGGTGATGACCACGGATTTGCCGGCGTGTAACTGGCCTTTGATTTTGGCAACGAGGTCGGGGTCGGCCTTGGCGGATTCGGTGAGCAGGATCAAGCTGGCGTTGGTGGGGAATTCCGGGCGCAGGTCAATGGGAATGCCGAGATTGCCGAGGTAATTGTGCAGGAAATCTTCGCCGCCGCCCGAGATTGGACGATAACTGGGGATGCCGACGGGGTTGCCCAGCCGGCCAAGGAATTTATCCGCCTGTTCCAGCGAATAGCCGGCCACGCGCGCCCAGGTGGGATTGGCAACGCCGTTGGTCATTTCGGAAAAATTGAAGCTGGTGGGCAGTTTTTCCCACGCAGCGCGGTCGCCGGTTTCAAACGGGCGCGTCATGGCCGACCACTCGAAAACGGTGAACTCGGGGGCCTTGGCAAACAGGGTGTCCCAAACCTGCTCGGCATAGCGGTCGAGGTAACGGATGCTGAAGGTGTCCACCCAGCCGCCGCCATTGCGCCCCGGGGCGATATGCTCGAAATAGCGGATGATATTGTAGCTTTCGTATTGCTGCAAATGCTGGTCGGTGATGACGGGGTCGCGCGTTTCGGTGCCGGTGTAGATGCCGTCGAAAATTTTCGGTTCCTTGTCCAGATCATAGCCGGAACCCCGAAAATGCTCGTACCAGTTCGGGAACTTGACGACCATTTTCACCTTGGGATTGACGGCTTTGGCAGGCTTCACGATCAGGTTTTCCGCCGCGTCGTCCAGCAATTCCAGACGGAACTGCGTCCA
Source organism: uncultured Verrucomicrobia subdivision 3 bacterium (assembly GCA_903872345.1). Classification (GTDB taxonomy): domain Bacteria; phylum Verrucomicrobiota; class Verrucomicrobiia; order Limisphaerales; family UBA11358; genus UBA11358. Next base: position 63,893 of record CAIQKM010000174.1, on the reverse strand, counting down.
GCTTTTGCCGCCCTTGGCGGCGATGTCGGAATCGTTTTTCGTGGTGACGAAAAAGAAATCGTCCTGGATGACTTCATCGAAATGTCTGGCCGCAAATTCCGCCGCGCTTTTGATGAAGGCACGGTCGGCAGGGTCGGTGTAGCAGAAGGATTGAAACTGACCGCCGATGTTTCTTTCGGACAGCGCCATGCCGCCGGCGGTCCGCACGCCGCGGTCCTGGAAGAATTTTTTAACACGCTCGGTCAGATCATCGGAAAGCAGCCGCCGGTCGCGCTGCACTTCGATATAGACTTTGTCCACCTTCAACTGGCGGCTGATGCAATCCCAGTCGGCCTGGAGCTTTTGCGGGTTTTCAAAGCTTTGGACGACGGGGATGGGGATGTAAACGGCGACGGAAAAGTTGGTGTAATTTCCCGCGCGGCAAAGCAGCGCGGAACAGAGCAGCGCGGCGGCGAGCAGGTATGGCTTGTTTAACTTCATATTCAACGGACTTCCCCGGCGGAAATGGTCCACGCGGTTTTCCCGTTCAGCGGGTCGGAGTCCAGATTGAATTTGTCGCCGGACTTGGTCACGGACACTTCGTGCGCCGCGCTGTCGCCGGGCAGGAACACGAGGCCCTTCGCCGTGGTCGCGTCTTGGGCGTAAACGCGCAGTTCCAGCTTGGACCAGTCCAGCTGCGCGGTGCTTTGCGCCAGCGCGATGTGGGGGAGCACGGTGCCATCGCGGACGAGGATGATTTCCGGAATGGCGCCGGCCTCGATGGTCTGCCAGCCGCCGGTATAGGCTTTGCCGGTCTGATAATCAATCCACGTTCCCGGCGGCAGATAGACGGCCCGCGAAGATTCGTTTTTGTGCAGCAGCGGCGCTACCAGCAGGCTGGAGCCGTAGAAGTATTCGTCATCCACGAGCCAGGAGCCGGGGTCATTGGGGAATTCGACAAAGAGGGCGCGCACCATGGGCAGGCCGTGTTCGGAGGAATCCTTGGCCTGGGCATAGACGTAAGGCATGAGCTTGTACTTCATTTCGTCAATCGTGCGGAACTTGGCCATGAACTCGGTGCCGTAGAGCCACGGTTCCTTGGGAGCGATGCCGTGGCAGCGGCTGTGGGAACTTAACATGCCGAACGCGAGCCAGCGGGCAAAAAGGTCTTTGTCCATGTTATCCACCGACGTGGCGGTGAAGCCGCCGACATCGTGGCTCCAGAACGAAAAGCCGGAGAGGCCGAACGAAAGTCCGCCGCGCAATTCCGCCGCCATGCCGGCGTCGGTGCTTTCGGCGTCGCCGCCCCAGTGGATCGGATAACGCTGGCTGCCGGCCCAGGCGCTGCGCGCCCAGATGATGTTGTCGCCGGTGGTTTGTTTCGTGATGTCCGCCACGGCTTTGTTGTAGCGGAGGGGGAAGAGGTTGTGTTCGTAGAAGCCGGTGCGGCCATTGGCCCAGATGCCGTTGTTGGGCGCGGCTTCGCCGAAATCCACCTTGATGGCGGAGACGCCTTCATTCAGCAGATTCGCCAGCTTGCCCTGGTACCATTCGACGGTTTTGGGGTTGGAGAAATCCAGCACGGCGTCCTCGTAGGGGAGATTGCCCTTGGCGTCGCGGACGACGAGGTTTTGGGCGACGAGCTCGGGGAACAGTTTGTTTTTGGGCACAAAGTAGGGCAACTGCCAGCAGGAGACGCGGAAGCCGTCGCTTTTCAGGTCGGCGAGCATTTTCTTCGGGTCGGTGAAGCGCGTTTTGGAGAATTCATAATCACATTGCCAGTCGGTTTCAAACCAGCCGGTGTCGAGGTGCAACACGTCGCAGGGGATTTTGTTATCGCGCAGCTTGGCGGCGATATCGCGCACCTGCTGTTCGGCGTTATAGGTGCAGCGGCTCATCCACAGGCCGAAGGACCACAGCGGGGGCAGGGGGGCTTTGCCGGTGAGTTTGGTGTATTCGTCCAGGATTTCCTTGGGCGTGCCGAGGAAGACAAACAGGTCCAATTCGTCGTCGCCCACCATCATCGAGTTGAGGCCGCTGAAATCGTGGCCGAAATCCAGGGTGATCGGTGTGCTGGTGTGGAGGAACATGCCATAGCCGCGGTTGCTCATGAAAAAGGGCACGGGCTTGTAAACGCCCGGGTTTTCAATGCCATTGGCGTCGTCGGTCCAGAGCACAAGTTTTTGGCCGCGCTTGTCGAGGCCGGTAAAGGATTCGCCGGTGCCGAACAGTTTTTCGCCGGGGGCCAGCGTAAATGCCGCGTTGTAACTGCGCGAATAGTCCGCCGCGCGGCGGACGAAGGAAAAGGGCAGCACGGGGCTGAAGGTGGACTTGTTGTCGTCGGCGTGGTCGGTGGCGGTCAGCAATTTGCCGGCGGCATCGCGCAATTCCAAATGAAATGGCTGTTCCCGAATGGTCACGGAACCGGCGGTGCTGGTGTAACGGTGGCCGCCGGGGATTTTCTCATATTTCCACGAATCATCCGACGGTACGTCGCCGGCGAGCATGAGTTCCGGCTGCGAGGGATGGGTCTGCGGACCACTGGTCATTTTAATGCGCAAGGCGCGGGGCGAGACGAACTCGACGGAAAACGGCAGCGCGGGATTGGCGGCGTACTCGTTTTCGGGGAACTCGTTGGGCGGGACGGGGGTGATGAGGGAAAGGTCATTGTCAAAGGCGTGGCGGACGCGATACTGCGCGCGCTGGTAAATGATGGTTCCGCTGTGCGTGTCCGGATTGAAATCACCCAGCCGGTCCGCCAGATAGTAGGAATTCTCGAGGGCGCGGAAGTCGCCGCTGACGTCCACGGGATCGTTTAATATCGGGGGGGTGGCGGCATTGGCGGCCAGGGCCAGGCAGACCAGGCATGTCCGGAGAATGATTTTTAAGGCAATCATGACGTATAAATATTTGGAGGTGACAGTTGTTAAATTTTGCCAAGGCCGGCGGATTTGTCATGTCGTTAAAATGGATGAGGCCGGCGGGGTTTTGACTTGCGGATTTTGGCGGGCAGCCGTCAAACTGCGGTGATGTCCCCTTGTGTCGCCCAAATAATAAAAAGTTGCGGGTGCCGGCTGTTTTTTGCGATTGGCATGTTCCTGGCTTGGATCGGCGCCGCCGCGCCGAATTATTTCACGCGCACCTGGCAGGTCGAGCAGGGGCTGCCGCAAAACAAGGTCACGGCCGTGGTGCAGACGCACGACGGATATTTGTGGGTGGGCACTTACAACGGACTGGCGCGGTTCGACGGCGTCAGCTTCAAGGTTTTCGACGAAAACAACACGCCGGACCTGCATAGCAGTCGCATTACGAGCCTGTTTGAATCCGCCGACGGCACGCTGTGGATTGGCACGGAAAGCGGCGAGGTGGCGCAATATCAGGACGGCCGTTTCACCGCCGTGCCGCTGCACGTCAATTGGAGCGGCGGGAAAATTTACGCCATCACCGCCGACCATGCGGGGGATGTGTGGCTGCTCAACGAGGCGGGCGAACTGGCGTGCGCGCGCGACGGCAAGCTCCTGTCGCCGGCCGCGGGCGTCGTCTCCAAAGTGGTGGCCTTGGCGCGCAGCGAGGAAGGGACGATTTGGGTCGAACGCGAAGGGGTCGTGTCCGCGCTCAAGGATGCCCAATTAACGGTCGTAATATCCACCAACGACTATGTGCAGGGTATTTGTGCCGCTCATGGGGGCGGTTTTTGGGTTGCCTGCAACAGCACTGTTCGCAAATGGAAGGATGGCAAATGGACCGGCGATTTGGGTGCCGCCCCGTGGGGATGGGACGTAATGGCGAACTTGACGGAAACATCCGCCGGCGTCCTGGTCGGCGGCACGTCGGGGGACGGCTTGTGGCTGTTCTCTGCCGGGCAGACGAACACCCCGGCGTTGCATTTCGACCACACCAGCGGGTTGCCCTCGGACTGGGTGCTTTCGACGTGGGAGGACCGGGAGAAGAATCTATGGTGCGGCACCGGGGCCGGGCTGGCGGCCATCCGCCCGAGCAACCTGGAAACCATTTCCCCGCCGGACAAATGGAAGGGCCGGCCCGTGCTCTCCGTGCTGCCGATGCCGGACGGCGTGCTGTGGGTTGGCACGGAAGGCGCGGGACTGTACCGGCTGCAAAACGGCGGCTGGACGAATTTCAGTCCGGACCAAGGCATTCGCAATCCCTATATCTGGTCGCTCGCCGCCGATGGCGGGGGGAAAATCTGGGCCGGCACCTGGGGCGGCGGATTGTTTGCGCAAAAAGACAGCGCCTTTGATTTTGCGCCGGGGCTGGAAAATTTTTTATTGCCGGCGCCGGCGCTTTTGTTTCTGGGGGACGAGCTTTGGATTGGCACGCCGGCCGGCGCGCTCCGCTATCAAAACGGCAAGGCCGAGCGGTTCACCGAGATTGCCGGGCAGCCGTTCGGCGACGTGCGCGCCATTGCGCGGGACCAGGCGGGCGCGTTGTGGTTTGGCACGGCGGGCGGCGGGCTGGTTTGCCGCGAAAATGGAACTTTCCGGCGGTTTAACAAGGCGGACGGACTGGCGTCCGACTTTGTCGAGTGCCTGCATTTCGCGGACGACGGCACCTTGTGGATTGGCACGTTCGGCGGCGGGCTGAACCGCTTCAAGGGCGGAAAATTTGCCGTGATCAATGTGGCGCAGGGGTTGCCCAACAGCGTCATCGGTCACATCGAAGCGGACGGTCGCGGTTATTTTTGGATGAGTTCGTATGGCGGCATTCTGCGCGCGAAGGAAGCGGATTTGAACCGCTGCGCCGACGGGACGCTGCCCCAAGCGGCGTTTTTGACTTATGGCATCAATGACGGGTTGCCGACGCTGGAATGTTCGGAAGGCTTGCAGGCGGCGGGCGGCAAAACGGCGGACGGGCGGTTGTGGTTTCCGACGTCGAAAGGGCTGGTCGCCGTGGATCCGGGGGGGGTCAAAACCAATCCGCTGCCGCCGCCGGTGCGGATTGAGCAGATGCTGGTGGATGACAAAAAATTTGCGGAGGGGAACGCGGCCGGGCCGCTGAAAGTGCCGCCGGGGCGGCACCGGATTGAATTTGAATACAACGGCCTGAGCTTTGTGGCGCCGGAAAAGGTGCGGTTCAAATGCCGGCTGAACCATTTTGAGACCGATTGGGCGGATGCCGGGGCCAAGCGCGTGGCGACGTACAATTTCATCCCGCCCGGGAAGTATTCGTTTCAAGTGATTGCGTGCAACAATGACGGGGTGTGGAACGAAACCGGCGCGAGCCTGGAATTTCAGGTGCTGCCCTATTTCTGGCAGACGGCGTGGTTTGATTTTCTCGGCGGGCTGGCGACGGTGCTGGCGGCGAGCGGGGCGGTGTGGTTTGACACCCGGCGGCGGATGCGCCGGAAGCTGGAGCGCGCGGAGCGCCAGCGCGACATTGAGCACGAGCGTTCGCGGATAGCCCAGGACATTCACGACGATTTGGGGGCGCAGCTCACGCGGATCACGATGATGAGCGAGTCGGCGCGCGGGGATCTGGGGGATCCCGGCCGGGCCGCCGCCGGGCTGGGAAAAATCTATGACACGGCGCGGGAGCTGACGCGGAGCATGGATGAAATCGTCTGGGCGGTCAGCCCGCGCCACGACACGCTGGAAAGCCTGGCGTCCTACCTGGAAAAATTCGCGCACGACTGGCTGGCGACGGCGGGTTTCCGCTGCCGGCTGGACCTGCCGCTGCAATTTCCCGAATGGCACCTGACCTCCGAGGTGCGGCACAATGTCTTTCTTGCTTTCAAGGAGGCGTTGCACAACGCGGTGAAACATTCCGGCGCGTCGGAAGTGCTCATCCGGCTGGCCGTGAAGGAAAAAACATTTGAACTGGTGGTCGAGGACAACGGGCGCGGTTTTTCGGCCGGTGAAAAGGCGGGCGGCCCGCCCGCAACGCCGGGGCGCCCGGCCTCCGGCAACGGGCTGGAAAACATGCGGCGCCGGTTGCTGACGATTGGCGGCAGCTGTGAAATCCACAGCGTGCCGGGCGCGGGGACGAAGGTGGTGTTTTCCCTGCAAACCAAGGCGCCGGCGGCCGGAAAACCGGGGCGTTAGGCCGGCTATTTTACAGTATCGTTATTTTTGACGACATGACGCAGGGAGTGGACTGGTGAATAGTGTGACCATGCAAACCCCCACTGTCAGGCGAAGCCCTCTGCTCTGTGAGCCGCTTTGTCATGGTGAAACCGGGATTTTGGCCGGACGGCAGGTTTTTGCGCAAGCGTCGGATTCGTTCAGTACCCAACCAGCAAACTATGACTAAATCAACGTTACCAACCCCAACCTTGGAAACCGCCGGTCTTCTCGCATGAACCCATTCAACAATATGAAAACTATAAAAAATCTTTTCGCAAAGACTTTGGCGCTGATTGGCGGCGCCGTCGCCTTGCACGCCCAGCAATCCGTCAGTGTGAACTTCACTGGCAGCGGCAACGGGGGCATTGACAACTCACAGTCCACTTCTTTGATTAACCTGGTAATGGATCCGACCGGCGCCACGGTTGAAACGGCCGGCGCTCCCGGTTTTGCCACCACCAACTGGAACAACTTTGACCGGTATGGCAGCGTCACTTCCGGCATCATTGATTACACGGGGGCCGATTCGGGATTGCAAATGCAGTGGGATGCGGCCGGATCCTATTCCGGCGGTGCTTATTCGACTTTGGGTACGTCGGATTCAAAATTGATGGACGGCGGCGACGAGACCGACTGGGGTGGGGGGCCTCCCGGACCGTGGACAGCCACCTATATTTACGGGGCGTCTGGCAGTCAAAAGCCGGCCGTCTACATTGGTGGCATTCACGCATGGCTGGCGGCGCATGGCGGGGCGACCAGTTATTCTGTCGTGCTTTACGTGCAGGGCTGGCATGGCTGGTGGGGCACCAGCGAACATTGGGTTCAGGCGGTGACCAACGGCAGTGCCACGTCGTATAACATGCAAGTCGGTGGCGATATAACGCCGCATTTGTTCTGCAAAGATACCGGCGAATTTAACGGAACCTATACGCAAGTTGCATCGTCTTGCACTACTTCCGCCAATGCGTCCGGCGGGGGAAACTACATCGTTTTTAATACCCTCACCAACGATGCGATTCTCCTTCGCAACTCCGAACCAAACGGCGAATGGCAGTCGGGCAAACTTTTGGGCTTCCAAATTGTGGCCACGCCGCCGACGCCGATAACCTCGCTGCCGACGTTGAGCCCCAATCCCGCTTATGCCCTGTCTCCGGTGACGCTGACAGAGGTGGCCTCGAGCTCCACCCCGATGACATATCAATGGCAAACGGATGGCGGCTCTTATGCCGCCATGACCAACATTGTTAATGCAACAAATTCCACTCTGGTGGTTACTCCGGCTGACCAAGGCACCGACTATACCATTAATTATTCCTGCGTGGTGTCAAATGCCGGCGGCACGGTCACTTCGCTGACCAATACGCTTACCGTCCACGCGGCCTCGGCGCCCATTCTGACCAAAGACACGGCTCCGCTTAACGTTTACAGCTTCGTCGGCGGCAGTGTGACTTTTGCGGCGACTTTCAATGGCACGCAGCCCATCACCAATCAGTGGCAGGTGAATACGGGTGGCGGCTATACCGGCACCGGGTTGACGGCGACCACCAATCAGAGCCTGGTTCTGGCCAATGTTCAACTCTCGGCCTCTGGCACCTATCAGGAAGTGGCGACCAACGTGGTTGGCAATTTGAACAGTACGCCCGCGACGCTGACGGTGCAGGTCGATCCGGCCGCGCCCACGGCGGGCAATGCTTATGCTTATGACGTTTATACCAACAGCCCGGTGGCCTATTGGCGCCTGAGCGAGGTGGTTGATCCCACCACCGGCACTTACCAGGCTTATGACGCGAGCGGCCATGGTCTGAATGCCACCTACGGCTCGGCCGTGATTACCGGCGTGGCCGGCCCGCAATCCCCGGCGTATGTCGGGTTTGAAAGCACCAATACTGGCGCAAGCTTCACCCAAGGCACGGCGAACGGCACTTTGGTTGTTCCGCCCCTGGGCTTGACCACCACCAATGTAACGATTACCGCCTGGATTTATCCCACGGCGAATACCGCCACCTATGCCGGGTTGCTGTTCAACCGCTCCGGATTATCCGCAGCCGGCCTGGGCTTTGGCGGCAACACGGACACCAATGGCAGTTCCCCGACCTATGGACAGGCTGAGCTGGCCTACAACTGGAACAACAATTCCGGCGCTTGGGGTTTCCATTCCGGCCTGTTTGCGCCGCTTAACAACTGGTCGTTTGTGGCGGTGACCATTACCCCCACCAATGCGACGCTTTATCTGTGCTATACCAATGGCGATGGCACGGGTAGCGTCCTCAAGCGGGTCAACCCGCTGGCCCACACGCTGGAAGCGTTCAACGTCGGAACGACCTGGCTGGGCGGCGATCCGTCCGGTGTCAACAATATCTTCACCGGTTCCATTGACGAAGTGGCTGTCTTTGGCCAGACCATGAGCGATGCGCAGATTCAAAACCTGTTCATTGCGGGTGCCGGTTCCATTGGCTCGGCTCCCTCCATCACGTCCGACATCAGTTGCAACACGGCCACCAATCAGTATCCCGGGCAGGTTCCCTTGCAGATCACCGCTTCCGGAATCGGTTTGCCGGCACCGCACTATCAATGGCAGGCGGGCACCGGCGGTGTGTTCAACAACCTGGTAAACGGTGGTGCGGTTTCGGGGGCGAACTCCAGCACGTTGACCATTAACCCGTCCTCTTCCGCGAATGACCTGGACTATCAGTTGGTGCTGACGAACGTCAATGGTTCCGTAACCAGTTCGGTCTATACGGTCAGTATGGCCATCGTGCCGACCAATGGCATCTGGACGGCGCGTTATCAGCTCACGAACGCCACCGCCAACATTGGGTGGGGTGTTTATTATGGCTCCGGAAGTTACTCCGGTCCCGGCGTGCTTGGCTCCGGCAACTTCTGGAACCCGGTGCCCGGCGGCGGTGACTGGGCCAATGGAACCTATACGTCAGTCTCCGACTTCCAAGACAATGGTTCCACCCATTCCGGCATCACCTGCCAAATTACCGGATCCTCGGTATCTGTGGGTAGCACAACCTTCGCGTCAAATGACCGTCATGGTTTGCTCTCCCAATTTACGTTCTATTACGGATCGCAGGCAAGTGCCATCGTGTTTAGCAATGTTCCCAACGGGACATACAATCTGGCGTTCCACGGCGATGATGCCGATTGGAATGACCGTGGCACCACCTTCACGGTGCATGGTGCGAACGGTGACCAAAGCGACACCACCGTCAACAACAGCCAGAATCATTACTTCGTGCAAGGCAACACCAGCGTGCTCATAACGAATGTGACGGCCACCAATGGCGTTCTGACGGTGGATGCGGCACCCGGCCCGACGGCGGGCGGGCAGTGCGCCGTGAATGCGGCGGAAATTCAGCTGGTGCAGGCGGTGGGCAACCCCGCTCAAATTGGCAGCGTGACGGTTTCGGGCGGCAACGTGGTCATCACGGGAACCAGCTTCGACCTCGGCCAGAGCTACCGGATTCTGACCAGCACGAATTTGCTGACGCCAGTGGCGCAATGGCAGCCCGTGGCCACGAACACGTTCGTGGGCGGCGGGTTCACGAACAGCATTCCGGTGAATCCGGCCAATCCGCAGGTGTTCTACCGCGTGGTTGAGCCTTAAGAATGACACGGGGCGCATTCGGAAACGGATGCGCCCCATTTATTAACCCGCAGGCGTCGGCGAAAGCGCCGGCGCCTGCGGCCCTTATCAGAATTCTTATGCAAAAAGCATGTATGGTCATTTCACCCCGTAAAAAAAACCTTCCGCCTTCCGGGTTTACGTTGATTGAACTGCTGGTGGTCATTGCCATCATTGCCATTCTGGCGGCCATGCTGCTGCCGGCGCTGACAAGGGCAAGAAGCCGCGCCTATGCCGCTAACGACATTAACAACTGCAAGCAGACCATGCTGGCGGCACAGATGTTTTGCGGCGACAACAACGATTTTCTGCCCGCGCCGGGCTGGGCGGTGGATTCGGACAACTGGGTGACAGCCGCCAATCCGCCCGGGATGACATCCGGCCACAGTTCGGCGAATTTTCAGAGAGACTACGACTGGCAGGCAAGCTGGTTTACGGGCATCAAAGCGCAGGAAGCCGGAAGTCCGACCCCGACCGGGAGCGGGCAGCTTTATCAATACCTTAAAGCTCCCAAGATTTTGCTTTGTCCCGAGGATGCGGTCAATGCGGCTTATTTGCTGCGATACGAACTCATCAGCAGCTATGTCTGGAATGGCGCGGTGGTGGCCTTCAAAAATGACCAGGCCCCTTACAAAATAACGAAATTAAAGCCGACAAATATCCTGCAATGGGAGAATGACGAGAAAAACACGGCGCCAGGCGCATGGGGTGACTTTGCGAATGCCCCGGCGGAAGCGATTGCGTCGGGTTCGAGTGTCAAAAAGCCAAATTTTTCCCAGCGGCACGGGAAAGCCGCCCAGATAGGCCGGATGGACGGCAGCGCCGGGCGCGAACTCTATGCCACAATGGCGGCGTGGGCCATGGATACCGCCACCCCAAATGATTTGTGGTGTGTTCCAACCACCGCCAACGGTCATGACAACGGGTATTAAGGCGCCGAAGGAATCAAAATCAAATACCCGGAATACAGAGAATTAACACATTGTATTTACGATAGCAGCGGACGCGGGGTGGCTCCAAACATAGGATGTGTCCTAAGATGTTTGAGCCTCCTCACGTCGGCTCCTATTTTTATAAATTGTAAATCATCCGTTTAAAATGAAGATCAAATCAATTACTCGCTCCCTTATTGCCGGCGCGTGCGCCGTGTGGTGGGTTGCACCGCTGGCCGCCGCCGATTTGCCAGCCGAGCATCTTTCGCTGGATTCAAACTGGAAATTTCATCTGGGTGACGACTGGCCGGATGCGCTGCACCTGGAAAATGCCGGCACCGGTTCCGGGCCGGCGTCGGAACGATTTGACGACACCTTTTGGCGCGGCATCAATGTGCCGCACGATTGGGCGGTGGAACTGCCGTTCGACTGGGCCGCCGACGGCAGCCATGGCTTTCACACGCTGGGCGCAAAGTATCCGACGAACAGCATCGCCTGGTATCGCCGGACGTTTGAACTGCCGAAGACGGACGAGGGAAAGCGCATCTGGCTGACATTTGACGGGGTGTTTCGCGACGCGACGGTGTGGGTCAATGGCTGGTGCGTGAGCCATCACGAGGGCGGCTACTATCCGTTCCGCGAGGACATCACGGACGTGGCGCACTACGGCGGCAAGAACACGGTATCCGTGCGGGTGGATGCGACGAAAACGGAAGGCTGGTTTTACGAAGGCGCGGGCATCTACCGGCATGTGTGGCTGGACAAGACCGCCCCGGTGGCCATTGCGCCGGACGGGGTTTATATCCGTCCGGAATTCAAGGACAACGTGCCATCGGGGAAGGCGGAGATCCGGGTGGAAGTCAGCGTGCTCAACCGGTTGCCGGGCCCGGCCACGGCGGTGGTGAACGGCAAAATTATTTCCCCCGAAGGCAAGGAGTTGGCGGGCTTCACGCAATCAGAGGCGGTGCCCGGAAGAGGACAGGAGACGGCGATATTGAAGTCGGAGGTTTCGTCGCCGGCGCTTTGGTCGCCGGAAAATCCGCAGTTGTACAAGCTCATTACCACCGTTTCCGTTGGCGATGACATGGTTGATCAAAAAGAAACCGCGTTCGGCATCCGCACCGTGGGCTTTGACGCGACGAACGGCTTTTTGCTAAACGGCCAACATTACGAGCTTTATGGCACGTGCAACCATCAGGATCACGCCGGCGTTGGCGCGGCCATCCCGGATGCGTTGCAGGAGTTTCGCGTGAAGAAATTGAAGGAGTTCGGCTGCAACGCGTACCGGATGTCGCACAATCCGCCCACGCCGGAATTGCTGGACGCCTGCGACCGGCTCGGCCTGCTGGTGATGGACGAGAGCCGGCTGATGGGCAGCGATTCGGCGAATATGAAAAAGTGGGAAGACGAGATCCGCCGCGACCGGAATCACCCGAGCGTGGCGATCTGGTGCATCGCGAACGAGCAATTCATGGTGCAGGACACGCCGCAGGCGGCGAACGTGGCCCGCACGATGCAGGATTTTGTGAAACAGCTCGACCCGCTGCGTCCGGTCAGCTACGCGTCGCCGGAAGACGACGTGTTCCGGGGCATCAACTCGGTCATTGAGGTGCGCGGCTGGAATTATCACTACGGCCCGCAAATGGACCGTTATCACGCGGCACACCCGATGCAGCCGAATTTTGGCAGCGAGCAGGCGAGCGTGGTGGGTACGCGCGGCGTTTATACCAACGACCATTCGGCCGGCTACGTTGCCGCCTATGATGTTGTCTGGCCGGGCTGGACCACCACGGCCGAAAGCTGGTGGAGTTACTTCGCCGAGCGGCCCTGGCTGTCCGGCGCGTTTGTCTGGACCGGTTTTGATTATCGCGGCGAGCCGACGCCGTATTGGTGGCCGTGCGTCAACTCGCATTTCGGCATTCTGGACACCTGCGGCTTTCCCAAGGACGCGTTTTATTACTATCAATCGTGGTGGACGACGAACCCCGTGCTGCACCTGGCCCCGCACTGGAACTGGCCGGGCCGGGATGGTCAGGAAATCTTGGTGCAGGCTTTCAGCAATTGCAAACAGGTGGAACTCTTTTTGAACGGCGCGTCGCTCGGCAAGCAGGCGATGCCGGTTAATTCAAAATTGAGCTGGCAGGTGAAGTATGCCCCGGGAACGTTGAGCGCGAAAGGCTTTGATGCGGACGGCAAGGTTGTCGCCGAAACCAAGGCGGAAACCACCGGCGAGCCCGCGCAAATCCGACTCGTGCCGGATCGCAAAACGATCCAGGCCGACGGTGAAGACGTTAGTGTGTTCACCGTTTCCGCCGCAGACGCGCAAGGCCGCTTGGTGCCGGTGGCGGGGAACAAAGTTCATTTTTCCATCGAAGGCGCGGGCCATATCATTGGCGTGGGCAATGGCGATCCGAGCTGTCACGAGCCGGACGTGTATGTGGCCACCGCGCCCGCGCACAACCTGGCCGTGGACAAATGGCGTTGGGAGCTGACGGCCATTCCGAGAAACCGGGACACCGTGCCGGCATATGCGAATGACTTTGACGACTCCGCCTGGAAGCCGGTCAGCGGCGGCGGGCCGACGATTGAAACGCCGGAAACGGGGGCGATTTATCGCGCCCATGTCACGCTGACGGAAGCGGATTTGCAGGATGTTGGCGCGCTCATCTGCTTTACCGGCTGCGACGACGATGGCTGGTATTTCGTGAACAACCAGTATGTCGGCGAATCGCATGACTGGCAGGCGCAGCCGATTTTTGACGTGAAGAAGAATCTTCACGCCGGCGACAACGTCATTGCCGTGGGCGTTTACAACAGCGTTGCGCAGGGCGGTTTGAATCCAAACGTGACCTTGCAGTTGGTCGGGCACGCCAGCGTGCCGCCGTGGTCGCGGAGCCTGTTCAATGGCCTGGCGCAGGTCATTGTGCAATCCGCCAAGGACGCGGGCGAAATCAAATTGACCGCGACGGCGGACGGGCTCGCGCCGGCGACGGCAACCATCCAAACCCAGCCCGGCACGCCGCGTCCATTTGTGCCGTGAGGAGGTGCATCTTGACACTGCCCTCCGATTGGCATCCGGTCGGAGCGCGGCTGTCCCAGCCGCAGACTGCCGCCAAGCCTGTCTGGGTTGAACTGCTCATGCCCCGTCGTCCCGCCAACCCAGTGCGCGCTAACTTCGCGGCCATCTGGTCTGGCCACGCGCTGCGGCTGAGACAGCCGCGCTCCGGCAGTGTCAGTATGCGCCCCCGTGAGCAGGCATCACGCTGCAGGCTTGAAGCTCCCATCCGCACTGCTAACCTTACGGCTGTGAAACCACTGCTCAAGGTAATGTTGGCCGGCGCTGGCGCCATTTTTTTAGCGTCCCTCGGCGAAGCGCAGCCGTATTTCGTCTCGCCGGCGGGAAACGACGCGAATTCCGGCTCGCTGGAGCACCCGTTTGCCACGTTGCAACGCGCGCAAACGGCCGCGCGGGAGAGACGTGGCGACGTTTTTTTGCGGGGCGGAACCTACTATCTGCCCGCGACGCTCGTCTTCACCGCGCAAGACGGCGGCACGAAGGACGCCCCGGTAATTTTTCAGAATTATCAAGCCGAGCAGCCGGTCATCAGCGGCGGCATCCGGCTGGAGAATCTCCACTGGCAGCCTTATACGAATGGCATCTTTCAGGCGGAGGTGCCGGCGGATTTGCAGACCGAGGAAATATTCGTGAATGGCGAGCGGCAGATCCTGGCGCGGTATCCCAACTTTGACCCGGCGGCGCAATACTTTGACGGGTTTGCCGCCGATGCCATTTCCACGCAGCGGGCGGCGCGCTGGGCGGATCCGACGGGCGGCTATTTTCACGCCATGCATCCGGCGCGTTGGGGTGATTTCACCTGGCGCATCACGGGTAAGGATGCGCAGAATCAGGTGTCGCTGGAAGGCGGCTGGCAGAATAACCGCGGCGCGGCGGCGCACGAGAAAATCCGGTTCGTGGAAAATATATTCGAGGAGTTGGACGCGCCCGGCGAGTGGTTTCTGAATTTTAAAACACATACGCTGTATTTTTATCCGCCCGCCGGACTGGATTTGAAAAACGCGGTCGTGGAGGCCACGCGTCTGCGGACACTGGTGGAATTTCGCGGCGACGAGGCACACCCGGTCAAGTGGATTACCCTGCGCGGCCTGGTTTTCCGGCAGGCGGCGCGCACGGTCATGGACACGAAGGAACCGCTCGTGCGTTCGGACTGGGCCATTTATCGCGGCGGCGCGGTTTTCTTCAACGGAGCGGAGGATTGCGCGCTCGAGGACAGCTTTCTGGACCAGGTGGGCGGCAATGGCGTATTCGTGAATAATTACAACCGCCGCGTGGTTATTCGCGGAACCCAAATCGCCAAGGCGGGCGCGAGCGGGATTTGTTTTGTCGGGGACCCGCAGGCGGTCCGCAGTGTGCTGTTCAACTACGGGCAGGTTCACGCGCTGGCCGAGATTGACCGGACGCCGGGACCGAAAACCGACAATTACCCGGCGGACTGTCTGGTGGACGACTGCCTGATTCACCTGACCGGACGCGTGGAGAAACAAACCGCCGGCGTTGAAATCGACCTCGCCCGAGGGATCACCGTCCGCCACTGCTCAATCTACGACATGCCGCGTTCGGGCATCAACATCGGCGACGGATGCTGGGGCGGGCAGGTCATTGAATATTGCGACATCTTCGACACCGTGAAGGAGACCGGCGATCACGGCTCATTCAATTCGTGGGGCCGCGACCGTTACTGGCGGCCCAATATTGGCGAGGTCAACGCCTGGGTGAAGCAGGCTCCGGAATTGCCCCAACTCGACGCGGTGAAACCCAATGTGCTTGCCAACAACCGCTGGCGCTGTGATCACGGCTGGGACATTGACCTCGATGACGGTTCGTCCTATTACATCATCACGAACAATCTCTGCCTGCATGGCGGCATCAAGAACCGCGAGGGTTTCGGGCGCGTGGTGGAAAACAACATCATGGTGGACAATGGTTATCATCCGCATGTCTGGTACGATCTGTGTGGTGACATTTTCCATCGGAATATTATTTGGACCGACTATCGGCCGGCGGGCATGCATCGTCCGCCGTGGGGCGCGGAAATGGATTTCAATCTGGTGCAGAGTTATGGCGCGACGACGACGGTGCCGGCGGCGCGGTTGCGGCAACAAAGCGGACGCGATGAACACTCGGTTGAGGCCGACGCGCAATTCGTTGATCCGGCGCATGGCGACTATCAAGTAAAAGACGGCTCGCCGGCGCTGGCACTGGGCTTCGTCAATTTTCCAATGGATCAATTCGGGGTGCAAAAGCCGGAGTTCAAGGCCGTTGCGCGGGTTCCGGAATTGCCGCCGATAAAAAATCCCGCTGCCGCGGCAAGCGTGCGCGACACCACGCCGGCAACGTGGCTGGGCGCCAGTGTGCGCAACATCGCGGGCGAAGGCGAGATGTCCGCCTTTGGCCTGCCCGGCGTAACGGGGGTTTTGGTGCTGGACGTGCCGGCGGAATCCGCTTTGGCCAAAGCCGGTCTGCGAAAAAACGATGTCATTCTTGCCATCAACGGCGAGAAGACGCCGGACGCGGCGGCGCTGCGGCGGCAGGCTCCGGCATTGACCGGCGGGAGCGCGATGAAGATCGGCATCTCCCGCGACCAAAAGGAGATGGTGGTCCAATTGGTTCATTAAGCGGAGTGAAGTCCTGCTTGGGGGATTTTATCGTGAGAAATGACGACAATCTTTTTGGCGGATACCGGCTATCGTTTGAGCATCGAGATCCCGGTTTTATTAGGCAACCATGGCGGGTGGTCGCCGGTTCGGTGCAATCCTATTTGCCGGTAACGCGACGGTGGTCGCCGGTTCCGGCCGGGAGCATTTGAAATAAACTTGATCAATTTAAAATGACAATGAGACGAATCGTATTGACCGCATTGGCGCTGGGCTGTTCGCTCGCGAACGCGCCGGCGCAAACAAATTTATTGGCTTTGCCGGAGATTGCCGCCGGCCCTTTCAAACCCGACTGGAATTCGCTGACGAACTATCAGACGCCGGAATGGTTTCGCGACGCGAAGTTCGGCATCTGGGCGCATTGGGGGCCGCAATGCGAGCCGGAGCATGGCGACTGGTATGCGCGCAGCATGTATGAGGAGGGCAGCGGCGATTATAAGTCGCACCTCGCGGAATACGGCCATCCCTCGACCAACGGTTTCAAGGACGTGATCCACGTGTGGAAGGCGGAACATTTTGATCCGGACAAGCTGCTGAAATTCTACAAGGACAACGGGGCGAAAATCTTCATGGCGCTCGCCAACCACCACGACAACTTTGACCTGTTTGATTCGAAATACCAGCCCTGGAATTCCGTCGCGGTTGGGCCGCACAAGGATTTGATCGGCGGCTGGGCGCGCGCGGCGAGCAAGAACGGCCTGCGCTTTGCGGTGAGCGTTCACGCTTCGCACACGTGGATGTGGTATGAACCGGCGCAAAGCGCGGACAAGACCGGCCCGTTCGCGGGCGTGCCTTACGACGTCAAGCTTACCAAGGCCGATGGCAAGGGGCTTTGGTGGGACGGCCTTGATCCGCAGGAACTTTACGCGCAAAACCACCCGCCGGGGGCGTATAATTGGGAATGGAATGCCGCCAAAGGCAGCAGCGTGCCCAACGCAGCCTACATGGAGAAATTTTTCAAGCGCACGAAGCAGCTTTGGGACGACTACCATCCGGACCAAATTTATTTCGACGACACTGTGCTGCCGTTTCACGGCGTGACGGATGAGGTCGGCCTGAAACTGGCGGCGCATTTCTATAACACGCGTCTGGACCGGCACGGTCGCACCGGGGCGGTGATGAACGGCAAATGGCTGGATGAGACGCAGCGCCGTGCGCTGGTCTATGACATTGAGCGCGGCAAAGCCCAGGGCATTCTGCCGCTGCCGTGGCAGACGGACACCTGCATTGGTTCCTGGCATTATGATCAGAACATATTCAAGTATCATTATTACAAGCCCGCCGCGTCCGTCATCCGGATGCTGGCGGACATCGTCAGCAAAAACGGCAACCTCATGTTGAGCGTGCCGCTCCAGCGCGACGGCCAGCCGGACGCGGACGAAATCAAGATCGTCAGCGAAATTGGCGCATGGCTGAAGCTGAA
Source organism: uncultured Verrucomicrobia subdivision 3 bacterium (assembly GCA_903872345.1). Taxonomy (GTDB): domain Bacteria; phylum Verrucomicrobiota; class Verrucomicrobiia; order Limisphaerales; family UBA11358; genus UBA11358. The sequence continues at coordinate 46,115 of CAIQKM010000174.1, read as the reverse complement.
CGGCGACGCGATTTATGCGACGCGCCCGTGGAAAATTTACGGCGAAGGCCCGTCCACCGCCGTGGCGGAAAAAGGTCAGTTTGACGGCCAGAAGGATGTGCAGAACAAGCCGTTCACGGCGGAGGACATTCGTTTCACGCAATCGAAAAACGGAAAAGTCCTTTACGCCATCGTGCTGGATATTCCAAAGGACGGCCAGGTGACCATCAAGTCGCTTGCAGATGATGCCGCCAACTGGCCGGGCAAAATCGGCGTGGTCCGTCTGCTCGGCGGCGGCAAATTGGCATTCACCCGCGATGCCGGCGGATTGCACGTCAAGCTGCCGGAAACGTTTGACGGAAAAATTGCACTGGCGCTGAAAATTCAACCCTGATATTCCCGGCTGCCATGCTGGTTTTGTTTATGGAACATCGAATCGTCCAAAAATTCGCAGCCCGGCGGACAAGCCTGGCAGTCATCTTTATCATGCTGGCGCTGGCCTGCGGGCCGGCGCTGGCGGACGCAGGGACGGCCCCGGCAATTCCTTTTGCCACCGAGCAGGTCATTGCCAGCGGCGATTCCGACACCGTCATCGCGGAAAAGGCGGCGAAGGTGCTGCCGCGCGCCAACCAGACGGACTGGATGCGGCTGGAGCGGACGTTTTTCCTCCACTTTGGCGTGAACACGTTCAATGGCGTGGAGTGGGGCACGGGCCGCGAAGACGCCTCGATTTTCAATCCCAAGGAACTGGACGCGAACCAGTGGCTCGACGCGATGCAAAAATTCGGCGGCAAGATGATTGTGCTGGTCTGCAAGCACCACGACGGGTTTTGCTACTGGCCCACGCGCTACACGCCGCATTCGGTCGCGGCCAGTCCGTGGCGCGACGGCAAGGGCGACGAAGTGCGCGAAGTGGCCCAGGCCGCCCGTACCCACGGTCTCAAGCTGGGCGTTTACCTTTCACCCGCCGACCTTTACCAGTTGCGGACGAATCCGAAAAATCCGGCGGGTTATTATGGCAACGAGAGCGCCAAGGTGCTTTCGGCCATTCCAACCGATCCGGCGAGTTTTCAGAGCGACCCCGCGAAGGGCCGCGCGCCGACGCCGGGATTCACGAATTTCACTTACGTCGTGGACGACTACAACCGCTATTTCCTGAACCAGCTTTACGAGTTGCTGACGCAATACGGACCGATCGGGGAAGTCTGGTTTGACGGCGCGAATCCCGATCCGAGCGTCCACGAGACTTACGACTACAACGCGTGGTATGACCTGATTCGGCGGCTGCAACCCGGGGCGGTCATCATGGGCAAAGGGCCGGACGTGCGGTGGGTGGGCAATGAGGGCGGCGTGGGCCGCACCACGGAATGGAGCGTGATTCCGCTGCCGACTGCGCCGGAATCATGTCGCTGGCCGGATTTGTATGGCGATCTGGGCGGTCGCGACAAACTCACGCCCGGTTCGCATCTCTGGTGGTATCCGGCGGAAGTGAATTTCACCATTCTCGATCATGGCGCCTGGTTTTGGGCGAACGGGAAGCATGCCCGCAGCGTCTCGCAGTTGGTGGATGTCTATTACTCGTCCGTCGGGCGCAACGGAAATTTGATCCTGAACCTTTCGCCGGACACGCGCGGATTGATACCCGACGATGAAGTTCTGGCCCTGAGCCGGATGGGGCAGGTGGTCAACGAAACGTTCGCCATCAACCTCGCGGATGGTGCGCAGCTCACGGCCGATAGTTCCAATGAGACGAACACTCCCGCGCTGGCTCTGGACGGAAACCTTGATACTTGGTGGGAAGCCGCGCCGGGACAAACCACCGGCACAGTGACGCTGACGCTGCCCAAGGCCGTCACGTTCGACGTCGTTTCGTTGCAGGAAGCGGTGGATCATTGCGGCCAGCGAATTGAATCCTTTGCCATTGAAATGTGGGACGGTTCGGTATGGATCGCGCCGGAACATGTCGCGTCCGACACCCTTACGACTGTCGGCCATCACCGGCTCATCCGGCTGAAATCGCCGGTGACCGCCAGCCAGGTTCGCATCCGCATCACCGGTTCGCGCCTGGAACCGACGCTCGCGGAAATCGGGCTGTACCGGCAATCCGCGTCCGCCCTGCCGGCCGTCATTTCCGATCGCGAACCGAATGGATTGGTGACGCTCAACAACTCCGCCGGCTGCCGGATGGTTTATACGACCGACGGAAGCGCGCCCACTCCCCATTCGCCGGTTTACGGTTCGCCCATCCCCATGATTTCGGGCGGCACCGTGCAGGCGGCGTTGCTGTTGCCGGACGGCCAGCTTGGCATTCTGGCCGCCAAGTCGTTCGCCGGGCTGATACCGGTCGGCTGGAAAGTGGTTGCCGTGGACAGCGAGGAAACCGCCGGGGGTGACAACGGCGCCGCCAACGCGATTGACAACAAATCCGCCACCTTCTGGCATACGCGTTGGAATAATGATTTGGCGATGCCGCATTTCATCACGGTTGACATGGGTGCGGCCCACCGGATTGCGGGATTCACTTATTTGCCGCGCCAGGACGGGAATCCCAACGGCACCATTGATAACTACCGTTTTGAAACCAGCGCGGACGGGGTGAACTGGACGACCAACATCGTTGTGGGCAGGTTCGCGAACATCCAGAACAATCCATCGCTTCAAATCGTTGATTTTGCCCCGGTCACCGCCCGGTTTTTCCGGCTGACGGCCTTGCAGGAGGTTAACGGGGCCGGGTGGACGAGCGCCGCCGAAATCTCCGTTCTGCCCGCCGCCGGGCAAAATGATTCAAAATAGAGAATTAAAAATGAGTGCGAAATTATTCACCCGACCTGCCGGTTCGGCGTTTGCCCGAATCACCACCCGCGCCATGTTGCTCCTGCTGTCCGCCGCCGGCCTGTGCCTTTCGGTTCCCGCCGCGCGGGCGGCGGATGAAACCTGCGCCGCCTGCGGTCAGGAGGTCGGCATCAGCGGCGAGTTTGCGCACAGCAAATATGATGCATCCATGCGCATTGAGGGCGCGGACAACAACGCGGCGGCGTTTCACGAGGAGATTTACGGGGAACATTTCACGGTCACCATCGCGCATTTGCCGGCGGGCAAATACACGATCTCCATTGGCGAGGCGGAAACCTGGTCAACCGGTCCGGGGCAACGGGTCTTCAGTGTGACCGCCGGCGACACCGTTCTGGCGAAGGATTTTGACATCATCGCTGCCGCCGGTGCCGCGCGGAAGGTCTGTTACATCACGGGCGTGGTCGCGCATGAGGATGATTCGCTCAAGGGGCGGCTGACGGTTTCGTTTTCGACGGGCAAGGACAACGCGAAGTTCAATACGTTGGAAGTAAAAAACGCGGCGGGCACGCCGGTGGTCTCATTCACTGCCGCCGAAATGGCGGACGCCTATTCCGCCGTGGCCACGCACATCCCGGAAATCAGCGAGCCGCCGATCTGGCGTGATCCGGCGCAGCCGCTGGCGGCGCGCGCGAATGATTTGATCCGCCGGATGTCGCTGGCGGAAAAAGTCGCGCAGTTGCAAAACGGCGCGCCGGGCATTTCCCGGCTGGGGTTGCCGGCCTTCAATTACTGGAGCGAGGCGTTGCACGGCGTGGCGAACAACGGCGACGCGACGGTGTTTCCGCAAGCCATCGGCGCGGCGGCCACGTGGGATCCGGCGTTGCTGCAACAGGAAGCCGGCGTCATTGGCATGGAAGGCCGGGCGAAGTTCAACGATTACGCGGCCTCCCACAACGGGGATGCCAAATGGTTTGGCGGGCTGACGTTCTGGTCGCCGAACATCAATATTTTTCGCGACCCGCGCTGGGGCCGCGGCCAGGAAACCTATGGCGAGGATCCGTTTCTGACCGGCACGCTGGGCGTGGCGTTTATCAAGGGGTTGCAGGGCGACAATCCGGATTACACGCTGGCAATGGCCTGTGCGAAACATTTTGCGGTTCACAGCGGGCCGGAACCGGACCGTCATCGTTTTGACGCCGCGCCGCCGGAACGCGATTTGTATGAGACTTACCTGCCGCAGTTCGAAATGGCGGTGCGCGAAGGACACGTCGGCGGCGTGATGGGGGCTTACAATTCACTTTACGGCGTGCCTTGTTGCGCCAGTCCCTTTTTGCTCAACGATATTTTGCGGAAGCAATGGGGTTTTGACGGCTACATCGTTTCGGATTGCGCCGCGATTCACAACATTTGGGGCCGGGACGAGCATCATTATGTGAGCACCTCGGAAGAAGCGGCCGCCGCCGCGGTGAAAGCCGGCTGCAACCTGTGTTGCGGCGGCGATTACAACCCGCTGGTGCGCGCGGTGCAAAAAGGGTTGATTACGGAACCGGAAATTGACCGGGCGCTGGCTTACACGCTGGAAACCCGTTTTCGGCTGGGCCTGTTTGATCCGGCGGATAAATGTCCGTTTTCCAAAATTGACATCAAGCAGAACGATACGCCCGCACACGAGACGCTGGCGCTGAAAGTCGCCGAAGAGGCCATCGTGCTGTTGAAGAATGACGGCGTGCTGCCGCTGGACCGGGCAAAGGTCAAACGCATCGCCGTGATCGGCCCGAATGCCGATGTGGCGTGGATGCTGGAGGGGAATTACAACGGCCATGCCGCCCGTCCGGTGACGATTTTGGACGGCATCCGGCAACTGGCCGGGCCGGGCATTGAAGTGACCCATGCCACGGGCTGTCCTTGGGCGCTGCGCGCGGACGGATCGAACAAGCCCGGCCAGGCGGCCCTTGACGACGCCGTGGCCATGGCCAAAGCCGCCGACGTGGTGATTTTCGCGGGCGGCATCACCGCGCGGCTCGAAGGCGAGGAAATGGGCCGTGACAACGCCTTTGACGGTTTTGAAGGCGGTGACCGGACGAAGATCGAACTGCCGACCGTGCAGACGGATTTGCTCAAAACGCTTGCGGGCACGGGCAAGCCCTTGATTCTGGTGAATTGCAGCGGCAGTCCGATGGCAATGCCATGGGAAGCGGAACATTTGCCGGCGATTCTGCAGGCTTGGTATCCAGGCGAACAAGGCGGGCGCGCCGTGGGTGAAATTTTGTTCGGCGGGGTGAATCCCAGTGGACGACTGCCGCTCACTTTTTACGGCTCGACGACGGACTTACCGGGCTTCACTGATTATTCGATGAGCAACCGCACGTATCGCTACTTCAGCGGAAAACCGGAATTTGCCTTTGGTCACGGCCTGAGTTACACGACCTTCAAATTTCAGAATGGCAAGCTGGAGTCAAAAAGCATTCCTGCTGATGGCGCGACCACCGTAACGTTTACGGTGAAGAACACGGGCGATCTCGATGGCGATGAAGTCGCGCAGGTTTATTACCGGCACGTCAACTCGGCGGTGGCGCAACCCCAACTGGCATTGTGCGGCTTTGCCCGCGTGCATCTGAGTCGCGGGGAATCAGGGAACGTTGCGATTGCCGTTCCGGCTCAACGGCTCCGCTACTGGGATACGCAGAAGAAACAATACGTGGTGGAACCGGGCGATTATGAGCTTCTCATTGGCGCGGCGTCGGACGACCTCCGGATTCATTTGCCGTTGAAGATCACCGTGCAATGATGACAATTTGGGCAGACAAATAAAAAATCCACCCGTCGTGGCTCTGGTCGCTCTACGACGGATGGACGAGTACCGCTGAGATTTCAAACTTGTCCGGCGTGATTAGCGAGCCTGCAGCTTGATGACCACAATGCTGGTGGGCGGAAGCGCATAGGTGAAACCGGGTTTCACGTCGCGCAGCGTGGTGGTGACCGGCACGACATTTCTTGGATGGCTGGTGGAATTGGTGTCTTCCGGATTTCCCGCCAGCGTGATGATCGTGGCTTTGGATGCAATCGCGGTGACGCCGTTGATTTCAATTGGCAGGGATTCCGGTCGCAACTCCGGGTTTACCAGCTTGATGATGATCTCGCCCGTCCGGCGGTTACGCGTGGCGCAGCCTTGCACGGAAGTGTTCGCGAAGGTGACCGGCAGGATTTCGTCGCCGAGATTCCGGCTGAACATCTGGATGGCGTAGTAGCTGGGCGAGCCGTAGGCCGTAAGGGCGTCGTAGCCAATCAGGTTCGGCCGCCACTGACGCGCGCCGGGATTCACATTCACCAGCAGCGGCGCGTAACAATGCATTTTGATGATGTCGGCGTTGCGCTCCAACGCGGCCATGAACACGCCGTCGCCGATCGCCGCTTTCATCGTGGGCGTGGGCGCCAATTTATGCGCCGCCCCGTCCCAGGGCCGGACCGCAGCGTCTTCGTGCGCCGCCCATTCGCCGACGAAAATTTCGGGTCCCTGGCGGTTGAAATCCGACCCGTAATTCCGCGACTTTTTGATAAATTCGTCCGTGGCGCTATAGTCGTGCTGATCGACAATGTCAGCCTTGCGGCCGTTCAACTGCGCTCCGGCGATGGTTGAAATCAGTTTGAGCCGGGGATATTGGGCCCGGATGGCGTCGCTAATTTGCGCATAGCGCGCGTCGTATGTCTTGGACTGGTCAAAAAAATCCTCGTTGCCGATTTCGACACAGTTCAGTTGAAACGGCGCGGGATGACCGTCCTTCGCCCGGCGCGCGCCCCAGGTGGTGTTGGTGTCGCCTGTAACGTATTCGATCTCGTTTAATGCTTCCTCCACGATGGGGGCCAGCTCCGCGCCGGCCTTGAGGTGGCCGCCCTGAAGCGAATAACCGGCATAGACCGCCAGGACCGGCTCGGCCTGCATGTCCTCGCACCATTCCAGAAACTCCAGCAGGCCCATGCCGTCGCTGGAGCGATAGCCCCAGCAACACGCGTGGCCGGGACGATCTTCAATAGGACCCAGTGTTTTTTGCCACGGGAAGCGGTCTTCAATCTTATTGCCCTCGACGTAATTGCCGCCGGGGAAGCGCAGGAATTTCGGGTTCAAGTCCACCAGCAACTGCATGATGTCCTTGCGCAGGCCGTTCGGGCGGTCGTTCCAGGTGGGCGGAAACAGCGAAACGACATTGAGCCAGACCGTTCCCGGCTGATCCAGCGTGATTTCGAACCGCGCTTGGGCGGTCGGAACGACGTTGCCGGTCTTGAGTGTAACCTCAAATTTTTTCCATTCGGACACAACTCCGGAAATTTTTTCCGAGGCGTAAACCGTACCGCCATCCTCGCTCACTATGGAAATTGTCAAAGGGCCGGTGAAACTTGCTTCCGCCCGGGCAAACAGTGAGGCGTGATACACCGTCTTGGGATGCACCGGAATTCCCCAGTAGCCACTGTTCGCCACGCCGGCCGGCTGGTCCTTTGTGGCCTGCGTTACGGAAACTCTCAGGCTCACCGGGAGTTTATCATTCAGCGGATTAGACGGGTCCAGCGCAATATCAGCGGTGGAACTTGCCTGCGCCACCGCGGACCAGTGAGCCGGCGACTTGGCGTCGTCCAGAAACGCGCGGTTTTGAATGAGTTCCGCGTAAAGACCGCCGTCGTAGGAATGGTTGATCTCCTCGGTCATCAAGCCGTAAAGCTTCGGGCTGACTGGCCCGGCGGAGCGGGTCGCATCCACGGTGAAGGATGCACCGGCCGCCAGGCAGGAGGCGGCGGCGAGGAACGTCACGAAGGCGAAAAGGGGGCGCATGGCTGGTTTCATTTTTCAGTTTTGGGGTGCGACAACATACTAACCCGGCGACGGCTGTCACGTCATGTATAATTACGACACGCGGAACGCTTTTTATCCAGATACCCTTTGCGGCGAATGTCGTTAAAACTGACGATTGCCGGCGCTGTTGATTTGCATTAGATAATGTCAGTGAGTCCCATTGCTAACATGAATTTTGCGCCTGAATTACTTTTACGTCAAATCACCGGCTGGCTGCGTTTGGTTTTGGCGATCCTGGCCTCCGGGCTGGCTGGTTTTGTTCACGCGCAAACATTGATGGACATCGGCTCCACCGCGCCAACGCCCGGAACGAATGACATTTACCAGTTCTCGACCAACGGCAACACTGCCTACCCGAACAAGCCGGACGGGATTAATTATTACACCGACAACAGTCCGCCCCCGGGTCAGACCTTCACCACCGGAACCAATGCGACGAGGCTTGTGTCGGTCGCCATCAGGACGGCGGGATTGAACTCCGGCGGCGGCTACGGCACGCCCGCAACCACGCCGACGTATTATCTGAGCATTTACTCGATGAGCGGCAGCACGGCGACGTTGCTTCTCACGGTCAGCGCGCCGAACCCCGGTTTCACGGACGGTGACTGGCTGAAATGGAGCGGGCTGAACGTGGCGTTGGGCACGAACAAAACCTACGCGTACGCTTTCGGCCGGCTGCCGTCCGGCGGCGGCTATGTGGCGATGGCCGTGGCCACGAACGCCTACGCGGGCGGCGAAATGGCGCTTGTTCCCATCAGCGGCGGCACGATCACCACCGGTGGCAGCCACAAGTATGACGCGGTGTTCGATCTCGGCCTGGCGGCGGCGGCCACCAACATCCCCGCTTCCATGCCGTTTCCGAATCCGACCTACGGGATGAACGTTGGAAATGAGCTGGAGTTGAACTGGGGGCCGCCCAACACGGCACTGTTCTACTCGGCCGTCCAAAACGGGTTCAACGCCGTGCGCATTCCGTGCGGGTGGGAGCTGGGCGGCGGTATCACCAACATCAGCGGCGGCGTTACCAACTACCAGATCAGTTCTTCCTATATGGCGCAGGTCAAACAGACGGTGGACGCGGCCATCGCGGCGGGCATGTATGTCATGATCAACGACCACTGGGACGACGGGTGGCTGGAAAGCAGCATAGGGACAACGGTGGATCCCGTCATTAACGCGAAGGTGAAGGCCTACTGGACCCAGATTGCCACCACTTTTGCCGGTTACGACAACCATTTGCTGTTTGCCGCCTCGAACGAACCCAACGTAGCCAGTCCCGCTGTGATGAGCACGTTGATGTATTATTACCAGACTTTCGTCAACGCGGTTCGGGCTGTGGGTGGCAATAACACCAACCGCTGGCTGGTGCTGCAAGGCGGCGGCGACACGACGTGGTTGAATTCCCTGCCAACGGACACGGTTACCAACCGTCTGATGTTGGAATATCACAACTACACGCCGTTCGATTTCACGCAAACGCAAAGCGCGGGCACTCCCTACTTCTGGGGGCCGGCTTACCATTATTCCGATGCCGGTGCCCCAACTAACAACGCCACCTGGGGTGAAGAAGGCACGATGGATGCGGGCTTTCAACAACTGGAAGACCAGTATGTCAGCAAGGGGATTCCGGTGATGATCGGCGAATTCCAGGCGGCGGGGAAGAATTTCCTCAGCGGAACGGAGGCGACTTGGAACAGTCTTTCCTGTTATTATTGGAACAAGTATCTGGTTGATTCCGCCCATGTTCACGGAATGTATCCCTTTTATTGGAGCACTGGCGACAGTCCGTTCAGCTATGTCACGGGCGCGGTCGAAAATTCGGACGCGGTCAGGGTGTTGACCGGTGGCGTGGCGTATCCGCCGCCGAATGGCGCTCCTTATGCTGCGTCGGGTCTGGTTGCGACGCTGAGTAACAATACCAATGTTAATTTGTCCTGGACTGCCGGCAGCGGAGCCACCAGCTACAATCTCTACCGGGCGGCGGAATCCGGCGGCGAGGGCACCAATCCCGTCGTCACCGGCATTACCGGCACATCCTATACCGATACCAATCTCAACAGCGGCACCACTTATTATTTTCAAGTGGTCGCTGTCAACGGCTCCGGGATCACGGGTTATTCACCGGAAGCTCATGCAACGACCACCGGCGTCAACCAGGATCCCGCGCAATTTAATTTTGAAACCGACCCGCAGGGTTGGGCGGCCGACGGCACCAACCTGATTGTCGGAGTGGCGACTTCCACCGTCCAGCACTATGCGGGCAAACAGTCGCTGGCCGTGAACTTCAACAGCACGAGCGGGGCCTCGGCGATGCTGAGGCTTGGCGGCGTGAATGCCCTTCCGGGCCAGACAATCACCTTTCATGTCTGGATTCCGAGCGGCCACAAAATCTCCAGCATCCAGCCCATCATACAGGATCACAACTGGGTATGGACCAGCACCTATTATGGAAGTTTCACGGCGAACGCTTGGAACACGCTCACCTATACCGTGCCGGCGAACGCCGTGTCGCCCTTCGCATATCTGAACCTTCAGTTTAACACCAGTGCCGGGTGGACGAACACCTGCTACGTTGATTCCATTTCTTGGAATACGGCTGCGCCGGACTTCAGCGTGGCCAGGAACCCAACCAGCCTGACCGTGCAAGGCGGATCAAGCGGCACGAGCACGGTCACGATCACGGCATTGAACGGTTTGAATGGCTGTTATACATTGAGCGCAACCAATCTTCCCGGCGGAGTTACCGCCACGTTTGGCGCGAATCCCATTACCGGTGGTGCGAACACCCTGACGTTCACGGCCTCCAACACCGTCACCTCCGGCACATCGAATGTGACCGTCACCGCCACCAGCGGATTAATCAGCCACACGACGACCATCGCCCTCACTCTCAGTCCGTTCACGCCGCCGGCCGCGACCAATTTCACTTGGTCCGTTCCCACCCCCATCACCACTGCTGACGCGACGCTGTCGCCGCCCTCGGGATCGGTTCTGGTTGGCGCGGCGTCGTTTGGCGGGACCGCCTACACGGTAACGCTGACGAATGGCACGCAGATCAATTTCACGGCCAATGGCTCCGTGGCAACCGCCACGGGAAACGGAACCGCCACCGGCTCCTTCTCCGGAAATACCAGCAATGCCAACTTCGATGCCGTGCTCAACGAATTTAACTACGATGGCGGTCCCAAGACCGTCACCCTGACCAATCTCACGGCTGGATCGCGTTACATCGTGATGTTTTTCGGACTGGATGATCGCTCTCCCGAAAATGTGCGCCAGGCGTATTTGCAGGATCCCAACCTGTCCGGCGATGTTTCCCAGACTTGGCAGATGGGTTCCAACGTCTGTGTGACGGGCGCATTTACGGCCACCGGTTCCACCAAAACACTCATTGAGCAGATGCCTGGAAACAGTTCCGGCGGGGATGTCTCCTCGGGCAACGCGAACGCCCTGGTGCTTTGGATGGTGGCACCGTCCAACACGCCGCCCGTGCTCGGGGCCATCACCAATCGCACGGTGAACGTTGGCCAGACCGTCGCCTTCACCACCAGTGCCACGGACACGGACTCGCCGCCGCAGACGCTGACTTTTGCGCTGCTGGCCGGCGCAACCAACGCGACCTTGAACACGAACAGCGGCGCGTTCAGCTTCCGGCCGCTCGTCACGCAGGCGAACTCGACGAACAGTTTCACGCTGAAAGTTTCCGACAATGGCACGCCCAGCCTGAGCGCCACGCAAAGTTTCTCCGTGCTGGTCAATCCGCTTGCCTCGCCGGGGATCAGTGGCGTGACGTTTGCCGGCGGCCAGGTTGGTTTCAATGTCAGCGGCCAGAGCGGCCCCGATTACGAGATTCTAATGTCCACCAACCTGGCGCAATGGAGCAGCGTGTTCATCACCAATTCGCCCGTACTGCCGTTCAACTGGAAAGATACGAATTCCACGTCGCCGCAACGTTTTTACCGCGTCAAACTCGGTCCGCCGTTGCCATAAGGACGGTGGTGTCATAAGAACTGACGACTGTTTTTCAGACTCATTTGGGCTATGGTTTTATCATGAACACCGCCATTCGCAGTCTTGCATTGCAACTCTTTGCCATTGGCTTGGCGGGCAGCTTATCCGGGCAAACCTTGACGGACATCGGTTCCGTCGCGCCAATTCCCGGAACGAACGACATTTGCCAACTCTCGACCCTGGGCAACACGGCCTACCCGAACAAGCCTGACGGCATCAATTACTACACCGACAACAATCCGCCCCCCGGTCAGACCTTCACCACCGGCACCAACGCAATGAATCTCGTGTCGGTTGCCATCAAGACGGGAGGGTTGGACAGCGGCGGCGGCTACGGCACGCCCACAAACACGCCGACGTATTATCTGAGCATTTATTCGATGAGCGGCAGCACGGCGACCACGCTGGTGACGGTCAGCGCGGCGAATCCCGGTTTCACCGATGGCGACTGGCTGCAATGGAGCGGGCTGTATGTGCCGCTGGGCACGAACCAAACTTATGCGTATTCTTTCGGCCGACAGCCGTCTGGCGGCGGCTATGCGGCGCTGGCCGTGGCCACGAACGTCTTCGCGGGCGGCGAAATGGCGCTGATTCCCACCAACGGCGGGGCAATCACCACCGGCAGCAGCCACAAATTTGACGGGGTGTTCGATCTTGGCCTGCAACCGACGAGCACCAATATCCTCACGGACATCGGCACGGCCAATCCGGCTCCGGGGCCAAATGACATATCGCAGTTGAGCACCAACGGCAACGCGCACCTGACCGGCAGCTTTAATTATTTCACCGACAATGGCACTCCGCCGGGGCAGACTTTTACCACGGGAGCGAAGCCGGCGGTTTTGAACACTCTCTCCCTCCGCACCGGCAGTTCGCCGCTGGATTCAAACGGGGCTGGTTTGGGACCGCAGGCGTATCAACTTCGAATCTTCTCCGTGTCCGGCAGCGCCGCCACCTTGGTGGCCACTTTTACGAGTCCGTCCACGTTCAGTTATGCGGATGGCGACTGGCTGCGATGGGCCAATCTCGCCGTACCCCTGGCGCCCAATGCGACTTATGCCTATTCTTTCCACCGGGTCAGCAGCGGCTATGGCGGATTGGCGGTGGCGAGCGGCAATCTCTACCCGCGCGGGGCGGTCGCCCTGATTCCCAGCGCCGGGGGAGGCATCACGTTTGAAAGCAGCGGCGGTTATGACGGGGTTTTCGTCATCGGCCTGTCAACAAACTCAAGCCAGTTGCTCGCCGGCATGCCGGCCATTTCGCCCGCCACCGCTTATATCGGTTCCCCGCTCACCGTCAGCTCTGCCGCGATAGACAATGTTCCCATTTCGTATCAATGGCAGTCGGGCGGGGCCAGCGGTGTGCTGACCAATGTTCCCAACGCCACCAATGCGACGCTGACGGTGACTCCGCCCGGCACCGGCACCTACCGGTACGATTACATCGCGACCGACAGCTCGGGCAGTGTCACCAGCAGCGTGGCCGCCGTAACCATCATTGTGGGCACGCCCGTGATCTCGCCGAGCAACACCGTTTACCTCGGTTCCCCCATCACGCTGACCTCGCCCTCCGGCGCAGGCAGTCCTCCGTTAAGCTATCAATGGCAGTCGGGCGGGGCCAGCGGTTCGCTGACCAATGTTCCCAACGCGACCAATGCGACGCTGACGGCGACCCCGCCTGGCACCGGCGCCTTCCAGTACAATTACATTGTTACCAACGGATTCGGAAGTTACACCAGCAGCGTGGTTGCCGTGACTGTTCTTTCACCCCTTACCGTGACCCTTAACACAACCCAAACGATGGCGACGATGCCTTTGGAAGGGCTGGGCGTGGCCAGCGCCGTTTATGACAATATCCTGACCAGTGCCGGCACCGGCAACTCCATCTCCAATGCCGGCATTAAAATCATTCGTTACCCGGGCGGTTCGTATGCCGACACGTTCCACTGGCAGAATTATACCGCCTGCGATGGCAGTTATCTGGCCTATGGCAATAACTTCGACAACTGGATCAACAATACCGTCATCCCGGCCGGCGCCAAGGCCATCATCACCGTCAACTACGGCTCCAGTGTCACCTGCGACGGCGGCGCGGATCCCAGCGAAGCCGCCGCCTGGGTAAATTACGCCAACAATGTAAGGGGTTTGGGCATCAAATACTGGGAAATTGGCAATGAAGTGGGCGGCAACGGCTACTACGGCGGCAGTGGCTGGGAATATGACCTGCACTATCCGTATGACGGAAACCGGAACGGACAGTATGCGCTGTCGCCCGCCGCCTACGGCTCCAATTCGCTTGCCTTCATTACCGCCATGAAGGCCCAGGATCCCACCATCAAATGCGGTATCGGATTTGATCAGGGCCGGGTGTCCTACAATGCCGCCGCGCTGCCCCCGGTCTCCAACGTGGTGGATTTTGTCGTCATCCACTGGTATCCGGGCGGCACCGATGCGCAACAATTACAGTCGTGCCTCCAGATTCCCGGCGGTGTTTCGGCCTGCCGTTCGGAGATCGGCCAGTATGTGGGTTCGCGCTCGAACCAGGTGGGGATTGCGGTGACGGAGACCGGCTCGGGCGTCCTTGGCGGGGGAAGCGCGGAATACGCCGCAGACACTTTGCTGACGTGGATCGAAAACGGCGCCGTCAATGTGGATTACCAGGAATTGCACAGCGGATTTCTGGCATCGGGCACTCCCGGCACGACCAATAATGCGTTGCTCGGACCCGCCTACGGGGCCAAGATGGCGCGCCTGCTCGCCGCCGTCGGCGACACGATGCTGAACATTGCCTCCTCGACGACCAATCTCCACGTGCATGCCAGCTCGCGTCAGGACGGGAAAACGGGTGTCATGCTCATTAACACGGATCCGCTCATCCCCATCGCGGTAACGGTGAACATCAGCGGGCCAACCTTGGCGGGTTCCGGCATCTGGTATCAGTTCGGCCAGACCAATTTTATCGGTACGAATAGTTATCCGACCTATCCCATATCCTCAAACACCGTGTCTGGCCTGGGCAACACGTTCACCGTCACGGTTCCGGCCTACACCATCGTGAACTTGTTGATCCCGCCCGCCCAGACCAACACGCCGCCCGTGCTCGCGGCCATTGCCAATCGCACGGTGAACGTCGGCCAGACCGTCGCCTTCACCGCCAGCGCCACGGACACCAACCAGCCGCCGCCGCCGCTGACCTATGCGCTGCTTGCCGGCGCCACCAACGCCACACTGAACACCAACAGCGGCGCGTTTTCCTTCCGGCCGCTCGTTACGCAGGCGAATTTGACCAACAATTTTACGCTGAAAGTCTCCGACAACGGCTCGCCCGTCTTGAGTGCCACGCAAAGTTTTTATATCGCCGTCAATCCGCTCACGTCGGTGGGTATCGGCAATGTTTCCGTCGCCGGCAACCAGCTCAGCTTTCAGGTCGTCGGCCAGAGCGGTCCCGATTACGAGATTCTAGTGTCCACCAACCTGGCGCAGTGGAGCAGCGTGTTCATCACCAATTCACCCGTCCTGCCATTCAACTGGAAGGATACCAATTCCACGGCGCCCCGGCGTTTTTACCGTGTCAAACCGGGCCCGCCGCTGCCGTGACCATTACGTTCCCGCCTTTTTTGACCGGCCGTTCTTTTTGCGGCGTTTGCATTTGCCGTGGTTGAGTTTCAGTCGTATGGTGATGGTATTCAAACCATGCCCGCCAGCCGCCCATATCGTGAAAACTAACGACAATCTTTCCCCGCGCGTTCGGGCTAAAATGGAGCCCGTGAACATCACCGTTTCCATTGTGGATGACGACGCGCCCGCGCGCGGGATTTTGACCGATTGGGTGCGGGGCGCCGAGGGCTTCAAATGCGTCGGGGTGCATGAAAACGCCGAAGTCGCGCTCGCCGCCCTGCCGGGCGAGAAGCCTTCCGTGGTGCTGATGGACATTAACATGCCGGGCATGAGCGGCATTGAGTGTGTCCGCCGCCTCAAGCCGCAGATGCCGGACACGCAGTTTGTGATGCTGACGGTCTATGAAGACCCCGATCATATCTTCAAGGCGCTGTCCTCCGGCGCCAGCGGCTATATGCTGAAACGTACGCCGCGCGCCGAACTGCTGACCGCCATCAAAGACGTCCATGCCGGCGGTTCGCCGATGAGCAGCAACATTGCGCGCAAAATCGTCCAGTCGTTCCAGCGGTTTAACCCTTCGCCGGCGGAGCCGGACAATCTGTCGCCGCGCGAACGCGAGGTTTTGGAACTGCTCGCGCGCGGCTACCTTTACAAGGAAATCGCCGAGGCGCTGCACATTAGCGTGCCGACGGTCAACACGCACATCCGGCGGATTTACGAGAAATTGCACGTCCGGTCGCGCTCGCAGGCGGTCGCCAAGTTCACGCACATCCCCAACGCCGCCGTCGCCGAATGAAGGGCGCGCCGGTTGGCTGGCGGCGAAATATTACGGGGTGAAAAATATTGTGGTTTTTCACCCCGACATGCCGGGCATTGGGCCAATTTCATCTATCCATTAATCCGCGAGTCGGTAGAAGACCGTCGGAGCCGTCGGATCAATGGTGACGCTGTACGAATTGGTGCCGCTGGTGTTCGGCATGTTAACCCAATTGGTGCCAATACCGGAGCTCAGGGAGTTGGTCTGCGCCTGCAACCACCAGCCGGTGTGGTCGGCCGGCCAGGACAAGGTGAGCGTGCTGCCGCTGACCGTGGCGATGATGTTGGTTGGCATGGTGTTGACCGGCGGCACGACCAGCAAGCTGCCGGAGCCCGCGATGAATGACGAACTGGTGGTGCTATTATAGACGCCCGCCGCCTGGCTGACGCCGTTTAACACCAGCGCGGCAATCTGGTTGGTGGTCGGGAAGTCCAGTTGCAATATCGCGTTGGTGGCAATGGCAACAGTGGAATTGGTGGCGATCGTCGCGTTCGCCAGTCCCAAGGTGCCGCCGTTGACCGTGGTGTTACCGGTGTAGGCATTGGTGCCAACCGTGCCGGTGAAGATCTGCTGGCCGGAATTCAGCACGAGGGCGATGTTGCCAACGACTCCGCCGTTGAAGGAATAACTGTATCCAGCGCCGGGATTGAGTGTCAGCGTCTTGAGCGTCGCGCTGCTGTTGGTCACCAAGCCGAGGTTGGCGGGGGTGACTGCGCTATTCAGCCCGGCAATAGTCTGGTTGAATCCGTTCAAATCAAGATAAGTCGGAACCGTCGGGCTGCCGTTGCCGGCGAGGTCAACGTCGGCATTGGTGCAGATGCCGTTGGGAGCTCCAAGGCTGGTGGTGTTAGCCCGGATCTGCAGTTCGTTGTAATTTCCACCGCCAGAGAAACGAGCATTGCCATAGCGCACGCTAATCGCCAAACCGGAGGCGGTAACCGGCCCGACCACATTCAAATATCCGGAACTTGTCGGTCCCGCAAAGTTGCCGCCATTGGCCGCCGCTGCACCGAACATAATCGGGCCGCTGACGGTTGTGACCGTACCGTTGGTGTTATCATTCACCATGATTAAGCCGGTTACTGCGCCGGGTGTAACCGTAGTGGCATTCACGGCGTTGGCCACATTGATCCCGGTAGCCAGAACAAAGCGGCCCGGCCCGCTGACCGCCACCGTCCCCGTGCCCAGCGCACCGGAACTGCCGACATTCACCACCGGACCATTGAGGGTAAAGCCGCCGATGGTGCTGTTGGTGGTCAACGTCAGGGTGCCGCTGGTGCTGCCGCCGGCAGTGAGGTTAAAGCTGCCACTTATGGTGTTGCTCAACACCAGTGTCGCTCCGCCGTCCAGGTTGATGGCCGAGTCGGCGGCGAGCGTGACGGGCGCGGTCTCAACGGTCAAACCACCGCCGCCCTTTTCGAGCGCGCCGCCACTCAGCGTGAGATTATTGGCGAGATTGATATTGGCCGTAACATAGAGCAACGCCCCGCTGGCAACCGTCGTTGGGGAAGCCGAGGAGCCGAGGCCGGTCGCGCTGGTCAGATAAGTGACGCCCGCGTTGATCAGCGTCGCCCCGGTGTAGTCGCTATTGCCGGAAATTGTGACCGCCCCACCGCCGTCCATGCTCAAGATGCCGTTGCCGTGGATGGTATTACCGACATTGAGGATCGTGTCACCGCGGTTGAGCGACAGGGTGGCGTTGTTAGTCACCACGCCGCTCCCCAAGGTGCCGGCAGAATCATCGTTGCCGATTTGCAATTTGCCGGCGGAGATGGTCACCGGACCGGTCAGGTTGTTGGTAAGATCAATCGTGAAGGTGCCGGTATTCTGGATGTTAAGCGCACTCGGGCCATTGAGCGAACCGGCGCTGCCGCTGGAAGTCAATGTATAGCCAGACGTGGCATTAACGGTGATATTGTATGGCGTGATGGCGGATTCGAGATCCACGGCGCCGCCGCCGCTGCGATCGTCAAACAAGACGCCGTTGGTCTGGGTAAAGGTGATGATCCCGCCGCCAGCCAAATCATTCGTCCAGTCCAGTGAGGTGGTATTCCAAGTATTATCCGCCCCACCATCAGATGTTCCCAGCCAGGCAAGGGTGGGCGGAACGTAAATCGTCAAGGTCGCGCTCGCACTGTTGGTCAAATAAGTGGTCGTGCCAATGGTATTGGTGGCATGGCAGTAGAAAGTCGCTCCATTGTCTCCCGGCGGCGGAGTGTAGGTGTAAGAGTAATTTGTCGCCCCGGCAATCGGGGCGCCATTTTCATACCACTGGTAGGTGATGGGCAGATAACCCAAAGTAGCCACCGAGAAAGTCGCCGGTTGTCCCAAGGGGACGGTGGTGTTGCTCGGCTGTGCCAAGAACGAAGCCGGACCGCCGGCAAGCGGGATGTCCGGGCCTTGCACCTGGCTCTGGAGAATGCTGATGGGAGATAGCGCTCCGCGGAAAATGCGAAACTCCTTAATGTTCGCGACGAGCTCAGGATTGGAGGGGAGAACCGATCCGCCAATATATGAAAACACGTCGTTCAGCCCGGAAATGGCGGCCGTAAAGTTGGTGTTGACCGCTTCCAGCACGCCGTTCGTGTAGACGGCCATCAGTGAATCCGGCGCGTCGTAGACTACGGCAATGTGAACGGTATGGTTGTCCAGTGTGCCGCTGGCTGTGACCGATTGGGCAAAGCCGTTAACATCTGCCGCCACCTGTCCGCCAGATGTATTTTCGGAATAATAAATACAGTTGTTGGCGTTTAGCGTCCCCAGAACATAATTAGTGTAGCCAAAGTAGAAGACATCGGCATTCGCAGTATTTGCGCCAAAGCTTGCCCAAAACTCAACGGTAAGGGCACCCGCGTTCGCGCTGTTGAACAAATTTTTCGGGAGATTCAGGTATGTGTTGGCCGTGCCATCCAATACCAAATAGCCACCGCTCTCAGTGGCATTCCCAAAGTTGGTGCCGTTTTGCCCGCCGATGCTGTCGGGCGTGACGGTCAAACCGCTGGCAGGATCCACCCAGTTGGTGTTGAAACTGTAACGGTTGGCCAGAAAATTTGCCGCCCCGACAACGACATAGGCCTCGGTCGTCACGTTCGTGTAACCAATGGTGTTGGTCACCACGCAGTCATAGTAGCCGGCATTTGCCGCCGCAATATTGGTGATGACATAGGAGGTATTGGTCGCGCCAGCAATGGAGTTGGAATTAAAGCGCCATTGAAAGCTCAACGGAAACTGGCTGGCAGCGCCGGCGGTGAAGGTCGCCGGCTGGTTGTAGTCCACGTTTTGGCTCACCGGATTTTGCGTGATGGATACTTGCGGTGAATAAAACTGCATCTGGCCGGAACCGCGCGCCACGCTGCTGATGCGAACTTCGTCAATTCTGCCCTGAAACGTTTCCGATGCCGAGGAGGCCCGGGGGCTGCCACCGATGGCCAGCCCGCCGAGGGTCCCGCCTTGCGTGGTGCCGAGGGCGAGCGTCTGTGTGCCCAAAACGTGCGCGGCGCCGTTGGTTCCATTGAGCAAGGTCCAGTAAATCGTCGCCGTCGTACCGTCATAAGTCAGGGCGACGTGATACCAGTTGCCCGCTACAAAGGCATCGTTGCCCGTGGCGGGAATATTGGCCGAAGTGGATTGCGATCCGTTGACAAATTGAAATTGTATTTGGCTGCTGGCCATGCGGAACAGAAATGCCCTGGCCGGACCGCCCGAGGCGCCATTGTCCGTGCAGATGATTTCCCCGGCGTTAATGTTGTTGGGACAGACGACGGCTTCCAGCGTAAACGGCGACTGCCCCCCGTTTCCAATGTCCAGATTGGTCATTTTCATCGACTCGCCATAAGCGTTAAATGCGCCATTATTATTGAAATCAAAGCCGCACATATTGAAAGACCCCGTTCCATTGGTCATGGCAAAGTTAAAATTGGTGGGGCCACTCGCATAAGAAGGTGCTCCTAGCATTGTCGTTACCGCCGGATTCGACGCGGTTTGACTGGTGATGTTCACGGTGTAAAAATACCCGCCCTTGGTACCATAATTGGTGACCACGGAACCGCCGGCTGACTGGTCAAAGTGCAGCAGGAACAGGGTGTTGGTGTCGGCGGTGTAATTGCCGACGAGATTGGCAAAGGAGACGTTCACCAACGAGAGGACGGCGAGCGCGGCCAAGATGGACTGTTTTATGATTTTCATTAGCTTCTGGGTATTATGGGTTATGTTGCTAGCAATGAGCTGTTCTACTCGGTGAACAGCTCAGTGCAGGTAGATTACGACATGGGTACACAAGCATTTAACACCGACCATTTGTTTTCGCCAATGGATAATTTGACATTCGGCGTGGACAAAATGATTTTTCCTTGATTCCCCGCCGGCAGCGCAGGCACCATTGTTAACAGCCTGTGAATACCAATTTTTTTTCGTTCCATCGCTATTTTCCCGTCAGCGACCGTGACCGAAAATGGGGCCTGTTCGTGACCACCATCGGTGAGACCCGCGTTCCCCCGCAGGCACCCTATCCGCCGGTGGGACATCCCAAAGGATATGCCTTTGACTGGCAACACGGCCGGGTGCTGGACAGTTTTGCCCTGGTTTATGTTTCCGGCGGCCGGGGACATTTCGAGTCGGACGGCGACATCCACTTGCCCGTTGAGTCCGGCAACGTGTTTCTGCTGTTCCCCGGCGTCTGGCATCGTTACCAGCCGGATGCGCAAACCGGCTGGCATGAATATTGGATTGGTTTCGACGGTGTCACCGCGCGCAACTGGCGCAAAAGCAAATTCATTTCGGCCGCCAAACCCGTGATCAAGGTGAATGCCGAGGACACCATGCTCGCCACGTTCAGCCGGATGATCCAAGCCGTCCGCGCCACCCGTCCCGCGCTGCAACAAATTCTGGCGGGCGCCGCTGCCAACCTGGTTGGCCTCTGCTATTCCGCCCAGCAAGCTTCCCTGGAAACGGAGAATCCGCGCTCAAATGCGGTGGGGCAGGCGATTGCCCGCTTGGAGGGCGACTTGGGCGGCGAGTTGGACATGAAGACGCTGGCCCAGGAACTGGGGGTCAGCTACAGTTGGTTCCGCACCGCCTTTGTTACGCACACCGGGCTGGCCCCGCACCAGTATCTGCTGGAAATGCGACTCGTGCGGGCCCGCAACTTGCTCGCGGGCAGCCGTCTCACCGTCAAAGAAATCGCCGTGCAGACCGGATTTCAGGATGAACACTATTTCTCCCGCCTGTTCCGCCAAAAACTGAATGTCACGCCCAGCCAATGGCGTAACCGCAGTAAAAAGGCGTAACCCTTTGCTGGTTCTGGAAGGTGGCATGGACGGCTTTGGCAAAAAGTCCACTTTTTAAGTCATTGCCTCCATTTGTTTGCCGTTCTCCCGCCCGTACACTGTCCGCCTAAATCAACATGAAAATCACCGACATCAAACTTTATACCATCAAATCCGGCGACACCGGCGCGCGGGGCGCGGCCGTGGGCGAATCGCAATACTGGGGCGGGGGCTGGCAGGCGCAGACGTTGATTTCCAATCCCATGTCCGTCCACCCGAAGTATTCGCGCGTTCGCTCGCTGTGGATGGGCGGGGGACAGGACCCGTTCGTCATTGAAATTTTCACCGACGACGGCGTGAGCGGATTCTGCGCGAATTACGGCGGCGGTGAATTTGCCTGCGCCATCATCGAAAAACATTTCAAGCGTTTCCTCATCGGGCAGGACCCCTACAACATTGAACTCATTTGGGATCAGATGAACCGCTCGACGTTGCCGTATGGTCTGGGCGGCGTCACCAGCATGGCGATGGCCGGGGTGGATCTGGCGCTCTATGATCTGGTGGCCAAGGCGCAGAAACTGCCGGTCTATAAAATCATCGGCGGCCAGACGAAGGAAGCCATTCCCTGCTACGTCACGATTCACCCCGATTATGTGGACTCATGGCGCGATCGCGGGTTTCTCGGTGTCAAAATTGCCGCGCCCTGGGGCGTGGAAAGCGGGCGCGAAGGCATCAAGAAAATGGAAAAGCTCATCGGCAAACTCCGCAGCGGCCTCGGTGACGACATGGAGATCATGATTGATTGCTATCTCTCGTGGGACATCGAGTTTACCATGCGCGTGGCCGAACGCGTCCGCGATTATGATGTGAAGTGGTTTGAAGACCCGCTGCAAAACGGCTGGGCGACGGAGAGCAATCGCATCCTGCGTGATCGCATTTCGCCCATTCTGCTGGCCACCGGCAACCTCGAATATCATCCGAAGGCGTTTCACGACATCATCCACAACCACGCCACGGACATCATTCAGCCGGAGATGCAATGGTGCGGCGGCTATACGCCCACACGCTGGATCGCGGCGATGGCCAAGCCGTACGACATGCCGGTCATCCCGCATGGTTCATCGGTTTATAATTATCATTTCGTCATGGCCAACACGAATTCGCCCTATGCCGAGTTCCTCTCCGTTGGCGAAGGCAGGGACATCCAGCCGATCTTCAGCGTGCTCGAAGGCGAGCCGCTGCCGGTGAACGGCAAAGTAACGCTCGACCCGAACAAACCCGGCTTTGGCGTGGAACTGAAACGCGAATTGCTCGCGCCATTTAAGAGTTAAGCATGAAGCAGGTTCGTATCGGCGTGATTGGCGCGGGCTGGTGGGCTACGTTCGCCCACATCCCCGCCGTCCGGTCACACGCCGGGGCGGAATTGGTGGCCGTGCAGAGTCGCGACCGCGCCAAGGCGGAAAAAATCGCGCGTGACTTTGGTGCCAAGCACGCCTGCACCACGGTCGAAGAGTTGCTCGCGCTGCCCGAACTGAACGCCGTCATTGTCGCTTCGACGCCCAACGTTCATTTTGCGCAGGCCCGGGCGGCCTTGGAAAGCGGCCGGCACGTGTTGATTGAAAAGCCGATGACCTTCACCGCCAGCGAGGCCCGGGTTTTGGTGTCATTGGCGGCGCAGAAAAATCTCCAACTGGTCATAAGTTGCCCCTGGCATTTTACGCGTCACGGCATCGAAGCGCGGCGGCTCATCCAGACCGGCGCGCTGGGCGAAATCAAAATGATTTCCGTGCTGATGACCAATCCCATTGACAAGCTGCTGCGCGGCATCAACACCTCGCCCACGCACGGTCTGGCGAACGTCTATGTCGAGCCGCGCCACGGTTCGTACAACGACCCCGCCATCGCCGGCGGCGGGCAGATTTACTGTCAAGTTTCACACGCGGCGGCGTATTTAACATTTCTGACCGGCCTGCGCGCGGCGGAGGTGTTTGCCCGTTTTGACCGGGACGGCTCGCCGAACGACATTTACGACGCGCTCACAGTTACGCTGGAAAATGGCGCATTGGTTTCAATCGCCAGCACCGGGGCCACGCCGCTCTGTGAACGGAATTATGAAGTCCGCGTCTTCGGCAGCCAAGCCATCCTGCAATTGGAACTCTGGCGCGGCACAATGACGCTGATTGATTTCGCCGACCGGCGCACCGAATTTCCCGCTCTTCCCGAGAGCGAAATTTATCCCGCGCAATCCCCCGCGTTGAATTTTATTGATGCAATCCTCGGCAACGTTTCCAATGGCTCGCCGGGCGACCTTGGCCTCGCCTCCATGGAGATCATCGAAGCCGCGTGCGACTCCGCCACCTGCGGAAAAAACATCTCCCTTCGCAATTTAAAATGAGTCAGCCCATTCAACTCACCGGCATCGCCTGGGACCACAGCCGCGCACTGCCGCCGCTCGTGGCGACCGCCCAGCGCTATGAGGAAACTCATCGCGGAGTCCGCATTCACTGGCAGAAACGCACGCTGGATGAATTCGGGCATGCGCCAATCGACGTGCTCGTGAAAAAGTTCGACCTCGTTGTCATTGACCATCCCTGGGCCGGATTTTGCTTTGAAAAAAATCTGGTGCATGACCTGGCCAAAATTGCGCCACCCGAAACGCTCGCCGAATTGAAACGGAATGCCATCGGCCCGACCTTTGAAAGTTATGTCTGGCAAGACAAGCTGCTCGCCCTGCCGATTGACGCCGCCACGCCCGCGCCGAGCTGGCGACCCGACTTGCTGGAACGCGCCGGGGTGGCGCCGCCGCAAACCTGGACCGATGCGGTGGCGCTGGCCCGCCGCCGGCTGGCCGTGATTCCCGGCTTTAACGCCGATTTGTTTTTGCATTTCATCATGCTGGTCAAAGCCCTGGGTGCCGAACCCTGCGCCGACCATGAGGCAATTGCGCCCGCCGATATCATGCAGCGCGCCGCGGAGATGCTGCGTGAATTGACCGAGCCGATGCCGTCCGAGATTTCCGAATTGAATCCGATTCTCGTCGCCGAGCGCATGACCACGACGGATGATTTCGCGTGGAACGCCTTCGCCTACACCTACAACAACTACGCGCGTCCCCATTTCGCGCCGAAGCCGCTGCGGTTTGGCAACCTGCTTACCCTGGAACCCGGCGGTCCGCGCCTGCGCAGCGTGCTGGGCGGAACCGGCCTGGCGATTTCTGCGAATTGCGCCAATGTCGCCGTCGCGCTCGACTACGCGCTGTTTGTCGCGAGTGGTAACGTGCAAAAAGGAATTTACGTCCACGCCGGCGGCCAGCCGTCGCATCGCGCGGCTTGGGATGATTCATTCGCGGATACATTGTGCGGCGGATTTTTCAGCGCCACGCGGCTCACTCAGACCGAAGCCATCGTCCGGCCGCGCTACAGCGGTTACGTTGCGTTGCAGACCGATGGTGGCAAGGCGTTGCAGGAATATTTAAGGGATGGTCGCAGTCTGGCTGCGACCTGCGAAAAACTGAACGCGCTTTACCGCGCGTCGCGGACGCGCGGCGGCGGGGATTTTCAAACCAACTGACGCATGAAATTGAATTTAAGCTGCACCGATTTTTCGTTTCCTCTGCTGGACCATGACCGGGCTCTGGCAGCCATCGCGTTGCTCGGATTTCGTGGCGCCGACATTGGCATGTTCGAGGGGCACGGACACCTCAAACCCGGTGTCGAGTTGAAGCGGCCGCAAGTCAGCGGTGCCAAATTAAAACGTCGCCTCGCTGCTCATGGACTCAAGGCATCGGATATTTTCTTGCAGATCCATGCCGGTTTCGTCGAGTTTGCCATCAATCACCCCGAGGCAAAACGACGCGTCTTTGCCCGCGACCAGTTTTTGCGGACGCTGGATTATGCTCAAGCAGCCGGTGCCGGGCACGTAACGATTTTGCCGGGCGTGACGTTCGCGGAGGAATCCCGGGCGGCTGCCGTCGCGCGCAGTGCCGAGGAACTCAACTGGCGGGTCGCCCAGGCAAAGGCGGCCAAACTGCAGCTTGCCGTCGAACCGCATGTCGGTTCGCTCACCGACACGCCGGAACGGGCGCTGGGTTTGGCGCAGCGCGTGCCTGGCCTTGGGTTCACGTTGGATTATGCACATTTCACCCGCGCCGGCATTGCCGACGCGCGCATCGAGCCCTTGACCCAATTGGCCACGCATTTGCACGCACGCACCGCGCGCCGGGGCCGGTTGCAGGCGCCGTTGAAGGAAAACACCATTGATTTTCGGCGCGTCGTAACCGCGCTCGCCAGGCAGAAGTTCAACGGCTGGGTTGCATTGGAATATGTGTGGATTGACTGGGAGCATTGCAACGAAGTGGATATTATTTCCGAAACGGTGCAGTTAAAAAATCTGCTGACCGCCGCGGCGGCAAACATAAAATGACCAAAATATCCGGCATCTACACGCCCAACATTGTTCCCTTCAACGACGACCACTCGATCAACGAGGGCGAGTTGCGGCGGCTGACGGCATGGCTCATCGAAAAGGGCGTCCACGGGCTTTATCCCAACGGCAGCACCGGTGAATTCATCCGTCTGAGTTATGAGGATCGGCTGCGCGTGGTGAAAATTATGGCCGAGGAAAATCGGGGCCGGCTGCCGATTCTTGCGGGCGCAGCCGAGCCGAATTCGGATCAGGTCTTGCAGGCGTGCCAATTTTATGCGGATCTTGGCTGCCGGGCGGTAAGCTTGACCGGGCCATATTATTACAAGGTTTCCCAGGAGAGCATCGAAAAATATTTTCGCGACCTCGCGGCCAAGTCGCCGATTGATATTCTCCTCTACAACATTCCGCAGTTTTCGAACGAAATCAGCCTGCCGGTGGTGCGGCGGCTGGCGGTGGACTGTCCGCGCATCATCGGCATCAAGGATTCCAGCCGCGATTTTCCCCGCTTCTGCACCATGCTGGCGCAAATCAAGCCGCAGCGGCCGGACTTCGTGTGCTTCAGCGGCACCGAGGAAATTTTGTATCCGAGCCTGGTCATGGGCGGCGACGGCGGCACGATTGCCAGTTCCGGCGTGATGCCGGAAGTGATCGTGAAATTGTACAACGATTTCCAGTCGGGCAACCACGCGGAATGCCGGCGCGTGCAGCTCAAAATTCAGGATATCATCGCGGCGATGTTTGCGGCGGGAAATTTCCCGGAAGGTTTTCGCGCGGCGGTTTCCTTGCGCGGCTTCAATCCCGGTCCGCCGCGTTTCCCGCTGAGTCCGCCGGAACTTGCCAATCTTGAAGAGGCAAAAGGCAAGCTGGCCTGCCTCCTGGGCGAATGCGGCTACGCCGAGGCGGCGCGGGAATGCGAAGTGCGGCGCGCGGCGGGGGCGCCGGCAAATGTTCCCGCCCGGCGCGTGGACATTGAAAGCCTCGTGCGCGAGGTCATGGCCAAGATGGCGAGCCAGGGCAAATGATTTTGGCGTTGGGATTCGCGGAACCCTCCGGCTTGCCATAACGGCCTGACTGGCGGAGATTAACCCGCCCATGGTCAACGCATCTTCACCATCCCCGTCGGGGGCATGCCGAACACGGATTTGAACACCCGCGAGAAATGAAACTGGTTGAGGAAGCCCGTTTCTTCCGCCACCTGCTTGACCAGGGCGTTGGGCGATTGCAGCCGTTCGGCCGCGTAATTCATCTTCAGCCGGATGAGCAACCGGTAGGGTGATTGATGGTCGTACCGCTTAAACAGCCGGCAAAGATAGGCATCGTCCACATGGCATTCCCCGGCCGCCTGTGTCACGGAGCGCAGGCG
The DNA here is from genome assembly GCA_903872345.1 of uncultured Verrucomicrobia subdivision 3 bacterium. GTDB lineage: Bacteria > Verrucomicrobiota > Verrucomicrobiia > Limisphaerales > UBA11358 > UBA11358. The sequence continues at coordinate 19,003 of CAIQKM010000174.1, read as the reverse complement.
CAGAAAATGCCGCCGGAAATGGGCTAGGCATTGCTGGTAGGTGGCAAAGGCCAGCGTGTCGTGCCCGGGCAGCGGCGCGCGTGCCTCGGCGATTTTCAGCGCCAGGGCGCGCAGCAGTTGGGCGCAGATTTCCGGCGTGCCGACGGTGCCGCGCCGCCCGTTGCGGATGAGTTCATCAAAAAGCGGCTGGATTTCGCCGGGCGGGAACACCTGCGCCACCGCCCCGGGCTTCAGCCTGGCCAAGCCCAGCAAGGGAACCGCCTCCGTGCCTGCGAAATCAATGAAGTATTTTACCAGCGGTTCACCTGGCTGCGTCGTGATGTCATGCGCCACCCCCGGTCCGTACGAGAACACCATGCCCGGCTGCAACCGGTGTTCCGTGCGGTTGATTTTTAACTGCCCGCCGCCCTGCGCCACAAATTCAATCGAGTAAAACGGGAATGTTGCCCGGTGAATCGCATAGTCCGGCGCGCACCGTTCCGACCCGCCGCAGATGACTGTCAGGGGCGCCTTGGCCGACGGTTTGAGATTAAGGTAAAAACGGCTGGCCTGCGCCACCTGTGCCGAGAAAAAGTCCGGCGCAGTCGCGGCCGCTGTTGCTGGTTTTTTCATAAAAAGTCAAAAACAGACATGCACCCGTCAAGAATGGACATTCCCCGCCGGTCAAAACAAGTGCAAAGTGGCCTGGAACATGACGCAACTCCCGGCAGCCCTGCTGTCGCTGAAATCAAAATAGTATAAAGATATGGAACATAAACGAGTCGTGGAAAAAGACCCGCCGCTGCAGAAGGATGACTTGATTGTCATCACTGGCGCGGGTGGATTCATTGCCGGCAACCTCGCCCTGTATTTCAAGAAGAAGGGTTTTACCAACATCCGGGCCGTGGACAAGAAGCCGCTGTATGAATGGTATCTGCATGTGCCCGGTGTCCAGAACCTCTGTCTGGACGTCAGCCTCGAGGACAATTGCAAACGCGTGTGCGAAGGGGCCGTGGAAGTTTACAACCTCGCCGCCGACATGGGCGGCATGGGTTTCATTGAGCGCAACCGTGTCGAATGTCTCCGCAGCATCCTCATCAACACCAACATGGTGGAAGCCGCCTATCGCGCCGGCGCCCGCCGCTACTTCTTCTCCAGCTCCGCGTGTGCTTACAACACGCTGCTGCAAAAGGACCCGAAGGTCCGCGCGCTCAAGGAATCGGATGCTTATCCGGCGATGGCCGAACGCGGCTACGGCTGGGAGAAGTTGATCTCCGAAATGTTCTGCGAAGAATATTGGCACGAACGCGGCATGAAGACCTTCATCGCCCGCTTCCACAATGTCTATGGACCCCACGGCACGTGGGATGGCGGTCGCGAAAAAGCCCCAGCCGCGCTGTGCCGCAAGGTGATTGCGGCGATTGATACCGGGGCCAAGGACATCACGATCTGGGGTAATGGCGATCAGACCCGCAGCTTCATGTACATTGACGACTGCGTGAAGGGGATTGATAAAATCACCCATTGCGATGAGTTGATCGCCACGCCGATCAACCTCGGCTCCAGTGAGTTGGTTTCCATCAATGAACTGCTCACCCGCGTTGAAAAAATTGCCGGCACCAAGATGAACCGGAAGTATGATCTGAACGCCCCGCAGGGCGTGGCGGGTCGCAATTCGGACAACACCTTTATCCAGCAGGTGCTGGGTTGGGAGCCGGATACCAAACTCGATAAGGGCTTGGCCGCCACCTACAAATGGATCAAAGAACAATATAAGAAACGCAAGGCCGGCGAACGCGTTGGCATTGGTTAATCCCAACCTTAACCACCAACCGCCTTGTTTTCACAGCCGTTTCCACTCCCCCTCACCGGTTCTCGCCGGTGGGTGGGAGCATTTCTTTATAACCTATCCCCCTCCAAAATCGTCCGACCTACCATGAAACTCATTCCTCTCCTCAGCCTGTGTCTGTTGGCCGCCACGAATCTCCGGGCCGACTCGGCTACTCCGCAAAACCTGCCGGTCACGCCCGGGCCGTTTCAGCCCACCATGGATTCGCTCACCAACTACAGCTACCCCGAATGGTTCCGGGATGCCAAGTTCGGCATCTGGGCCCACTGGGGACCGCAGTCCGTGCCCATGATGGGCGACTGGTATGCGCGCAAGATGTATCAGCAGGGCACCGCCGATTACAAAGACCATCTCGCCCGTTATGGTCATCCTTCCACCAACGGTTGGAAGGACATCATCCCCCTCTGGAAGGCCGAGAACTGGGATCCCGAACGCCTGATGAAACTCTACAAAAAGGCCGGCGCGAAATATTTCGTCAGCATGGGCACGCATCATGACGATTTCTTCCTGTGGAAATCCCAGCTCCATTCCTGGAATGCCGTGAACTACGGCCCGCACCGCGATGTCGTCGCCACCTGGCAGAAAGCCGCCAAGGAAAACGGCCTGCGCTTTGGTGTCTCCGAACATCTCGGCGCCAGCTTCACCTGGTTCCAGGACAGTCATCATGCCGATAAGACCGGCCCGCTCGCGGGTGTGCCTTATGACGGGGCGAATTCCAACAACTGGGATCTCTACCATTTCCCTGCCGATAGCAACGACAAAGGCTGGTACAGTAAGAACCCCCTTTGGCAGCAGCAATGGCTCGGGGAAATCGAGGAACTCGAACGCACTTATCATCCCGATTTGCTTTACTCCGACGGCCCCGTGCCCTTCGGCAATGAAGTGGGCCTCGCCATGATTGCGGATTATTATAACTCCGGCGCCGCCTACCGGCATGGCCGCGTGGAAACCGTCTATAATTGCAAACAGGATTCCGGTGGCCGCTGGGTGCGCGATTATGAACGCGGCGTGGGCGGCGGCATCAGCCCTTATCCGTGGCAGACGGATACCTCCATCGGCGACTGGTTTTATAACAAGAACTGGAAGTACCGCCCCATCAACTGGACCGTCACCATGCTCGTGGATATCGTCAGCAAAAACGGCAACCTTCTGCTGAACGTCGTGCAACGCCCTGACGGCACGCTCGACCCCGAAGTGGAACAATTGCTCGGCCAGCTTTCCGACTGGTTCGCCATCCATGGCGAGGCCATTTATGGCACGCGTCCCTGGTACATCGCCGGCGAAGGCCCCGTGAAAGCCAAAGGCGGCGCCTTCAAGGAAGACTTCAAGTACACGGCGGAGGACATCCGCTTCACCACCAAGGGCAAGACCCTCTACGCCATCGCCCTCGGCTGGCCCGACACCGGGCACATGACGGTTCGCGCCCTGGCCTCCACTGGCGACGGCGAGGTCAACAAGATCAAGCGCGTGGAACTGCTTGGCTACAAGGGCAAACTCAAGTTCACCCAGGATGCCAACGGACTGACCGTAGAATTGCCTGCCACCAAGGTGAGTGACTATACTTGCGCGCTGAAAATCACCGGTTCCCATTTGAAACCGGCCGGCGGCACGGATGCCGCCCAACCTTGAGCCATATTAAAAAATAATCATGAAGAAGCCCGCGTCGGTCGCCGCCTATCTCGGGGCCATTCCCAACCGCCTGCAACTGGCGGGCGGTTGGATTGACCAGCCCTTTGTTTCGCAGCACAACCCCAAGCCCCCCGGCTCCATGGTGGTGGTGCAGATCGAGGCCGATTTCCGGCCCATGGATCGGTCGGGCATTGCCAGCGGCACCCGCGCGATTGCCATGAAGCTCTGGAAAGGCAAACTGCCCAACCGGCCGCTGGATCAACTCGTCCGCGAATTGTACGAGGCGGAAAATAAGGGCAAGACCGACCCCAGCGGCTCGCAGGACATGATCGGGCTCATCTATCCCGGCGTGAATCGTCTGGACTACGATTTCAACGTGCATGGGGGAGTCTTCCCCTCGCACGTGGAATCTTGCAACTCGGCCAAAGTCGCGCGCTGGCTCGAAAAAGTGCTCTACCTAATCCCGGTCGAACCCCGGCCGGACGGCTACAGCCCGCTGGGTGAGAAAAATCTTACGCCCAAGTGGGTTGCCAAGCTCGGTCAGTCCGGCCAGGATTGCTATAACGCCATCGTGAAGCGCGATGCCGCCGCTCTTGGCGCTTCCCTGAACCTCAATATGAAATGCTGGGAGACGTTGCTGCCCCATGTTGTCCGGCATCCGTTGCTTCGGCTGGACCTCATGGCCCTGCTCAAGGCGTATCAACGCCAGTACCTGGGCGCCATGTATTCCGGCTGCGGCGGCGGCTACCTGATCGTTGTTTCTCATGAACCCGTACCTGGCGCTTTTCAGGTGAAGGTGCGGACCAATCCCTCAGCCAAAAAGTAAACCCATGCCCACTCCCATCATTGTCTCCGGCGGATTCGACGACATCAAATCACGCGACCTCCGTTTTCTGGAAGAAGCCGCCAAGCTGGGCGCACTCTCCGTGTTGCTCTGGCCGGATGCCGCGATCAGCCGGCTTACCGGCAAAGCCCCCAAATTCCCGCTCGCCGAACGGCTCTATTTCCTCAACGCCGTTCGCTACGTTAGTAACGTAATCCCCCTGGCGGAAACCGCCAACGTGGACGAGTTGCCCGCCAATCTGCCGGCCGGTCTCTGGGCCGATGTGCCCGCCACCGCCAATGCCGCCCGTGAAGCCTTTGCCCGGCGGCACGGACTGGCCTACCGCGTCTTCAGCGCCGATGAATTGAAAGGCTTTCCCGCACCGCCGCCCATGCCCTCCGCGCCGGGCAAAAAGAAGGTCATCGTCACCGGCTGTTACGACTGGTTCCACTCCGGCCATGTGCGTTTCACCGAGGAGGCCAGCGCCTTTGGCGACCTCTATGTCTGCCTCGGCCACGATGCCAATATCCGCCACCTCAAGGGCGAAGGACATCCGCTTCTGACCCAGGACGAACGCCGCTATGTCGTCGGCTCCATCAAATACGTCAAAGAGGCGATCATCTCCAGCGGCGATGGCTGGCTGGATGCCGACCCCGAAATCCGCCGCCTGAAGCCGGACATCTACGCCGTGAACGAAGATGGCGACAAAGGCGGCAAGCGCGAATATTGCCAGCAAATGGGCATCGAATACCTCGTCCTCAAGCGCACCCCCGCGCCCGGCCTGCCCAAGCGCAGCAGCACGGACCTGCGCGGGTTTTAAGTGAAATTTGGATGGGGGGAGTGGCTGTTTTGCCATCCCCCCGTAACCGCCATAGTTGTACCGCGATTTTTTCCCTTCATTGGATGCTGGTTGTTCGCTGTTGGGCGTTGGATGTTTCCCCATCCTCGCCCATCTCCTTGCCCTGCAAAAATATTTGAAACGTTTTCCCCCGCCCGGTGTCTAACCTCATAACTTATGAAAGGCCGGCGCGGGTTTACTTTGATTGAATTGCTGGTGGTCATTGCCATCATCGCCATTCTGGCGGCGTTGCTGCTGCCGGCGCTGTCGTCGGCCAAGACAAGGGCGTGGGGCGCCCAGTGCCAGGGACATCTGCACCAGATTACGCTCGGCCTGAAAATGTTTGCGGATGACAACAGCGGCCGCTTCCCCGAATCCGCCGGCGTCATTCCCTGGGGCGCCACCGACCCCGTGACGCCCGTGCAAAGCTGGATGCAGCAGATCATTTCCTACGTGCAAAACACCAACATTTACCGTTGCCCGGCCAACCGGCTCATTCCCCAGAGCCAGCAGTCCGCCTTCAACTTCTTTAATGGCGTCCGCGCCGCTTATATTGACGCGGGCAACCAGCGCGCCGCCGTGGTGGAATCCCGCATCATGTTTCCCACCGCCTATGTGCTCTCCGGCGACACCCTGGATTTCAGCCCGGTGGATTCCGACAAGGATGACTATGATCAGAACTGCGTCGGCGGCCCCGTCAACGGCACCCCGGCCCTGGGTTGGCAGGCTCATGCCAAGGGCCAGAACATCGCTTTCTCCGACGGTCATGCCCGGTGGTACAAGGGCTATGACACGAATGACATGACCTTCCGCTACGAATCGCTGCACGGATGGGAATGATCCCATAATTCACCCTCCGCAAAAAAATCCCTTGACGGTTTTTAAATACTGTCCTAGTGTCATAGGACAGTTATTACCGTTATGGTCTTTCAGATTGATTTCAAATCCGGCAAGCCGGTCTACCTGCAACTGGTGGATCAGATCCGGTACGCGGCGGCCTCGGGCGCGCTGCGGTTGGGCGATCCGCTCCCGGGCATCCGGCCGCTGGCGGAAGAACTGCGGGTGAACCGCAACACCATCGCCAAGGCCTACACCGAGCTGGAAAACCAGGGAGTCATCGAGACCGTCCCGGGCAAGGGGTGTTTTCTGAAGGAGAACACGTCGCCCTTTACCAAGCAGGTCAAACACAAGCTACTCCTCACGGAGATTGACGAAGCCGTGGTCACGGCGCACCACCTTCAGGTGGATCGCGAGGCGTTTCTGGCGCTGGTGCGGGAACGGCTCGATTATTTCGAACGCAAGTCGCAGGAAAACACTTAAGCAGTCAAACCCCGGTCAACTTTCAAGCCAAAGGGAATTCATGAGCAACTCCACGAATCCAGTCATCGAAATCAAGGACCTCCGGCGCAGCTACGGCAAGCACGACGCCGTGAACGGCCTGTCCTTGAGCGTGCGACCCGGCCGCTGCTACGGCTTTTTTGGCCGCAACGGCGCGGGCAAGACCACCACCATCAAGTGTCTGCTGAACCTGCTCCGGCCGAACTCCGGCTCGGTCAGCGTGTTCGGTCTGAACCCGCAGCGCGCGGAGGTGGCGGTGAAGGCGCGGCTGGCCTATGTGCCGGACATGGTGGCGTTTTACCCGTGGATGAGCGTGCGCGATACCCTGGAATATCTGGCCTCGTTCCGCCAGCATTGGAATCGCGAACTGGAAACGGACCTGCTGAACCGTTTCCAACTCGACCCGCTGAAAAAAACCTCCAGCCTCTCCAAAGGCCAGCGCACGCAGCTCGCGCTCATCGGCGCGATTGCGCCGGAACCGGAACTGCTGGTGCTGGATGAGCCGACAAGCGGACTGGACCCCATTGTCCGGCGCGAATTCATTGAGACGGTCATTGGCGCGTATCAATCCGGCGATCCCGAGCACCGCACGGTGTTTGTCTCCACGCATCTGATTTCCGAATTCGAGGGGCTGATTGACGAATTCACCATCATCGAGGACGGGCGCGAATTGCTGACGATGGAGTCGGATCAGGCACGCGACCGGTTCCGCAAAATCCGCGCGCGCTTCGCGCAGGCGCCGTCTGCTCTGAACCTGCCCGGTGCCTTGAGCGTGAAGCAAACCGGCCGCGAAGTGGAAGTGCTGGCGAATGGTAACAGCGAGGCGCTGCTGGAATTTCTGAAGGCGCAGTCGCCCGAAGAATTGCAGTGCGAATCGCTTTCACTGGAAGAAATCTTCGTGGCCTCCAACATTCTAAAAAAGGGGAACGCATGACTGTGCTGGCCAAAAAGGAAATGCGGCTGCTGGCGCCCGGCTGGCTGGCGGTGCTGTTGCTGGAGGTGGCGATTCCCTGGCTGGGCAACGGTGAGGACTGGACGCTGATATTCGGGCCGCTGACCCTGTTTTTTGGCATGGTCATTATCGGCGTGGACTCGTTCGGCGGAGAATTCACGCGGGGGACGTTTTTATCCCTCATGGCGCAGCCGGTGGAGCGGCGCACCATCTGGCGTACCAAGATGACCGTGCTGGCGGCGGCGGCGGGGTTCATTTTTGTGGCGTATGTGGCCAGTTATGCGCTCTGGCTGCACCGCGCGGTTTCGTCCGAGCACGCGGTCAATTGGGCCATGGCACGTACGTGGTCGGACTGGGGCGTCTGGCTGGTCGGCAGTATCATTGCCATGTTGGTTGCGTTGAGCGGCGGGCTGTGGGTCTCGCTGCTGCTGCGCCAGGCGTCGGCGGCCTTTTGGATTACTTTTCTGATTCCGCTGGCGATCCTCATGGGCTTGAGCCTGGTGGTGCCTGCCGTGGTGCCGGCCAAATGGGCGGATGATGAACACCTCGGGACGTCCTTTCTCATTGTCCTGTCGCTGGGCTATTCGCTGGGCGGATTCTGGCTCGCGCGCCGGCTGTTTTACCGGGCGCAGGATGTGGCCTGGACGGGTGGAGTTATTAATCTGTCGCGCTGGCGCTATTTTGAAGGCCGGGCGGAAGCCGGGGCATCGCATCGCCGTCGCCGGCCGCTCCGGGCGTTGCTCAAAAAGGAATTTCAACTGCACAGCATCAGTCTGTTTTGCATGGGCACCCTGCTGATCCTGCACATCTTGGTGCTGTTGCTGCGGGCGTTGCACCCGCATTTTGAAAATGGTTCGCTGCTGGAGCCTATCTCTGAATTTTTCTGGGCGTTCTGGCTCGTCATGCCGGTGGTGCTGGGCTGCATGGCCATTGCGGAGGAACGCAAGCTGGGCGTGATTGAAGGGCAGTTCTGTCTGCCGGTGTCGCGGCGGCGCCAGTTCGTGCTGAAATTTTTACCGGTGCTGGTGTTCGGGATAGTGCTGGGCGGAGTGATGCCCATGTTCTTGGAGAATGTGGCGGCGGGGCTGGGCATCCCCAGCGATTTTCTCAAGGCAATCAATGACAGTCGCGGCGGTGTCTTCGATTTCCGGGGACCATTCTGTTTCTGGACCATCATTGTGCTGCTGGCGTTTGGCTTGACCCTGGTGAGCGTATTTGCCTCGTCGCTGGCGCGGAACTTTTTGCAGGCTCTGGGCATTGCGGTGGTCACGGCGGTGCTCAGTCTCTTCCTGTTCCCGCTGGTGGATACATTGGAGACGCTGGGCGGCATCGAACTCTGTCCCAAGCTCACGTATGTGCTGATGGTCCTGGCCGGGCTGTGGCTGCTGCCGTGGCTGGCCCTGCACAATTTTAAATACTTCCAGGAGCGCAAGCGGATGTGGCAGCGCAATGTGATCGGCATTGTGGGCACGCTGGGCGGCTGTTTCGTGCTTTCCACCGCGCTGTATAACCGCGCGTGGGAAGTGTTGGAGCCGGCCGAACCCGCGCACGGGCCGGCGCGGCTCACGCTGGCCGATCCGCCCGCGATCAGCAACTTCCGGGATACTTTGTGTGTGCGGCTGTCCGATCGCCGGGTCTGGCTGGATGCGGTGTTCGACCCTTTGACCGCGCTGGAATATGATGGACGGGAAGACCGGCACTGGGAAATCTTCAAAGGGGTTGTCCGGATCTTGCTGTTTCCGTTGCCCAGGAGCGTTGGCACCGAGACAATGCTGCCCGGCACCAATTGGATTTCCACGGCGGCCCGATCCTTGAATTTCTTTTCCAAGGACACTTATGAATATTTCAACCCGGCGCACCATGGCTACCATGTGATCGGCGTTCGAGACGACGGCTCACTCTGGATATCGGAACTGTCCGCCGACGGCAACTGGACAGATCAGCGGATGACCCAAGTGGGTACGGAAAGCGACTGGCGGCGCGTGATGGTGAACTGGTCCGGGGTTTTCCTGTTAAAAACCAATGGCACGCTGTGGAGTTGGAATTCACGCGGGGACGTCTTCGTGAGCGGCTGGAATGCCGGCTGGCCGAGCCTGAACAATTTCAAACCCGCTCAAATGAATACCAACACCGATTGGCAGGAGTTGGGCGGCGATCTCTTCGCTACCATGGCATCCCGGGCCAATGGCACTGCCTGGCGGATCAGTCGGTATGACAACAACCACCAAACAAATATTGAGCATGTAGCCCGCTTTGACGGCGTGGATTTCCGCCGCTGCGCCATTTCCCAGCGGCAGGGCATCATCCATCGGGATGGCACGTTGTGGACGAGCAAGCCGATGTTTCAGGCAAATTCTGTTAATGTGGCCGCAGTTCAAGAGGTCGGAGATCAGCAATGCGGCACGGGAACCAATTGGGTGGCGGTGGCGGCCAATTATTATGACATGGTGGCGCTGAATGCGGATGGCTCGCTTTGGCGCTGGGATTTTCCGGACGGAGATTACACCGACAGTTCCAAGGTGGTTCCGTATCGCTTGGGGAATTATAATGACTGGGTAGCCATCACCGCCATGGACATGGGCATCGTGGCCCTGTCCGGCGATGGCGGGGTGTGGTTCTGGCCGGACCGGCGGTTTGATGTGCCGGTAAAACTGCCCAAACAGCCCAAATTGCTCGGGAATGTTTTCGCGGGGCAATAAGGCAATTCCTTCGCCGTAGCAGCCGACGTGAGGAGGCTCTATAATAAATCAGTTCCCGAAAATATTTGAGCCTCCTCACGTCGGCTGCTACGGAATGAATCGGAAGCCGGAATTTTGGTGTGACGCTCGCCCTCACCCCGGCCCTCTCCCCGAGGAGAGGGGGAAACGGTTGCCGCCCTTTTTCGCAAATCAAGCGGCTGGATTGTTCACACTGGTGGGCGAATGAACAGAAAACGTGCCAGGGAAAAAGCCCTCTCCTTGGGGAGAGGGTTGGGTGAGGGAGAGCGACAACACCATTATTTGTATTCAGTTCCCAGTTCCAGAAATCGGCGGGAAAAAGGCCGCAACCGCGTTGCGGTTGATGATGCTTTTAGGGGCGTACACCCAGGGTAGCTCGTTCCTCGCAACCCTGGGCTTTGGGCCGGAATCCCGTTGGGATTCTCAGCGGAAGGCGCGGTCACCTCGCCGCGTCCGCGCGGATCATGCGGATGCCGAAGACGGCCGGGATTTGATTGCCGCCGGTGGCGACAAATTTTACCGTGGCTTTTTGGCGACCGTTCACCAGCTCGGCGGGAAGGGCGTATTCGCGGTCGAAGAAATGGGGTTCGCCATTTTTCTGCACCACCTCGCTGACGAGGCGTTGGCCATTCACCAGAATGTCGAAGGTGCGCTTGTACCGCTCATCACTGTGGTAGGTGATGACCAGGGCCATCGGATGGCCGGCATCCACCGGCAGGTCAAAGGAGAACCACTTGTAGCCGCGCCGGGCGGCGCGGCCCATCACACGGTCGGGGTTGCTGCCTTCGCCTTGTTCATTGAAATCGCGTTCCGTCTGCATTTCGCCGGGTTGGGCAAACGCCACGGTGGCCAGTTCCAGCCGGTGTTGACGCTCTTTCTCGGCGGCGACTTCGGCGGACTTTTGCACCCATTCGGCTGGCGTGTATAAATCCCAGTAGGCGGCGTAGGTGCGGCGATGGAGCCGGTAGAAGGGAACAAAATGCACCTCCGCATCATGACCCACTCCGACGCTGGTAAATTCGCCCGGATGCTCCGCCACCGGTTGCAACCAGTTGACCACGGTTTTGTTGGTGACCACAAACACCGGCACGGTAAGCATGGCGGCTTCGCGGTTTTCTTCGGGGCCGAGATCGCCGGACAGCACGAGCGGTCCCCACATAAGCGCCACACGACCGGGATTATCCGGCAGCGGTTCGGCATGCAGTTGCTTGGGCAGAACCAATTGCACGGTGTCGCCGTTTTTCCATTTGCGATTCAACTCCGCGTACGTTCCCGGCAGCGACCGTTCCTTGACGGTTTTCCCATTGAGGCGAAGGGCAAAGCCTTCGCCCGCCCACGCGGGATGCCGCAGCGCCAGCGTGAATTTCTTGGAGGCGGCCAGCCCGACCGTGATGGTGACATTGGTGCCCTCGGGGAAATCCGTCTGCACGGCGAGTTTCGCGCCCAAGGCGGAGCAATCGGCGGTCGAAGGCGTATAAAGATTCACCCACAGTTTCTTGGCGGCGCTGAAATAAATGCCGTCGCCGAGCAGACCATGGTTTTCCATGCCGGTGCCCACGCAGCAGGTAAACCCGTTGAACATGTCCTGGTACTCGTGCGTCACGCCGCGTCCGACCGGCACCATGTAGCAGGTCCGACCATCCTGGGGATCAATCGAACCGAGCACGTGATTGAACAGCGCGCGTTCCTGATATTCGGCATACTTGGCGTCGGGCGTGAGCGCGAAAAACAGGCGCGTCAGCTTCAGCATGTTGTAAACATTGCAAGATTCATCATCGCGACCGTCGGTGATGTCGTTCAGTTTGTCGGCCGCGCTAAAATATTCGTCATGACCGTGACCGCCCGTGGCGAAGCTGTGGTGATACACCACCTGATCCCAGAAGTAACCGGCGGCGGCGCCATTGGTGACGTTGCCGGTGTAGAGATAGCGCTTCAAATCGCCGAGCACCTTGGGCACGGTGGTGTTGCCGTGCTTGCCGCCGAGGTCGTCCACATGCCGGGCGAGCGGATCAATTATGGCGTGATGCTCGAAGTAATCGCAGGCGTGCAGCCAGCGGGGATCGCCGGTGTCGGCGTACAAATCGGCCATCGACTCGTTCATGCCGCCGAACTCGCAGTTCAACATTTTTTGAATCTGCGCTTCATTCAGCCGCGAGAGAATGCCATCCACCCAGCCGGCGAATTTGATTTCCACGTCCAGCGCGGTGCGATTGCCCGTAAGACGGTAGGCATCGCGCAAGCCGGCGAACAGTTTGTGCTGCACATACCACGGCGACCACATGCCGTTCAGGTCGAACCCGCCGGACTCGATATTGCCGTCGCCCAGTTCTTCAAAGCGCAGTTTGCCATCCACCAAGCCCTCGGCGTTGGGTTTGGCGCGCGCATAATTTCGGGGCGCGGTGGCCATGAGCGCGCCAATGTAGCCATCGCCCTGGGCGTCCTGAATTTCTTTCAACTCTTGTACGATGTAATCCGCGCGGGCTTTGAACCGTTCATCGCCGGTGGCCGCCCACATGTCGCACACGGCGGAGAGATAATGTCCGGCGATATGTCCCGTGAGCGAGCGACCGCCATTATCCCAGCCGCCATAAGCCTCCTTGGCCTTGGGTTTCAACCCCGCGTGAACGCGCAGATAATACAGCATCCGGTCCGGCTCCAGCTTGAGCAGGTAATCGGCATCCAATTCCTGCGCATGTTTGAGCGGTCCGCCGGTGAGCCGTACGGCGGACAAGGGCAGGGGAGTGGCGGCATAGGGAACGGCATTGGTGATGACTTCGGCGCTGGCGGAAAGGGTGAGCGCGGCCAGAGCGAGAACCAGTGCGCGGTGACGGTGCGCCAGTAAAAAGGAAAAGGAATGGGTTAGCATCGCGAAAGGATGCGTTTGCTGAAGTCGGACCATCATTTTCATAAAATCAACTTCGCCACTAACATGAATTGGCTCTGCTGGCTCTGCTGGCTCTGCTGGTCGCCGGAGAAGTGAGTGGCAACGCTCTCCCTCACCCAACCCTCTCCCCAAGGAGAGGGCGTTTTCATGGACACACTTTCTGATCATTCGTCCGCCGGTGTGACCCATCCAGCCGCTTGATTGTTCTCCAGCCGCGGCAACCGTTTCTCCCTCTCCTCGGGGAAGAGGGCCGGGGTGAGGGCGGGCGATGAACATATTTCACACCCCAAAATCACCGTTGCGCCCGCAGTCAAAAAATCAGTTCTTCTCCGACTCCGTGCTCACCGGCACGCCTTCGCCCTTGAGGGCGGCGGTGAGGGCGTGCCAGGAGAGGATGGCGCACTTCACGCGCGCCGGATATTTGTAAACGCCCGCAAACACGGCGAGCTTGCCGACTTCGCCCGTGGCCTTGCCGGTGGTGACGAGTTCGCGCACCAGTTCAAATGTGGCCAGCGCCTCGGCCTTGGTCTTGCCCTTGATGTTTTCGGTGAGCAGCGAGGCCGACGCCTTGGAAATGCAGCAGCCCTGGCCCACGAAACTGGCTTCGCGAATAACGTCGCCGTCCAGCGTGAGAAACAACTTCAACTGGTCGCCGCACAGCGGATTGTGGCCCTGCGCCGAGCAGGAGCACTGCGGCAGTTCGTGGAAATTCCGCGGTTTCTTGCAGTGATCCAAAATGACCTGCTGATACAGGTCGTTGACATCGTCAAACATGGTTCAAACTTTCCCGTTGCCGGCAACCGGAGCCGCCGGCCTTCGTACAACTACCCATTCCATTCCATCCGTCCTGCCATGGTTCCGGCCGCAACCGCGTTGCGGTTGGAGGACAATCCAAACAGCCCCCAGGGTAGCTCGCCAGCTCGCAACCCTGGGCTTTGGGCCGGAATCCCTTTGGGATTCTGACAGACCAACAACCGACCCGCCTTTCCCGGCCAACTTACTTCGCGTTCGCCAGATGCGGATTCGCTTCGAGGCGATCCCACACCAGCTTGTCAATCGCCGTGCGGACGGTCTCGGACTGGATGCGCTCGATGATCTCGCCCGCGAAGGCGTGAATCAACATGCGCCGGGCCGTGTCGGTGCCCAGACCGCGCGAACGCAGATAGAAAATGCTCTCGTCGTTCAACTGGCCGATGGTCGCGCCGTGCGTGCATTTCACGTCGTCGGCATAAATCTCAAGCTGCGGCTTGGTGTCGGCCGTCGCGTCGTCGGACAGCAGCAGATTTTTGTTGGTCTGCTTGGCGTCCGTTTTCTGGGCGATTTCGCGCACCAGGATGCGGCCGTGGAAGACGCCCTTCGACTTGTCATCGAGGATGCCGTTGAAATATTCGTGGCTGGCGCAGTGCGGTTCCGCGTGTTCCACGATCATGTGATGATCGGCGAGCTGTTCGCCGCGCGTGAGGTAGAGACCGTTCAACACGCTCTCCAGACCTTCGCCCGCGAGTTTCACGCGGATGTTATTGCGCGAGAGCCGGGCGCCGAGCGCAAAGGAATGCACCCGCGTATGGCTGGTGCGACCGAATTCGCCGGCAATGGCCGCCACATGAAACGCGTTCAGCGCCTCGTCCTGCAATTTGACATGCTCAACCACCGCGTTGTCGCCGGCCACAATTTCCGTCACCGCATTGGTGAAATACGCCACGTTGGCCGTGCTCAAGTAGCTTTCCACCACCGTCAGCTTGCTGTTCGCCTCGGCAATGATCAAATTGCGCGGCAGGATCACCTCGCCGTTTTGCTTGGCGGAGGAGATGTAAATCAGTTCCACCGTTTCGGCAACTTCCAGGCCTTGCGGCACAAAGATGAACGCGCCGTCGGTGAAGAACGCCTGGTTCAGCGCCGCAAAGGCGTTGCCGGCCGTTTGGGCATATTTGCCGAGGTGCTTCTCGATGAGCGCGGAGTCCGTGGCAATGGCCGTGGCCAGATTTTCAATCCGCACGCCGCCGGACACCGGCTTGATGCTGGAAAGTTTCGCGGAAAAATAGCCGTTCACAAAGACCAGGCGATGGCCCGGCATGGCGGCGAAAATGGAGTCTTCCAGGGTTTTGGTTTCCGCGCCGTTTACCGCCACGGGATCGGCCACCCGGAAAGCGAGTTGGGCGATGGGGGCCACGTTCGTGTAGCGCCAGTCCTCATCGCGCAGGGTGGGAAAGCCCAGTTCGGCAAACCGGGAAATGCCGGCCTTGCGAACCGGCAGGAGCCACTTGGGCTGGGCGGCGGTTTCCACCGCGCCAAATTGTTTAACAATCGGTTCGACCGCGTTACTGGAATGTTCTTGCGTCATAATCTACGGAATCAACTGAGCTAAAAGTCTCGAACGCTTATTTTTCCATGCATTTGGGTCGGGCGCAAATTAAAAACTCGGCTTTAAACGCCGGGTGCGGCCTGACCTGAGCTTTAAACGCAAAGGCGCGGAGGCGCTAAGGCGCAAAGGGGCGACGGGGAGGCTGCAAGAGGCCTGGTTTTTTGGCGGATGCCTTGATTTGCCTTGATCATGCACGATTACAAGGGGTTTCTGCCTTGATTGGCGGGTTGGGCCGCCCCTTCAGGGCTGTTTTCATGTGGGGTGCAAACCCAGGGCGTTGCCCTGGGCTGGTATGGGGCCGCGCCGTTGGCGCTCGATATGGTGGTTTGCTTTTTCATCGTTTGCCTTGATTTGCCTTGATTATGCACGATTACAGGGTTTTTTGCCTTGATTGAGGCTTGATTGGGATGACGGGTCTTGGCTTCCGGGATGAACGGGTATGTGGGTTGGGAAAGTGGGGACGAGCCGTCCCCACCCCGTGTGGGAGCGGGAGGCGATGGAATATTTCGCGCCTGCCTTGATAAGCCTTGATTAAGCACGATTAGCCTTGATTGCTGGGGTTTTCTGCCTTGATTGACGGGAAATCGGGTCTCGGCTCCCGGATTTCGGAGCGCGGGGGGGGGGCGATAACCGCGAAATACGCGAACGGGGCTGGGAGGTTTGATTTGGTTTGATTTGGTTTGATTGAGGACGGGCGCGGACATGGGGGAGCGATCCACTGGGAGACATGTCTCCCAGTTCCAAAGCGGCGTCATGCCGCCGCACTCCACAGGGGCGGGCGGGCGCAAGTTTGGCCGTGACGGTGAGTTTACCATGTAAACCTCCAACGGGGTTAATATAGCACGGGTTTGGGAATGTCAAATGGGAGAGGCGGATTTTTGACAGAATGGTCAGAAGCGTGGGGCGCGGGGGGGGCAGGGCGAGGATGGAGGATGGAGGATTTGGCCGTTCGTTGTAATGTGCCAGATATTAATTGGCACATCACTTTGGACGGACACCGCCATGTCCTGACACGGCTGCCGGGATTGGGCGGGAATCCCTCGCGCCGGTTTGTGTTTTTTGGATGGATAATGAGGTTCCATTTGCAGCTAAACAACTCTGGACAAGCCACAAAAAATGGATTACCACCGTTTAATGAAAAGGGACAAACCCCAAATTTGTGGCACACTATACTGTTAGACTCCTATGCCACGATACGCGCTGTGCATCATCTGCCTTCTGGCTTCGTTGTTTCTGGTAGGCTGTGGCATACCAGACGTGGGCTCTCGGTTGCAGACGCCCGCTAGGCACATTGTCGTTGTCGACGCCGGCGGGCAGCCACTCACTAATTATGATCTTTATGTGTATCGGTGTACCCATCCCGCAGCAAAGTTGATCGCGTCTTTTTCTTCCCAGCCTGCAGGGAATCGGATTTTTACCTTCCCCGGAAATCGGAGATTGGCATCAAGAGGCTGGGCGGAGTCTGGCTTGCTCACGATTTTTACGAGACATACGAGCCTCAGCCGTATTGGGTCGCCGCAGTAAACAAGCCAGGATATAGAAGCCGGCGATGGTCGCTGGATGAGTCCCAGGAAGATCCCGTCAAGATCGCTCTGGAGAAGTCTGCAGATCCTGGTGAAGATTTCTGTGACGGGTCGGTTGGTGAGTGCAACGTCTGCCGCAGTTACGAGTATTTTATGTATCAGGTGATGCGTTACCGCCACAGCGATTGCCACCCGGAGTCTAACAAAACGCTGCAGCCAACAGTCACCGCCCCTTCAGTTTCGACCAATAAATGAATTTGATTGCCATTCTTCCATGCGGGAGTCAGGCTCCGGTGGCTGTGGCTGAGCTTGGTTGTTAGGCGGCACTACACCACACAAACTATGAGCACACCAAATGACATCACCAAGAGTTGCTTCGATACCTTACTGACCGCTACGGCAGCACGAAATTTTGAGCAGTTTATCTCTGTTTGCGACGAGCGATTTCGGAAGGGGCTTCATCCTACGATGATTTACCAAGTCAGCCAAAGTCTCGCGCCTCGGATGCAGAAGGGATTCACCTCGACATTTCTTGGGGAGTTGCGCCAAGGCAGGTCCTTGATTTCATTGTGGCAGCTTGCTTTCACGGATGGAGGAGACGATCTGCTTTTTAGGATGGGTATGGCAGACGGCAGAGTTACAAGCGCACTTGTCACGCCGCCATGCTCATCGGTGTCGTCACTTGGAAGCAGGCTGGCTCAAGCAGTCCGGCGATTTTTTAGATAATTTGTTGTGAGAATCGTGCCGCTCAACAAGTGGCCGGAGCATCCAACCGCCGTTGGCGCGGTCAGTTCCGCTGTCGCGGTTCACGCCGTGAGCCGGCGGTGGTTCCGCTTTCTACGATAGGTTGCTTATGACGATCACGCTGAACAAGAGCCGGATTGCTTCAAGCGTCCTCGCTGCTTTTTATATTGTCGGCGGATTCGCGACGGAAGGCGGAGAGGGTGGTTTCAAAGTTATGGCGATGGTCATTTTGCCGCTCGCATGTATTTGGTTCGGCGATGCTATGGGTGGTTTCACTGGACCGGCAGGCAGCATTGGGATCACCGCACCGTCACCGGGTTTGTTTGTTTGCATAGCCGGTTGGGTATTGTTGCTTTTACCGATTTTATTCATCATTTGCTGAGGGTTAACTATGCCGCCGCCTGACCATTCGCCGGATTGGTTCGCGCTCTTTGTTTTGCGATTGAGCGCACGGGGCCACCCTGCCACAGTTCCCGCGTGGTTCGGCTTTTTTCGTTGATATGGCTATTCCATCACAAGTTCAATTCCGCTCTGAGTGGAAGGAAATGTTGATTGGCTCGATGGATGGTAGAGAGTTCACGATTGAGCTGACGATGGGGGTTTTGACGGTCTATTTTCCAACGCTTGCCAAGTGGGAGGCGTCAGCGCCAGACTGGGCGAGGCATCAGTGGGCGCGCGTAAGAGCCGACTTGTCGGCTTGGTGCGAGAAGCACAAGATTCCGCTCGTAATTGATGATCAGTCTTGGGTTGAGTTTAGTTGAGATTTATGACGATGCAGCCTCAAGAAGTCGGCGGAGCCGTTAGCGCTTGTCGTTCCGCTGTCGCGGTTCACGCCGCGAGTCGGCGGTGGCTCTTTTTGAGATCATCTGGAGGGGCGACCAACCGGACGCGTGCGGCGCGATTTCATGATGCTTACGCTGACGGCGCGCAGTGGTTTGAGACAAACCGCGCCTTGGGAGAATGGCCGCAACCGCGTTGCGGTTGAATCTATTATTTGAAAACGCGCACCCAGGGTAGCCTCGCGGACTCGGCAACCCTGGGCTGGAGGACGGAACGCCGATTGGCGTTCGGAGAGCGAAAACGGGGCAAACTATAGTTCAGACATGACATCAGGCGTCTAGGCAGTACCGCCAACTGGTCGGAGCGCCGGCTTGCAGCCGGCTTTGCGCGTTCATTCCGGCCAAACGGTTGGAATGTAACCGGCGTGTACGATCATCGGGAATTATAAGCCGGTCACAGACCCGCGCTCGTGCGCCTGAGAAGGCGAGGGGATAGAACGGTGGGAGTCCGTTTCTGTGCGGTGAAGAGCCGTGCGGTATCGAACCGTAACTGCGTCGCAGTAATGCGGGGTGGAGAGCAACGGGG
>CAIQKM010000173.1 GCA_903872345.1 uncultured Verrucomicrobia subdivision 3 bacterium | reverse complement strand
TGGCTTTTTTCATCGCCCCACTGGCGCTACCGCGAATGACAGCCGCAAAAGCAAGCAAGCAGATCAAGTGTTTTGTGCATTTATTTGGCCGTCAGACTCTGCCAAAACACCCCCAATTTCCTTTTTCAGACGCACTCTTACCCCCCAATTCGGAATATGTACTAATATCATTCACCACCGGGATGAGAACATACTTAACCCCAACCCCGCCCAAAGATTTAACGAATGCCGAATCCGCTAGGGCAACTTGAGTCTTATTGATAAGCGATCGCTGGCCATAACCTACAACTGGAATACCCTCATAACCCTTTTTTTGCAATATTTCCAAGATTCTGGTCTGGATTTCTGCCGGGGCATAAACCACACTTTTACTCACGCGGCGTCGGCCATCAACAACTGCAGTAACTGCTATACGTTGCATGTCATTTGCGCCATTAACTACAATCCGACGGCTTGGGGTCACAAATCGGGGCAATGACTTCATTGATAGCAAAACATCTAAGTCCAGGCACTGGGCTAAATTTTCGTAATCATTAATCGAATCAGCCAATCCGCCGATTAGGCCCGGTTGCATAACACTTTGGCTAGACGACCCTTTCCACCAAAGTTCGCCTGTTTCCTTGTTGAATAAATAAAACGACAAGGTTGCTGATGCGCCCGCCGCGAGCGCGACATTATACCTTTTCATTTCTTCGCAAACGGGAACAAGCACCCATTTCGCCTGGCTTGGACCAAGTTGCTTGACATAGTCTGGAAGAGCATATTGTCCTTGGGCTGGCTCGATTTCGCGAACCGAGTACTCGGAAACGTCACCGATATCAGTAGTGTCAAACGCGGAGTAAAGGCAATTACACCTGAGGACCGGCATCAACATGGTTGTGGTTTCGCTAGCGACGTAATTAAAATCAATCTTAGGATCTGGATGCTGCTGGGCGTCTATAAATGGTAACACAGCGATATTGGACACGGCTTTGGGGTCGAAAGACTTATGTATGAAAACGGGTTTGGGAGAAGCGCAACCCGTTAACATGGCCAATGTCGTCAATAGGGCCAATGACAATAAGATGCGGGGCAATTTCATAAATGGACAATTGATTTGTGGGTAATTAGAGGTAAATTTATTTTGCATCTGGCGTTAAAGGGGATAGTTGGCTCAAGGTTTTCTTCATATGTTCAATTCTCTCATCCAAACCAGGGCGCATATTGATAAAATTAGACATTGCGAGGGTTTTCTTGTCGAGCGTGTTCCCTTGCTGTTTTTTCAAACCGGCAAGAAAATTTAGACTGGCATCGGGATTGAACCCGGCCAAGTGCAGGGTTTCGCAGCCATGCTCGTCCGCCCGCAATTCAATGTCTGCGGAAAAATCTTCCACCATGCCAATCTGGAGATGTTGCGAACTCCGATCGATTACTTGTTGTCCGGCGCCTTTGGCGACATCCTCCCCTATGGAGGCAGCCAGCCCCCCGCCCGGAGCCACAGACATGGCTATCTGGGCAACCCCCCAAGCAAATCGCAACGCATTGGCGGACGCGTCGCCCGCCGCCTGTTTTCGGAATTTTTCTGCGACATCTTGGTACTTAAGATGGTCGATTTCATGAGCCAAAACAGCAGCCACTTCGTCGATGGATTGGGCGGAATCGAGCAAACCGGAAGTCACATAAATATCTCCATTCGGGAGGGCAAATGCATTGATATTCGGTGATCCCAAAATATGCACCACGGTACCATCGCTCGGAATTCCCGCTGCCGTTTTCAATCTCCCGGCAACTGTGTTGAGTGATTCATTCACCTCCGGACAAGTCACAACCCCGAGTTCGAGGCGCAATCGCTTGGCGATCCAGTTCCCTAAGGCTAGCTCGAAGCTGTTCTGCGGCAGTTGCTTGACAGGTTTTATGCCAGCTTCATGGGAACGCACTGGTCTCTTCTGCCAATCTACATCGGCAAATTTCTCACTCCAATTGGCGGTGGAACTCATCTGAATCTGAACCTGCGCAAAAAGGGATCGCTCCGCCGCCGGGCATGGTTTCACCTGGCTGGTTAATGGGTCGATCACCGCAACGCTAATACCCGAACCTCCTGAATCTTCAAATACGGCAATGGCTAACCATTGATCATAATAACTGCCAAAGGTAGTTTCGGGCATGTAATCGCCGGCGGAAATTTGGGCGTCACGGCCCCTGATGACACAAAGCGTACGACCCTGCGAACTTTTTTCAACGGCCACAATCGCCTGATATTGCGAGGCGACTCCCAAACAAGCGCGCCAAACCTCGTCGACCGAACGGTTAAACCGCCAATTGCCCGCCGAGGCCTTGTTGATCACAGCAACGGAAGGGAGATGAATCCCTTGGAGCCCGGAGTGATAGGAGGCGTCGTTTGCTCCTGCCGCCTGATCGAATTGGCGGTCACTGGGGGTGACACAACCCGAAACGAGGCAGCCCAACAAGCACGCCAAAAAAAAGGCGGACCTCTTAAAGCAACCAGCACAAAAAACATCCAAAACTGATTTTGCCATACTCATTAACTTGTCAGAGTCCAAGGCGAGTGGAAATTTTCGACATTAACCAAGTTTCATATTTACCCGTGGAGTTCGTTATTCGAGGCTGGGTATGCGTTCCATAATAAATTCTACGAAACCGAATGATTGAACCCTTTTGCGCCGGAATAATCAGCACAGTTGTTACTGCCACCCGGTCTCCGCCAACCTCCTTTAGCTCGGTCTGCATTAAATGATTTTCCCCATTTGCCATCGGCTTTGGAGCCAAACTGGAAAGAGGATTTTTTGCACCATCCGACAATTCGACCCAAGATATCAAAAAGTCTTCAGAATCGGAAACTAGAACTCGCGAATTGGATGTTCCGGCGACTTCCTCTGACAAAGCACGCCAAATGGAAGACTGGGAAGCATTTATTGAAAACTCTTCCGGAAATGTCGGCTGGAGCATTTCTCTGGCCACACTAGACGGTGCCTGAGCCGACAGCCCCTGACTTACCGGCACCCGACCGGACGCCACCTGACCTCTGGCTTGCGGCCCGAGACTAGAGCAACACAAAACGACGACAAACCAAAGCCACCTATGGGCTGGGGATACACCCTCTTTGAATGATAAAAACTTCATGCAACCAGTCCTGATTTGCGTCGCCGCTAATGACCAGCACAGATAAGTCAACAATTAAACACTTGTTAGCATTTCGTCAATAATAATTGCGCCATTCCATTCAATAACCAGTCCGGCTAAACAAGAATATAACTATTCCTGCTTTATCAGCTATTGCATGGTCCGTTCAAACTAAAATTTGCACAGTTTAAAAGGTTCGATTAGTCGCATACAAAATTGGACAATGAATATAGGATCGAACCAAGCTAAGAGAATTCCCATACAAATTACGATAAAAATAGCGAGTGTTTAGAGTTGAAATGCGCAGCAAATAGAGAGTGTCGCCGTGTGCAACCTATTAATAACAAAATTGTAATACGTTTGAATTAATGTCTTTGGATTCGCCCCACGGTTCAAAACACCCTTTTAGGTAATAATTTTTCACACCACAACCAATATGCTGCCTACATCTCGAGGCAACCGCCCTCCGCCCCCCCCGGTCAGTTTTGCCTGCTTTGTACCGGTTCCTCGTCCGTCCGACCGGTTCCGTTCATAGGGGAAGATGGATGGATGGACGGAAATGGGTGAGTCCGTCCGGGAAAACCACCTCCGAGGAGTAGATAAAAAAAAAGATGTCAAACTTTCTTCCTTGATCGTCTGCTATTGCTTGGGAAGCAGATTATCGCAACCCGGTATCTTTCCAGCCATTTGAGCAAATCCGCCTTGCGATAAAGAACTACTTTCTGTGACGGCTTATAATGAGGCAGTCCGCGCTGCACCCGCCATTGGCGGAGCGTGCGGGGCTACTGATGAATAAACTTCGCCGCTTGGGCCTCGGTCATTATCTCGTCGTCCGTCATCACTAAACCTTCGCGCCGAGCACCGGGAGCTTGTCCACCGCCGCTCGCTTCGCCGGAGCCTCGATGTGGGTGTAGTGGCGACTAATTTCTGCGCTTTCGTGCCCGACCAGGTCTTGCGCCACCGCATCCGATACGCCGGCCGTCTTGAGCAAGCTTACCGCCGTGTGCCGCAAGGAGTGAAAACTGATCTCGCTCACACTGCGCTTGGTATTACGGCCCTTGCGCTTTGATTCATCTTCCACATTGTGCGGGCGCTCCGCGATCAGGCAGGCATCGGCCAGGATGTCTGCAAATTGGTTTGAAAGACGCTGTGCTTGACCGTGTTTGGCGACGATCTCAAAGGCTGATGGGTGTATGGGTTGCTTCGGATTATCACCCGTCGGGAGCTTCTGTATGTGCTGGAGCAGTGGTGTGGCCAGAGGCGTCACTACTTGCCGGCCGGTTTTGCCACTGACATAGCTCATTTCACCCGTCACCAAATCAAGATTCTGCCACGTCAGCCGAGCCAAATCCCCCAATCGCGCGCCGGTATAGAAGCCAAATATCACAAGCGACCGCCATTCATCGTTACAATTTGCCAATATCTTGACCACCTCCGGCAAGGTGAATGCCCGCCGGGCATTTGCCTCGTTTCCGACTTTGAGCAACTTCACTTGTTTGGCCTCATTGCGCACTACCAACCCGTCAGCCTCGGCCGCCCCGAACATGATGCGAACTATTTTCAGGTAAACATTGGCGGTGCTGCGGGCTACGCGGCCACCTTGTTCATCCCGAAAGCGGGCGATGTCATCGCGACGAACTTCCGAAATATCCTGATCTGCCTTCCCACCAAGCGATTTGCATAGCATTTTGCCGGTCTGTTCATACTTCACCCAAGTTGCCGGCGACACCTCGCCCTTGGTACGCTCAAGCCACGAGTCGATAAATCCACGCGTTGTCTTGCTATCGAGCGTACGGCCCGTTGTCTCACGGATGACGAAATCAAAAGCATGGCGAGCGGCCCTCTTCGCCTTTAGGTCTTGAATGCCATCAAGAAAGGCTTTGATCTGGTCTGGCGACCGAGTACCTCGACCGGCGTCCTCCAGCTCGTCAGCGATCCGCCGGGCCAGTTTCCGATCCTCGGTACAAGTGGTGCGCTTAATTTGCTTGGCAGCAGCACCAACATAAATCGTGAAACAGGCGACCCAATTGGGTGTGCGTCGGTCTTTCCAGAGGCTTGCCATAAGTTAATATTTTAAATTGCACTAAAAACCATTCAGAATGAGATTCAGAATAACGTCAAGCGATTTCAATAACGCAGATGCAAAAAACCCCTTATTTTTCACATAAACGTCATCGGCGTTTTAGGCGTTATGGAAGCCCGGGTTCGATTCCCGGTAGGGTCGCCATTCTTGAAAGTATTCTTTTCTGCTTCGCAAAAGCAATTGACCGCATTTGCCAGCACCAATTATTTTGCCGGCTGCCCCGGTTTCCACCCGTCCGAGCCGCGCAGAATATTTTCGACCGTCAACCGCCCCGCCTCATCGGAAGTCAGTTGCCTTGCCCATTTCACACGGGCTTCAGGGTTGGCTCCGGGGCCGGTGCTGTTGAATTCGGCAAAACGTGCGGTCAGTTCGTTGGTGGGATTGCGCCAGTTGTTCCAGCCGGCGGGTTTGATGTGATCGCCCATTTCACAATTCAGGTAGGTGACCGAGGCATACGGACGCCATGGACGGCCGAGGTCGGCGAACGGCGTTTTCGCGGGCGTGGCCAAGGTGGTATTGGTCGGATTGACCCAAGGCGCGGGATCACCGGTGAGTTTGCAGCCCATGAAGACGAAGCCGTATTCCTGATTCGGCGGCGTATTGGCGGCGGTAATATGTCCGCCGTTTTTGCTGTGAATTTCGCAATGGTCGAATACGGCCGTGGCCGAACCATAAATGAAATCCACGCGGCCTTCGATATAACAATTGGTGAAGTAAAGACGGCCATTGTTGACCATGAGCGTGTCTTGCCAGCCGAGCAGATGGCAATGTTTCAGGGTTTCGCGATCACCATCAGAGCGTAACGCCAGGGCCTGACCATGGTCGCCGGACGTGTTTTCGAACGTCAGGTTCTCGGCATGGAAATCATCCGCCAGCACGATCACGCCGGTGCCTTTGAATCGGCGGTCCGTGGCGGCGTTGGTCTCCTGCACATTTAGGCCGTAGGTCAGAATGGTGTTTTCGGTTTCCTCGCCAATGAGGCGCAGATGGCGTTTGCCGGCGGGCACAATGATCTGGCCTTCATATTTGCCCGGCTTGATGAGCACGGTGAACGGTTTGGCGGAATTATCCGGGGCGGCGGCAATGGCGGCCGACACGGTGGTATGCGTGCCGGAACCGTCGGCGGAAACAACGGCATCATATTTGGATTCCTTCGCCACCGGGTTGGCATCCGCCGGCTCCGCGCGCAACACAGGTGCGAGTTCCGGGCAGGCTTGGCGCAATTCATTCACCACCAGTCGCGCGAACAGGACATGTCCCCTGGCATTCAGATGGGTGCCGTCAAAACCGCCGGTGTTGGTGCCATCCACCACCTTGGGCGGGCTGAATTCCAGACATTTCTCGGGTCCAAGCGATTCGCACAATTCGATGCTGCGCGCCTGCAAATCCACGAGCGGAACATGTTTTTCGGCGGCGATTTTGCGGACTTCCGCGGCGTAAGGCGCCAGGCTGGATTTAATTTTGCCGGGATGTTCGCGGTCCCACTGGCGGCGCGTGAGCGGAGTAACGAGCACGGGCTTGGCACCGCCGGCCCGGGCCTCTGCGACATAGCTCACCATATTGCTGACAAAGGTGGGCATGTCGGTGGAACGGCCGGGCTTGCCGGGCTCGTTGTTGTGGCCGAACTGGATCAGATAGTAATCCGCCTTGAGCGCGAGCGCGTTGGTCCAGCGGCCTTCGCGGCGAAAACTCTCGGAACTGCGGCCGCCCTGGGAGACGTTGGTGCAAACGGCTCCCTCCGTGAGGAATTGTTTAAAACCCAGTCCCCAGCCGGCGTTGTCGGTGACGGTGGAGTCCCCGACGAGGACGATTTTGATTTTATCCGCCAGGCTGGAAAATCCGGCCAAGGTTAATAGCAGGGCGAACAAGGCGATTTTTTTCATGAATACGGAGAGGTTCAAAATATCAGGGATAGGTCAGACGATAAAAGACGCTGCCATTGGTCGGGACCACGGGAAATGTCATTTGATTGGTGACACTGGAGGCGGCCACCGGCAGCCAATTCGTGCCGAGTCCGGCGCCGGGTTTGTTCGTTTGCGATTCCAGATGCCAGCCGAGGTGGTCGGCGGGCCAGGCGAGCGTCAGCCGATTGGTGATATGTTGAAATGTCAGACTCGCGGGTGCCAGCGAAGGCGACGGCGCGGCGCCAGCCTGGACTGAATTGACGCTTTCGCCGGCGGAATTGGTTGCGGTGACCACGTAATAATACATAACGCCGAGGCTAACCGCAGTGTCGGTCGAGTTCGTGGCGTTCAAGCTGCCGATCAACGCATAACTTCCACCGTTGGTGGTGGAACGTTTAAGATTATAGCCGGTCGCGTTCGCCGCCGCCGACCAACTGAGCCGGATGGCAAGATTCGTGCCGGCAGCCGTCAGATTGGCGGGGGCCGCCGGCGCCGGCGGGGTGGCAATCAAGTTCACCTGCCCGGCCGTGTTGGTGGTGAGGTTGCAAACGAAACCGGCCGGAACGGCACCCAGCACCGGCAGGCTTCCTCCCAGCACACCGGTGTAAGTAAACAGGGTGTAAGTGCCGTTGGTAAAGCCGTTGCCGGCGTAGATATTGTTCGTTCCGCCGAGGGTCAAGTTGCCTTTGACCGCCACGGTTGCCGCATTGGTACCGAGCTGGAAATTAAAGCTGTTAGAAGCGGTCAACATGAGGCTGTTGCTAACGGTCAGGGTGCTGGCACCGAGGGTGACGGTACTATTCAGCGCCAAGGCATTGGTATGACTGAGCGTCATGGCGGCATTGTAAAACGCGAAGGCATTGGCGGTGGTGTTGGTGGTGACGCCGTCCAGCGTGACCGCGTTGGTGGCCGGAACGGAGTTGGAAAAGGTCACATCCGAATCAAAGAACGAAAACTGGCTGACTCCGGCGGGCACACTGTGCGACGAGTCAATGATCCGGACGTTTTTCGCATGATAAATGCCAAACGTCGTCGAGCCGGCCACGTGCACATTGACCAGCGTGACATTGCTCACACAACTTTCGGGCAACCCCCAGATGAGGCCGGCGGCGCGACCCGACTGCGCATTGCCCGTAACGTTGCTGATGGTAATGTCGCGATAATACGGCGTGGTGGCGGTGATCACCGCCGCCGGATAGGAAGCGGCCACGCCGGGGGATATGCTGTCCAGGGCGCGATATTGCGAGATGGCATTGGTGTATTCGGTGTAGATCAAAATCGGCCGCATCACATTCGTCATCGTCAGATTGGCATAGGAGATATTGTGAACAAAACCGCCCCGGTCACGGTCGGTCTTGATGCGCAATCCGGCGTCGGTATTGGTAAACGTGCAATTGATGACGGTAAGATTGGAAACGCTCGGCGAAGTGTAACTGCCGATGGAAACCCCGTGGCCGCTGCCGTAAACATTGTTGGAAATCGTGACGCCCGAAGTCTTGCCGCCGCAGGTGAAATTGTCATCCCCCACACTGATATTGTTGAATTGCACCACGGTATTTGTTCCCGAGACGTCGCAGGCATCCGTGTTGTGGCCGGGATTGGTCGGGTCACTGGAGGAATTGGCGCGCTCGGTGACATATTGCACCGTGGTGTTGCCGCTGCTGCCGCCGATGGCAATATGGAACATGGGCGAATTGGAGAGCGTGACATTCTGAATTAATTCCACGTTGCAACCGGTCAGGGAAATCATGATCGGCCGGCTGGCGCCATTGGTGTTGGCCCACGGCCACCAGGGTGTCCCCTGCCCGTCAATCGCGCCGGCACCGCTGATCTCAATGTTGGTCAGACTGGAGCCGGAGATGAAATTGGCGGTCGCCACAAAATAAATATTCGTGCCGCCATTCGTGTACCAGGTTACGGGATATTGGCCGAAGGGCAGCATCCGCAACACCGCGCCCGCGTCAATTTGGAGGTTCACGTTGCTCTTGAACGTAAGGGGGCCGCACAGGAACGTTCCCGGCGGAATTTCCACCGTGCCGCCGGTCAGGCTGTTCGTGGTGCCACCGGTTGTCGCTTTGTTGATGGCATTCTGGATGGCAGCGGTATTGGTATAAACCCCGTCACCCATCGCTCCGTAGGCGGTGTTGGTTACGACAATGACATAGTTGGTGTTGATCACGGGCAGCGGAACGGCGCCACGCAGACACATGACACTCGTCAGCAGCAGAGCTATCAGGCCGGCGCATCGTCCCGGGCAGGAAATGTTCCAACCAAGGCTCCGGAAAGCGGGGTTGCGCGTGATTTGAATCATCTTAAGGTCTTTGAAAGAACTTCCCGGTCAGGGAATTTGCAGCACATAAAAGGCCGGCCGGCCGTTCGCGTTGGGCGCATTGGTGAGAATGAAATAACCGGTGCCGTCAAACTGATTGGTGGCCAACCGGGTCCAATTCGCCAGCGGCAAGGCCAGATTGGTGGTGGAAAGCAGGTAAACGACGCCCAGTGGCACGCCATTGGTGGCGGTGAAAATCAGATTTGTGCCGTTCAAAACGGGCGTCGCCAGTTTGGGAGGCGTGGTTGGGGCCGCCACCAAAGACACCATCCCGGGCGTATTCGTATTGAAGGAATAAATGAATCCGGCGGGCGCGGAAGCAAGGGTCAGATTGCCAAACGCCAACGCACCACCATAGGAAAACAGCGGGTAAGCACCCACGCCAAAGCCCCCGGCGTTGGTAACGGTCAACTGACCGGTCAGTATCAGGTCACCACTCACGGCGACACTAGCGCCGTTGGTGCCAAGGTTGAATTGCAAAAGCGAACCGTCGTTTAAAGTGAGGCTGTTGGCGATGGTAAAAGTGCCGCCGGGACTGCCGGGCACGAAGGTGGCTCCATTATCAATCGTGGTCGCACTGCTGATGCTGCCGTTGCCGGTCAGGGTTGCCCCGGCAAAGATTTCGAGATCACCGCCGCCCGTGCCGTTGACCGAGGGATTGTTCACGCGCAAGGCGCCCCCGCTAACCGTGGTGCCACCGGTATAGGTGTTGGTGCCGGTCAAAGTCAGCGTGCCGGCGCCGATTTTGTTCACGATGACGGCGCTGCCCGCCACCGCCGAATTGCTGCTGATGACACCACTAAAGGTCGCATCCGTGTTGTTGGCGCCCAGGACGTACAGGGTATCGCCGGTGCCGCCGTTGGCTTGGGGACCGGCGAGCAGGCCGGCACCGGTGAACGCGCCCAACTGGATCGTATTGCCGGCATTGCGTGGCTGCACGGTGCCATTAATGACGAGCGTCGGATTGGCCGACCCAAAGGTATTGCCGCTGCTGTTAGGCGAGTAGCGCAAAGTTGCTCCGGAAGCGATATTGATGGTACCGGTGAAATTGTCAAATTGCGCGGAACTGGTGCCGCTGAAGCTGACGCCACCGGCAAGGTTCAGCACGCTGGCGGCATTGCCGGAATATAGTTTCCCGGATACGCCGTTGGCCAGCGCACTGGAAGTGATTGTTCCGGCGGTATTGGCCGGAACGGTGAGGGAACCGCCAAGGAAAACGGCACCGTTGGCGGGCAGAACAAGCGTCGCCCCGTTGCTGATGGTCAGCGCCCCATTGCCCAACGCGCCGGCCACCCCGGGCGCGATGGTGCCGCCGTAGAGATTGATGGCCCCGGCATAATTGGTATTGGATGTGGCCAGGCTCAAGGTGCCGGAACCCATTTTGGTCAGCGGACCACCGCCGGCCAACGCACCCGCGCCACCAAAGGTGTAATTCTGGGCGGCATTTACCGTGATGGCCGCCGGCACAAGGACACTGCCGAGCGTCACGCCGGACGCGTTTGCCCCGGTGTTGTCGAACGTGACGGTGTCGAGATTGTAATAGATATCGGCGGCGGCACCGTTGGCCCAGTTGACGGTGCTGGTATCCCAGCTTCCGCCGTTCGTGCCGCGCCAGACCAAACTGGCGGCGGTGCCGGTGACGCTGAGCCGAATATAGGAGGGATTGCTGCCGGGGGCGGCGCTGGAAAAGGCGATGGTCTGGCGCGTATTCGTCGGCAGATTATTCGTTAGCGTCACACTGGTGGCGGTTGAACTGCTCGCCCCCTCGATGAGGCTGTAAGTTCCGGCTCCGAGCGCATTATCGGTGAGAGTGAAATTGAACATCTGTGGGCCGGTCATGGCCAGCGTGCCGGACATGTTGATCCGGTCATTGTTGCCGGACGGGGAGCCGGACAGGCCAAAATTCAGGATGGGCGAATTATTGGTCAGATGACCATTGATGGTCAGTATGCCGGGACCGTTCGCACCGGGCGACAGAATGCCGCCGTTGTTCACGGTCACCGGACCGCTGATGACGCCGGTGCCGCCCAGGGTGGCGTTGGTAAAAACCGTGGTCAGCAGCGGCGTATTGGTGCCATTGACCAGCAGCGTGCCGGCGAGAATGCCGTTGGTGCCGCCAAAGGTGTTGGCCCCGGCCAGGGTTTGCGTGCCCGTGCCAAGCTTGTTGAAACAAATCAGACTGCCCGCACTGTTGGCGTTGCTGACAATGGAGCCGGTGAATATGGCATCCTGATTTTTGCCGCCAATGTTATAGACCGTGCTGCCGGAACCGGTGCCGGCGGTCTGCGGTCCTTGCAACTGGCCGCTGCCGTTGAGGGCGCCCAGCACAACGGTATTGCCCGCATTGCGCGGCTGCAGGGTGCCATTGATGACAAAATTGGGATTCAATGAGCCAAACGTATTGCCGCTGCTGGCGGTGGAAAAACGAACAAACCCCGAGGCAATGTTGAAGGTCCCGGCAAACCCGCTGAACTGGTTGGTGGTCGCCCCGCCCAGACTTTGGCTGCCGCTGAGATTCAGAACACTGGTGCTGTCGCCGCTGATGAAATTGCCATAACCGCCATTGGCCACATACCCCGAGGCGATGGTGACATTTTCCCCCGCCGGAACGGTGACTGTACCCGGGATGCTGATGGCGGTGCTGCCGCTCGACAAACTCAAGGTGGAACCGCCGCTCAGGGTGATGGCACCGGAACCCAGACTGCACCCGGAGTTCACCGCCAGCGTACCGCCGCCAAGATTGATACCGCCGGCATAGCCGCTGTTGGTGGTGGCGATGGTGACCGTGCCGGTGCCGGTTTTGCTGAAGGAACCGGAACCGCTCAGCGCCCCGCTGCCGGCCAGCGTGTAATTCTGGCTGTCGTTAAACAGGGTCGCCCCCGGCGAAACCGCGCCGGCCAGGTTGATGGACGGCGAAATGGAACCGGTGTCATCAAACGTGCAAACATCCCCATTTTTGAAGGCCGCCGTGCTCGCGCCGTTCAGCCAGTTGGATGTCGCGGTATTCCACGCATTGGCGGCGCCATCGCCATGCCAAAGCAAATTCGCCGGCGCATTGTTGGCGGCAACCACCAGGGCGCCGTTAAAACTGACGGCACTGGCCGGGGGCGCTACGGGCGTGACGCAAACCGTAACCGCCGCGCTCAGGGCGTAACCGCTCTCGCTCACATTGAAATTGAAAGTGCCCAGCCCGGAAAAACCGGCGGCGGGAGTAAATGAGGCATTGGTGCCATTCAGCAGCGCAATGGTTCCATTCGTGGCGTTCGTAACACTGAATACCGCGCTGCCGGAAAAACCGGCGGCAAACTGGCTGAGGCTCATGGTCACCGGCGTGTTCGTCTGCGTGACGGCATGCGGCCCCGCCAGGAAGTTAAGATAATTCTCCAACAGGGTGTAACCGGTGGCGGTATTGGTGAGCGGATACGCGGTATTGGTGCTCAAACCGTTGGCGAGTTTCCAATAATCCGCCATGCCATCGCCGCTGAAATTGGCCGGCGCCGTCCCGCCGGTGGTGGTGCCGTAGCCGTTGTTGGACAGGCCGGTCTGGGTCTGGCTGGTGTAGAGTCCGCCGGAAGGTCCGGCCGTGCCTGTCCCCGTACCCGTGGTGCCGTTGCCCACCGTCTTCACCTGACCGATCACCAGCGAATCCACATCATCCCGCGGAAAGGCGCCTGCCGCGGAAACATCATATCGCCACGCCAGCGGAGCGCTCAACGTGGGAATGACCGTCGTCCACGACGACCACGGCGAACTCAGCACCATCCCCGTTCCCTGATACCAATAGGGCGTGGTGCCACTGCCATCCAGCGTGCCATTATCATTTGAATCGTAATAATTACCGGAATAATAAATGCTCTGGTTTTTATCCACCTGATACCAGGGAAAATCCGAACTCGAGGTGGAGGCCGGCCCGGCGACGAAGTAATTGTTCACCACATCATGCGAGAAGCGCGTGCTGGTATGGGTGGTGTAACCGGCCGAGCAGTTGTAATCCACGTTGTTGATAAACACCGTATTGACCTTGGCCAGGGGATTGCGGTTATGCGAATTGGCGAAGATATTGTAGGTCCAGGAATAGAACGCCCCCACATTCTCCGTATGGGCGCCGAATTGCTGGCCGATGGGATTGGCGTCGATGCAATGTTGGATGGAGATATTGTTCGCCGTGACCGCATCAATGTTGTTCCAGGGACCGAAAGCCAGAGAACAGTGATCCAGAATGCAATTGGTGGCCTGATAAAGACTGAGGCAATCGTCACCGGTGCTCGCCGTGGCGCTGCCCGGGCGAATGCGAATGTAACGGCAGATGACGTTGTTCCGGCCGGCAAAGGCGACTTCGCCGGCGTTGAAACAGATGCCGCCCGGCGCGGTCTGCCCGGCAATGGTAAGGCTGCTGGAACAGCTCACGGCACTGTTGAGCGTGATCATGCCGCCCACGTCGAAGACGATGGTGCGACCGCTGTGGCTTACCGCATCGCGAAATGAACCGGTGCCGCTATCCGCGAGTGTGGTGACGTGATATACGGTGCCATTGCGTCCGCCGGTGGCATAGGCCCCAAAACCGAGCGCTCCGGGAAAGGCGGCGGTCTGACCCTGACCGGAAATGGCGGCGACCAAAAGTCCTGCGGCCATTACCGCGCCCCTCCGCTCCCGCATCACTCGTTTAAAGCTCATCAATCCGTTGATTTCAATAGGTTTCATGTTGAACTGCCCGTTCGGCTGAAACAACTTCCCGAAGCAGCCACACGCCACGCCGGAGCCAACGCGATACTCGCATTGGCCAAATACTTAAAGTGTTGGCCGACAGGCTAGCAAAATTCCAGGTCAATATTTTCTCCTTTTTCGGCAAAAAGGTTTGAAGTTTGCGCTCCACGGTTACCCGACAATTGCGGCGCATGTCACATTCAAATGGGGCGTCTGACGCCATGGGGGAAACCGGCCGGCCTGTCGGAGGGTCAACTGGTGAATACTTGCAAAACCCGGATTATGCGAACCGAGTTACTCACAAGTTATTCACCGCCATTGCAATCATATCTTATTGGCATATTTTAATTTGCATACTTATTAACAGGTTATGAACCTGCTTATAGCACCCGGTTAATAACCTTGAACTGGTAATGAAAGGTAGAGTTCGGTAAGATAAGGTATGATTCGGGAACAGGTCATTAATACCAGTCAAACCGGGGATAAATCTCCCCCGGCCTGTCCGGACCTGACCTATATCGAGAATTCAACCCATGCCATCGATGAATCCTATCGCATTATGCTGCCCGCCAATTGGCGCGGGCCCGGCGCGGAGCGCCAATTCTATTTGATGGTAACCGGCATCGACAAATACCTGAGTGTGATGCCGCTCAAAGCTTATGGAGAATTCGTGGCAGACCTGCGCAAAAAATATGAGGGTAAGATCTCCATGCCCGACTTGGATCGCGAAATCAACAGCCGGGTCAAATGTGTCACCCTCGACCGCTTTGGACGCCTCCCCCTGCCGCCGACCTTTCTGACCCGGGTGGGCATCACGAAACAGGGGGTGCTCGTGGGACGTCATTCGGAATTTGAAATCTGGCAGCCGGAGAAATACGAAATCGAAGCCACCAAGCCGGAACGTATCACGGTCGGGGCGATCATCGATACTGAACTGGCAAAACGTTGACCTATGAATACCAATCCATTCGCCGCCCAAAATCATTACGAACGTCGCGAAATCCTGTCGGGAGCGGGCACGGGAGAATTTCGGTCGGCGCTCCGCTCCGACTCGGCAGCCCCCGAACAACCGCCCGGTTCCGGGCAAATCACATACAATATGTTCAAAATCACCATCTGCTTGTGCGCACTGTTTCTATTCGTGGTGTTTTGCGTCTTTCGCGAAGTCCGGCACAGTCGCGAGCTATTCAGGATGAATCAGATGGTGCTGGCGGCGGACGCACAGCGGCAACATTGGCAGGAACTGGAGCGCCTGGATGAGGCGCGGGAAGCCACGCTGCTGGCCGAACTGCAACGCCTGCAATCCCAGGCCGCCAGCAATGCCCCCCAACGGGCGGCCTACCGAATCCCCGCGCACGCGCGTTGACCGCAGACCTGAACCGAATCTTTTTGCCTGATGGTTAACCACTTAGCCCCGCCGCCCCAACTCCGCCATGAAAACCATTGTTTCCACCCGCACTACCATTTGGGCCGGCATCCTGCTGGCGGGGTTTGTCATTTTGGAATGGCGGCTGGTTCATCTTCAGGTTCTGCGGCATGAGGAATTGGAGGAGAAGGCCGAAGAATGCCGGTTCACCACCCGGGTGGATCAGGCCTGGCGGGGGGAAATCTCCGACCGCTTCGGCCAGCCGCTGGCGCTGACGATCCCGACCAAGGACATCTATGCCGACCTGACCGTCTGGTCCAATCATGTGGATTTGCTGGCTCCGCTGGTGGCCCCCATGCTGGGACTGCCCCCCGACCGCCTCGCCAATTATGTCCGCCAGAAACTCGCGTCGCACCAAGGCCCGGCAGCCAATGGTGAACCGGGTGCCCTGC
This sequence comes from uncultured Verrucomicrobia subdivision 3 bacterium, assembly GCA_903872345.1. Lineage (GTDB taxonomy): Bacteria > Verrucomicrobiota > Verrucomicrobiia > Limisphaerales > UBA11358 > UBA11358. The sequence goes on along the minus strand of CAIQKM010000173.1, from coordinate 14,624 downwards.
TCCTGAAACGCGGGGTGACGCTGACCGATTGGACACCCATTCACGACGCCCTGGCCCGAAATGCGTTCGGGATGCCCACCAACCATCTGGTCAGCCGCCAAAAAACCCTCCTCAAGGCGTTTCGGCGCTGGACTCTGTTTACCCAGAACAATCAGCAACGCTATTACCCTTATGGCGACCTGTTGGGCACCACCATCGGATTTGTCGGCACCGGTACATACGGCCATCTGCTCGCGGGCCGATGGGGTTTGGAAGCCTGCTTGAACAACCTGATTTCCGGAACAAACGGCCTTTGCAATTCCAGTCAGGACGCCGCCGGCAACGAACTGTCTTTCTGCCGTACGGAGGAGTCATCCGTCACGGACGGCGCGCAAGCAATCCTGACCATCGACCTCCGGCTGCAACAAATCGTCGAGCGCGCGCTCGGCCGGGCCGTGACGAACTGTCATCCGGTCTGCGCCTCCTGCGTGGTCATCCGGCCGGTCACCGGGGAGATTCTGGCCATGGCCAGCCTGCCGTCATTTTTGCCGCAGCGCCCAGCCCTGAGTCCGCCGGCAAACTGGCGCAACCATGTCATCAGCGACCCCTACGAAGTCGGATCGGCATTCAAAGTCATCACCCTCGCCGCCGCGCTGGAACACCACGCGGTGACCCTGGACCAGCGGTTTGACTGCCATCAGGGCACGTGGATTTACCTGCGCTCCGCCCTGCACGATGACGGCCATCACTATGGAATCATGACCGTGCGGGAATGCCTGGCCAAGTCGTCGAACATCGGCTTTGCGCAGATTGCCCTGCTGGTGGGCAAGGCGAATCTCTATGATTGCATCGCCAACTTCGGATGCAACCGGCCCACCGGGGTTCCGCTGCCGAACGAAACCTCCGGCACGATCAAATCACCGGCCCATTGGACGCCCACCTCCATCACCCGCGTGGCCATCGGCCAGGAATTCGCCATGAGCCAGTTGCAACTGGCGATGGCCTACGCGGCGATCGCCAACGACGGCGAACTCATGCAACCCATGCTGTTGCGCCAGTTGAATCACGCGGATGGCAACTGTTGGTGGCGCTATGCGCCCAAACCGGTGCGGTGGGTTGTGCATCCGGAGACCGCGCGGCTCGTGCGCGCGGCCATGCAGGATGTGGTCGATTACGGCACCGGCAAGGCCGCCGCCATGGCCGACTACACTGTCGCCGCCAAAACGGGGACGGCGCAAAAATCCGACCGCCATGGTTATCTGCCCGGCCAGGTTTATTGTTCCTTTGTGGGAATGCTCCCCGCCAGCAAACCCGAACTGGTGATAGCCGTGGCCGTGGACAACCCGCAGGGACCGGCCAGCGGCGGCACCGTGGCGGCGCCGGTCTTCCGGGAAATCGCCGAACAGGCGGTGAAACTCTACGGAATTATTCCCGACAAAATCCCCGTAATCAATCGGCCGACCGCACCCCCGCGCCGGCCGTTTAATCCCGGCGATATGATCGCCATGAACCAATAATCGTTACAATCCAGCCGTATTAACTTCATCCCTTCATGAATAAAAAAATTCTGCCGCTGTTGGGATTGTGTGTCGGCGCCCTGTGCCTGCTCGGTCTGGTCATGCTCTACAGCACGGCCTTCACAGCCAAAGACCAGGAACGGGTACATGCGCAGTTAGTCTATCTGGCCGTCGGTCTGGTCATGGCTCCGCTGCTGGTGCGGCTGGACTATCACTGGCTGCAGCGCCGGTCTGTGCTGTATGTCTTGGGCGGAATCTGTCTGCTGCTTCTGGTGGCGGTGTACATTCCCGGAGTGGGCATGCAAGTCAATGGCTCCAACCGCTGGGTGCGGGGACTGGGCCAGCCTTCGGAATTGGCCAAGCCCGTGGTCATCCTGCTGCTCTCCGCCTACCTGTGCCGGCTGAACCAATGGAAAGCCGTGATGTGGAAGCCGGGTTTCCTTTGGCCTTTGCTGCTGGGGGCGGTTCCGGCAGGGTTGATTTTTTGCGAACAGGATTGGGGTACGGCCACTCTGCTCTTGCTACTCACCCTGACGATGTTGCTGATCTCCGGCGCCCGCTGGCAGCACCTCGCCTTGATCATAATCGGCGCTCTGCCCGTGGCCGCCGTGCTCGTGGCGCATAACGCGGTACGGCTGGAGCGGATCATGGTCTTCCTGGATCCGGAAGCCGCCCGGCACGGCGCCGGCCGGCAGGTTTGGCAGAGTCTGCTGGCCATTGGCAGCGGGGGCATGAAGGGTCATTTTCTGGACGGCTCCCTCCACAAGTTTGGCTACGTGCCGGAACAGCAGACGGATTTCATTTTTGCGCGCATCGGCGAGGAAATGGGGTTGTGGGGCACCAGCCTCGTGGTGCTGCTCTTTCTGGGCATCTTCCTGGTCGGCCTGCACACCATGAAACATGCGCGCGACCGCTTCGGCCAGTTCATCGCCGCCGGCTGCACCACGGTCATCGCGCTGCAAGCCTGCATCAACATGGCGGTGGCCACCAGTCTGGTGCCCAACAAAGGCCTGCCCCTCCCCTTTATGAGCTATGGCGGTTCGGGACTGCTCGCCATGTTCGTTTGCGCCGGACTGCTCGGCAGCGTGGCATGGCGCGTGAAAACGCACGAGGACGAAACGGAAAACCCGGTTCATCATCAGGTTTCCGGAGTCCAACTGAATCTGTCATTAAATCGTTAGCCACCCGGCTGACAACATCCCGCCCAGATGCATAATATGCTGGCATTGTGCTGATTAATATTTCTTCAAACCGCCGTCGGAAATCATATTCTTATGGAATGAACGGGCGCCCGCATGTAATTATTCTGGCAACGCGGAGATAGTTCACAATCAACCTAACGACAAAAGAGGCATCGCATGATACGATCAATGATACTGCTGGGCGGCATTCTTGCCACGCTATTTACACTCACGGTCAAGGCGGACACCATCGCGCAATGGACGTTTGAAAGCGGCGGTTCCTATACCGGGAAGCCCCAGCACGTTTGGTTGACCAATATCGTGGCTGATTTAGGCAGCGGAACGGCCTCCTGCCTCCAGTCAAACGTCGGGGGGTACTCGGCGTTCACCGGGAACGGTTCAAGTCGTTCTTTAAGCACCAGCAACCTGGCGGTGGGTGATTTTTTCCAGTTCGCCGTCAGCACCATCGGATACACCAACATTGCGGTTTCCTTTGACCAGACCAGCGCCCGCATAGTGGGGCCGCGGGATTTTTATTTTGAATACAGCGAAAACGGGCTCACTTTTACCAAGTTCGGTTCCCCCTACATGGTGCTGAGCAATTCCGTGTCGGCAAACAATGAGGGTTCCGGCCTGGCCACCACCGCCTGGAATTCAACCACCTACCAGTCGGCCTTCACGAAATCGTTTAATCTCGGCGCCCTCACTTCAATTAATAACGCCAACGAAATCTACTTTCGTCTGGTGGTCGGGGATTATACCAATGTAATGGGCAACGCAACGACCATCAACGGATTGACGGCCATAGATAATTTCACCGTGACCGGCGCCCTCAGCCCCGCACCGGAACCGGCCACGCTGGCCCTGGCGGCGGTGGGTGGACTCGCCTGTTTTCTGGCCCGCCGGTCCAAACGTTCGTAACACCAAGCTTGCGTCAACGAACGCACTCTGTTTACGGCGTTTTGAGCCGATAGAAACTGCAACCATTGGCCGGTGAAAGCGTAACCTGATTCTGCAAATTCGTGTAGTTCAGGCTGGGAGGATTGGTCAGATCCAACCACGCCATCAAGTCGGTGCTTTGTTGCAATACGAAATTGCCCGCAGGAACCGGCCACTGCAACGTAAGGCCGCCCGGGGAAGGCACTAGGTTCAGTTGCGGTGAAGGCGTGGTTTGGGAAATCCAAATGCCTCCCCAGATGGTTGTCGCCACCAGTTTGTTGCCATCGGCGGACGACGCCACGGCTGACCAGTTCTCCGCCGGGACGGTGTTGGAATTCCAGGTTACCCCGTAGTTTGTCGAGGTGAATATGGAGTTTGAAAAAGTCGTGCTCCCGTCGGCTTTCAGGGCCGTTGCGACCAGCTTTTTCCCGTCGGCGGACGAGGCGATGGCCGTCCAGGTAAGCACGGGGGAAGTGTTGGTAAACCACGTCGCCCCATAATTGGTCGAAATACAAAGGGGCCCGTTGCCCAAATTATATCCCCCCGGGGCGGCGGCGAGGATTTTCCCATCAACCGAAGACGCGGCGGCCACAAAACCCAGACTGGGGGCATTATTCGAGACCCAGGAAATCCCTGAATTCGTGGAAGTGTAAATCGAACCTCCCAGCGCCCGCTGATTTACCGCCACCCATTTGTTTCCGTCCGCCGAACCGGCGACCGCCCGCCAGTTGATTCCCGCCGTGCCGGCGCCGGCCGACCAACTGCTTCCCGCATTCGTAGAAGTGTACAGGCTGCCACTGCCCGCCGCCGCCACCATGGTGACGCCATCCGCTGATGATCCCACCGAATACCAATTCGCCGAGGTTGTCGAACTTGTCCACGAAACCCCGTAATTGCTCGAGGCATAGGCGGTCCCGCCACGATTGAGCGAAACCAGTTTGCTGCCATCAGCCGAAGCCGCAACCGCAATCCAGGTTTTTGAAGGCAGCGCGTTGGAAATCCAGATATTCCCCGCATCGGACGAGATATAAATGGGACCGGCCAAAGCTGGCGTCTGCGCCACCGCCACGATCTGACTGCCATTTGCCGAGCTCGCGATGGAACTCCAATTAATATTGGTCACGGGCGCACTCGTCCTTACCCACGTCTGGCCGGTGGCGGGGAAAACGGAGCTGATAACTGCGCACAGCCCCAAACCCGCAAACAGTAGTTTGGCTAAAACAGGTTTCATATTTGAATCCAGCCTGATTATTCCCTTCCCTCATGCCCTGTCAACACCCATTAAATCCGTCTTCGCTTCGAACCGACATCGTTCGGCATCTGTCTTTCACTTCCGCGAATACCCTTGCAAATCCACCGATACCTGCGTGTAGCCCAGTTTTTTCAGGGCGGCCAGAACTTCGGCGGCGGTCTTCTCCTCCACCAACCGCACGATTTCTTTGGGGCCAACTTCAATGCGCGCCAGGCTGCCGCCACCGGCGGTGTGATGGCGGACGCGGACGTCGTAGAACCCCAGGTCGCGCAGGACGTATTCCGCCTCTTCGATCATGCGGAGTTTTTCGGGCGTGACTGTTTCGCCGGTGGGCACGCGGGAACTGAGGCAGGCCATCTGCGGTTTGTCGGCCGTGGGCAGGCCGAGTTGGTGCGACAACTCGCGGATTTCCGCCTTGGTCAGACCAACTTCCTTGAGCGGCGCCCGCACTTGAAATTCCGCCGCCGCCTTGGCCCCGGGCCGGAAATCGGCGAGGTCGCTGGCGTTTTCGCCATAGGCGATCACGGCGAAGTTCTCGGCCACGGCCAGCGGAGTCAGTTCTTCGAACAGTTCATGCTTGCAGAAATAGCAGCGGTTCACCGGATTGGCGGTGTAGCTGGGATTGGCAAATTCCTGCGTTTGCAGCACGCGGACGGGAAAGCCGAATTTAACCCCGATATCCAAGGCTTCCTGCAACTCGCGCCGCGGCAGGCTGGGTGAATCGGCAATCACAGCCAGGGCGCGATTACCCAAGGTTTGATGGGCAACCTGCGCCAGAAACACGGAGTCCACGCCGCCGGAATAGGCAACCAGGCAGGAGCCATATTCGCGCAGTTGCGCGCGGAGTTTCTCCAGTTTTTGTTGGGCTTCGCTCATGACTTCACTTCAACTGTTTGGCACTTTTGACCGCCGCCGTATGCACCAGTTTCAAGGGCACTTTCTTTTGCGTCGCGACTTTTTTAACCGATTCAAACTCCGGGGCGGCCTGGACCAGCTTGCCACCGAGCCGGCCAATTTTCACAGTCACTTCGCCGAAATCGGTTTTCACCGGCGTAAATTCCCGGCGAAGTTTGCGGCGTTCGGCTATGGTTTTGCGCAAGCCAAAGGCGGTGGTTTCCCGCAACAGCAGTTCGCTAAATTTATCGGCTTCTGCCTCATTGCATAAAATGGTCAGGAGCACGCCGGGCCGGTTTTTCTTCATCTGGATGGGCGTATGAAACACATCCAGTGCGCCGGCCGCCAAAGCCGTTTCCACCACACTGCCCAGAATTTCCCCCGTGCAATCATCCAGATTGGTTTCCAGCACGGCAATACGATCAGTCTCCCAGTCCAGTCCGGTTTTCGGCGACTTGGTTTTGGTATCGGGAACTTTGGCAATGGTACCTAACACGGCACGAACCACATTGGGCCGGGTCTGATTGTCGCGGGTGCCGAGGCCAAAGCCGATTTTTTCGGCCACGAGATCCTGCATGGGGCCAAAGCTCTCCACGAACTCCGCCAGCAAGGCGGCACCGGTGGGCGTAACCAGCTCATGCGGCTCTTCGCACTGGGTCACCCCAATGCCGCGCGCCCCCAAAATGGCCAGCGTGGCCGGAGCGGGCACGGGAAAACGCCCATGCGCACAGCGAATCCAGCCGGTGCCTTCCACCACGGGTGAGGCAAACACACGCGGTTTTCCCATCAGTTCCAAGGCAATGGCCGCGCCCACAATGTCCACGATGGAATCCACCGCACCGACTTCATGAAAATGAACTTCCGCCGCCGGCATCCCGTGAATTTTCCCTTCGGCCACGGCAATACGCTCAAAAACGGCAATGGACTTCGCCTTCACCCAGGCAGAAAGTTTGCTCTGCGTGATCAACTGTTTGATCTGGGAGAAATTGCGCTGGTCGTCATGGTCATGATGTTCATGCCCGTGCTCATGCTCATGGGTGTGCGCATGTCCGTGGTCGTGATCATGACTGTGGGCGTGTTCATGATGGTGGTGATGGTCGTCGCCGTGGCTGTGACCATGGTCATGATCATCATCGTGATCGTGTGCATGGTCATGCCCGTGCGGATGCTCGTGGGAATGGCCGTGGTCGTGCGCGAGATGGACATCGAACTTCACGCCGGCAATGGCGGATTTTTCGCCGCGCAGCACGTGCAGGTGGTACCCGTCCAGCTTAAGCTTTTTCAACTCGCGCTCCAGCTTGGCCGCGTCCACCCCAAGGTCAATCAGCGCGCCGATGAACATGTCACCGGCAATGCCGCTAAAAATATCGAGATAGAGTGCTTTCATTTGGATTCCGCCACCAGGGCGTTGATCTGGCTCGCGGCATAGCCGGCGCCAAAACCGTTGTCTATATTCACCACCGTAACGCCACTGGCGCAACTGTTCAACATGGCGAGCAAGGCGGCAATCCCGCCGAGGCTCGCGCCGTAGCCAACACTCGTCGGCACGGCAATAATCGGCTTCGCCACCAACCCGGCAACCACGCTGGGCAGCGCGCCTTCCATGCCGGCCACCACCACCAGAACATTGGCCGACTGAATGGCTTCCATCCGGCCCAGCAGACGGTGCAAACCGGCCACACCCACATCGGTCACGCGTTCCACGTGATTGCCCATGATCTCCGCCGTGACGGCCGCTTCCTCGGCCACCGGCAAGTCGCTCGTGCCGGCGCAGACCACGGCGATCACGCCGGGACGCTTCGTTGCCGGCTGCTTTTGAATGGTCACGCACCGGGCGAGTTCATGGTGTACCGCATGCGGAAATTTTTTCTTCAACACCTTGGCATGCTCCAGCCCAATGCGCGTGGCGAGCACCCGCTGTTCCCGTTCCACCAGCTTCGCGGCAATACCGGCGACTTGGGCCGGCGTCTTGCCGGCACCATAGATGACTTCCGGAAACCCTTTGCGCAAAGCGCGATGCATATCCACCTGGGCATACCCCAGGTCGGCCACGGGAGCCGCCTGAAAGGCGTGCAATACCGCCTCTCGGGAGATGTCCCCGGTGCGAAATTGCTCCAGGAGCCGGGTGGCTTCAGCAGTTGTCATGCTGTCACAATGCCGCACAGACGAAGGACTTTCAATGCTAAAGGCGGAATGCAAAAGCCCTAAGTGAGGCCGACAGCCATACCGGCCATATCCGGTTTCGAAGCCGCCTTCGGCTGGCCGCCCCGATTAAGGCAAAACGAGGCTGGACATCATTATCGCGCGCTTTCATAGTCCAATGGCGTAATGCGTTTAACGTTTGCATAGATCTATGGCCAAGATGACCCGACTGCCCGTCTGCCTCCTGCTCGCCTTCATCCTCTTGATGGCCGCCAGCCCCGGCAGCCACGCCCAGAGCAACCGGCCGCCCAACATCATCTTTATTCTTGTGGACGACATGGGCTGGGGCGATCTCGGCGTCTTTTTCCAGAATGGCCGCAACTTTGCCGTGAACCGCAGCCAGCCAGCCTTTGCCACGCCCCATCTGGACACCATGGCCGCCGAAGGTTTGCAACTGCGCCGCCATTATTGCCCCGCCCCGGTCTGCGCCCCCTCCCGCGCGTCGCTGCTGCTCGGCGTCCATCAGGGCCATGCCAATGTTCGGGACAACCAATTCGACAAGGCCCTCGAAAACAACCATACCCTCGCCAGTGTTCTGAAAGCAGCCGGTTACGCGACCGCCGCCTTCGGCAAATGGGGTTTGCAGGGCACCGGGGCCATCCCCGAAGCCCACCCCCAATATCGCGGCTTTGACTATTTCTTCGGCTACATGACCCATATGAACGGTCATTTTCATTATCCCAAGGAAGACGGCCAACCGGTCTGGGACGGTTTTGCCACCAACCTGAACAGCGGCCTCGACAAGTGCTACACCACCGACCTCTGGACCGCCCGCGCCAAAAAATGGATTGCCGACCAGCAGGCCGCGCATCCCGCCCGGCCTTTCTTTATCTATCTGGCCTACGATACGCCCCACGCGGAACTGGAAGTTCCCTCGGTTGGCTATCCCGGTGGCGGCGGGCTCCATGGCGGCGTACAATGGACCGGCCACCCCGGGGCCATGATCAACACCGCCGCCGGTACGATCAATACCTACCTCCATCCCGACTACACCAACGCCACTTGGGATGCCGACCACAATCCCGCCACCCCCGAAGTCGCCTGGCCCAACGCCGAAAAACGCCACGCCACCATGATGCGCCGGCTGGACGATGCCGTGGGCGACGTGATTCAGCTCCTGAAAGATTTGCAGATTGATACTAACACGCTGATTGTCTTCACCTCGGACAACGGCCCGCATAACGAAGGCAACAAGTTCGGCACCCAAAACCCGACCTTTTTCGAATCCTTCGGCCCCATGGATGGCATCAAGCGCGATACGTGGGAAGGCGGCATGCGCGAACCCGCCCTCGTCCGCTGGCCCGGCCATATCGCCGCCCATGGCCAGACCTTTGCCCTCTCACAATTTCAGGACTGGCTGCCCACCTTCGCCGAACTCGCCGGGGTTCCCGCCCCCGCCCGCACCGATGGCGTCTCCCTTGTCCCCACTCTCACCGGCACCGGCACGCAACGCCCGGGCACGGTCTATGTGGAATACAATTTCATGGGCAAAACCCCCAAGTACACCGAGTTTGAACCCTCCCGCCAAGGGGCCATCCGCCGCCAGGAACAGGTGGTTTACCTCGATGGCTACAAAGGCATCCGCTACAACGTACTGTCCGCCGGCGACGATTTTCAAATTTACGACACGCTGAAAGATCCCAAAGAGACCGCCAACCTCGCCGGCACCAGCCCGTATTTCATCACGCTCCAGCAACGTCTGAAAAACCGTGTATTGCAACTCCGCCGTCCGCTCGCGGATGCCCCGCGTCCGTATGATGACGACCTTGTTCCGCCCGATGCGGTTTCAAACCTGGTCACCTGTCTTTCATATCGCATCTTTGAAGGGGCCTTCCCGTGGGTCCCGGATTTCACCGCCTTGGAAGCCGTCGCCACCGGCCAAACCGCCGGCATAAATCTCTCCGTGCGTCCGCGCAACGATAACTTCGGCCTCGAATACGCCGGCTATGTCCATGTTCCCGCCGATGGCACCTACACCTTCCATCTCACCGCCGACAGCCGCGCCTTCCTGCGCCTGCATGAAGCGGCGTTGATTGATGCGGACTTCGGTTACACCGGCGGCACGGAAGTCAGCGCCACCATCCCGCTGAAAGCCGGCTACCACGCGCTCCGCCTTGCCTACGCCCATGGCACCGGCGGCACGCCCGCCCTCGCGCTCCAATGGAGCGGCCCCGGCCTGCCCAAACAACCCGTTCCGGCCGATTGCCTGTTTCATGCGCCCGGCCGTTAACTTCGTACGAATACCCATTGTTTCAAATAAACAAACGTCCACTATGAATCCCGTGAAAATTGATAACCGTCTCAAGCCGACCGTCTCGCCCGTGGTGACCATGATCACCGAGACCTTTGGCTTCAGCCGCACCTGGTCTTTGGCCGTGGTCGCCTTCGCCGGTTTGATCATTTGCTTTGCGATTTACTGGTTCATCCACACCGCTCCACCCCACACCATCACCGTCACCGCCGGCCCCCCGGGCAGCACGTTCGAGAAGAACGCCATCAATTACAGCAATATCCTCGCCCGCAGCGGCGTAATCTTGAAGATCCTCCCCTCCCAAGGCTCGCTGCAAAATCTTCAACGGCTGGAAAACCGGCACTCCGGCGTGGATATTGGCTTCGTTCAGGGTGGCATCACCGATGACACCAATGCCATGGACCACCTCGTTTCCCTCGGCAGCATCGCCTACGAGCCGCTCCTGATTTTTTATCGCAACCCCGCGCCAATCCACTTCCTGTCCGAGCTTGACGGTAAGCGCGTGGCCATCGGCCCCGTGGGCAGCGGCACCCGCGCGCTGGCGCTGGCCCTGTTTCAAACCAATGGCATCTCCGCCGGCGGCAAAACGCAGTTGCTGGAATTGGACGCCGACGCTGCCGCCCAAAACTTGCTGCAAGGAACCATCGACGCCGTTTTCCTGATGAGCGATTCCGCCTCCTCGCAAACCATGCGTTCGCTCATGCGTTCCCCTGATGTCCAGCTCCTGAGCTTCGCCCAGGCGGACGCCTATACCCGCCGCTTCAGCTACCTGACAAAATTAAAGATTCCTGAAGGTGCTATCGATTTTGGCAAGAACGTGCCCGCGCAGGATGTCTGGCTGATCGGCCCCACCGTCGAACTCATCGGCCGCACGGATTTGAATCCCGCCCTCTCCGACCTCCTGCTCGAAACCGCCCGGGAAGTTCACGGCAAAGCCAGCATGTTTCAGAACCGGGGCGATTTCCCCGCCCCCTTGGAACACGACTTTAAAATCAGCGACGATGCCGCCCGCTATTATAAATCCGGCAAAACCTTTTTATACCGTTCCATCCCCTCGTTCTGGGTGGCTAGCCTGGCCAACCGCACGCTCGTCGTCATCGTTCCCATGACACTGGTACTCATCCCGGTCATCCGGCTGGTGCCCCGGGTCCTGAAATGGCGCACTCAAATCCGCATCTATCGCTGGTACCGCGCCTTGCTGGTGCTTGAACGCGATGTTGCCGGCGAACTGACTCCCGCCAAACGGGATGAACTCATGACCCGCCTGGCGGAAATCGAACTGGCAGTGAAGCGCCTGCGCATCCCCGCCAAATTTGCGGACCAATTCTATGGCCTGCGCGGCCACATTGACTATGTCCGCGAACGCCTCGGCACCCACGCCGCACAACGTCCTTGAAGACCATCCCGGCGGCGGCCCAATGCAGGCTTCCGGCACACGCATAAATCTACTGACGTTTTTGCATTGAAAAGCGGGCGGATATCAGAGAGATTATGCGTCCGCGTGGAGAGGTGGCAGAGTGGTTTAACGCGCACGCCTGGAAAGCGTGAATACCCAAAAGGTATCGGGGGTTCGAATCCCCCCCTCTCCGCCACTTGCCTTTTCGTCAATATTTTCAATGGTTTCGTGAATTCCAACACCACCAAAGCAGGCAAGGTATAACGTCCCGGTATAACGTGGCCAAAGGTATTAGGCCCGTCAAGCCTGTCACCCGTGCCGGTGGATTCTGTCCAGACGTGCGCCGGTCATACTGGCCAATGGCGCGCAAGTGACGGGCGATTATGGCGCACTATGGCCGGACAATTCACCCGGCTGGCAACCCTGCCAAGCGTCATTTTTGACACCGTTTTTGCCGGGTTTTGAATGAATTTTTTTACCGGAACGGCTTTGAAAAATCGGCTGGAAAAGAAAAACCCGAAAGTGGAATTTTGTGACGCACTGACCGTGTCTCTCGAAATTTTGAATTTAAAAATCAGGTGCGGGTGTTCCTGATCTCCGTTTTGGGCAGTGTGGGTGACAACAATTGCCAGACTTCAATGCTGTATGCGTCCGCCAGACGTTCAAGGGTGGAAATTCGAAGTTCCTTTTTAACCCCTGCCTCAATGGCCTGATAGTATTTGTAGGAGATGCCGGTTTGCTCGGAAAACTGTTCCTGTGTGACGCGGTGAATCTTCCGCAACTCTTTGAGCCGGTGAACGAGTGTTTTCTGTGTTTTACCCACATAAACAGCTTTGCGTTTTTGAGTTGCGCCCGACACCCTACTATCGGTATTGTTTATAGAGGATGAAAAAGAAGTCGTTTAGCACAGTTTTGTTAATGGGATTGCTTTACATATGCCCTATCTGGGCAATTTCTCTGTCAACACAGGCGCAAACCTGGCAAGCACCGTCATCCGAGAATACGGTTAAAAACAAACCCAATTTACCCCCCAACTGCCGCGAATTGACACCTCAAGAGGCGCAAATTGTCATGCAGCAGGGTGGCGACCCTAGAGCCGTCTTCATTGATACAAATTTAGCCGCGCAACAACTCCAAACCGCCTCTAAACAATCCGATCTCCCCCCCACGCCGTCCGACCTCAAAAATGCGATTGTTTGTCTGGACAATTTTATGGGAATGACAAACGCCATGCTCGCGGCAGACGTAATCAGCATGAAAACAGAGGCACTGAAATTTAGAATAAACCGTCAAGATTACAATTATTCTGGCCACTACGCGGTGACACTCAACAATCCACGGCCACACAAAAACCCATATTTCGGTCTTGGCTCGCCAGAGACTGCAAAAATAGTAGTTCTGGAAAATTGGAACGGGAACATGCTACCACTCCCAAACGCTACCATTTGGGAAAAGAGCAGTGGTTTTATTGACGCGGTATCAATAGGCAAAGAATGGATTTACTCAGGAACATACACGATACAAAATTAACCAGTCATTATGTTCGGATTTTTCAAAAAGAAAGATAAACATGCTCCGCTAATTGCGGCAGTGCGTGGCATTATGGCAAATGACGCACTGATTGAAAACAGACGCCCAATGTCCCCGGATGCGTTGAAACACAACTTTCAAAGACGGTTCAACTCCATTGAAGAAGTCGAAGCTGAAAACATGGTTTCCGATGAACGGCTTGGCAGCAAGCCGGTGCCTTTTGGCTTTAGTCATGGTCTATGGTGTCAATTGCTTTCCAAAATGCAACCCGGAGATGAGTTGTGGACATTTTCCACCAGCGAAGAAAGTTGGGCCAATATGTCTGGCCGGGCAGGCATTTCCCTTGTCCGCAATGAAAAAGAGATTGATTGCATTATTCAAAAAATGAACTGAGAAAGGCGCAATATGTTTAATTGTTGATCAGCCCGACCCGGGTGCGGACGAGGGCATCGCGCAGCTTGATGCCCAGCAGGTCGTGCTGCGCCTGGGCGGAGCCGTGCTGGAGGGGATGCAGCAAGGCGACATCTGCGCGGGCGAGGCGGGCGAGCATGGCGGCATCGCGCCGGTCGCACTTCCGTTCATGGCGGGAGATGGCGTGAAGTTTGCGCGGGTTGGCGACGATGACGGCGGCTCCAAGACCGGTGAGGTAACGGCTGATCCAGGGGCTGTGCGTGCCAGCTTCGAGGGCGACGGTGGCGGCAGGATAACGGGTGAGCAACTCCGCGAGCGCCGCGCGGTCATTGGGGAGGGAACCTTCGTGGATCAACAGGCCGGTGGCATCCAGCACGCAGTGGTAATGACTGCGATCCCCCAGATCAAGCCCGATGGTATAACCGCCCGGTGACACCGGGACGGCGGGAGTGACAATAACAGACGGAGTGGTTTTGGTTTTTTTGGTGGTTTTCATAGGCAGAGGATAACCCACTTTTGAAAGTGGGGCTCTGCCTTCTCATCCTATCTTGTTAGGCCACGTCATCATTTGTTGTTAACATTTACATTGATTGTCGGGTCTTTCGTCGAATCAAAGTCACCCACCCGTCCATAGCTATCTACCTTACCCTCTTTCAATCTTACATAAAACTCCTGTGAACCTCGATATGCAGTCGCTCCATGAGAAACACCGAGCAAGAATAAATCCATCGCGGCACTTGTGTTTGTAAGCTCATATCTGAGAACCTCAACGCCGTTACCGGGAGCTGCTGTGCTGTCTGGCGATCCCATAACAGCAACAACCTCTTTCTTTGTCATGCCAATGCTCAATCGGTTCAGGTTTGAGGAGGGGCTCGCACAGCCAGCAAGAACGACGACTGATGCAAATAATAGAATGTGTAATATCTTCATAAACTGGGATTTCCCATATGGTTTAATGCCCACGAACGGCGTGGGTGGTTTTCGTGATTTTCTGCCTTCTTCATAAGTTTGCAAGTCATTTTTCCAGTCTGACCTTGGTTTTTGTCCGGCGCGGAAGGTGTTTTGACGCCAT
>CAIQKM010000172.1 GCA_903872345.1 uncultured Verrucomicrobia subdivision 3 bacterium | reverse complement strand
TTGGTGGCGGAACATGCTTATACGCGGACAATCGTAAAACTACGAACCCACTGACTGGAGAGCCGGATGCGGGAAATCCGCCCGTCCGGTTCGGAGGGAGGGGTGGGGCTAATCCCCCATCCCTACCCCTATCGGGGGCAGGTCGCGGACGCGCCCGAGGCGACCCGGCCGGATACGCTGTCTTGCTTTTGGCCGTGGCACTGGCATTGTGTCTGTCTCATGCTGACGCAAGACGACATCAAGAACGCGCTGACCGCGATCAAGTATCCCGGTTATTCGCGCGATATTATTTCCTTTGGGCTGGCGAAAGAGATTTCCGTGGCCAATGGCGCGGTAAGCGTTGTGCTGCAATTAACTTCGCCGAATCCCGAGGCCGCCCGGCAAATCAAGGTGGAGAGCGAACGCGTGCTGAAGGCGCTGCCCGGCGTGAGTCATGTGCATGTGGATGTCCGTCAGCCGGCGGCCGGTCAGGCGGCTCCGACCGGGGGATTTGCCAATCAAAACCGGGTTCCCGGCGTAAAACACATCATCGCCATTGCCAGCGGCAAGGGCGGGGTGGGCAAATCCACCTGCTCGGCGAACCTGGCTTGCGCCTTGAAACATCTCGGCGCCAAGGTAGGTCTTTTGGATTGCGATATTTACGGGCCCAGCATTCCGCTGATGATGGGGGTTTATGAGCGTCCCACCGTGAGCGCGGATGAGCGGTTGGTGCCGCCGTTGGCGCATGGCGTAAAAGTCATGAGCATCGGTTTGCTGCTCACGGACGACCAGCCGGTGATCTGGCGCGGACCGATGATTACCAAGACGATCCAGCAGTTTCTGCTGGCCGTGGAATGGGGCGACCTCGATTTTCTGCTGGTGGATCTGCCGCCGGGCACGGGCGACGCGCAACTGTCACTTTGTCAAACGGTTCCGCTGGATGGCGGGGTGATTGTCACCACGCCGCAGGAAGCCTCGCTCGGCGTGGTGCGCAAGGGCATCGCCATGTTTAATAAAGTAAACGTGCCCATTCTCGGGATCGTCGAAAACATGAGTTATTTCACCACGCCGAATGGCGAGCGGGTGGAGATTTTCGGCCATGGCGGCGGCCGCCAGGAAGCGGCGCGGCAAAATGTGCCGTTTTTGGGCGAAGTGCCCATTTTTACGGAGATTCGCGAAGGGGGCGACCGGGGTACGCCCATCACCGTCTCCACGCCGAATCACGCTGCCGGAAAGGCATTTATCCAGATTGCCGGTACCGTGCGGAGCAACCTGAAATGAGCGGCCGGACTGAAACCGCCGAATTTGACACTGTTTTCAGTCAGATTGCCACCGCATGTTTATGTATTTGTCATAAGAATATGATAATCAACCATTTTAATGTGTGGTTTTAGGTTGCCAGAAAAGTCACCCGGAATTAACTTAAGAGACATAATTTATTTACCATGTCGAGCGCTGTAAAAGAATCATCATCGGCGACCGATTTGCTGAAGAACTCCACGCTTTACCGCGAGTTTCAGGCAGAACGGGACGAAATACTCCGGCACAAGTGGATCGAGTCCGAGAAGGCCGGTTACGACATCGGCTTCGAACGCGCCCTGACCGACTGGATCATTAATCACCGCGGATCGTGGCGCAAAGCCCGGCAGTTGACCGCGCACTGATCTTAATTTTCCTTTAACGCGGCCCGGCGAGGTTGCGAAGGGATTATGAAAACCAAAATTACTCCGCGAACAGGTCCCGCCCCCCGGGACGGGTTCGCGTTTTTTTATGCCTGAGCCCACCGTCATCCTCGATGCGCTAGGAATTCAGCGCGCCCTCACCCGCATCGCCCATGAAATTGCCGAACGCAATTTGCAGGGGGCGGAGGTGGTGCTCCTGGGCATTCCCGTGGGCGGCGATCATCTGGCGGCCCGCATCGCCAAAACCCTCGCGGGCATCTGGAATCTGTCCGTGCCGGTGGGCATTCTGGATGTGACCATGCACCGCGATGACCTCGACCACCGCGTGGCGCCGATGATGCATCCCACCGACATTTCCTTTGATGTGAACGGCAAGGTGGTGGTGCTGGTGGATGACGTGCTGTTCAGCGGCCGCACCACGCGCGCCGCCATGGATGCGCTCAACGATTTGGGGCGGCCCAAGAAAATCCAGCTCGCGGTGCTCGTGGACCGCGGTCACCGGGAACTGCCCATCAAGGCCGATTTTGTGGGCAAGAACGTGCCCACCTCGCTGGATGAAAAAATCTCGCTGCTCCTCACCGAAGCCGGCGCGGCACGCGACGAGGTGTTGTTGAAGAAAAAGGTCTGAACCATGAGCTGGAACCGCAAACATCTGCTGGATATCGAGTCGCTCTCCGCGGCGGAGATCACCACCATTCTGGACACCGCGCGCAGCTTCAAGGCGGTCGGCCAGCGCGCCATCAAAAAGGTGCCCGCCCTGCGCGGCAAAACCGTGGTGAACCTGTTCGTGGAACCCTCCACGCGCACGCGCATCAGCTTTGAACTGGCGGCCCAGCGGTTGTCCGCCGACGTCATCAATTTCTCCATCGAGGCTTCCTCGTTCAAAAAGGGCGAGACCCTCAAGGACACCGCGCTGAACCTCCAGGCGCTGAACGCGGATTTCATCATCATCCGCCATAGTGCGAGCGGTGCCCCGCATTTTCTCTCCCGCGTGCTGGACGCCCACGTGATCAATGCCGGCGACGGCGCGCACGAGCATCCCACCCAGGCCTTGCTTGACACCTTTACCATCCGCGAAAAGAAGGGGAAGATTGCCGGGCTCAACGTGACCATTCTCGGCGACATTCTGTACAGCCGCGTGGCCCGTTCCGATATTTGGGCGCTGCTCAAGCTTGGCGCCAATGTCACCCTCTGCGGACCCTCCACGCTCGTGCCGAAAACCTTCGAGCAAATGGGCTGTCGCGTGACGCATGATGTGGATGAGGCCATTCGCGACGCGGATATCATCAATCTCCTGCGCATCCAGCACGAACGCCAGCGCAAGACGATGTTCCCCAGCATTGGCGAATACACCCAGTTGTTCGGCCTGAACAAGGCCCGCCTCGCCCGCACCAAGCCCGACGCGCTCATCATGCATCCCGGTCCCATCAACCGGGGCGTGGAAATTGACAGCGAGATCGCCGATTGCGGCCGCTCCGTGATTTTGGAGCAGGTGACCAATGGTCTGGCCGTGCGCATGGCCGTGCTGTTTCTGGTCAATGGCGGTAACGTGCCGCCGGAAGCTGCGAGCTATACGTGAGATTGGCAAGTAGCCTGCATTGGCTCGGAATCTGGGAACATTCTCTGACTCAAACGGATAAAGTAGCCCCGCACATTCAGCGGAAGCTTGCAAATCGGATCGAACGGCGATAAAAGACATCTGGCATGGATACGATTGAACTTTTTGCGGGCGGTGGCGGTTTGGCGCTAGGATTGCATAACGCCGGCTTTCAGCCCGTGGCGGTTGTCGAACGGGATCAGGATTCCTGCCATACCTTGGCGGAAAACTGGCACCGCGTGATGGGACACGGAGTCCGCCTGTTCAACAAGGATGTCCGCCATGTGGAATTTGCCGGATGGGCCGACCGCGTTGAACTGGTGTCAGGCGGTCCTCCTTGTCAGCCATTTTCAATTGGCGGCAAGCATAAGGGGTATCAGGATGAGCGAGACATGTTTCCGCATGCGGTTCAAGTGGTCAGAACGGTTCGCCCCAAAGCGTTTATTTTTGAAAATGTCAGGGGCCTGCTTCGCAAGTCATTCGCCAAATATTTTGGTTATGTGCTATTACAGCTTCAATATCCGGAAATCGTCCGGCGGGAGCTCGAATCTTGGGCGGAACATCTGGCGCGATTGGAGCAACATCATACGGCGGGTATTGAAACCGGGCTCCGTTACCGGGTGGTTTTTCAGAAAGTTAATGCCGCCGATTTTGGCGTGCCGCAGCATCGTGAGCGCGTCGTGATTGTGGGATTCCGTTGGGATATCCATGAACCGTGGAGTTTCCCGCAAGTGACGCATTCGGGGGATGCTCTCGATCTTGCAAAATGGGGTGATGGAACGTATTGGGATGAGCATCGGATTTCCCGCGCACAACGTCCGCCCATGCCGGCGGGAATGGAGGCGCGGCTCGAACGGATTGCCACCCTGCCGTTCGCCGCCCGCTGGCGTACGGTAAGGGACGCACTTGCCGGATTGCCGCATCCGCAATCGTCGGAAGCGGCAACGGTTCCCAACCATAAATTTCAACCCGGGGCCCGGCGTTACCCGGGGCATACAGGCAGCATGTTTGACGCCCCGGCAAAAACCTTGAAAGCCGGGGATCACGGAGTTCCGGGTGGAGAAAATATGCTGGCCCACGCCAACGGGTCGGTTCGCTATTTTACGGTGCGGGAAAGCGCCCGGCTGCAAACATTCCCGGATTGGTATTATTTCCCAAGCTCTTGGACGGAGAGCATGCGCCAGATTGGCAACGCGGTTCCCGTTACGCTTGCGCGGGTGATTGGCGCAAGCGTGGCGGCAACGTTGCGCGCGCATCAGCGTCGGATATTGCGAAATCAGTAAACAATTAATGGCGCGATATGCCCGAAAACATTGATATCGGTGAGGTGTTGAGTGAGATCAATTCACTGGCGGTAAAACTGCCGCAATCGCCCGCCGCCTATTTGCGGTGCTCGTCATCAGCGCGTAGAAAGCTGCGCGCAAATCTGGAAGCCACTTTAAGAAAATTAGAACTGGTTCAGCAAAACTTGGATCCCGTATCGCTGCCGGAACTAGTCTTCGATCCGACCGCTCCCAATGTCGTCGGCCGATTGGTTGCCGATACGCTTTTATTGCAACCGCGGCGTGCTTTGAGCGATATGATCAATGCGCGCTTTTATGGAGCGGGTGTTTATGCCATTTATTATCGCGGAGATTTTGACGCTTATCAGCCGGTCTCGGGCAAGGAATATCCGCTCTATGTCGGCAAGGCTGATCCGGTCGAGCTTCATGCCCCGGGACCCCGCGAGCAAGGCGAGAAGCTTTCAACCCGCCTGCGAGATCATGCCCGGAGCATTCGCGGAACGATTAATCTCAAAATGGAAGACTTCGACTGCCGGTATCTCGTGGTAAGAAGTGCGTGGGTTGAGACGGCCGAGGACCATTTGATCGAACATTTTAAACCAGTATGGAACAAGGAAATGAAAGTATGCTTTGGGTTCGGCAAGCACGGTGATGCGCCTGAAACGCGAGGCAATAAGCGTTCACCTTGGGACACCCTTCACCCCGGTCGGAATTGGGCCACCCGCGAAGGCAACGCGCCCAGCGTAAACAATGTGGAACAGATAAAGACGCATATTCAAAATCATTTCAAGGGGTGCGGCCTGTAACTGTTGGTTTCAAACTTCGTGATTTAAATTGTCGCCTTGCCCACCCGCCGGGGGCGGGCTTAGACTCGGGCAACCTTCAACACTTCACTTATGGCCAAAACACTGCGGGTCGGACTTATCGGATACCGGTTCATGGGCCGGGCGCATTCCAACGCCTGGCGGCAGGCGCCGAAGTTTTTCAATCTCAAGGCCAACGTTGAGCTGCACACCATTTGCGGGCGCGATGCCGCCGGGGTTTCCGCCGCGCGCGCCCAACTCGGCTGGCAGCACGCCGCCACCGACTGGCGCGAAGTGGTCGAGTCCCCGCTGATTGACATCGTGGACATCACCTCGCCGCCGCATCTCCACGCGGAAATGGCCATCGCTGCGGTGAAGAACGGCAAGCATGTGCTCTGCGAAAAGGTTTTTGCCCTCGATGTTAAACAGGCCGCCGCCATGCTCGCCGCCGCGCAAAAGGCGAAGGTCGTACACATGGTCTGCCACAATTACCGGCGCATCCCCGCGATTGCCCTGGCCAAGCGCATGATTGAGGAAGGCGCGCTCGGCCGCATCTTTCACTTTCGCGCCCGCTATGCGCAGGATCGCCTCGCGGACCCGGAATTTCCGCTCGACTGGCGGCTCCAGAAAGAGACCAGCGGCAGCGGGGTTCACAGCGATATCAATTCCCATATCATTGATCTTGGGCGCTATCTGGTCGGCGAATTCACCGAAGTGCTCGGCCTGCTCAATACGTTTGTGCCGGAGCGTCCCCTGGCCTCCGAACTGGCCCGCGGTCATCGCAAAATGGGCAAGGTTACCGTGCCCGACTCCGCGATGTTCCTTGGCCGCATGGAAAACGGGGTGCTCGCCAACCTGGAAGTCACTCGCTACGCCCCCGGCCGCCGCAACCAGATCACCCTCGAAATCAACGGGAGCAAAGGCTCGCTCGTCTTTGATTTGGAGGACATGAACCGCCTCAAATTTTATAATGTGGATGACCCCAAGGATCGCCAGGGTTTCCGCGACATTCTCGTTACCCAGCGCGATGGCGTACAGCCCTACGTCAGCAACTGGTGGCCGCCGGGACACATCATCGGGTACGAACATACCTTTGTTCACACCGTCGCGGATTTTGTGAACGCCTGCGTCGAAGGCAAGGCTGTGCAACCCACCTTTGAAGATGGCCTGAAAAACCAGCGTGTCCTCGCCGCAGTTGAGGAATCTTCGAATAAAGGCCGCTGGGTCAAAGTCGCCGTGTGACGGGGGAGGGGGCGAGGACGGAGGATTGAAGCTGGAGGATGGCACCGGGTTCGGCGCCGGGTTTGGTGCCGATAGATGCACGTCGGCAGAACCTTTCCAAAGGTGTTCTCCCGATGGCCGTCTGCAAAGACTGGCCGTCCGCAAAGACCCTACTTTTTCTTGCCGAGGAGCAATTTCAGGATGCCGAACAGCGTCAGCGCAATGCCGCCGATGTAAAAATAGGTGGCGCGATCCGTGGGGGCGCCTTCCACCAGCGCCTTCACTTTGGAATTGACCGCCTGGGCCGCCGTGTGGCCGAACCATAACGCCGTGAGGCCCGCCACCAGACTGATAAAGCCGATAAATTTTTGCATGCGATTGTTTTTTGGAGATGCGGCCGCCAGGGGCCGAACCGCCACATCATTGCGCCAACCGGCCGCAAATGCAATCCGGTAAATAATTCCGGTTCTGTAATTTAAGGAATGAAAAATGGCGGGACCGAGCATTGCGGTGCGCTCGCATCCCGCCAATTGACCATTGGCAATTGAAAATGGCAAATCGCCTAGTACGTTCCGCCCGTTCCGGCCGCGCCGCCCACAATGGCGATGCCGGCGGAAGTGCCCAGACGCGTCGCGCCCGCCTCGATCATGGCCAGCGCCGTCGCGGTATCGCGGATGCCGCCGGAGGCTTTCACGCCGAATTTCGGTCCGACCGTGGCGCGCAGCAGTTTGACATCGGCAATCGTCGCGCCGCCGGTGCTGAAGCCGGTGGAAGTTTTCACGAATTGCGCGCCGCTTTCCACGGTTAACTGGCAGGCGAGGATCTTGTCCGCCTCCGTCAGCAGGCAGGTTTCCATGATCACTTTCACCGGGCGTTCATCGGCATCCTCCACTACATCCACCAGTTCGCGGAAAACAAATTTGTGATCGCCGGCCTTGAGCCGGGCGATGTTCAGGACCACGTCAATTTCCTGGGCGCCGTCGTCAATGGCGGCGTCGGTTTCATAACGCTTTACATCGGCGGACATCGCGCCCAGCGGAAAGCCGACCACGGCCGCCACTTTTACCTCGGAGCCTTCCAAAAAGGTCCGGGCCGCCTCCACCCAGCAACCATTGACGCAGACGGAGTGAAACCGGTGTTCGCGCGCCTCGGCGCAAAGCTTCTCAATTTGTTCGCGGCTGGCGTCCGGTTTGAGCAGGGTATGATCAATATACGCCGCCAGTTGGGCGGGAGTGAGGTTGGTGGCCATAGATTTTGCTGGTTGCACGGTTCGGGTGAATTCTGACTCCGCAATCCCGCCGCGTCAATACCATGGCTTGTTTTGCTTCAAACATTGTTTGTCCTCGGTGGCGCAAAAATTTGTCAAAATTCTGTTCCCTTTTTCCCGCCGGCGGACATTTATTGGTGAATGCCGGAATCGGATGACATGCAATTGCTGGCGCGGTTTGCCCGGGAAAACTCGGAACGCGCCTTTGCCGCGCTGGTGGAGCGTTATGTGAATCTCGTTTATTCGACCGCGTTGCGCTGTGCGGGCAGCCCCCACGCCGCCGAGGAAATTACCCAGGCGGTTTTTATCATCCTGGCCCGCAAGGCCGGCGCGCTGGGCGGCAAAACCATTCTCTCCGGCTGGCTTTACCGGACCACCCGGCTGACCGCCGGCAATTTTCTCCGGGGCGAAATTCGGCGCCAGCAACGCGAACAGGAGGCCTATATGCAATCCCTTTTGAACGAGCCAACGCCGGAAACCTGGGGCCGCATCGCCCCGCTGCTGGATGAGGCCCTGGAAAAACTGGGCGAACGCGACCGCCAGGCCATTGTCCTCCGGTATTTTGAAAACAAATCGCTGGGCGAAGTCGGCATCGCCCTCGGTGCCAGCGAGGACGCCGCGAAGATGCGCGTGAACCGCGCCTTGGAAAAACTGCGCCAGATTTTTGCCCGGCGGGGCGTCACCCTGTCCGCCGCCCTCATCGCCACCGCCGTCTCGGCCAATTCCGTATCCGCCGCCCCGGCCGGACTGTCCCTTTCCGTCATCGCCGCCGCCAAGGGGACGGCGGCGGCCGGATCCACCCTAACCCTCGCACACGGAGCATTGAAACTTATGGCCTGGACCCAAATCAAAACCGCCGCCGTCATTGGCGCGGCCACCCTGCTGGTGGCCGGCACCACCACCGTGGTTGTGGAAAGACACTTCCACCCGCACCTTTCCGCCACCGACCTGTCGTGGGCGGACGATCCGCGCAATTGGAAATCGGATTCCCGCGTGATTGACCGGCTGCCGCCGGTGTTCATTTTTCGCCCCACCCGTTTTCCCAATGAACGGTCCAGCATTCAATTTGGCAATGCGGCCGTGAATTATCATTACAACAAAGCGTTGGAAAAGGGCGTTGACATAACGGGGCTGATCGCCGATGCGTACGGCTGGAATAGCGTCCGGACGGTCTATCCGGCGGATTTGCCGACCGATCATTTTGATCTGCTGTTTACCCTCCCG
Source organism: uncultured Verrucomicrobia subdivision 3 bacterium (assembly GCA_903872345.1). Lineage (GTDB taxonomy): Bacteria > Verrucomicrobiota > Verrucomicrobiia > Limisphaerales > UBA11358 > UBA11358. Next base: position 4,588 of record CAIQKM010000172.1, on the reverse strand, counting down.
GAGGATTGGCGGCCGCGTTTGAAAACCGAGTTGAAGGAACGGTTTGGACTGGCGGCACACATGGAGAAGCGGAACGTGGAGGTGCTTTATTTAAAGGTGGCCGGTCCCAATGCCCCCGGACTGCGTCCGCCCGGCGGCGGTTATGGTTGGGCAAGCACCACCGGCAGCAACGGCGAGCGCGAAACCACGATCCAGCATCATATGCTGGGCGACCTGACCGGCTGGTTGGAAGGCGAAACCGGCAAACCGGTGATCAATCAGACGGGATTGAACGGGGAATACGACATTCATCTGAAATGGAAAGTGCCGCCCGGCCAGTCAGAAAACGAGGTGTTTCAATCGGCAATCCGCGATCAATTGGGCCTGGAGTTCGTGCCCGGCCGTGAAAATGTGAATATGCTCGTAGTGGAAAAAACGCCCTAATTCACCGTTGCCGGCACCGGCTCCACAGTTGCCACCGGTTGGGGGCCCCGCCGGCCTTTCCAGCGGTTATGCACCCAGAACCAGTTGGCGGGATCGCGGCGCACCGCCGTTTCCATGGCGGCGTTGATATCCTGCGTGATTTCATCGCAGGAGCGGCGGCGTCCGTTTTCCTGGGTGGGAATCGGCTCCCCGGTTTCAATGACCCACCGGCCCAGTCCGATCCGGTAGCAGATGGGCACATACAGCGAGCAGCCGTAGCGCATGGCCATCACTGCGGGCGCCCGCGAGGCCAGGCAGGGGTAACCGAGAAAAGAGACTTCCATGCCGCTATCCCCGGCACTCTGATCCGCCACCAATACGAGCAGTAAGCCGCCCTGGCTCATCATCCGTTTCAATTCCTCGGACTCCTTTCGCCGCTCGAACAGCCGGTTGCCCGATTTGGTGCGCAGTTCGTAAAATAACTGGTTCAAGGCCGGCTGGCGAATGCCCCGGTAGGTGGCGGCGAATTGGTAGCCGCGGATGTATTCGGCCAGCCGCGTGAACAGTTCAAAATTGCCAAAATGGCCCGTGGCGAACAGCCGGTTGGGGGCGGGGTTCTGCTGGTCGTCGTGGCTGGCCACGCCGGGTCCCCGCACTTCCAGCACTTTGTGCAGGTCGCTGGCTCCCAATGCCGCCGTATGCACCGCGCAGCAGGCATTTTCGCCGATGCGGCGGAAGTTTTCATGCGCCAGCGCCCGGATTTCCGCCGGGGTTTTTTCATGCTGAAAACAGCGGGAAAGATTGGCAATGGCCATGCGCCGGTGGCGGCGGTCCGCCCAAAAAACCACTTCGCCGCCGAAGCGGCCCAAAAGCGCCGCCCAGCGCAAGGGCATCGCTTGGAGCAGGCGAATGCCGGTGCGTGTAAGAAGGCAAAGAATTTTGTCCACGCGTGTCGCCAGCATCGCAGGCCGGCGGCAAACTGCCAACTACTTCGTTAAATTAATTTCTGTCAAAACCCGCTTAAAACCCGTTTTTCGTCGGCCGGATAATTCCCGAATATCCGGATTTGGGCGTAAACCGTCATTTTTCAAGGCCTTTGCCGCCTGAACCCGGATACGGAACCGGTCCCCGGGCGACACCTGTCCGGCCAGCGTCACATTACGTTGCATTTTCTTTTTGCACCGGCGGCGGCTTGGCGGTTTAATGTCCGCACATGAAAATCGTATTAGCCTATTCCGGCGGCCTCGACACCTCGGTGCTGCTGTCGTGGATCAAAGAAAAGTACAATGCCGAAATGATCGCCTTCTGCGCCGACATCGGGCAGGACGACGAATTGAACGGCTTGGAAAAGAAAGCCCGCACCACCGGGGCGTCCAAGATTTACATTGATGACTTGCAGGAGGAGTTCGCCCGCGACTTCATTTTCCCCATGATCCGCGCCGGCGCGATTTACGAGGGCCAGTATTTCCTCGGCACCAGCATCGCGCGTCCGCTCATCGCCAAGCGCATGGTGGAGATCGCCAAAAAGGAAAAGGCCGACGCCATCGCCCACGGCGCCACCGGCAAGGGCAACGACCAGGTGCGCTTCGAGCTCACCGCCGCCGCCCTCGCGCCCGACCTCCAGGTCATCGCCCCGTGGCGGGATGAAAGGTATCGCAACGAATTCCCCGGCCGCCAGGAGATGATTGATTACTGCGCCAAGCACAAGATTCCCGTGCAGGCCAGCGCCAAGAAGCCGTATTCCATGGACCGCAACCTCCTGCACATCTCCTATGAGGCCGGCATTCTGGAAGACCCGTGGTATGACAGCTACGATCTCAAGAATCGCGACTATTTCACCACGCTCTCCGTGCTGCCCGAAGACGCGCCGGACAAGCCCGAGTTCGTGGAACTCGAATTTGTGAAGGGCGATTGCGTGGCCGTGAACGGCAAGCCCCTGAATCCGCTCGGCGTCATGCGCGCCCTGAACAAGCTGGGCGGCAAGCACGGCGTGGGCCGCGTGGACATGGTGGAAAACCGCTTTGTGGGCATGAAATCGCGCGGCGTGTATGAAACGCCCGGCGGCGCCATCCTGCAATTCGCCCATCGCCAGATGGAAAGCCTCACCATGGACCGCGAGGTCATGCACCAGCGCGACGGTTTCATTCCCAAGTACGCCGAGCTCGTGTACAACGGCTTCTGGTACGCGCCGGAACGCTACGCGCTGCAGGCCTATGTCGAGGAATCGCAAAAGAACGTCACCGGCACCGTGCGTGTGAAGCTCTACAAGGGCAACATCATGGTCAGCGGCCGCAAATCCGCCGTGAGCCTCTACAATCCGCACATCGCCACGATGGAAGCCGACCCCACCAAGGCCTACAACCAGGACGACGCCACCGGCTTCATCCGGTTGAACGGCCTGCGCCTGAAAGTGGCGGCCAAGGTACACGCGAAGAAGAAGAAATAATTCGCCGCAAGTTTCATTGGCAACCGGTCGCAAATTTCGACCGGTTGCCGGTGAAATCTCCCCTTCCTCTCCTGCCTGCCGGTTGGAAAATCACTTGCGCTGCGGCAGCCAACGTGAAAAGGCTCAAATATCTTTGGGGACGTTCCTTTAACTGTTCAACCTTATGGCCGAAGAAAACAAGCCCGCCTCGGAAGTCATTCTTTATCAGACCGAGGATCATCAGACCCGGGTGCAAGTGCGGTTGGACGGGCAGACGGCCTGGCTTACCCAGGCACAGATGGCGGAGCTTTTCCAGACGACGCCGCAAAACATAACCTTGCATCTGCAAACCCTATACAACGAAGGCGAATTACAAGAGTCGGCAACCTGTAAGGATTACTTACAAGTTCGTTTGGAAGGTACAAGACCGGTTCGCCGGGCGTTGAAACACTACAATCTCGACGCGATTATTGCCGTGGGTTATCGCGTGAAATCGCCGCGCGGCACCCAGTTCCGCATCTGGGCCACGCAGCGGTTAAAAGAATACCTCGTGAAAGGTTTCACGATGGACGACGAACGTTTGAAGAATCCGCCGGGCAAGGGGCAGACCGATTATTTCGATGAACTGCTGGCCCGCATTCGGGACATTCGTTCGTCCGAACGGCGGTTTTATCAAAAAATTCTGGATATTTACGCGACCAGTGTGGATTACGACCCTGGCGCGGCGGCGTCCCAGCGGTTTTTTGCCACCGTGCAGAATAAAATGCACTGGGCCACTCATGGACACACGGCGGCGGAGCTGATCCATGACCGGGCGGATGCCGGGAAACCCCTCATGGGGATGTTGACGACGCGCCCCGGCGGGCGGATACGGCGCGAGGATGCGACGGTAGCCAAGAATTACCTGACGGAAAACGAATTGCAGGTGCTGAACCGCATTGTGAACCTCTATATTGAATATGCGGAGTTGCAAGCCTTGGAGCGCAACCAGATGACGATGCGCGACTGGATTGCCAAGCTGGACGAATTTCTGAAAGTTTCCGGGCGCAAGTTGCTGGATCATGTCGGAACCGTTTCCCATGAGGCGGCGGTAACCAAGGCGGAACTGGAATATGCAAAATTTCGCGCGCTGGAAGATGCCAAGCCAAACCAGGTGGACAAGGATTTTGAGGCGGCGGTAAAAAAGTTAAAACAGTCGCCCCCGGCCAGGGGAAAGAAAAAACCATGATGGCGCTTTAACCGCTCAAGGCGCTGACGCCATAAGTTCAACAAGAATTCGCGGGCAGTTGCATCCATCCGGAAAACCGTTCCCCACATTGGACAAGGGCGGGAAGGGTGTGCTACGTTTCCCCCCATGACTGCGCTGGAAAAAGCCAAGGCCGCCACCGCCGCGCTGGCCGACGACGAACAATACGAATTGTTTCGCTGGTGGGTTGAATCCGACTCTTTTCGGCAACGCCAGCTCGCGGCGCTGAAGCAGGACATCGCCGTCGGCATTGATCAACTGGACAATGGCAGCTATCAGACATACAACGAAGCAACGGTGATGCAGTTGGCCGAAGAGGTGGGGCGTGCCGGACGTGAACGCTTGAAAAAATTGGGCTCATGAATCAGTTTCGGGTAGATGCCATGATGGGTTGAACGCGACACCATTCAGTGCCACGCTACGAACGTAGTTCCAACTATTGATCATCACATCTATGAAAGAATACATTCTCAAACCCATCACGACACCCCCAACCGTAGCCCCGACTCCCGCCG
>CAIQKM010000171.1 GCA_903872345.1 uncultured Verrucomicrobia subdivision 3 bacterium | reverse complement strand
TTGGTGGCGGAACATGCTTATACGCGGACAATCGTAAAACTACGAACCCACTGACTGGAGAGCCGGATGCGGGAAATCCGCCCGTCCGGTTCGGAGGGAGGGGTGGGGCTAATCCCCCATCCCTACCCCTATCGGGGGCAGTGTCAGGATTCGCACCCGAAAAATTTGACTGTTTCCGATGCCGACCTCGCTTTAGAATTCCGGCCATGACATCCGAACAGGTACTCTCGATTTTCCGGAAGAGCGGCGCGCTGCTCGAAGGCCACTTCATTCTCCGCAGCGGCCTGCACAGCCGGCAATTCTTTCAATGCGCCTTGGCGCTCCAGCACATGCCCGATGTGGAACTGCTCGGCGCAGCCCTCGCCGCCAAGCTGAAACCGCTGGGCGCGGTAACAGTTGTTTCCCCCGCGATGGGCGGCCTGGTGATCGGCCAGGAAGTGGCGCGGCAACTGGGCCTGCGGTTTATCTTCGTGGAAAAAGAGGAAGGCAAACTGGTGCTGCGGCGCGGTTTCAAAATCGCCCCCGGCGAAAAGATTCTCATCATCGAAGACGTCGTGACCAAAGGCGGACGCGTGCAGGAAACCATGGACATCGTCCGCGCGCACGGCGGCGAGGTCAGCGCCGTGGCCATGGTAGTGGACCGCTCCAACGGCACGACCAAATTGGGCGTACCGCAATTCAGCCTGCTCGCCCTGCAGGTGGAGGCGTTCGATCCGAACCAGCTTCCCCCCGACTTGGCGGCGACGCCGGCAGTGAAGCCGGGCAGCAAGTAATTGCTTGTGATGTAGCAGCCGACGTGAGGAGGCTCTAAATAAATAACGTGTCCGAAGATATTTGAGCCTCCTCACGTCGCTGCTACTTCTTTAACGAGCGCCTACGGCAGCGGAATGTTTTCCACCTGAAACGGGCACGTCTTCAGGGATTCCGGTGTGGCGAGTTGAATGACCAGCCGGGTGTCGGCGGGCGGGGTCGCTTCAAAACCGGTGTTGCGGAATTCATTGGAACTCCAGCTTTGGCGGGTCTTGAGCGGCTTGCCTTGGGCGTCCACAAATTTCAGGCTGATGACGCGTTTGTCGGGATCTTTGACGTAGAGCGTGATGGAATCCTTGGCGTTGGACATCATGCCGCCGAACATCCCGCTGAACAGGGAACCGAAAGCTTCGCCAAGTTTCTGGCCGGCGGCGTCACCGGCGGATTGCTGGGCGTCCACTTCCTTCTTCTTGGCCTCGTACGATTCCTTGGTGAGATACATCACCTGGATGCCGTACTTGGCCAACTCCGGATTTTGCACCGGTTCCGCCGGATGGGCCAGAATGTCCTTGATGGTCAGCACACCGCCATTGGCCTCGTTGGGACTGAACAATTCCACCTCGCCTTTGATGACCTTGATGGTGGTGGCATTGCGGGAGGGATTGCGCAATTTCACTTCGGTCTTGAGCGCGCCGCCGGAATGGCCGTTATCAAAGCCGCCCATTGAATTATTGTCATCCTCCTTGGGGATGAGATCCCGGCCGACCTCGTCGGTGGCCTCGGTGAGCCGGACCTGCCGCACCGTGCCGGCATCGGCGGCGGCATCACCCGTGAATCGCAATTCCACTTTGCATTCGGAATTGAAGGCACTGGTGGTGCGGTTGTCCGTCACGTCGCCCACACTTGCCTGAATGGGGGTCGGAGCTTTGACGGCGGTTTGGGCCAGCCCGGCCAGCGGCAGGGCCAGCAACAAGGCAAAACCGGTTTGGATGAAGGTCAGGCGGGTTTTCATAAGGTCTTTATAGATGACTGGCGGGGAATATCAAGATTTCTACAATTTGACGATTTTGCCATTGTTGGCATCCAGTTTTGCCAGACATTATTTCATTCGCTTGCGTCGTTTGATTGCCTGCTTCACCGCCAAGGCATCGCGCAAAACGGGAACGGCCAGTTTGTCTTTGGGACGATTGGCGGCAATTTTACTGGCCAGAACCCGTTCCAGTGAAAGAACTTTGAGCTTCTGCCGTCCCAAAGAAATTTCGACACACCGGTCAAACTCCTCGGCGAAAGTTCCCACCCCATCCATGCGCAGCACGATGTCGAAAAGTTCCGCTCCCGCACCGGCAAGCATCGGTGGATTGAACGCCGAAGGCGGAACATAAGCCGCGCCGACTTCCTGCAAAGCCCTGGAAATTTTAAGTTCACCCAGGTTTTCAAACCAGAGATCAACATCTTGGGTAACCACTGGCGCGCCTTGCAGCGTGGCGGCGGAGAGACCGACAACCATGAACCTCACCTTGCGCTTCAATAAAATGCGCAACAGGCGAAGTTCACTTTCGGAGAATGGCAGTGGCGCGGCCACGGATCAAACTCCTTTGCAAACGTTCCAATGGTGGCTCCTCCAGCAAAATCAGGGTGTGACGGACGTTATCCGGGTCGGCATCGGGATGCGCCGCCATGATTTTTGTGACACGGGCGGACAGCCGCCGCGCCCAGCGTTGGGCATGTGCGGCGTTACCGGATTGAGCACGTCGTTTCATACGAACGAGTCAGTTTAAACTTTCCGCAAACATTTGTCACCGGCCATTTCCAAACAACGAATCCATCTTCCGCTGCACCGCCTCATCCATCTTGATCAACGGCGGCCAGGCGCGTTTAAAACCTTCGCCGGGCAGTTTCTTGGTGGCGTCAAAACCCATTTTGCTGCCCATGGCGATTTCACTGGTGGCGTGGTCCAGCACGTCGGACGGGCCTTTGGTGAAGATGCTGTCGCGCTGCGGATCGGTGTTTGCGGTGAGATGGAACAGCACTTCACTGGTGTTGTGGACGTTCACCTCGGCATCCACGATCACCAGATACTTGGTGAACATCATCTGCCCCATGCCCCAGAGGCCGTGCATGATTTTGTACGCCTGCATGGGATAGGTCTTCTTGATGCTGACAAACACGAGGTTGTGAAACACGCCTTCCGCCGGCAGGGCGATGTCCACGATCTCAGGAAAGTTCATCTTGAAGATGGGCAGGAACAGTTTCACGCTCGCGCCGCCAATGTAAAAATCTTCCATCGGCGGAATGCCGACGATGGTCGCGGGATACACGGCATCCTTGCGGTGCGTGATGGCGGTGACATGAAACACGGGGTACGGCTCGGGCAGCGTGTAATAGCCGGTGTGATCGCCAAACGGTCCTTCTTCGCGCAAAGGCTCGGTGGGATCCACATAGCCTTCAATCACGAAGTCGGCATTGGCGGGCACTTCCAGGTCGTTGGTCTCGCACTTGACGAGTTCCACGGATTTTTTACGGAGATAACCCGCGAGCAAAAATTCATCCAACCCGTCCGGCAACGGCGCGGTGGCGGCGAAGGGATACATGGGATCGCCGCCCACAAATATGGCGACGGGCATGCGCGTGCCGGTTTCATAATAACGGCGGCCATGGCGCGCTCCGACCTTCTGCAACTGCCAGTGCATGCCGGTGGTGTGGTCATCATATACCTGAATGCGATACATGCCGAGGTTGCGCTCGCCGGTATCCGGGTCCTTGGTCACCACGCAGGGCAGCGTGATGAAACGTCCGCCATCGAGCGGCCAGCATTTGAGAATGGGCAGGTTCGCGAGCGTGGGCGGATTCGGCGACGTGCCCTTCTGCCAGTCCGGGGCCGGCGGCCAGCTCTGGGCGGGGGCCGGGGCGTCATATCGGTGAATCACTTCCTTGCACGCGCCGGACTTGACGGTTTTGGGTTTGGCATGGCGCAGATCGAGCGCGAGGGAGAGGAGCTTGATGGCCTCCTTAAAACTGGTCGGCGGCTTCGCCTTCATGAGGGCGCCGAGTTCATTGGCCACCTGTTCCACCGATTCCGCGCCCATGCTCATGGCCATGCGCTTGTGCGAGCCCAGGGTGTTGATGGCCACGGGAAAGGGCGAGACCACGCCATTGATCGTGGGCTGCTCAAACAGCAGCGCCTTGCCGCCGTCGGGCAGCTTCATTTCGCGGTTGGCGATCTCGGTGATCTCCAGCTCCGTGGCGACGGGCTGGGAAATGCGTTTGAGTTCGCCAGCCTTTTCGAGCTGGTTCACGAAATCACGAAAGGAATCAAAAGCCATACGGGCGGGAGGCTAACCGGAATTGGCCCGCAGGAAAAGAAAATGGAAATGAAAATTTTTGCCCGGCTGCGACCGGGGATGAAACGCGGAGACGCCAAGGGCGCGGAGTAACGCGGAGGGAAAACTTTTAGCTAGGGAGAAGAGGAAGCCGGTTTAACATGAATACCGGTTTTTCCCGGCGCAACTCGGCGTCCTTGGCGTCTGCGTTAAGCCCGCAGTCAGGTCGTCACTTCTTCCAGCGAAACATCCACCAGCAGGTCGGCGGCGATCTTTTCCAGTTCGGCTTTCAGGGCGGCGAGATTGCAGCCGGGTGGCAGTTGGAGGCGGGCGATGGCTTTGAAAAGGGGTTCGCCGGACATCGGGGCGCTGCTGATTTCGCTCGAAAATTCTTCCACGTTCACACCCGCGCGCGCGAGGGCGCTGGTGATGTCGCGCACGATGCCGGGACGGTCGGAGCCGACGATTTCCAAACCCGTCAGGCGACCGCCCGCCGGAGCCACCGCACCCTGACCGGACTGCACGGTAACGGTGAGACCGGCAATGCCCTTCAGCGCGGCCAGCAACGCAGCGGATTGGGCTGCCGGAATTTCAATGCGCAGGATGCCGGCGAATTCGCCGCCGAGCCGGCACATGCGGCTTTCCAGCCAGTTGCCGCCATGCGCGGCCACGACGCGGGCGACGGATTCAACCAACCCGGTGCGGTCCGGGCCGACAATGGTGGTGACAAGATGGCTTTTCATGGCGGTTTAAATGAATGGCTCAGGCCTGGCTGGTGATGAGACTCCAGTCTATGCCCTGTTTGCCGGCATAGATGGCGAAGGCTTTTTCGTTCTGGATGAGCGCGGCGCGGACCACGCTGGAATCATCCGCGCGGCCCAGGTCGAGCACGCTGTCCGGAATGATGCCAATTTTCTTGTGCGCATAAATCAGCGCAAAAACCGCCTGAGCCAGCGCGGTGTAAGGCAGGTCCTTGTAAACCCCGTCAACGGCATCCTCCACCGCATTGGCGAGGAATTCCAACTGGTTCAGCAGGTGGGGGAATTTCGGCGCATTGATTTGCGTAAACTCCAGCTTCCACTGGGGCAGGAGACGCAGCACATTGGCAGCCACCGCCGGGGTGATACTGGTGGCGCTGTTTCTGACGAACTTGGCTACTTCAGGCATACGGGAACTTTACTGCAACCGGCGGGAAGGCAAAAGCAAAAATCCGCCATGGGCGGAGGAGCACAGAATCATTCCGAGCCGCGTAAACGCGGAACTCCAAACTGAATGCCAAACCAGTCACGCTTGGAGTTCCGCCTTTCAGGCGGCTGCTGTTGCGGGCCGGCCGGTGGAAAGATGAAACGCCGCCGCCAGCCGTTCCACGGCGGCTTCCGCCTGCGTGGCATCGGCGGCATGAACGCGGCACAGGGTTGCCGCTTTTTCGACACGTTCGCCGGGCTTGGCAATGCGGTCCACACTCACGTCATAATTAATCTTAGCATCCTGCGCCAGCCGGCCGCCGCCGAGATCGCGGATGACTTCGCCGATGAGCCGGGCATCGCATTGCGATACGTAGCCGGCGCGGTCGGCCGTCAATTCCGCGACCGCTCCGGCGGTGGAATCCAGCGTCAGCTTTTGGTTGAAGACGGCAAGGTCCGCGCCCTGGGCGACAATCATTTCATCCCACTTCTGGCGAGGCTGCCCCGAGGACAGGCAATCGGCGGCCAGCCGGCGGGCAATTGCCGGAGTTGAGGCCTTTTTGGTTTGCACCAGCAGATTGGCGGCGCATTCAATCACGAGCTGTTGCAGATCGCTGGGTCCCCGGCCCTCGAGACATTCCACGGATTCCTTCACCTCCAGCCAGTTGCCGGCGGCGCGGCCGAGCGGCGTGTTCATGTCCGTGAGAATGGCGCGCGTGTTGGTGCCGCATTCGTTGCCCAGCGCCACCATGGCGGCGGCCAGCTTTTGCGCATCGGCCTTGGTGGGCATGAAGGCGGCGGCACCGTATTTTACATCGAGAACGAGGGCATCCAGATTTTCCGCCAGCTTCTTGGAGAGGATGGAGGCGACGATCAACGGAATGCTGGGCACCGTGCCGCTGGCATCGCGCAGGGCGTACATCTTTTTATCGGCGGGAACCATCGTGGCGGTCTGGCCGCAAATCACGCAGCCAACATTTTGCACCTGCGCGATAATCTTCGGCACAGTGAGCGCGGTTTGAAAACCGGGGATGGAGTCCAATTTATCCAGTGTGCCGCCGGTGATGCCCAGGCCGCGACCCGAGATCATCGGCACGCGAAAGCCCAGGCAGGCCAGCAGCGGCGCGAGCGGCAGCGACACCTTGTCGCCAATGCCGCCGGTGGAATGCTTGTCCACGAGCGGACGCGGATCGGCTGGAAAAGTCAGCACCTCGCCCGAATCACGCATCGCCAGCGTGAGCGCGGCGGTCTCGGCCGTCGTGAGCCCGCGAAAGAAAATGGCCATGAGCAGCGCGGCCATCTGGTAATCCGGCACCTGCCCGGCCGTGAACGCCGTGACAAACGCCTGAATTTCCTCGCGCGTCAGGGTTTTGCCTTCGCGCTTGGCTTCGATGAGTGAGAGAAAGTTCATTTTAATCCCCAGCCAGATTCATGCTGATAATAAATTCCCGGAGCCAATGGGTAAAGGCGGGGACTCTCATGGTTGGTCCAACCCATAAAATTGGTCGTGCCAACTTGAAAGCCCCAATGAAAAAAACCGCCGCCCCAGACAATCATTGCATAGCAATTGGTGTCGCCACTGTCCGTACTGACATATTCAGGCGGGCTGGTGTAGAGATGAGTGAGGTAGGACGGAATTTCGGAAACGGGCACCTCGCCGTTTCCGCCATTTGACCTCGCATGTTTCATGGCCACCATCTGCGCCCAGGTACGCAATTCTTCAAGGGTGATGGTTTTTTTGGCTTTCCGATACCCGGCATCCGCCTGATGAATCGTCAGGAATATTGACGCCGGAAAAAATCCCGCCAACCCCAGTACGACCACCAGTAGGGCGCATAAATATATCCAAAACGAGCTGGTTTTGGATTTTGAAGCACCCTCCTGGTGAGACGGCACTTCCCTCACGGCTTACCCCACAAACTTCTTCGCGGAAATGGTTGAGTTATGCCCGCCAAAGCCGAACGAATTATTCACGACGGCGTTCACGGACATTTCGCGCGCGGTGTTGGGCACGTAGTCCAGGTCGCACTCGGGATCGGGCGTGGTGTAATTGATCGTGGGCGGCACGATGCCGCTCTGAATGGCCAGCGTACACACGGCCATTTCCACGGCCCCGGCCGCGCCGAGCATGTGGCCCGTGGCGCCTTTGGTGGAGCTCACGGCCAGCTTGCGCGCGTGATCGCCGAACACACTCTTGATCGCCTGCGTTTCGCAGACATCACCCTGTGGCGTCGAAGTGCCGTGGGCGTTGATGTACGAGATATCCGTCAGGTTTAGGCCACCGGAACGCAGCGCCATTTTCATGCAGCGCGCCGCGCCTTCGCCACCGGGGGACGGGGCGGTGAGGTGATGCGCATCGGCCGTGTTGCCGTAGCCGGCAATTTCACAATAAATGCGGGCACCGCGCTTCTTGGCGTGCTCCAGCTCTTCCAAAATCAAAACACCCGCGCCTTCGCCCATCACAAAGCCGTCGCGGTCCTTGTCGAACGGACGGGACGCATGTTGCGGATCATCATTGCGCGTGCTCATGGCCCGCATGGCGCAGAAACCGCCGATGCCAATGGGAATGATCGTCGCTTCCGCGCCGCCTGCCACCATCACGGAGGCATCGCCCATCTTGATGGTGCGCCAGGCCTCGCCGATGGCGTGGTTCGCGGTCGCACACGCGGAGCATGTCGCAAAATTCGGGCCCCGCAAATTGTAATACATCGAGATCAGGCCCGACGCCATGTTCGAGATGAGCATGGGAATCGTGAAGGGCGACATCCGGCCCGGTCCGCGCTCCAGCAGCACGGCGTGCTGGTTCGTGGTGGTCTCCAGACCGCCAATGCCCGAACCCATCATCACACCAATCTCATCCGTGTTTTCCTTGGCCAAATCAATGCCCGAATCTTTCAGTGCGCTCCATGCGGCATAGATGCCGAATTGCGCGTAGCGGTCCGTGCGGCGGATTTCCTTCGGCGAGGGAAACGCCGGGGCCGGGTCAAAATCCTTCACCGCCGCCGCGATCTTGGTATCGAAGGCGGTGGTGTCAAACGTGGTGATGGGCCCAATGCCGCATTGCCCGGCAAGGAGATTTTTCCAGAAGGTCTGGAGGTCGTTGCCCAAGGGGGTCACGACACCCAGGCCGGTCACCACGACACGGCGGTCGGAAGCATGATTTGGCATGAGAAAATCAAACGGGGCAGTTCAGGCTGTGACCAGCCAGAACTGCCCCGCCTGGATAAAACGATCACTTTTGGGATTCTTCGACGTACTTGATCACGTCGCCGACGGTCTGCAGTTTTTCCGCCTGTTCATCGGGCACTTCGATTTCGAATTCCTCTTCCAAGGCCATCACCAGTTCAACGGTGTCCAAGGAATCGGCGCCCAGATCTTCGATGAACTTGGCTTCGGGAGTGACTTGGTCGGGTTTGACCCCGAGCTGTTCAACGATGATCTCTTTTACGCGTTGGTCGATAGGTTTGTCTGACATAAAATTGTTCAATAGTTATTAGGTACAGACCCAAAACCGTCAAGCTTTGAATCCATTTTTTTTCGGCGGCGGCAGCGCGGGCAAGATATGCAAAACCGGCACACTTTAACGCTAACGCTGTCAAATTACATCACCATCCCGCCATCCACGGTCAAAACCTGGCCGGTTACGTAGCGGGCGCCCGGGCTGGCCAGGTACAGGGCGGCGGCGGCAATGTCCTCGGACTGGCCCAGACAGCCCAGCGGAATCTTCTTCAGAATCTCCGCGCGCAGCGCTTCGTTCAGTTCCGAGGTCATGTCGGTTTCAATGAAACCGGGGGCAATGGCATTGGCCGTAATGCCGCGCGACGCCAGTTCCCGGGCGGTGGACTGGGTGAATCCGATCAGGCCGGCCTTGCTCGCCGCGTAGTTGGATTGACCGGCATTGCCGATCAGCCCGATCACCGAGGAAATATTGATGATGCGTCCGCTGCGCTGTTTGATGAAGGAGCGCACAAACGCCTTGGTCACCAGGAAAGCACCCTTGAGGTTGGTGTTCAGGACGGTGTCCCAGTCGGCATCCGGCATGCGCATGAGCAGGCCGTCGCGGGTCACGCCGGCGTTGTTTACCAGAATGTCCACCTTGCCGGCCTCGGCGAGAATCTTTTCGGCGGCGGCGTTCACGGCGGCGGCATCCGCCACATCCACGGCATGGGCCCAGGCTTGGCGGCCCAGCGCGCGGATTTCGGCGGCGACCTTCTCGGAATTCTCCTGTGTCCGGGAAACGACGACCACATCCGCGCCTTCGGCGGCAAATTTCAGGGCAATGGCCCGGCCAATGCCGCGACCGGCACCGGTGACCACGGCGATTTGATTTTCAAGCGATTTCATGAAAGCAGATGTTAAACCGTGAACGGCCCGGAATGCACCCGAAAAATGCATTCAACGAAAAGGGGGCGGACGGGGGGAAAAGCTCCAAATTCCAAGCTCCCAGCTCCAGAGAATCGCCAAGCGCCAAGCGTCGAAGGGGATTGGTCTTTTTTTGCGTCTGCCTTGATGAGGCTTGATCATGCACGATTACAGGGTTTTTTGCCTTGATTGGACCTTGGATGGTCCTCGCGGAGAGCCACCTTGGCGTACGGCAATCCTTGCGGCAGGCCATCCTGCAATATCCACGACCGTGGGGACGAGCCGTCCCCACCCCGTGCCGGGAGGGTGCCGGTCCGGGGCAAAGTAAAAGTGTGCCGGACGGACCCGCCAAGGGGTGGCGGGACAGCCGGGCGCGAGCTTAGGTGTGACGGTGAGTTTACCATGTAAACTTCCAACCGGCTAATATAGCACAGGTTTTTGAATGTCAAATTGGGGGCGGGATTTATTGACCGAATGACAGAACAGGACGGATAGAGGTTGCGATTGTCGGACTGCCTGAAAGGCGGGACTCCGAACGGTACTTGCGGACGGCCACCGGGGGCTTCTTAAATCGCCCCAATTGGCGATTGGCCTTTGCCAATTGAAAATGCCATCAGACCCCGCGCGGGCGTTTCACCACAATTTCGATCTCCGCCTTGTTCTTGGCGATCATATTGGCGGGCAGGATGCCGCGCCAGAAGACGTTCGGGTACACAATCGCGCCGCGACCCAGAATGGTGCCGGGATTCAGCACGGCGTTGCAGCCGACTTCCGCGCCGTCGCCGAGGAGGGCGCCGAACTTGCGCAGGCCGGTGTCGAAGGGCACGCCGTCGAGCTCCACCTCCACATTGCCGGGCATTAGTTTGACGTTGGAAATTTTCACGCCGGCGCCGATGTGCGCCTTGTAGCCGAGGATGGAATCGCCGACGTAATTGAAATGGGGGATTTGCGCGTTGTTGAAGACGAGGGCGTTTTTGAGTTCGCTGGCGTTGCCGATCACGCAGTTGTCGCCAATGATGACGTTTTCGCGGATGTAGGCGTTGTGGCGTATGGAGCAGTTGCGGCCGATGATGGCGGGGCCTTTGATCATGACGCCGTCTTCCACCACGGTGCCTTCCCCGATGAAGACGTTTTTGCCGATGAACGCCGCGCCTTCGCACTGGTTGTGCAGGCCGGGTTTCAGGTTGGCGGCGATGTAACCCTCAATCTTCTTGAGCGCCGCCCAGGCATACTGGCAGCCGTCGAAGATGGCGGCGTGTTCGGTTTTGGTCAGGTCAAACAAATCGGCGGGCGTAAACTGCATGCCGGCAAATTAATGAAAAGCCGGGCGCGGGCAAGGCGAAATGCGGCCGGGGGAGCGGCGTTTCAGGGAATGTCTTTGATCCGGTGTCCGTAAACCGCCCCAACCTGCTGGCAGAAGTCCCGGAGGCCTTCGGGCCGGGCATTTTTGGAAAAGACCAGCCGGGCAAGATTTTTCGGGCGGCGGACTTCGATGAAATAGCGCTGCTTTAAAACGTCGAAAATGATGCTCCCTCCGATGACGCCAAAAACCATCATGGCCAGTTCATAGCGGAAGGCGCGCGGGGCCAGAAACAGGTAAACCAGGCCGAACGCGCCGATGAGGGTGAACCCGATGCCGATGGCCAGCGACACCAGCGGGCGGTGTTCCGACCGGCCGAATTTCAATTCCAGGTGTTCGATTTCCGCCGCCGGGATGAACAGGATCAGCTTTTTGCCGTGGACTTCAGACATGCCCCGGGATGAAACCAGAAGGTTGTCATAGCGCAAGACCGGCTTGGCTTCGGTGTCATTCATGCGGATGGTTCCGCGAGGCGCGGAAAGCGCCGAAAGTTTTCCAGATCGGCCACGAATGTCAAACGTGAAGACCGGGCACCCGGATCATCATTTTGGCCTTATAATGCCAAAAAATTGACCGCCGCCAGCGCGTTACTCGTTCTCGCCGGACAAAAATTGCCACCAATGCAACCTGACTTCATAAATGCAACAGCGGTAGATTGTTGGCGGAATCGAAGGGGTTCAATAGCCGGGCTGATGCTGCAAGTTAACCCGGCGAAAGGTTTTCCGGTTTGGCTGTTGCCGCTGCCGATGAATTCGGCTATGCTTGAGTAGTGACCCTCCAAAATATGGGCTTTAGGGCTTCCAGCTTTTGGCGTATCGCAGCTATTCAGTAACATGACACTATGACTAATGACGCAAAGAGCGCTCCTCAGGGGAGCGAGGCAGATATTTCGAATTGGAAGGAAATCGTGGCGCGCTATCAGAAGCCGTCCGTGGCGCGCAGCGTATGGCAGATCGTGAACACAGTGGTGCCGTATATCGGTATTTGGGCGCTGATGTATGTGACCGTGCAGATTTCGTGGTGGCTGACCATTCCGCTGGCGATTCTGGCCGGGGGATTCATGGTGCGGATGTTCATCATTTTTCATGATTGCGGCCACAGTGCTTATTTCAAATCGCAGAAGGCCAACCACTTTGTGGGTGCCATCACCGGCGTGCTGACCTTCACCCCTTATTATCACTGGCGCTGGGAACATGCGATTCATCATTCCAGCTCCGGTGATCTGGATCGTCGCGGCACGGGGGATGTGTGGACCATGACGGTGCAGGAATATCTGGAATCCTCCCGCTGGAAAAAATTTTCCTACCGGCTGGCGCGCAATCCGTTCATTTTGTTTGTGCTGGCTCCGCTCGCCCTGTTTCTGGTGCTGCAACGCGTGCCGAAGCTCCGCGCGCCGGCGCGCGAACGTTACTCGGTTTATTGGACGAATCTGGCCCTCGGTGCGATGGCGGCGGGTCTAATCTGGGTTTTTGGGCTCAAGGCATATTTGATCATCCAGATCACCGTGCTGATGGCGGCCGGTTCGGCGGGGGTCTGGCTGTTTTACGTGCAACACCAGTTTGAAGGTGTTTATTGGGAACGCGCCAATGATTGGGATTATGCCCAGGCGGCGCTGCAAGGCAGCTCGTTCTACAAGCTGCCCAAGATCCTGCAATGGTTCTCGGGCAACATCGGATTCCACCACATTCACCACCTCAGCCCGCGCATTCCGAATTATCATCTGGAAAAATGTCACAAGGCCGAACCCCTGTTCCAGACGGTCAAGCCGGTGACGCTGTTCGGCAGTTTGAAATCCTTCACCTTCCGTCTGTGGGACGAACAGCAGCGCAAGTTGGTGGGCTACCGTCATCTCCGGACCGTGCGCAAGCAGGCGAAGCAGGCGGCGCGCAGCTAAATCGCTGACCATTCATTTAACCGAAAACCCCCGGCGGTGCCTCGGCACCACCGGGGGTTTTTAATGTCAGCGTTGCTCAGGCCTTGCTCGCGTAGAGCGCCACGAGCGCCGCGCCGATGGCCTGGGAGAGATCGCCCAGCACGGCGGGAATGATCTTGATAGTTTTGCGCTGCGGCGGCCACAGATACGGCATGGCGGATTCCGTGACAATGCGCAGATAGCGTTCGCGGAATTCGGGGGTGGTGGATTCCAGATCCATGAGCCCGCCGCCGATGATCACGATACCCGGGTCCAGGGACATGGCGAGGTTGGCCACGTGAATGCCCATGACGCGCGCCTGGAAGTCAAAGATTTCGATGGCGAGGGCATCGCCTTTCTGCGCCCGACCGCGCAGGGACAGCACCTTTTCCTTGATCGGCGCGGTGGAAACGGCGAGTTCGTGCGTGGGATGTTTTTTCAGGAACTGGGCCAGCAAATGCGGCAGGCCGGAGATGGTGGTGTAGGCTTCCACGCAGCCCCAGTCGCGGCCGCAGCCGCAGGGGAGGGGCTTCTCATTGGTGCCGAGCACTTGCAGCGGCACAGGGGCGTGACCGGCTTCCATGCCGGCGAGGGTGTCGCCATCCAGACAGAGGCCCGTCTTATCCACATACGCCGTGCCCAGGCCGGAGCCGGGCATGAGCATCATCACCGAGGCGTCGCTGGTGCCGCGGGCGATCTTCGCTTCGGCCACGCCGCCGTAGTTGCCGTCGTTGCCGGCGGTGAGGGCAATGGGGCGGCCGGCTTCCTTCGCCAGGGCGGCGCTGTAATCCGCATGAAAGTTCCAGCCTTCAAACGAGGCGGGCAGGTTGGGGGTTTTTTCGAGCACCCCATAGCTTTTGTACGGTCCGGGAATGGCGAGGCCCACGCCTTCGACCTGGCTCCAGGAAAGCTGGTTGGCCGCCAGAAAGTCGTTGATGCCCTTGATCCAGCCGCGCACCACGGCGGCGGTGCCATCCTGAGAGGCGGTGGAGGCCTGTTGCAGTTTTTTGGTGACGGGTTCGCCGTTTTCCCAGACGGCGGCGATCTTGGAGGTGGTGGCGCCGCTGTCCGTGCCGAGATAGATTTTTTTGCTGGAACTCATGTGTGCCGTTTAAATTGGGGACACGGGAGATAAACGCAAGAAATATTCGCGCATTTCCCTTAACGGTGGGCCATGCCTGCCACCACGCCAAAAATGAATAATAAGAGCGCCTCCGCCCCATGAACCTCCATGATGGTTTGGCTGCATTGCGGAAGCGGCCGGAAAAGTTAGTTTTGTCGCTCGCCCTCACCTGTTTCCTCTCCCCCGGGAGAGGATTTCACCTTGGCACCTTTTCTAATCATTCGTCCACCGGTGTGACCAATCCAGCGGCTTGATGCGCGGATTAGGCGGCAACCGTTTCTCCTTCTCCCCGGGGGAGAAGGCCGGGATGAGGGCGAGCGTTGGCACTTACATTTAGAGCCTAACGTCGGCTGCCACGTCTTCGACGGGCGGGCCGCTCACATGCCGCGCCTGGCGCTTGGGGAGCGCGGTTTTGGTCGCGCGCGGGTGGCGGGCGGTTTCGGCGGCGAGCCGTTCGCGGATGCATTCCGGCGGATCGCGCCGACCGGCCTGCTGCCAGTCCTGCCAGAGCGTGGCGGCGCACATGTCTGGATCAAGGTGCTGTTCGGCGGTCAGGAATTCAAAGACCAGTTCCGCGAGGCGCGCGAGGGCAATGCTGTCCGTGCGGCCGGTGCGCGTGTAGAGCCAGTCGCTGAATTTGAAAAAGGCGTGGAAGGCGGACGGCTGGTCGGACCAAATCAAGTGGGTGGTGCGGATGAAATTGCCGCTGTTGCCGACCATGTCCCAATAGCGGGCGAAGCGGCGCAGGCGCTGGAGGGTGGCAAAATCGAGCAGGCTGTTCTCCAAAATTTCGTACGGCGGATGGGGCGTGTACACCATGCCAAACGGCTGATCGTGCCGGCTGATGGGCGTGCCGCGCAGCCGCTTGAGAATGCCTACCTGGATTTCCTGGGGGCCCATGGTGACCAGCCGGTTGAAACCGGTGGCAAAACTTTCCAGCGTTTCGCCGGGCAGGCCGACGATGAGGTCGGCATGGATATGCACGCCCGTCTGGCTCCGCAGAAATTGAAAGTTATCCGCCATGCGGTCGTAGTTCTGCCGGCGGCTGATGTGGGCGCCCACCTCGGGGTTAAACGTCTGGATGCCGACCTCGAACTGGAGCGAGCCCGGCGGAAAGCGCGCGATGATTTCGCGCAGCTCGGCGGGCAGGCGGTCGGGAATCATCTCGAAATGATAAAAATGTCCGGGTTGATGCCGGGCCAGAAAGAATTCGAGAATGGCGCGGCTGGTGGCGAGATTCAGGTTGAAGGTGCGGTCCACGAACTTGAACTGCTTCAGGCCGCGATCAAGCAGCTTTTGCATCTCGGCCAGGAATTTCGGCAGGGACACCTGGCGGACGGGGACGTCCAGCGAGGAGAGACAAAATTCGCAGGTGAAGGGGCAGCCGCGCGAGGCCTCCACATAGACAATGCGATGGGCGAGATCGGCTTCATTGTAGAGGTCGTAGGGCAGAAGTATCTGCGTGAATTCCGGGAGCCGGGCGGCGATGATTTTCGGCGGCGGCACGGCGGTCGGTGACAGCAACTGCCGGCAGACGTTGGCAAATTCGAGGTCGGCCTCGCCGGTGATCACGTGGTCGGCGAGCTGCACAATCGCCTGCGCATCCGTTTCAAAACTGACCTCGGGTCCGCCGAGAATGATCTTGAGGCCGGGCCGGAGGCGTTTGAGGGTGGCGATGACCTCGGCGGTCTCGGTGGTGTTCCAAATGTACACGCCAAAACCGATGATCTGCGGTTCGAGCGCGAGCAGGGCTTCGACGATTTCGAGCGGCCGCTGGTTGATGTCGAACTCACGCAGCCCGGCCCGGGACTGGAGGTCGCCGAGGTTGGCGAAGAGGTAACGCAACCCGAAGGCCGTGTGGATGTACTTCGCGTTGAGGGTGGTGAGGACGATGTCCGGCATCGCCCTCAAAATAGCAAGGCGGGGCAGGGGAGCAAAGGTGAAAGGCTTGCTTAAAATCTCAAATTGGAGATTACAAATCGGCAGGGGAAACATCCAACATCGCACACCCAACGCCCAACATCCAATGGGGGAAATGGTGGGCGTTGAGGGATTCGAACCCCCGACCAACAGCGTGTAAAGCTGCTGCGCTACCGCTGCGCTAAACGCCCGCCACCACCATGCTGCCAGAGTCGGGAGGGGACAACAAGTCTGGTTTGACGATTCGGTTTGCGCCGGGAGCATCCCGAGGCACTGCCCCCCAATCCAGAACCGTGACATCGTTAAAACCCTTCGCCAATCGGGTTTTCTCCCTCTCCGCCATTGGTAAATGGGGGAGAGGGCCGGGGTGAGGTGGCGCTCATCTATTTAACCCGGGGCAGTGTCAAGATGCCAGCCCGTTTGCGCCGGGGGGCACATGCTTAACACTGCCCCGAAAAAGCAGGCACAAAGTGCCTAGCCGGCGGAGCGCGGGTCTGCGACCCGCAGCAACTTGGCCAGTCAACCCGCAGGTTAAATCAAGGTGGCAACGCTGGTAAATCGCAAGCTGCTGCGGCTCACAAAGCCGCGCACCGGGGGCAGTGTCGGTCATCCGCCCATTTGCGCCATCCCGTTCAGTTGGCTTCATATCAATCTTTGGCTCGGCCTCCGGCCTGATCCTCCAGCCCGCCGGCCCCTGCCGGGAAAAGGCGTAACATCCGGCGGGCGGGATTCGTCTTGCTGGCATGGGCATCAGGCTATTCATTGGCGGGATTATATTGGCGGGCGCATTGATCCGGGCGGCGGCCGGGACGGTGAGTTTGACGCCGGACGAAATCACCTCCTTGCGCGCGCTGGTCGCCAGCCAGCCGGCGGCGGCCAGGGAATTTGCCGGCATCCACCGGCAGGCGGATGCCGCGCTCGCGGCCACCCCCAATCCCATCGAACGCGTCGTGAGCGAAGGTCATCTGGACAAGGACCCGCTCAAAATCCGCACCGGCCAAAGTCTGCCCGATCTGCAAAAGATCGAGGCGCTCGCCAGCACTTGGGCGGTGACCGGCGACGGCCGTTACGCAGACAAGGCCCGTGAATTCATCCTCGCCTGGGCGCGGGTGAATCATTCCGATGGCGACGCGATCAATGAAACGCAATTTGAACCGTTGATCACCGGCTACGACCTGCTGCGCGGCGCCTTTCCCGCAGCGGACCGCGCCACCGTGGATGCCTGGCTCCGCGAAAAGGCCAACGTGGCGTGGAAAGATCATCGCGGCCTGACCGGCAACTGGTACAGCCACCGGTTGAAGATCGTGGGGCTCATCGGCTGGACCATTGGCGATGCCACCCTGGCGAACGAGGCGGTCGCCGGCTATCGCAAACACATTGTCGGCAACCTCAAACCGGACGGCGCGTCCTCGGATTATTATCTGCGGGATGCGCTGCACTATCATCTCTATGACATCGAACCGCTGCTGTCCCTCGCCCGCGCGGCGGAACGGAATGGCATCCGGCTGTTTGACGAACCTTCGGCCGGCGGTTCCACGCTGCATGCCGGCGTGGAGTTTGTGGTGCCCTTTGCCAACGGCACGCAAACCCACATGGAATTTGTGAAGACGCGTGTGCCCTTCGATCTGAAGCGCGCGAAGAACGGTCAGGGCGAATACGCCCCGCACCTTTGGAAGCCGTCCTCATCCGTGCGCCTGTTCAGTCTCGCCGCGTGGTTTCATCCCGAATACGGAACGCTCGCCGCCCGGCTGGCAGGTCATCCCGATGAACCCTATTTTAATTGGCTGATGGTAATCAACGCGGTGTCCCGGCATGATCCGGCGGCGGGGAAATGAAGCCGGCGGCCGGCGATGCCTGAAGCACGCCCCGGAACCGCGCGGGCAGCCACCCACAGAAGGGCAGACACGAATTTCACCAAGGGACACGAATTGGGGGGAAAGCGGAGTTGGCCATGATGGATGAAGCCCGCCCGAGCTTGGCAACGGAGCGAGGGGGGTGCTATTGTAAGGCCATGAGCACGATCAGCATCGCGTTGCCAGATGCGGACTTGATCTTTCTTCGTGACTTCTCCGCCGCGCAGGGGATTTCGGCGGAGGCGTTCCTTGCTCGGCAGACGCGCAATTTGCGCGTTCATTTGCAAAGACTGCTGCCACCGGAAGTGATGCGGGCCACCGGCATCATCGCGCTGGAGATCGCCGGCGAGGAAACGCACCGCGAGCATCTCGAAAAGAAACACGCGTGAAGGTCCGCTGGATTTGATCGGCACGCGGAATTTGGACGACTAAGCCGATTTGCCCGCGCCAGCGAGGTTAATAAACCTCCCAGCAAGACTCCTCTTCATCCGCCGCAAAAGCGAGGATCGACTCGGCATGACTGCGGAATAAATCCTCGATAAACTCGCTCGATTGATTGCCACAACGCAGCCAGATTACCTTCGGCGGCGGACCGTACAATGCCGCCATGTCCGCGAAATCAGCATCCTGCGTGACCATGATGAATCCACCAGCCTTGGCGAATTCCCAAATGACCCGGTCGTCAGCCCGATCCAATCCGGCCAGCCGCACCTGACTTGAACCGGGAAAAAGATCGGCCAAACGGTCGCAAAGTTTGAAGCTCAAGTTCTGGTCGAACAGCAGCTTCATGTGGCGGTCAATACCCGGCGCTCACGGTCGGCGGCAAAAGCCAGACAGGCCCGAATGTCCGTCTCCGTCAATTCGGGATAGTCGTTCAGGATTTCCGGGTGCGACATCCCGACGGCCAGCCAGCCCAGCACATCCGCCACCGCAATACGCATCCCCCGGACGCACGGCCGCCCGCCGCGCTTGCCGGGTTCAATCGTGATGATGTCCTGATAATTCATACCAAGGCTATTTTACCAGCCTTCCTGCCCGCGCGCAAATGTTCGTCCAGCGGGATTTTCAAGCCGGTTGCAGTGCTTTTTGATGCGCCAGTTCCGGCAGCGCGCCGCACACGCGTTGAGCCGGCACGTGCCAATCGAACAGGGAGTGACACGAATTTCACGAAGGACCACGAATTAGGGGACGCAATCGTCTTAATTTCCAAGCGCCCTGCACCCGGGAACCTGCATACTCGAAACGGGGATTAAACGCAGAGTCGCAGAGGCGGTGGAGCAGCGTGGAGAACGAGGGGGAACCGTGTGAATGATGGTGAATAGCACAATGCGTTTGACTGCCCCCTTAATGTTTCGGCGCTAAGGCAAACTCTCGTAAAACTTTTTTGTTTCTTCGTGACAGTTTGTTGCGCCGTGACTGATTAAAAAGTCAATTACGGCCTTGTTGTGATTTGTAATTACAGAACGGTTGTCGGCATAATGCAACCCTCCACCACTGTAGGCAGCGTCAAGAATAGTTTCGTGTAACTCAGGGAGATTCGCATTGGGACTGACGCCTTTTGAAATCAAGTACTGTACAATTTTCAATTTTCCGGTGAACGCCGCATGGCGAAGCTCCATTTCCCGATTAACATATTTAGACTGGTTTAGAGCCGCTTCGTATGCGACTGGATCATCCTTCTCAAGTGCGTTGTTTTTTGCTCGGTCAACTGCCATTGATTCCCATTCTTCATGATTTGTTTTCCACATTAAGAAATAATTCGCACACAAAACGCATACCAAGCCTGCTGTAAATCTGCTGCGGAAGGCAGGGGATTTTGTTTTATCGAAAAACATCCTATAAAAAAGCGCAAATATCAGGCCAACAATGCAGAGTGCGATGGCGGCCATGAAAATAATGATCAGAATTCCAATGGCTTTATCAAAATCGTTTGGGTATCCGTCTCCAATCCCAAAAATAAATATCAGCGGCAGACCGATGATTTTGAACCCACTCAAACCAACAAGCAGGGTTACGGACACGACCACAAGCGTGGCATGAAACCATAAATTTAACCTTTGTAGCTTTTGAAACAATTTCATCATGCTAATAATTTATACTCGGACAGTTGCCAGAAACACAAATTATAATAAATCGGGATCCTAGCATTATCAAAAGGCTCATTTGCTCTCCGCGTACCTCCATCTGCTCGGCGACTCCGAGTTCAATCCCTCCCCATTTGTGTGAATTCGTGAAATTCGTGTCCCGCCGGCCTTTCCCCATCTGCGTTAATCCGCGTCCATCCTACGACAAGTTGATAATGCCCTTGCAAATAAAGGGTTTCTTGAAGGATAGACGGGCCACTGTCAGCGGAACTGCCAGTAAAGCGGTGATTGCCTAAACAATTGGCCGCTACCGGCGAGAATCCGCTGAAACTTTGCCACAACACGCGTTCGCAAACGCGGTTGCTCCGGGACTGATTGATTGATTCAGAGCAATCATATCATGAAAACCAAGTACACGTTATTCCGGCGCGGCGGGGTGTTCTATATGCAGGACAGCACGACCGGCAAACAGACCAGCCTGCGCACCAAAGACGAAACCGAAGCCCGCAGCCTTTTAGAAGCTCGTAACGCGGCGCAGCGTCAGCCCGTCCTGAATCTCCACCTTGCCCGCGCCTACCTGACGGCCAGCGACCCGGCATTTGTGGAGCGCACATGGCAGACCGTCATGGAGCAGTTGCAGGCACGCGGTAAAGACAGCAGCAGGGAGCGTTACGCCAGCGTGTTCAAGTCCTCCTGCTTTGACAGCTTGCGCCGCAAGAAGCTGCTGGAAACCACCGCCGATGATTTTTTCTCCGTATTCAAAGACGGCAAGGTGTCCATCGTCTATTTTTTGAAGCGGCTACATAATTTTGCCCTGAGCTTGGGCTGGATTGCGCTGCCCGTAGTGGCCCCCTACCTCTGGCCCAAATACCACGCCAAAGACCGGCGCGGCATCACCCGCGACGAGCAGGAAACCATCCTTGCCGCCGAGAAGAAAGCCGAGTGGAAACTATTTTATCAACTGCTTTGGGAAACCGGCGCGGCGCAAGGTGACGCCGCCGCCATGACCGTAGAGGACATTGACTGGACGAGCAAAACGATAACGTATTTCAGGAAAAAGACCGGCTCACGGGCGCAGTTTACGATCAGCAAGGCACTGGAAACGGTCCTGAGTCACCTGCCTACGACCGGCATATTGTTTCCGAAGCTCTCTACTATATCGGCCAATGACCGCGCCAGCCGGTTCCGCCGCCTATGTATCCGGGCGGGCGTCACCGGCGTGACGCTCCACAGCTACCGCTATGCCTGGGCGGAAAGGGCGAAGGCAATAGGCTATCCCGAACGTTTCGCAATGCAGGCGTTAGGCCACAATTCCAAAGCCATCCACCGCGCCTATGCGAAGGCTGCGCAAATTATTGTGCCATCCCTTGAAGAATACGCAGCGAAAGCGGCGGCTTCCCTGCAAATGGCGAAAGCCAGTTAGGTGGAGGGAACACCGGCCCATTCTTCGGCAATCCCGCAGAATGGGCTTTTTGCGAAATTAAAAATTAGGGCTTCTTTGTCGTAGTTGGCCGGAATACTTGAGACGGAGTGTGTTGAGTATTCTTCACCTTGTCACCGACGGTGATTTGACGACCGGCGATAAATGGTTTTGTTGGCGTGTGCTGTGTACGGTTTGAGCGTGCCGAATCGGATTTATTATTTTGAGGAATTGCCATATAACAAGGAGAATGAACCACGATGAATTCACTGCCAAGCTAAAAGAAATGGTCTGTCTAGCCGACTGGCATTTCCGCTATTACACCCAAAGGTGCCGGAAATATAAACGCATCGATTATTGGCTCAAAAGCTTGCTTGGGCTTGTGTCCATCATCGGAGCATTGATGGCAGGAAGCGACCACTTGCGAGTTTTTGGCGCGTTTCTAGCTGGTGGAGGCGCCTTTGTTCTGTCAAGCATCCTGCCGAATTTCAGATGGGACGCCATCGTTTCCGGTCTAAAAGAAGAACGCGAAGAATGGACCCGCATTTTTCAAAGCTATCGGGGATTGCTTGATATGGCGCAAATTTTAGACAGGGGTGAAATGCTGGCGCAGGAATTTCAAAAAGTTGAGGAAATGAGGAAAGCCACGCAACTAAATGACAGGGGGTTGCCAGAGGATAATAAATTGCTCAAAAAAATAGAAACGGAAGTCAGAAAAGATTATATGCTGGATGTGTAAAGTCCGATCCAAAAAGGAGAATCAACGAGCGGCAAGCACTGGAAAATCAGTCGTCGAGGAATGGCCATCCAGTGAACCGGCCACTTGGCGGAGGTTTTTGGCGTTCTGGTGCTGCCAGTGCTGGCTAATGGTGTTGGTGACTTTAACCAGCCAAGCGCGGTCTTTGGCCAGTTCCAGCACATCGTCAGTGGCAAAAAATTTGATGCTGTTTTGCGAAGGGTTGCCCAGCGGCTTGAGCAACCGGGCGTTCATGAGTGCCGGAATATCATGCGGCTGGCAGTTCAGCACCCAGCCCGCTTGCTCCGCCGTCAGGCGGGCGGGCAGTTGGTTCAGGAGGACAGGAAACGCTGTTGATTGTCTTTCATACAAGACCAATCGCAGCCCGCCCCCAATACCGAACAGGCAAAAGCTTGTGCTGAGCTTTTTTGAAACACTTGCCAGTTTTACAGGCAGTTGCTAATGTTTCAAAATTATGGCCATTTCAGAAATTACTCCGTCAGCAGTTAAGCTAGACAAACTGGTTTCCCGAGTCGCTGACGGAGATATCAAGATTCCGGCATTTCAGAGGCATTTTGTTTGGAACCAGGGCCAAATCATCGAGTTACTTGACAGTCTCTATCAAGATTATCCCATTGGTAGCATTCTCCTTTGGAATTCCGCCGAAAAATTGAAAGCAACTCGAAATGTTTGCGGATTTGCAATTCCAGACAAAGCTGAATCCTACCCCGTGAATTATGTTTTGGACGGCCAACAGCGGCTTTCGACAATTTACGCAGTTTTCTGCACTGACCGCACACAAAGCAAAGACGAGGCAGGTGCCGCTGCACTTGATCTTTTTGAAATATTCTTCGATCCAGAAACGCATGCTTTTCTTGGGAGTGAAGAACTTTCTGGCACTGGACGAGAATTTCCTTTGAAATCTCTTTTCGCAATCAAGGAATTTGTGGCGGAGTTTAAAAAAATCCCTGAGAAGTATCAGGATCTAATCACTCAATTGCATGAAAAGTTCAACAATTATGAAGTCCCTGTCGTCACAATTACCAAGCGTTCCAAAACCGAGGTAGGAATCATATTTGAAAGAATCAATAGCACAGGGACAAAGTTGACGACGCTTGATCTCATGGTTGCGTGGACATGGAGCGAAGATTTTCATTTGCAAGATGAAATAGACGAGTTGCTCGAAGTTTTGGAGGGAAAAGGATTCGGAGATATTCCAGAGAAAACCATTCTTCAATGTTTAAGAGTGCGTCTGAAAAAGGAAATTGGGGGTGTTTTGGCAGAGTCTGACGGCCAAATAAATGCACAAAACACTTGATCTGCTTGCTTGCTTTTGCGGCTGTCATTCGCGGTAGCGCCAGTGGGGCGATGAAAAAAGCC
>CAIQKM010000170.1 GCA_903872345.1 uncultured Verrucomicrobia subdivision 3 bacterium | reverse complement strand
TGGAACCTGTCGCCTGTGAACGTATAGATCCGGATTTGCAATTTTCCAGTAACGGAGACCGGTTTGACTAGATAATCAATCGCAGCGACCTCAAAAGCTTCAATGGCAATACGCGAGCTAATGAAACGCCGCCCGAGTTCAGCGGTTAATTAGTGACGGCATATCCGCCAGGGCTTCAAAGTGTTCCTACGCCGCAGGGTGGTGGCCAACAAGAAAAGCCCAAAATGAATTAGACAAAACTATTCTTGAATCGGGTTCTAAATTCCTAAACACTCCGTTCATGTTATTTGGGGGCCTTTGGGGATCGTGGTTGCGGCTGGTTTTGTTTTTCCTGGGATTGACGACGATTCCGGGCGCTGCATTGGCGGTGCCGTCGGCCAGCGTCGTTTCTGAGGATTCTCCTTTTGTCTGCAGGACGTGGCGGGCAGAGGAGGGGTTCCCCTCGCGCCATTACCTACCGCAACGCTCTTGAATATATTGACTGGCGCACCAGCTACAAGAAAAAGACCGGCAAGACGGTTGGCCGTAACACGGCCATTTTTGAACTGAAAACTTTTGCGATGATCATCGGGGAAGCAGTGCGGCTCGGCCATGCTGACGCCAATCCGCTAATGAGCATGAAATTGAAACGGGACAAGGCAGCGAAAAAACCGGAACTGACCGACGATGAAATCAGCGAGATTCGGGAAGCGCTGAAGGACGAACCCGAATGGATGCAAACTTCCTTTGATATTTCCCTGCACACTGGCTGCCGGTTACGGGAGACACGGATTCCAGTCAACTGCATTGATTTTGATGAAAACAAAATCACTTTTCCGACCCCCAAAGGCGGCGAAGATCGGGCGTTCTCTGTGCCTATGCCGACCGCATTGCGTCCCCTGTTGGAACGCATCCGCAAATCGAAACAAAAATTCACCGTTGAATTTCCGTTTCAACCGTCGCGCCGATGGCAGCAGTTTTTTATCAAAATCAAAAAGACGCACCTGACTTTTCATTGCCTGCGCGTCACCTACGTCAACCGCCTGCGACGTGTCGGCGTGCCGCGCGAAGCGGCAATGCGTTTGGTGAACCACGCTTCAGAATTGATTCACCAAATTTATCAGCGGGAAAAAGTCGAGGACGTGGCGCAATGGCGTGATGCGGTGCAATTTCCGGCATAGCTCAGGTTGCTTGAAGTGCCATTGACAAGCCGGTGCCAAAGTGGCACCATGTAGGTATGGAACAAGTTTTAGAAGAACCGCGCAAGCGGATCACGGCCCGAGTTTCTGACAGTGTGCGCGACACGCTGGAGCAGGCGGCAGAGCTTTTGGGCGCGACGGTCAATCAGTTCGTGGTGCAAACGGCGTATGTGGAAGCGCAGCGCGTGATTGAACGCGAGTCGGTCATTCGGCTCTCGCAGAAAGACGCACACAAGCTGCTGGCCCTGTTAGACAATCCGCCGAAACCGAATAAGCGGCTGAAAGACGCGGTCAAAACGTATAAAGGCATGGTCCGTGCATAAAGTTGAACTGCTGGCGAAAACTCACGACCGGGACGGATTCGACTGCGGGAGTGAGCCGCTAAATTTATTTCTTAAGCAAACCGCGCGGCAACACGCGGAGCGCGGAATCTCACGGACATTTGTGCTGGTGGATGAGGCCGCTGCCGCGCCCAAACCCATTGTGGGTTTTTTCTCGCTCAACATCTGCCAGATCAAATCAGAATCGCTGACAGCGCAAGAAGCCAAGAAACTGCCGCGCGACGTGGCCGGCGTCCGGCTTGGCCGGTTGGCAGTCGCCAAAACGAACCAGCGGCAAGGCATCGGGAAAGCCTTGCTGGTAGCGGCGATGGGGAAATTCATCGAGATTTTCAACACGGCGGGCGGGATTGGTCTTTTCGTGGACGCGAAGGATCAACACGCCAAAAGCTACTACGAGCAATTTGGCTTTGTGGCGCTGCCGTCGAACGAACTGGAATTATTCCTGCCGGTCAAAACGATCCAAGAGGCTTTAGAATCGCACGGATAGACTTTTCAGAAGTGAAGTTGGACGAAACCACATCACATATAATACGCGTAGCTGGATGTGAGCGGCGGCTGTTCTCCGACATATTTCAAAATTGCTCCCACCTGTTTTGCAGCTCGTAGTGTTATCGGTAAGGCCGAATCGAATTGAGTGTTGTTCCAATTCATTTTTGTAAGCGCCAAGATTTCTTGGGCGAGTGTTCGCGCCGGTGTTTCGGTTTGCACCGAATCTATTTCAAGAGCGCGCGGAACATACATTCCGGGATACATCTGATAAAATGAAATGCTGCCTCGCGTGTAAAGCAAACTGCGGCGGTTGTCCAACTCAAGAAAAGTTCCCCGCAGTGGCGGATATTGCCCGGCACGAAATAGGCGAGTTGAGGATTCTCGAATCACCAAAAGGTCGCGACATTTAACTCGCAGTTCGTCTAGTGCCGCATTGCATCCGATGATTTCAGCCGAATTGAAGCCGGAGCTTTTGTGGATAACGACTCGTGCCGGAAGATGACCATGCTCACGCTCGAACTCAGCAAGCGACCGCAGCATCAATGTTTTCATGTCGTCTTCAGTCAAATGTGGCTGACGATCCTCCTGAGAGAGTTTTGCTTCTCCGCCCCGAAGTATCATGCCCTCACCGCGTTCATTAAAAACTTGGGCGACACTGGTGTTTACCGTTTTGCGATCTAAGAGTGCGTCTGAAAAAGGAAATTGGGGGTGTTTTGGCAGAGTCTGACGGCCAAATAAATGCACAAAACACTTGATCTGCTTGCTTGCTTTTGCGGCTGTCATTCGCGGTAGCGCCAGTGGGGCGATGAAAAAAGCC
>CAIQKM010000169.1 GCA_903872345.1 uncultured Verrucomicrobia subdivision 3 bacterium | reverse complement strand
CCTGTTTGACGAATACGAAGACGACAAGGAACGTCAGCACAACTTCCAACTCTTCATGAAAAAGATCCGGCCCAACCCCGACGACATCACCCCCGCCGGCCAGGAGCCGAAAAAGCCGAAATACGAAGAAGTCGAAGAAGAAGACGACGACGAGGAGGAAGAAGAAGGCGATGAATCCGAAGCCGCCGACGGCGGCGAATTCGGCGTGTCCAAAGGCACGTTCCCGAAAGTGAACATCCCGGTGGTCCGCTGGGATGAACGCCCCGACGGCAGCTTCGACGAAGCCGCCCACCTGGCCTTATACGCCCACACCGAAGAAGACCTCCGCCGCGAACGGGAACGTTCCAAAGACCCCGCCGGCGGCTACGGCCTCGAAGAAATCAAACCCGAGTGCCCCTGAATCATTGGGATTTCCCGTGAATCAAACCAAATCAAACCAAATCAAACCGGTGTGAAAAACGACCCCGCCATCAGCCGAGCGCCAACGGCGCGGCCCCATACCAGCCCAGAGCAACGCTCTGGGTTCGCCCACACAAGAAACTCAGCCCTGAAGGGGCGACCCATCAAGGCAAAAACCCCTGCAATCAAGGCTAATCGTGCTTCATCAAGGCAAACGTGAAAATTTTAAACTGACACCTCGCCAACGGCTCTGAAATTTAGCCTTAAGCCTTCAGCGTTTAGCCTTTTGCGTTAAAACCCCAGCAATCGTGCCTAATCAAGCCTCATCAAGGCAAACGCAACGCCTTCAATCCCGCCTTGAAATCCGCCGGCAGCGGCGCTTCCAGTTTGATCGTCTTCCTGGTGCGCGGATGGATGAAGGACAATTCCTTCGCATGAAGCAAGACCCGGGGCGCGGCGTAGCCGGTCTGCTCCGTCAGCCGCTGGTTGGGCTTGGCGCCGTAGGTGGTGTCGCCCACCACGGGGTGACCAAGAAATTGAAAGTGTACGCGAATCTGATGCGTGCGGCCGGTATGAATCTGCGCTTCCATGTGCGCGGCGGCGGTCAGCCGTTCCAGCACGCGGTAGCTGGTGTGGGCGGCGCGGCCGTCGTTGTCGTCATGCACGGCCATCCGTTTGCGATGCGTGGGATGCCGCGCGATGGCGGCGTGAATTTCGCCGGCGTCCCGCACGGGGACGCCGCAGACGAGGGCGTGATAAATCTTTTTGACGGTGCGACTGGAAAATTGTTCGGCCAGGGCGAGGTGGGTTTCGTCATTCTTGGCCACCACGAGGCAGCCGCTGGTTTCCTTGTCCAGCCGGTGGACGATGCCCGGACGCGCCACGCCGCCGATGCCGCTCAATGAACCTTGGCAGTGATGCAGCAAGGCGTTCACCAGGGTGTGTTCTTCGTGGCCGGCGGCGGGGTGGACCACGAGGCCGGGCGGTTTGTTGACCACGAGCAGCGACTGGTCCTCAAACAGGATATCCAGCGGGATCTCCTCCGGCAGCGCCTCGGCCGGACGGGCTTCCGGCCAGGTGATGTCAATTTTCTCGCCGGCGCGGGGTTTGTGCGTGGCCTTGACGGGTTTGCCGTTTACCAGAATGTGGCCCTGCTCGATCAGCCGCTGCATGGTGCCGCGCGAGGCGGCGGGGAACTGGGTGCGCAGAAACACGTCCAGCCGTTCGCCGGGCTGCGAATGTTCCACTGTCAATTGGTCTGTGCGTGCCGCCATGATATTATTGATCCGCCGCCGCCTTCCGGGTTTGCGGCTGCGCGTGATCCTGCTTCCAGGTCAGGATAAAAATCAGCGCCACGCCGGTGCAGATGGCGGAGTCCGCCACGTTGAAGGCCGGGAAATCATAGGTATCCAGCGTGCCGCGGCGTTGCAGATAAAAGTGCAGGAAATCCACCACGGCATGGCGGCCGGGCAGGATCCGGTCGGTGAGATTGCCGATGATGCCGCCGAAAATCAGGCCGAACGCGATCTGGCCTGTGAAGGTTTCCGCCTTGAAATGATGCCGGGTGAGGGTGAGCACCACGAGCGCCACCAGGGCGACCGCCGCCAGCAGGGCGTTATTGCCGGTGAACAGGCTCCAGGCCGCGCCGGTATTGACCCGGTGCGCCAGGTTGAAAAACCCGGGAATCACCGTCCGCTCATCCCCCTCCATGAGGTAGCGCAGCACCAGTTGCTTGGTGAACTGGTCCAGCACAAAGACGATGGCCGCCAGCGTGGCAATGCGCCCGCCGGGCCGGGAAAAAAATGATGGTTTTTCGGACATTAGCTAATGAACGGGCCTAATCTACCCAATCCGCCCCCTGTTTGCAGCGTAAAAATGCGACACGTAAAAATGAGGACGGGGAAATCAACGCAGAGACGCGGAGAACGCGGAGGAGCGCAGAGAGGAAACATTTCTCAGCGTTTCTCAGCGGTCTCGGCGGCTCGGCGTTTATTCCCCATGCGCGACCACCATGTTGCCAAACCATATTTGGCGCTTGCAACGCTGCGCCCACCGCAACATATTCGCGGCAAGTAAGATGATTGGGGAACGCCACAGCTTTGACGGCGGGAGACCCAAAACCGATTGCGCCACCATGAGCATCAAACTGACCGAGTTTGTCACCGTGTTCCGGACGGGACAGATCATTCATCTGGATTGGGCGGCCAATGCCTTGGAAGAGGCCAACATCCCCTTTCAACGCCGCGAAGAAACCGCCGGCGGTCTGCGGCTGGCAATGCCGGCCAGCCCGACTTCCGGACTCGGACAGGAATGGAGCATTGTCGTGCCGGAGTCGTATGTGGGGCAGGCAAGGGAAATTCTGGTCGGACTGCCCATTGCCCAAAACACCACCACGGACGCCGGGGGCACGGCACCATCGCCCAAAGTCGGAGTGGGGCGGCAAATTATTGGTTGGATAATTGCCGGGGCCATTATCTTGTCTCTGATCCAGTGGGGTATGAATGCTTTCAGGCATTAGCCGCAAGCCGGATATGAAACCGATATGAAACCGATTTTCCCATTATGAAATGTCCCCAATGCAGCCAGGAGATGATCGCCGGCCAGACACACATCGGCGGCGGCACCGCTTCGTTTCTGTTCAGCGGTTCGCTTTCGCTGGCCAATCTCACGTTCAAGGCGCCCGGCTGGAGCAACCACATCTTGCAGGAAACTTCGGATGTGTGGCCCGCGCATTATTGTGACCAGTGTGGTACGTTGACGCTGGAAACCACGCGCGTTGGGCTGTCCACCTTGGAGAAGTAAACCACCATGAGTATTCCGTATTACCAAGTTGATGCGTTCACGGACCGGCTGTTCGCCGGCAACCCGGCCGGGGTCTGCGTGCTGACCGACTGGCTGCCCGACGCCACGCTGCAAGCCATTGCCGCCGAGAACAACCTGGCGGAGACGGCGTTTGTGGTGCGGCGGGACGGCCATTTTGATCTGCGCTGGTTCACGCCCAATCTGGAGATGGACCTGTGCGGCCATGCCACGCTGGCGTCCGCGCATGTGATTTTCCAACATTTGGGCTGCCAAGGTTCCGCCGTGCGGTTTCAGACCAAGTCCGGTCTGCTGACCGTGACCTGCGAGCGGGAACTTCTGACCCTTGATTTTCCCGCCCGCCCGGCCATCCCCTGCCCCACGCCGCCCGACTTGATCGCCGGTCTCGGAGCCACCCCGCTGGTCACCGCCAAGGCGCGGGATTATCTGGCCGTGTTTGACAGCGAGCAAACCGTCCGAAATTTGAAGCCGGACATGGCCGCCCTGCTGCGGCTCGATTGCCTCGGCATCATCGCGACGGCTCCCGGCAAGCAATGTGATTTTGTATCCCGCTTCTTTGCCCCGCGCGCCGGAGTGCCGGAAGATCCCGTCACCGGCTCCGCGCATTGCACGTTAATTCCGTACTGGGCGGAACGGCTGGCACGAATGAAACTGCACGCCCGGCAGGTTTCCCCGCGCGGCGGCGAACTGTATTGCGACTTGCGCGGCGAACGGGTGAACATCGCCGGTTGCGCCGTGACGTATTTCACGGGGTTTCTGCAGGTGTCACTCCATTTGCCAGCTTGACCATTGTTCTAAGCCGTTTTGGTTATATGATAAATGCAGCGCAAACTGGAACGGGTGCCGACAGCGGACTTTTGCCATTACTATAATAATCAAAACGTATTTTGCGGTATTCGGCCTCATTTTTGTTTGGAACTATAAGCTTTTTATATTGACAAAAAATGCACTTAAGAAAATACTAACGACAGTAAGGGCTAAGGAAACCCAAACAAAACAACCAAGTAACACCCAGAACATATATTATATATGAACAACTTATTTAAATCAGTCGCGTTTTTAGCCTTGGTCGGTGCGGCTTCCGCGTACGGACAAACCATCAGTACCCTCTCAAGCTGGGATAATACAACGGGTTACTCCCCATTCGGTTATCCGAATACGGCCACCTACGGCGAGACATTTGTCGCCCCCGGTTCGGCGCTGTATGATATCACTTTTGAATTGAACACTCCGGCTTCGGATACCTTTAAAGGTTATCTTTTCGCGTGGAGCGGTTCCGCAGTGACCGGTTCCGCCCTCTACACCAGCGATGTGATGTCCACGACTGGCAGTGGTTCTTATGAAGCCGTTACGTTTAACGTGGGGGGCGTTCCGCTGACGCCGGGTGATTCGTATGTGTTCTTCGCGAGCACATCCGAAACTGCCGGCAGCGGCACTGGTCAATGGGGGGCGATTTTTTCCTCCTCTTTCGGCGGCAGCTTTGTTTATGAGAACAATGGGACTGACATCTCCCAATGGTCCAACGCAGGCGATTGGACTGTAACCGGTGCATCTTCCGCTTTCACGGCGGACTTCGCCCCAACGCCGGAACCCACCTCCCTGGCCTTGGCCGGTCTCGGTGGTTTGGCGCTGCTCCTGCGCAAGCGCAAGTAATTCGTTTTAAGTCATTCATAACGCCGCCCCGCATTCGCGAGGCGGCGTTTTTTTGTTTGCGCCCGGCGGGAAAGCTGGCTCGGATTGATTTTGAATGTGTGAGGTGAACAGCGATTACCCTGACGGTTAAGCTGCAAACTGGCAAAATGGGCGGCACATGAAACTGACCAACGACAGTTATCTCATTCTGCTGGGCACCAAAAATTTCACGGAGCGCTATTACCGGGATGAACAAGGCTGGCTCAAGGTCAGCGCGCGCGGCCGCAAATTCCGCATGACGGCCGAGCAGGTGTTGAACCATCTGCTGCCCGCCCTGGCCGGCATGAAGCCCAACCTGATCGTCAAGGTGGAGCAGCACGCGCCAAGCGGACTGCCACCAGCTTCCGTCACTGTTTTCCCCGATAAGGTCGCCAAGCCGGCCAAACCTACTTGTACCGCACAAACACGCGCAGGTGTTTGACTTTGTAATTGCCGGCATTCGCGGCGAAGGTCCAGTCCGGGTTGCCGTTCGGGGCGTTGCCGATGCCGATATCGGCACCCTGGCCTTCGCGCCAGTGATTGAGGGCAAAGATCGTCTGCCGGGCATCGTGGTTATGCACCTGCATGGAGCCGTAGCCGTCCGGGGGAAAGCCCTGCTGATCGCCGAAGTCAAACACGCTGCCGGAGGCATTGGGTACGTTGGCCGAATTCTCCGGCGTGTAATTGTTCGGCCAGAACTCGATGTTGCCGCCCGCCAGATTGGTGCCCGTGACGACGCCTTTGACATCGGAGAATACATTCAGGTGGGCGACGTTCACTTGGAAATTCGCCCCGGAGGCGAGGGTGGGCACGCCGATTTTAGCCAGCGAATCGGTGAAGGCATCCATGGAAACATACACGTCCTGCGAAACACCATTGGCATCCTGCAATTCGAGGCTGTAGGCAATGCGGTCAAACGGCGCATGGATTAGATTGCGGTTGTCCGTGTCCCAATGAATGTCCGGGCCGGCCTTGGCCAGATCGAGGTCATACACGAGCTGGTAATGCTTCACTTCCGGCACATGCATGTTCGCCCAGTCGCGCTTGGGCACGGTGCCCGCGCGGAAGGCGCTCGTAGGCAGTCCGCTGCCATTGACCAGATTGGGCTCGGCCAGTTGGCTCCAGGCAAACCGCACGGCCACGGGATGGGTCACTTCCGGGGCGGACAGCACCACGGTGTCGCCATCCACCTTGGCGTCGGCTTTCACAAAACCGCCTTCATCGGCGTCAATGATTTCAAACCCGCTCAACGGCTGGCCATCGCGGCTGGACAGGCCGCCATCCGCATGATCAAAACGGACCCGCAGCGTGTTGCCCTCAATCGCCAGGGATTGAAACGTCGGCCCGGAAAATACCACGTCCGTGTGACCATAGGTTTTTGCCAAAGCGAGTAGTGCCAGCCGGCGGCCGACTTCCTGTTTGTTCTTGGGATGGATGTCCCGCAAGTTACCAATGTCATTCACCACCGCCATGCCGGCGTTGGGGATTTCCCGGGCGGCGGCGGTCTGACCCTCCCACAGTTCGGGCAGCAGTTGCGGACGGTCGCCATAATTGAACGGCGCGATCTGGACGAAATAGAACGGAAAATCGCCTTCCTGCCACACCTGCCGCCAGCCGCCGACCAGGGCTTTCATTTTCTCGGCATACAACATGCCGTCGCCCAGATTGGCCTCGCCCTGATACCAGATGGCCCCGCGCATCGCCAGCGGGTGCACGGGATAGATCATGCCATTATAGAGTGCCGTCGGGTTTTGCACATCATGCGGCGGCAACAGCTCCTGCGGATACGCCGGCATGGGCGGAACGAGGGCGGCCGTGGCCAATGAATTGCGGGCCTGATCCAGCCACTTCCCGGCTTCGTCCAGAAATGCCCCCAGCTTCTGCTTGTGACTTTCCGCGCGGGGATCGCCCAGTTGCACCGCCTTATTCAGGCCGTCCAAGGCGGGCACTGACGCGAACCCTTGCGGCGGCGTCCATGATTCAATCCGCGTGCCGCCCCAGGTGCAGTCCACCAACCCCACGGGGACATTCAGTTGACGATGCAGTTCCCGGCCGAAAAAGTAACCGGCGGCGGAAAAGCCGTTCCAACCGCCCTGCGCAATGGTCTCCGGCGTGCAGGTTTTCCAATTGGCCGGCTGGTCGGCCTGGGATTCGGGCTGCCAGTTTTTGGGGACTTTTAACAACCGGATATTGGGAAAGTTGGCGGCGGCAATTTCGGCAGCGCCATTCTGCACCATCCCCACGCCCATCTCCATGTTCGACTGACCGGAGCACAGCCACACTTCGCCGATGAGCACATCCTGCACTTCGCGCTTGGAAGTGCCGGTGATGGTAAGCGTCTGCGGCGTGGCATTGGCGGGCAGCGGGGCGAGTTTCACCGACCAGGAGCCGTCCGTTCCGGCCGTGGTCGTGTAGGTTTGACCGGCGAAAGTCACCGTAATCTGCGTACCCGGCGTGTCCCAACCCCAGATGGGATCCGCCTGCTGCTGTTGCAGCACCATGTGATCGCTGATGGCGCCGGGCAGTTTCACGTCCGCGCGCAGTCCGGGAACGAGCGCCAGGCCCGCGGCGAGGAGCAAAAAGAGTTTGGTCAGGAAACAATCGAAGGTCGCAGGAATGGTATGTCTCATGGTGGCCAGCAAGTTGGCATTAGTAAGGCTGACTTCGCAAGCCGATTCCACATTGATACTGAGTTCCGGGTTGCGCCGTCACCGCCGGGTGACGTCCAAAATCAGCTCCAGTTTTCCCGAGCGATTGGGCAGGAGCCGGATGCCGCCTTTGTCCAATTGCTCGCAGGCACCGGCTTTGCGCACCAGCTTGAGCTGATAGTCAACCCCGTGGTAGCGGTACGCAATGCCATCCGGACCGACGTGCTGCACGGCCGCCGCCTGCCGCGCACCGCCGGTCAGCTCGCAGGCCCAGTTCAACGACTTGCCGTTACCGTCCACACCCGTGAAAGTGACCTTGGCTTCGCTGCAAATGATTGAAAAATAACCACCGCCTTCCACCGGTTGCCGGATGCTCAACTCTTTTTTGTTCAACTCCCGGACCTCGGGCGCACCGGCCGGCGCAAGGACTGCCGTGGAGCCATCCGGCAACAGTCGTACGGGCCACATGCCGGCCGGGTTTGTCCCGGAACCGGACCATTGGGCGCCATCCATCACGGGCAGGGTTTCGTAGGCCAGCGACGTCGCCTTCAAGATCTTGTCATGCGTGGGGGCGGTTACGGATTCGTCGAAGCAGTGCAGGTCGCGGATGAAAAACGCGCCGTTCTGCCACAGCACATTCAGCCGATAAAACCGGCTGTCGTACCAAACGGTCTTGCGGTTTTCATGCCGCCAGTCATCAAGGGCCACCATGGCGGTCGGCGGCGTCAGCGGATAATGTTGACGGAACCATTTGCCCGCCCCTTCCAGCGTCCAGACCTGAATTTTGCCCGCCCGGGCTTCCTCGGCAAACAGGGTCACTTGTTGCGTCAGGCCGGATTTCATGGCCTCCCAGCCAAACGAATTTTCCTGCCCCGCCTGGGTGAAGGCAAACGCCAGCGCCGGTTGCTCGATCAGATTGTGCATGAACCAATTCACCCAGTCCGCCGAACCGCCGCCGCCAGCGTGATAAACCGGTTCGAGGGAGATTAAACCCGGAGTGGTGCCGTGCTGATAAATGGGATCGCTGCCCAGCATCCGGAAGATCGGCACATCAATCTGCCCCGCGCGGGTCTGCGCCGGCATGTAGGCATTCAGACGGCTGGGATAATAAGCCTGATTCCAATAGCCACCCCACAGGGTATAGAAATCCGTGCCGATCTGATCTTTGCAATTGCAGGAGGCGATGATGCCGTATTGCTTGGCCATGTAGGCCAAGGTGACTTCATCAATGTACCAGGAGCCGACCGTGCGGGGATAGCGACCAAAGATCGCCTTGAAATCCGCCATATAAACATCCACCAGCCGAATCCGCTCGGCCGGCGTGTAGCCCGGCGAAAAACCGACATTCGCCACCGGATCCCAATTATGACGGCCGCGCCAGGTCAGCCCGGCCTTTTCCACCAGCTCCTGCGGAATCTCCCACCACGCGGCAATTTCGTCATTGGCGCCCAACTCCTGCCGGAAATAGTTTTGGTAGTTGGTATCCATCAGCGCGTCGTACTCCAGCGCCCACGTGGCGTGGAGGTTGGCGCGCTTGATCAACCGGACTTGCTGCGTGGTGGCATTGAAGAGCACCGCCTCGGAATCCGGCAGCCGGAAATCCCGTTCGCGGACAAAATTATAAAGACTGACAATGTGCGGCTGCCCGGCCAGCGCCGTGGGCAAAACAGCGGCCAGAAGCGCGCCAAACACCGTTAGTTTAATCAGGGAACGTATCATGGCTGTTGCTCCGGCCAGGCCGAGTTGAGCGGGTAAATGGTGAGCGATTGCAAGGTTACCGCCCCACCCTCGGCTTTTACCGAGAGACCGTTTTCATTGGGCAGCACAAAGCGCGTGGAGGAAATTTCACCCTGGTTCACGAAGGTCTCGACCGAGGCGCGATCCACCAAAATTTCCACCGTCTTGACGCGATCAATGACCGCCGCCGGGCTGTTGCCCGATTCAACGGTCGTGGCCGTGAGGATCACCGGGATACCACGGATGTTAAACGTCAGCTTGGCCCCTTCCGGGATGCTGACCTCCGCCCGCAGGTGAAACAACTGTCCGGCCGGCTCCAGCGGCAGCACCTGATTGGCGTTCAACATGCGATTGGTCCAGCCATCCGGACCGCGATGGAGCAGTGCGATTTCACCGATGGGCTGGCGAAAGACGCGCAGTCCCTTCGCCGTGTTATGCAGCGTGAGTTCGCACGGAAAGCTGATTTGCTGGTTGAACGGCATGTCCGGAAACGACGGCTCCCGCATCCACGCCGTCTGAATCCGCCGGCCATCGCCGGTCTCCGTATTGGCCCACGTTTGCGTGGCATAGAAATTCGGACCCACGTCACAGGCCCGCCGCCCGGTCTCCTCCTTGAACTCCGTGCCGTCAAAGGTGCCGATGGAATAATTGCCATTGCCCTGAATCAGCACCCATTTCATGTGCTGGTGGTCGCCATCCACCGGCAGTTCAAAAAAATCCGGACATTCATAGCTGTCCTTGATGGGGTGATGCTCATCTTGCCAGCTCAAGAGATTCGTAGAGGTGAGAATATGGTACTGGCTGTCGCCGTAGAGCATCATCACCCAATGATTGCCGGGCGCGTACCAGAAGACTTTGGGGTCGCGTTCCGGGTGAACCAGAATCGGGTTCTTCTCATAAAACTGCCACGTGCGCCCGTGATCCAGACTGTAC
The DNA here is from genome assembly GCA_903872345.1 of uncultured Verrucomicrobia subdivision 3 bacterium. Lineage (GTDB taxonomy): Bacteria > Verrucomicrobiota > Verrucomicrobiia > Limisphaerales > UBA11358 > UBA11358. The sequence continues at coordinate 3,326 of CAIQKM010000169.1, read as the reverse complement.
GAAATGCCCTGACTGCGATTGTCCCAGCGCGGGAAAAACGCCACCAGCGGCGGATTCATGCGGTTCGGGGACAACCCGGACGTGTTCTGATAATCCACCACGCAGGTGCCGGACTGCACCCCGCTGCCAGGGTGTTCCTCCCAGAAGGCCGGCGGCAGTTCGGTCCAATGAATCAAATCGCGGCTCACCGCATGTATCCAGCACTTCGCCCATCTTTGGGCGAACAGATGGTACTCGCCATCGTAATAAATCAGGCCGTTCAAATCATTCACCCAGCCCTCCTGCTGCTGGCCGGGATTGAGCCGGTCCATCGTCCACTGGCGGGCGGTAAAATGAAATTGCGGGCGCAACGACTCGTGGTAAAGCGGCCCGGTCGCCACCGGCAAGCGCTCCGGCTTGTCCGTCTGGACAAGGTGATCCACATTGATGTGGCCCCAATCGCCGCTGGCCTGATCCACGATTTGAATCCGCGCCACCTGCCCCCAAAACCGGCTGACATCCCAGCTCGCCGGCCCCAGATAATCACTGCGCCAGCCCGTGGCACTCTTGACCACCTTGCCTTTGACGATGAGGTTGAGGCAGGTGTCGTGTTCGTAATCCCCGCCGCCAATGCGAAACGAAATATATTTCCGGGCAATGATAAACTCCGGCGAGGTCAGCGTGCCGGTCGGCCCATCGCCCTCCCGCTCGCTGCTGATCACGGTATGATCGCACGCGTTCTCAATTTCCAGCTTGGGCAGCAGCGCATCGGCCGCCGGACCTGCGCCAAAGGCGGTGCCGGTCGCCTGCCAATTGCCATAATTCGTGCCGCCCAATCGGCCGATCGCCAGATCGGCGGCCCGACTCTCGCTCATCGGTCCAAAGCAAAGGCCCAAGGCCGCCAGGCCACCGGCCAGCCAGACATTTCTATTTTGGTTATCGGGCCGGGCAATTTTCATCATGATCATCAGCGGTACGTGGTATTGCCTTTGACCGTGGCATTTATGCGCCGCCAAGTCGAAACAATTTTCACGGGAAGGCGGCAATGATACTTCCAAGCGCAAATTTAATGGTTGGCCTGCTTATTTGGTTGGCCAAGCTGTTATTCCAGCCCAATCAGCCCTTTGTTTGGTGGACGAAATTCGCCGCCCCGAATATCCTGTATTCATGGCGCTGATACGCATCCTGGTGGATGGCTACAGCCTGCTGCATCAATGGCCTGAACTCGCGGCGGGCGCGCCGCGCCATTCCGAGGCCGCCCGCGATGCGCTCGTGGAGGTGCTCACCCAATATCAGGATGCCTGCGGCACGCCGGTGACGATTTTCTTCGATGGCAACCGTAGTCGCTACTCCAAGCCCAAGAACGATTCCATTCGCGGGGTCGAGGTCCTGTTCTCCCGCGCCGGCCAGACCGCCGATGACCTCATCGAACGCGCCGCCCATCGTTTCCAGGAATATGGCGAGGTGATGGTGGTGACCAATGACCGGCTGGAGCGCGACATGGTCACCGGCTTCGGCGGCACCACCGCCAGTTGCGAGAATTTCATTCTGATGATCGGCGGCGCGTTGCAGGATTTGTCCGAAAAACTGGAGACCCGCAACCGCTCCGAACGAAACGCCTTCCGGCGCGGGCGCGGACGGTAATTTTTCAGCATCGGATAATGAGGCTTCAACGAACTATTTGTCGCGATCACCCGTGATGCCGTTGGCCCGGGAAAAGTATGTTTTGACGCTCGCCCTCATCCCTGCCTTCTCCCCCCGGGAGAAGGAGAAACGGTTGCCGCGTATTTCGCGAATCAAGCCACTGGATGGGTCGGACAGGTGGGCAAATGATCAAAAAATATGCCTAGAGCGTCACACTCTATTTGCCGTTTTTCAAAATGCACCCAATTTCACCGCAAGACACCTCCTCAAATCCCCCGGTTGGCGCGCCACAGCAGGAACGCGCCGGTGATCTGGAAGATGAAGTTGGGCAGCCAAAAGATGAGTTGCGGATGGAACTCCGGCCGACCCGAGAGCGCCTGCCCGAGCATGATGAACGTGTAATACACCACCACCAGGATCAGCGCGATGGCGATGCCGATGTTCGTCTCGCGGCGATGCACGCGGATGCCCAGCGGAATGCCGATGAGCGTGAAGGAAAAGCAGGCAAATGAAAACGCCACCTGCCGGTTCATTTCGGACCGGATTTGGGCATGCTCCCGGTGTTGGATTTTTTCCAGCCGCAGCATTTCCTCCCGCGCCGCCACCACGGAATTGGTGCCCGCCACGGCGCGCGTGAGCCAGTTGGTGTCGGGCTGGTCCCGTTCCACGTAAGCCTGCCGGAGTTGGCCAAAGGTCATGTCGCTGATGGACAGGGTGGATGACTTGTTGGTGGCCGAGCTGAGGGAAAAGCTGTAGGACGTTTCCGCCCAGGCCGTGTACATGGTATTGGTATGCGCCCCAATCGTAACCCCGCGCGGCTCGATCAAATCAATCACCATCTGATGGTTTGTATTGTCCACCCAGACCCTGCCGGTGGGCGCATGAAAACTGCTGGAGGTGTTGTTGGTCTGCTGATAAATGGTGACGTCCGTCAATTGGCCGCCGCGATTTTGGCCGATGTAGATAAGCACGTTATTGGCTTCGTGGATCACCTGCCCCTCCGGCAGCGCGGCCGCCGTAAGTTGGGAGATAAACTGGTATTTCAGCCCCTTGTAAGCCACGCGCGAGGCGGGGCCAAACTCCATGTTAATGCACGCGCTCAGCCCGCAGGCCGCCAGACTGAGCAGGACCACCGGCGTGACCAGGGACAGCAGGCTGATGCCACCGGCGCGCGCGGCGGTAAGTTCCTGGTCCGCGCTAAACCGGCCGAAAACCAGCAGCGTGGCCGTGAGCAAGCCCATGGGCAGCGCAAACACCCATACAAACGGGATGAGCAAACCGACCGCCTTGAACATCAGGCCGATGCCCATTTGCCCCGAAACCAGCAGCGGCAGGATTTCCCGCAGCACATTCCCGAGCAGCAAAACAAAGGTGAACACCGCCACCGTCATGACGGTGGTGGCGAGAATCTGGCGCAGCAGATAAAGATGCAGCGTTTTCACAGTGTTTTGACGCCCGCAAGGTTGGCGGATTCAGGCGGCGGAGCAAAGCCAATTCCGGCGGCGGGGGGATTAACGCAAAAATGTAGGGGCCGACGTGAGGAGGCTTTAATATATTTGACGCCACTACTGTCCGGTTTAAAACCCCAGTAAACATTGATGATCGGTGATGTCTGATGGCGGAGGAGTGGGCGGTTGTTGAGTAAGCGCCTGTAAAATGGGCATTTTCTCGAAGAGCGTGAGGCTTAAAATCTGTAAAATAGT
>CAIQKM010000168.1 GCA_903872345.1 uncultured Verrucomicrobia subdivision 3 bacterium | reverse complement strand
GAGGGCGAGCTATCAAACAAACATTAGAGCCTCCTCACGTCGTCTCCTACTTATTTTCAAAAAACCCCACAGCTCGCCGTCAGCGAGAATCCCAACGGGATTCCGGCCCAAAGCCCAGGGTTGCGAGGAACGAGCTACCCTGGGTACTCGCCCCCCAACCATTTACAACCGCAACGCGGTTGCGGCCCCTTCAGGTCGCCCCCACCAATCCAGCAGCTCTCTTCTTCAAAAGCGCTGGAACCAATTCCCCCTCTCCCCGGGGGAGAGGGCCGGGGTGAGGGCGAGCGACCAAACAAATATTAGAGCCTCCTCACGTCGGCTGCTACGTCTTTTAGCCCTGCAAATCTTTCAACAACCCCTCCGCATGGGCTTTCTTGCCCTGCCAATCGGCGAGACGCTGACGGTGCTCTTCCAGCACCGCCGGCGGCACCTTCTGCGTAAAATTCGGATTTGCCAGCTTCTGCTCCACCTTCACGATTTCCGCCGCGAACTTCTCCACTTCTTTCGTGAGCCGGAGCAGTTCCGCATCGCGATCAATGTGTCCTTCCAGCGGCAGGAACAGTTCGCCCAAGGCCGATTGCACCGACGGCGTGCCCTTCGGCGCGGCATAGCTCGCGGTGACTTCCAACGATTCCGCATTGAGCAGCAACTTGATCACTTCCGCATCGTGCGCGGTGAGTTCCGAGGCGGGCTTGAAGACGTACTTCACCTTCTTCGCCGCCTGAATGTTCCCGGCGCGACGCAGATTGCGGCCTTGCGTCACGAGCTCGTACTTCGCCGTCGTCTGGTCGAGGAAACGGGTTTCCAAACCGTAGTGCGCCTTCACGTCGTCCTCCAACGGCAGCGGCCACGGGGCGTTCATGATGGTCTTACCGCCCTGATTGTCCGGCATGTCCGTGGAATAACCCATGCCGTGCCAGAGTTCTTCCGTGATGAACGGCAGGAACGGATGGAACAGGCGAATGGTGTGTGACAGCACGAAATCAATCACCGCCAGCGTATTGGCCTTCTGTGCGGCATCGGTGCCGAAGAACACGGCCTTGCTGGCTTCCACATACCAGTCGCAATACTCGTTCCAGAAGAAACGATAGAGCGCGCCGGTGGCTTCGCTGAACTTGTATTCGTTGAGCGCCACGGAGACTTCGCGGATGGCCTGGTCCAGCTTGAGCAGGAGCCATTTGTCATCCGGCGTGAGGCGCTTGGCGTCAATCTCGCCCTGCACTTCGCCGCCCTGCATCTGACGGAAGCGGCAGGCATTCCAGAGCTTGTTGCAGAAATTACGGCCCAGCTCGACGTCCTTTTCATCAAACAGCACGTCCTGCCCCAGCGGCGCGCTGCGCATGGTGCCGAAGCGCAAGGCATCCGCGCCGTATTGGGCGATGAGCACCAGCGGATCGGGCGAATTGCCGAGCGTCTTGGACATCTTACGCCCCTGCTTGTCGCGGATGATGCCGGTGAAATAAACGTTCGTGAACGGCAAATCCCCCATGAACTCGTAGCCCGCCATGATCATGCGCGCCACCCAGAAGAAAATGATGTCCGGCCCGGTCACGAGGTCCGTGGTCGGATAAAACTTCTGCAACGTCGCCGTCTGCTCCGGCCAGCCCATCGTGGCAAACGGCCACAGCCAGGAACTGAACCAAGTGTCGAGGACGTCGGAGTCTTGGGTGAAACCCACACCTACTAACTCCAAATTCTCCTGAATCTGAGGATGAATGGTGCAAACGTGAACCTGGTATTTTCCAACTTGATCCAAAACTGTATCAGAACTGTCCGCTAATTTATGTAGTGCAATCGAATCTGCTGGGTAGCTCTTACCATTTATATAAATAGCTGTTTCAGCCGAATCAAAACCGGCAGGTTGCGGATGAACGTCCTGTATAATCAGACCGCTCAAAGCCGTTAAAATCTGACGAATACTTCCCTCCCAATTTTTCGTCCACACCGGAATCCGGTGCCCCCACCACAACTGCCGACTGATGCACCAGTCCTGAATATTCGTCAGCCAGTGGTCATAGACCTTGGCCCAGCGTTCGGGATGGAACCGCATTTTGCCATCCGCCACGCACGCCTTGGATTGCTCCACGGCCGGGTACTTCAGAAACCATTGCTCGCTCAGGCGCGGTTCAATCGGCACATCGGCGCGCTGACTGAAACCGACGTTGTTGTCGTGCGGCTTTTCCTCCACGAGCGTGCCGAGTTCGCGCATCTTTTCCACCGCCACCTTGCGCGCCTTGAACCGGTCCAGACCGGCCATATCCACACCGGCCAACGCGGACATCGTGCCATCGGCATTGATCACCTCGATCAGCGGCAGCTTGTGGCGCTGGCCGATTTCAAAGTCCGCCTTGTCATGCGCGGGCGTCACCTTCAGCACGCCGGTGCCGAATTCAAAATCCACGTGCTCGTCCGCGATGATGGGAATGAGCTTCTGCTCGCGCGGCATTTCCGGCGGCAGCGCGCGGATCACGTGCTTGCCGATGAGATGCGCGTAGCGCGGGTCCTTGGGATTCACCGCCACGGCGGTGTCCGCCGGGATGGTTTCCGGCCGGGTGGTGGCAATCGTCAGCCACGTGTCCGCTTCCTCCGCGACCTGCACCTTGAAATAATACATGAAGCCTTTCTGCGGCTTCATTTCCACTTCCTCATCCGAGAGGGCGGTCTGCGACACCGGGCACCAGTTCACCATGCGCTTTCCGCGATAAATCAGACCCTTCTTGTACAGTTCCACGAACACCTTCTGGACGCAGCGGGAATATTCCGGGTCCATGGTGAACCGTTCGCGCGTCCAGTCGCACGAGCAACCAAGCTTCTTGAGCTGGTTGATGATGATGTCGCCGTGCTTTTCCTTCCACACCCACACGCGCTTGAGGAATTCCTCGCGCCCGAGGTCGTGGCGCGACTTCTTCTCCTCCTTCTTAAGCTGCTTTTCCACCATCACCTGGGTGGCGATGCCCGCGTGGTCGGTGCCGGGTAGCCAGAGGACTTCGCGTCCGTCCATACGCGCCTTGCGGGCGAGAATGTCCTGAATGGTATTGTTCAGCACGTGCCCCATGTGCAACATGCCGGTGACATTGGGCGGCGGAATGACGATGGAATACGCCGGTTTGGCGGACGTTGCGTCGGCGGTGAAGCAGTTCTGCTTCAGCCAGAAGTCATACCACTTGTCCTCGACGGACTGCGGTTCGTAAGCTTTGGGAATCTCGGCCATTTTAGGAACGCCCAAATTACCGTAAATACCGGCCAACCGCAATGCCCGGCTCGGGCAAACTTGGGCGGCCGGATTTTTGAACACAATGACCGAAGATGCCAAGACGATATCGTATCAAGCTAGCCCTCTACCACCGCAACACTGAGCCGTGGTATCTCCACAAACCATTCGCACGACAGGCTTTCCCCCTCTCCGCCATTGATAAATGGGGGAGAGGGCCGCCCATTAGTGTGTCTGGTCAATAAATAAAACATCTCTGGCCTCGATTTTTTTATCGAGCTTACTTCTGGCGCGTGGCGAAGCCTTGGGCCGTACGACTCAAGCCTGTTATTTTGTTCTATTGAATACGAAGCACCTCGG
>CAIQKM010000167.1 GCA_903872345.1 uncultured Verrucomicrobia subdivision 3 bacterium | reverse complement strand
CGGCTTGCAGTACATCATGGAATTGAGCGGCAAAAGCCTGCCATTGGCAAACCTGCCCTACTATCTCTCGATCCTCCGCGAAAAACACGCCTTGCGCGAACTGGTGAAGGTGGCGGGCGGTGTGGTTGGACGGGTGGCAGATAATGACGGCGATGTCCAAAGCCTCATGATTACCATCCAAGCCGAACTAGATACCTGCACGAGGATCGGGATGGAGGAGGAAAAAAAAGTCGCCCTGAAAATGTGGAAGCCTTCGGAAATTCTGGAATACAACCCGCCCGCCGATATGAAGCTAGTCGGGGACAATGAAATCGTGAAAGGCTATGAAGGCCTTGTTTTGATTGCCGGGCCGGGCAGCTCTGGCAAGTCGCTGGCGGGTTCTACGCTGGCACTGGCGGGGGCCGGCGCTTCGTCACACTGGATGGGCCGGGAAGTGCATCGCCGGTTCAAGACTATGATTATCCAGGCGGAAAACGGGGCCATCCGCTTGAAGGATGAGTTTTCGGCCATCAAGGCGCAAAACCCGGAATTGCCGTTGGACGATTACATTTTGGTCAGCTCCCCGCCGGAGGGTGGTTTGCCGTTTCACAAGGCGGATTTTCGCGCAGCCATCCGGGAAGAGGCGGCACGGTTCAAGCCTGATCTGGTTATCCTCGATACGTGGGCACAGATTGCCGCCGATGATGCGGCCAAGGATGTGATTGATAAAATTGGGGAGATTCGCAGTTGCTTCCCCGGCGGTGATGAGTTCCCCGGCATCGTCATCATGGCACACACGAAGAAACCCCGTGCGGATGAAGTCCGCAAGGGCCGTGGGCTAATCAATCAGGTGTCAGGCTCCATCGCTCTGGCGAATGCCGCCCGGTGCGTTTACATGCTTTTGCCGTGGAGTGAGGAGATGGAGGACAACCGCATTTACTGGGCTTGCGTGAAACTGAATAACGGCAAGATGTATCAGGCCACCGTCTGGCACCGGAAATTTGGCTCGCTCTTCGTGCAGGATTGCCAGACCAACCCGAAGGACTTTGGCCGCACGGATGATGAGCGGGAGAAAATCACCGATGAGCATTTGCGGGAGGCCTTCGGGGACGATCTGGAGTTGCGATCTTCCATGCTGGTGAAGCGGCTGCAAAAGATTTCCGGCGCGGGCGAAAGCACTTGCTGGCGGGCCATCGGTGCCGATGGCTACTTGTACGAAAAACTGTCCCGCCTTGGCTGGGGCAAAGTCAGCATCAAAAAGGATTGATCTATGAAACCACTGTTTATCCCATTAAAAGCGAAGTATTATTTTCTGTTCTGGTCTGGCAAAAAGACCGTGGAATATCGGCTATACGGCCCCCGGTGGAATCGTGACACCTGCCCCATCGGCAGGCCGGTAACGCTCTCCCTCGGCTATGGCAAGGCGCATCGCCTGCCGGGTGTGATTACAGATTTCACGGTAGTAATGAATCCGCAGGCTATCCCCGCTTGGAAAGAATGCTATGGCCGCAAGCGCAAACCGGCAGCGTGTATCACCATCAAGATTGACCGCAAATCACCAGAGGCCACGAAGGAAAATTGGTTTTGGTTCGGCAAGTTTCTGGCGACTGTTTTACACGGCATGGCCAAGACCTTCGTTGCCCGTGCAAAAAAGGATCTTCCATGAAACGTATGCGTGGTTACTACGGCGGCGGCTATCACAGCAACCGCAAGATTTGCACTGAATGCGAACAGAACTTTTACCCCGGCGGATGGACGGAAGCGGCGGCGGCGGTCACATGCTCGCCAGAGTGTTCACGGAAGCGCAAAACCCGGTTGCAAAAGGAACGGCGGGCGGCTTTGAAGCAAACTGCGGCCGGGGCAGGCAGTTTGCCTCACAACGGGGGTGCCCTGTGACTGAGCTGGTGTTAAGCCTCTTCCCCGGCATTGGCTTGCTTGACCGGGGGTTTGAAGATGCCCCTGAAGGTGTGACGCACCAGGCTGCGCCGTGCTTGACACCGCCCCGCCTTTTTGCTTTGATGGCCACGTCAGTCTAAGAAGCTGACCGCCATTCGTTAGCCCCACCAAGGGCAGGCGTTCGTTAAACGAACCCCTTTGGCGACGTGATAGACCACCCGAGTGGTGTCGGGAGTTGACAAGGTTCTTAGCCTTCACGTCGCCATAGGATGCCGCTAAGAACGGCAGAAAGCAAAACCATGCAAACGCAGAAAAAGCAGACCAAGCAGAGTAAGCAGACCGTTCCCGCCGATCTCACCATCCAAGTAACCATCCCCGGCAAGGCCGTAGGGCTATTCAACGCCGTGGTGGCCTTGCACAAAACCAAACCTCGGGGCCGCTGGATCAAAATCCAAGGAGCGGGGCGGGACGTGTTAACCGACTACCTGCCCGACGAAAAAGAAATCTACACGCGGGCCATCCTCGCATGGCTTGGATCCGAAGAGACAACGGAGTTGATTGACGAATCAACCAATCGGATTCTGCAAGGTTGCTGACCAACCTCACATTGACACCGCCCCGCCCTGCCCCTTGGCACGGCGGGGTTTTGTTTTTCCCGGTTTGCCGGGGGTCAGGACAGCGGAGGGGGGCATCAAAGTGCCCTATATGTCATCCTAGAGGGTCACTTGTCCGGTTTCCGCCTCAAAAACCGGGTTTTCTGTGACGCACCTGGGGGAAGTGGCGGATTGGCTGTCCAGTCCAGAGGCTTGAAAAGTGTCTTTTATGTGCTATGGTTTCGATATGAGTGCTACCAAAGCCATTCACGATTACGCCTTGCGCATCCCCATGGACAAGGCGCAAGCCTTGGCCACGGCCAAGGAAGAAACCGGCCTGAGTGTCAATCAACTGCTCATGCTTTGCGTGGACAAGGCCTTGACGGACGTGGTGAACTCGCTCCGCCCCGCCCCGCGCATTCACAATGTCCCGCCGCTGTCCCAAGCCGAATTGCAACGGTACTACTCGCGGACAGATGACCCCATGGACGCCGTAACCCCGGCGCAACTGATGGCCAGCCAGATTCAAGAGGCACCGGAATGAACGCTTGGGACATTTTTGACTGTGCGTTTCCTTGGGGCAGCCATCCGGCGGTCATCATCTCGAATGAAGAGCGGGTAAAGCGCAAGCCGCAAGTGGTGGTTTTGCCCTGTACGACCATGCGCCCGCAAAGTTACCGGGACGCCGAAGGCTTGGAAATCCTCTTGGATGAAGCGGACGGCCTTGACTGGAAGACGCTTTGCAAGTGCGATGTGCCCATGACCGTGGCCAAGGCCAGCCTGAATAACCGCCGTGGATCTGTGACGCGGCCGCGGCGGGCGCAAATCGCCCGCAAAGTGATTCAAGCCCTCGCCTTTGAGGGCATCTAAAACACCCGCCCGGCCAGTTCTCCGCGCGTGATGCGGTTGTAGCTGATCCAGTGCCCCATGGGCAGGTTTTCCACCTTCGCCACGTCCCCGCGCAAGTCCCGGACGGCATCCAAGGCCAATCGCTCATCCGTGCGAAAGCAAACCAACTCGGTTGACTGCCCCGTGATGCTGGAATTGATCTTGTGCGGCATCTGAGTCGCGCAGACGAGTTCCAAGTTTTCTTCCCGCCCGGTCTGGCAAACCAAGGCCAGTTCTTGGGGGATGGCCAGATTGTTTTGCCACTGCCAAATTTCGTCTACCAGCAGCAACTTTTTGCCCGGTCCCCGCTTGCTCACTTCATAGGTCCATTTACAGAACCAGCGGAAGGCGTCCCGCGTGGCACCGGGGAACATGACGTGCGGATTAAAAATCACCCAACGGCTCGCCAGCGCGTCTTCGCATTGCTTGACGGTACCCACGGGCCGGACTTTTAACCGGGTCGCGGCGCGGCCAAGGTCATCAAAGATGAACCGGCAGGCGGCGGGCGCGTTTAACAGGTACCGGTAAGCGAAGGTTGACTTGCCGCTCCCCGTCATGCCGACAAGCAAGGTGTTTGCCGGTTCTAGGGTGTGGTCGCCCATGGTCAGGGCCGTTGCATCAGCAGGCCGTCTGTGATGGCGATGGAATCCGTATGAAACGGTTCCATCCAGTACGGGCCGAATATCGGCGAGTGATGGTAGCCAAGGGCGGATTCAAGGGTGATGACTTTGGCTTTGATCAAGGCCTGTGTGTGAAGCGGGAGTTTTTTCATGGCGTGGTTTTCGGTTGTGACGTGCCTGGTTGGCTGGTCGTGGGGATGTTTGCGGCCAAAATGGCTTTCTCAATCCGGTCTGCCAGTTGAAAGTGTGACAGGACCAGTTCACCGCCGGAGATGGCCAGATTGTACCAGTGTTGATTCGCGGCGGAGACGCCCCGTTGATTTAGTTCGATGGCGGCGCACTCGGCAAGGGCTGTGGCAAAGTCTTCTTTGGCTTCATCGGCCCAGTCGAGGTCTTTAATAAGCTCCCGTTTGACTTCGACGGACAACCGGCTTTTATCCAGCCGACGCACGATGTCCCATTTTTTAACCCGTTCCAAAATGCGAGTGACCAGCCGGGCCGGTTTGGCGAGTAGCTTGGTTGTCCAAGGTACAACAGGATTAACCAAAGCATCAGGCACACCCCCTGCACTATTGACCACATCAGCAGCCGGGTAAGGCTGACCACCAGCAGGCGCAGTGGCAGCAGGCAGAGGCGGAGGATTGGCCGCTTTGTTGGCGGCGCGGGCGGCGGACTTGCGCTCGGCGTCTTTCTTGCGATCAGCCTCTTTGGCGGCTTCGCTGCCGGGCACAAGGCCATCGGCGCGGGCCTTGCCGCCGCGTTTGCCGCCGAAAAGATGCGGTGAAACCGGAGCCACAACCCCCGGAGGCGAAACGGGAACAGGGCCAGCCGATGGAGGCGGCGCGCTCGCCGGTACTGGCGGAGGATTTGCCGGTCGCGGCGGGCCTGTGGGCTTCGCCACCGTGCCAGCTTTTGCCGGAGAGTCATTCATCGTTGCCCTCTTCGTCAGGTTCAAAGGAAATGACGCCACCCAGGCGCCCGCGTTTCTCGCGCCGGGGCGGGCGGGGTGCGTTCAAGCGGTCTTCGGCCTCTTGCCGTTTGCGTTCCTCTTCGGCGGCTTTGAATTCAGCCGTGCGGCGGCCCGCGCGTTCCTGCTCAAGCTCGCGTTCAAGGTTAATTTCCGTCTCCGTCTTGCCGCCTTTTACGATCACGGCGGCCGGGCCGGGGGCCGGGCCGGGGGCCGGGGCCGCTGGTGTTATGGGGTCGCCGCCCTCGATGGGGTCGGGCATCAGAAGTTTGAATCTCATATTGGTTTTGGTCTGGCCGGGCCATTAAACACCCGTCCGCGAATGCGCCATAGATGCACGTCGCAACATTTTTCCACCCGGCTCAAAATCACCCTTCCACCCCTGCCGGCACGGGGGAAGTGAGAGTGTCCCGCTTATCAGTCCGGCCTTGTGAGAACGTGTGGGAGAAGTGAGAAAGCCTTGAATTCATTGGCTGGAATGGGTGTGTGAGAGAGAAGGATTATACTTCTCTCTCTCTCTCACATCCCCCCACGTGCGTGTGTGCGCGTGTGCGCGCGCGCATAGGGGTGTGAGAGTGAGAGAGAGTGGGTTTTGATAGCACGGGCATCTATGGCGCGGCGCGGGCCTGTGCCATGGTGATGGCGTAACGGCCGGCGTCAGTAACAGCAGGCTCGGGGCAAGCATCCCGGACTGACAGCAGAACGCGCCAGCCCAGTACGCAAACCGCCAAGGGCATCCCGCCCAAAGCACAACTCCCCCTGATTATGAAACTTGATTGGAAATCTATCGGCCTCACCGCTCTCATCGCCATCGGCGCAGTGTGGATCTACAAGTCGTACATCCAGACCGCTTCCACCTCCCTCCCGCAAATCTGATTTGACCGGCGGCTGTCACCAGCAACCACAACAAACGAAATCTGAACTTATGTTTAAGGTCAATCAGCAGAGTAGTCCTGTCACCAATGTGGTGCTCGGACAGTATGCCATTCACCGGTTTAATCCCGGGCCGCGTTATCACCAGACGCGCTATATCATCACCGTGACAAAAACCGCCGCGTCGGCGGGTTTCACCTCCGCCACACTCGGCGATGCCATTGGCATGACCTTGTTCAAGGTCAATACCAAGACGGTGCGCGAAACGATGGCCACCGAATTGGATGCCGTGCAAACCGGCTGGGGTCCCAACTTCGCCTACGTGCAATATGACGGTTTGGCGAATGACCTCATCACCGCTGTGGCGGATGTCGTGGCAGGTGGCAACACCGCCCGCACGACGACGTTTATCCTCACCTACCATTTCGCCGAACCTTGGCGTGACTCCTACCGTGCCCGGCAGGCCTATGCGCTGCCGACCAGTTGGAGCAACGGCAAAACGATTCAGGCGGAATGCTGGTTGTTTGTCGCCAATCCCGGCTACACCACGAATCCTGTGATTCGTGCGGAAGAGACGATTGACACGGTGACCGGTGCCTACTCCAAAAAACTGGCCAGTGGCCAGCCGGACACGACCAGCCCAATCATTCTGCCGATGCAACATTGGTTCCGGCAGGTGGAAGTCTACACCGGCACCAAGCTCGTGGTGCGTGACTGGCCGTTTACCGGCATCTGGTCGCAAATGTCCATCTTCTCCCCGGCGGGAAGCAACGACTACATCAACACCTTCACGCTGAAGGCGGACGGGGTGACCAAAACGGATGTTACCAAGGACACCAATGACCGCACCAACGTGGACTACGGCTGGAATCCGGCGGGCATTTCCACGCTCCGCATGGATTGGGCCGCTGACTTCGATGATGACCCCACCAGCGGTTTCCCGTTCAACGCGTACAACACGGTTGAACTGACGCTGCTGCTGGCCAATGCCGCCGCCGCCAACAAGAACCTCGTGTTCCTCTCGCAAGTGTGGCGCGACGCGCTCGCCAGCTAACCGGCAAATGTGACGTACCAGGCCGGTGAGGGCTGCCCCTCCCTCACCGGCCTTTTTTTAACCGGGCCAGTTTTTATGGAAGACGATTTTTCTACCGACGCCACCGACTTTTCCACCGCCGATGATTACTCCGGCGATGACATGCTTTCCAACGATTCGACCGCCAGTGCCGCCGATGGTGTGGATGACATGAACCCCTTTGACGATTCGACCGGGGACAGCTCCGCCCCGACTTCGACCGTCACCACTCCCACCGGCACCGCCACCGTGGTGAATGCTCCCACCTCCACGAGCACGAGCACCACGCCCACCGGCACCACGCCCGCTGGCAACTCCTCGTGGTCATCGTTTCTTACGACCACCATTCCCGGCGTTCTGGGCGGCTCGGCTTCCACGCTGGCACAACAGCAGCTTGCCACCCTCACCAAGACGGCCACGGCCCCGAATACCGCCGCCGCCCCGCCCGCCGCCGTGGTTCAAAAAGCCACGAGCAACATGATCTTGATTGTCGGTGCCATCATCGGTGCCGTGTTGTTCCTGCCCAAATTGATTGGCGGACGCCGCTAATCGCATGGCTCTTGCAATTCCAAATCTTGATCTTACCGGGGGCGCGGGCGGCAGTGCCAAGGGCGGCACGCAAGGCCCCGTCACATTTGACCCGGTAAACATCAATCTGGTTCCCCCGGCAACGGGTGGAAGTGTGACGATCCTGGGTGTCACCATCTCCGTGGCCACGCTCGTAATCATCGGCGTGTTGTCATGGCTTTTTTTCTTCCGCAAAAAGAAACCGTGAAACTTCACTACCAAGATGGCTGTCACAATCGCCGTGCATTACTGCCGGGCAGTGATTTTTACGCCCTCCGTTGTCATGGCGGCGGCGGCGGCGGCCAAGCCAACCAGACCAGCTCCAACGCGCAAACCACGGCCACGGCGGAAACCACGGCCAGCGGCAGCGCGACCAGCTCCGGGGCATCCTCGCCGGTCAACCTTGGCGCACAACAGGTCAACGCGGGCGGCAACGTGGAACTGAACACCAACACCGACCCCGCCGCCTTTGCCACCATCGAACAGGTGGTAAACGAAGCTCTCGCCACTTCCGGCCAGACCCAAGAGGCCATCCAAGCCGACCAGTCGCAGAATAACGACGCCCTCAACAGCATCCTTGGAAAAGTTTTGTCACAGGATCAAAGCACGGCGGCAAACACCGCCAGCGGCGGGCAAACTAACACCAACTCGACCGTTCTTTGGATAGTCGGCATTATTGCCGCCGCCTTCGCGTTCCTCGGTTTCGGTTTCCTCTCCCGTAAAAAAACATCATGAGCAACGTCGCCATTCAGAGCAACACACCCTTGCAGGTACAGACTACCATTGTGCCCGCGCAAGTCGGCACCGTGCCCGGCTATGCCACCATGCAAATCTCCGGCCTCGTGCTCATTTGCGAAGCCGCCACGTCACAGGTGCTATGCAAAATGGACGGCGGCGGATTTTTCCCGATCAATACCGGGTTTGTCGTGCCCAGTGCCAGCGGATTTACCAAGCTCACGTTCCAGAACGTCACCGCCAACGCCATCAGCGTGACCATCTATGCGGGGGTCGCCGGGGTGAATTATCTGGGCACCAATGCCAGCAAAGACGTTTCCAGCTTCGCGCACGGCACCGCCGACCAAGCCCTCGCCGCCAATGCCACCATCAATGTCCCCGGCAACCTGAACGGCTTCCAGCGCAAGCAAATCATCATCACCAATTTTGATGTGAACGGCAATTACCTGACTGTCACCGACAGCAACGGTCTGACGGTAGACATCATTCCCGCCCTGCAATCCCACACCTACGACACGGACGCCTTTTTGATTGTGAAAGCCTCCGGCGGCGCAGTCTCCCGCGTCGTGGTCGGTGAAATCTATTACGCCTCGTGAAAAAGCTTTTGCTCATCGTCCTGTGCCTGCCTGCCGGCATCGCCCTCGCCCGTTGGGGCAACATACAGGCCGTGCCCACTCCGGCGCAGCACGTCGGCGGCGGCACCGGCACCAATGCCACCATCACCCTTTTCGTCATCGCCGATGAAACCGGCCTGCGCCTCCAAACCGAAACCACCAATGAAATCGCTACTCACTAAAATTTTCGCCGTCCTCTGCCTCGCCGCTGTGACGTGCCAGGCTACGACCACCAACACGATTGCCATTCCGCTGTCACAGCTCCCGGCATTGGGCACCAATCCGATTACGGCGCTGGATTTCCTGCCCGGTGATAATTACGAGGGCACGCAATATGTCACGGTGAAAATTCCGATAGCCTTGCTCGGTTCCAACATCACGGCGGGCATCCTAACCAACTTTGTCACGACGTTGAATCCGGTAATTACCAGCAACCCCCCGGTAACCTTCAATGACTCGCTGCAAGGCACAAATGAATGGCTAACCGCCTACAACGTTGGCGGCGACATCTCTACGGCGGCAGCGGTGTCGAATAGCGTTGTTTTGCTGCTCGGGGACAGCATCACGGAAGGGGCAAACGGTGACGCATCCACGAGCTATGTCTTTGGGCAACGGCTCCGGGCGATGTTTGGTGACGGCGGCATGGCTGGTCGGCAAGTCGGCTACGGCGGCGGCTGGGCAAACAACACCGTAAATGGGTCGATGGTGGTTTTGCGCAACCCGCCGACGAATGTTTGGTGGCGAGCGGGAATCGGGTTGATTACCTCGGCGGACGGAACAAATGCGGCGGTGACGACGGCTCCAAATGTGGAGGGGAATTCCAACGTCGTTAACCAATTGGGCGTGATGTACGTTGCAACTCCGCAATCCGGCGGGTTCGCGCTTAAGTATTGGTCTGCAAGCCAAGCCGTAACCAACATCGTGAACATAAACGATAACAGCAATGCACCGAACCTAAACATTTACACGGTGAACGTTGCCCCGGCCAATGACTGGTATATCGGCTGTTCGAGCTTGGGGACAACCAGCCAGACCAACTACCTAATAAACGCAATCTTGGTTAACACCAATCACGGCGTTCAAGTTTGGGCCTACGGCTCAGGTGGATACTCTCCGGCAGACTTCTTATGCGTGGGGTCAAATATGTGGGGGCAAATGCTGCATGCAATCAATCCAAATGTGATTGTCTGGAACTCTCTGCACTACGGAAACTCGGGGAGCGGATTCTCTCCGGGTACGGATACATCCGAGAATCAGACTACCAATTGTCTGCGGGGGATACTCGGGAACTGTTCTACTAACTGTCGAGTTGTTCTAGTTTCGCAACCGCCGAACGTGTCCGGCGATTACAAGGCTCTCAATTATTTTTACCGCAAAGCCTGCCAAAACTATCATTGGTTCTATGCGGATGTAGCATCCTGTTTCCCGGACTACACAACGGCGTTCAACTCCGGTTTGCTTTCCTACGCGGACGGCGGGTTTCATCCAAGCTTGAACGGGGCTTACGCTCGGTCGGCTGCCTTGGTGGGGTTGATGGGCGTTAGTCCGGCCTATACGTTGCCCCTATATGCAAGTACGCTCATTGGCCGAATTCCCAATGGGAGCGAGTCCGGCAACACTGTTACCAACGGCCAATTCCAGCCTACTTTTAATTCGCTGGCGGTTAAAACTACGGTTCCTTACTTCCAAAGTGGCATAGAAATAGACACCGGCGACTTGAACAACTACGGCGGTAATTTCCATTTTAAATGGGCGCAGACCGCAGACGGTATCGGCAATCTGTCTTGGAACTCCGGCTATGGCG
>CAIQKM010000166.1 GCA_903872345.1 uncultured Verrucomicrobia subdivision 3 bacterium | reverse complement strand
TGCCGCTTCAAACGTCCGGGACAGTTCTGGACGCCCAAAGGCATGCGCCATTTGGGTGCCCTCACCGAAGCCAGACAAAACAACCATTGGGACGAACTCTGGCAAACCAACTAATCGGGGGCAGTGTCGGGATGCGCCCTGACCACCTGCTTTGGCTAAATAACTCTGGACACGGCAGATGAATTGGCCTAAACCAGATTCGTGAAGATGATACCGGCATCCGCCAGTGAGTGGCTCGCTTTGCTTCTGTTGCCATTTAAGCTCTTCGTGCCTGGCGGATGGCTGCTGCTTGCGATAAAGAGAGGCATCCTCGGCTACCGGATGGACAATGCGGATGACTTGGTTTCCGTTGTGATACCAGGCTACATTTTGTGCTTTATAGTTTTGGTGCTCGGCGCCATGGTTCAGCATTCGATCGGGTCGCGCCGAGCTTATTTTTCGACCTGCGGGTTCATCATGGCATTATTTGTCTTTGGGCTTTTGACGTTACCTTATTTGGCGCATACATGAGAGAATCGCCGCTGCGGGTTGGCGGCGGCAACTTTCTGCGTCTGGTCATTTTATCAGCATGAAAAATACCGCCGTCATTAAAATAGCATTGTTTGGTGAGGATGCATCATCGGATAGGCGTCGTCAGATTGACGATGCGGTCAGCGACGCACTTCGGCAGGCGGAACTGGGCAAGTGGTTCGGCAGTGGCAGCATGGTTACCGCCGCGCCGAATTACAACATCGAGTATGAGATTGCAAACGACAGCCAGGCATTGGTTCTTGTTCGTGATATGCTCAGATCGTTGCAGGTCGGCCCGACCAGCGAGATTTTGCTTGAGGGCGGCAGGCGATACAATGTTTACGATGACAGTTGGACCGACCTCGGCCCGCGTCCGCCATCACCGGAGGTTCAACACCCAATCGCTGACGAGTTGGCGGCGATGTCCGGCGGTGAGTTTCTCAATCACCTCAAGAAGATTACCGACGATGCACGAAAGCAGTATGGCAAACCTTGAATCACAAATCGTAAAGCCAACCGCCGTCTTGTCCGCCCGCAGCTTCCGGGCGAAGGCAGATGAACGACCTCGGCTGGAAATTCTACACCGGCGTCATCACCCCCCGACGAATCCCGCCTCATGTGCAGTTGGGACACCACCCCCGCAGACGTGGACCAGTTCGTGGCCGATTTGAAGCGATTGGTGTAAGGGCAGGGCAGGGGAAGGTTTAACCGCGAATTACGCGAACCACGCGAACGGGAAAAAGACAAGACAGGGCGGAACGCCTCCGACGGAGCGCGCTCCTCCCAAGGGCTGAAAGCCTGCAAGGTTATAGCCCAGGGTGAAGCGCGCAGCGCAAGCCCTGGGATAACCACATAACGTATCTCCCGGCCTGTAGGGCCGGCACGCCGATACGCATTGACGCGGTGCCGGCCCTACAGGCCGGAGAACAAATTGATGGCATTTACCCAGGCCTCCGCTCGCCGACTCGCTCCAGCCTGGGCTATAACCTGGCAGGCTTTCAGCCCTCGGAATCAGCGTGTTGTCGGAGGGCTGCGATGAAACCCAGCCGCAGCAACATTCGCCATTCAATCAGTCCAAGAACTTGCCAAGCCGACTGGCTGGTCGCATTGCTGCGACTGGTCTTCGACACAGTCGCGCTCCGGCGGCAACGGACATTCCAAGCCGTTGGCAGATCATTCCATAGATACTCCTCCGTTTATGGGCTTTTCAACACCTTTCAGATTTTTGTCCTGCGCCCCTGTTTGGCTAAATAACTCTGGACACGGCAGATAAAATGACTTAAACCGAAATTATGAAAAGCAACAACTCCAAAAACTATGGTTTACTAAACTGCTGAACTGCCATGATGCGCTTATTTCCAATCCTGATTTTGGCTTTGTTGACGGGTTGTGCATCGGAGATGCCAGACCCAGAGCGACAGACTCAATTGGGAATCGAGAGGGCGACGCATAAATATCAGGAGGCGAGACTACGCGAGATTTATAGCCAAGCGTTCACGCGTGCATTTCTCGAAAGCTGGGAAGGACATGGAGGTTCGATAGGCACGTGTAATTTGACCAGAGATTCCCTGGATCCCGACGGCGATGAAGCATGGCAGATCGGTTATATCGATGGCCGTCGCGCCGCCGTCAAAGCAAAGATTGCCTATGAGGAAAAGCGAACGGAGGAAAACATTGAGAGAGCCCCCTAATACACCGCCGGACCCAACGCCGATTACCCAGTTCTGTTTTAATTGCGGTTTTTTGGTGGGCGGGAGCCACCGGCGTGACTCAGCTTTTGACCGTTAATCAACATCATGCGCACCGTGGTTTTCAGATGTCCGCCCTGGATGATTGGCTTGCTAACCGTCGGAGCCATTGCGTCGCTTGCATTGCTTCCGGTGGTTGGCGCGGAAGGCTGGCCTCCCGTCACATTTTGGGTTTTGGTTGGTGTTGCAATTTTCATGGTAGCTTATGCGTTGACTCTGCTACCAACGCGGCTCGTCGTTTCCGACGATGGAATTTGCCAGCAGTTGGTTTTTTCTGAAACGCGGTTGCAGTGGCGTGATATGGCGGAGTGGCGTCACTGTGATGGTGGCGAACAATTTGAGACTGGCGATTTGAGGGAGCAGACAAAAGGCAAATTGCACTCAATCGAGTTTTGGATAAAGGACAAGGCTGGCAGGAAGCATTGTTTCAAGCGTTGGCTCGTGTTTGGGCGCCGATCCAAGTTCATAGCCGATATTATGCGCACAAAAGGTATTGCTGGCGGTTGACCATGATGCCTGCCACAGCACTGGAGCCATGAAGGATCATGCAGGGGCCATTCAGATCCATCGTACTATGCTAATTTGGCAAGTTTGCTGAATATTCCCCATCGCCGCCCAATTCGTGCCCCTTCGTGAAATTCGTATCTTGCCCCGCCTTCCCCCTCTGCGAACCTCCTTCCCCTCCGCGACTCCGCGTTAATCCGCTCGCCGCTATCACGGAGCGTAGCCGCCTTGGGATCTCACGGCGTTTTTGATCACGTTCACCATGGATAAGCCGGCAACGGGCGCGAGTTCCATGGTGCCTTCGGTCGCGGTCACGGTGCCGGTCACTTGGATGGCATAGCGTTCCAGGTTGCCGAGCGAGTCCAACCTGATTTCAACCGGCGTATGCGGCGGCCATTCGGGCACATACACCATGCCGGTGACGCCCACTTTCAGGATTTCATATTGCAATTCCCGCGCCCGCCAGCCGTTGTCATTAATATCGGAGGCCATGCCGGACAACGCGTTCAACATGCCGGCATTGTTCCAGTCTTTCTGTTCCCGCTCCCAGTTGGCATCAATGCGCACGGGATCACGGGCCAGATCAAAGGTGAGGTTGACGCCGTGCAGCGTGGCCGGTCCTTCGTTTTCAAACAGCAGGCTGCCGGATGCGATGGGAGTAATCCGGCCTTTGGCGGAATCGCCCAGTGTGAACCGCATGCTCACCTGACCGGCGGGCAGCCGGGATCTTGCCTGCGCCCGCACCAACGCGGTCAAAAGCCGCCGTTGCACATTAATCAGATATTGGGTTGCCGGCCCATACTCGTAGGCTTGGCGCCGCTCTTCCAGCGCCTTGCTCAAAGCCCCGCCCGACCCGAAAAATTGTTCGCTCAGGGAATTGGCATTGCCCAGCAGACTGGCCACCGCAAAGTCCGCCATTTCCTCTTTGAATTTCCTTTCCTCGGCGCTCAAATCCAGTTTGTCAGCCACCAATTCAAGCACGTCGGAGATGCCGATCGCAATTTTTGCCGTCTTGGCAACCTCGTAGTCGGCGGCATTGGTGAACCCCGTCAGTTCTTCCGGCGAAGGAAAATGATGAACATGGACGTTCCCCAACTTGTAGCTGTCCGTCAATTCCCGCAACAGCCCGGTCAGGTCGCTGCGCGGGGAAATCCAAAGGTTGCCGGCGGCATTGGTTTCAGACGGGCCGCCCGGCTCCAAAGTTCCCGACCAGCGCCGCCATAATTGGGCGTTCCCATGGGGCCATTTTAATCCCTGGTCCAGCGTGGCGGTGTCCCGGTTAAAGACGGCGGAATATTCGCAGGGGGCCAGGCCGGCGGACAGGGAGTGGGCTTCATTGACATGCAGGTGGATGGTTTCTCCATCCGCGTCCCGGTGAACGGTTGCCAGTTCCAAGGAATTGGAGCCATCCCGCATTTTCCACAGGAAGTAAGCCCGGGACATGTCGCGGTTCAGGTCCGCGAACACCAGCTCGCCGGGCAAATTTTTGGGCGGCGTCAGCAGGTTGACCGCAAAGCACAGGTTCGTATGCGCATCCGCGGCGTGGGCCGACAGCCCTGCGCTGAGAACCAGCAGGGCGGTGACACATTTTTTAAGCATGTTAATATTTTGTTGAATATTAATGGTGATCGGGACTTCCCGCATGACTTTGGCTTCTGCCCGCGATTCGCGCAGCTGTTTTGCGATAGTCTTCCTGTTTCACAGATATGCAAGCCCATTTTTGAATTCGCCATCCCCCTCTGCGAATCTCCTCCCCCTCCGCGACTCCGCGTTAATCCCCTTTTTCAAGAGCTTGAACCTTCCCGGGAGCTTGGGGCTTGGAATCGGGAACATTTGCCCCCCGGATTCGTGTCCCTTGGTGTTCATTCGCGGTTCAACTCCGCCTGCATTAGGCATTGAAATCGCCGGCGGCTCTGTTAACATGCCTCCCGGTTGTTCCTCTGCCGACCTCGTTTGAGTACCGTTGGGTTATCCCCCCGACCGGAGAATAACAGAAAGAAGTTGAATTGTTTGTTGACTTCATGGGTTCGTTTGATACATTTCACGTCCCTTTGTTTGGATTTAAATGAAAACGCATTTGCCGAAAGTTAACCTGGACCAGCGCAAGTGGCACGTCGTCGACGCTGACGGTGCCGTTCTTGGCCGCCTGGCTGTGCAGATTGCCGACATTCTGCGCGGCAAGAATAAACCTGTTTTTACCCCGCACCTCGATGCCGGTGATTTCGTGATTGTCGTCAACGCCGAGAAAGTGCGCGTGACCGGCAAAAAAGAAACCGACAAGGAATACATGACGTATTCCGGTTGGAAGGGCGGCGAGAAATACGCCACCGTGGAGCAGCTCCGCACCCGCCATCCCGAATTGCTCATTGAACGCGCCGTCAAAGGCATGATTCCCAAGAATCGCCTCGGCCGCCAGTTGCTCACCAAGCTGAAAGTCTTCAAGGGTCCGAAGCACGACCACGAAGCGCAGAAACCCGCCACCCTCGCTCCCGCCAAATAATTTAACTTAGTATGGCCACCATTACTGAATTCCTCGGCACCGGCCGTCGCAAGACCGCCGTCGCCCGTGTCCGTCTCGCGACCGGCAGCGGCAAAATCACCGTCAACGGCCGCGCGTTTGAAGTTTATTTCCCGCTCGACACCCTGCGTGCGACCGTCTCCCAGCCGCTGACCCTCACCGGGAATGGCGACAAGCTGGATGTGCGGGTCAACGTGGTGGGCGGCGGTCCCGCTGGCCAGGCCGGTGCGACCCGTCACGGCATCGCCCGCGCGCTGCTGAAGTTCGACGCCACCCTCCGCCCCGCGCTGAAGGCCGAAGGCTTCCTCACCCGCGATCCCCGTGCCCGCGAACGTAAGAAGTACGGTCAACCCGGCGCCCGCAAGCGCTTCCAGTTCAGCAAACGTTGATCACTGGTTGGTTACTTTCAAACCCCGCCGGCTTATGCCGGCGGGGTTTTTTGTTGGCCGCAATGGGGCGGGGGCCGGGCGAATCCTCGTTTACGGAGCGCGGCTGTCCCAGCCGCGCTCCGTCAGCAAGCTGTCGCCACCCCATGCCGATTCTCCGATTCTGCATTTGAAATGAGGCCGTCCGGCGGGTTAAATTAACCCGACGATGAAGCGAATTCTCTGCGGGCTCTGGTTGTGGCTGGCGGCTGGTTTGGGTGCCGGCGCGGCGACCAATCAGCCCAGCCTGCTTTGGAAGCTGGATTTGGTGGAACCCGCCCAGGATCTCACCACCTCTGCCACCCCGGCGGTGGCCGATGATGGGACCATTTACTACGCCTCCTTTTTTGGCCGCCTGCATGCGGTGACTCCGGATGGCAAAAAGAAGTGGACCTTCCAGGCCGGCCGCGAAATCGCCTCCTCGCCCGCCATTGGTGACGATGGCACCATTTACTTTGGCTCCCGCGACTGGAGCTTTTACGCCCTCACGCCCGCCGGCCGGTTAAAGTGGACGTTCAAAACCGGGGCTTGGGTGGATTCCTCACCGGCGCTCGCCGCCGATGGCACCATTTATTTCGGGTCCTGGGACAACAACTTTTATGCGCTAAACCCGGATGGTTCCAAGAAGTGGACGTATGCCACGGCGGGCGTTGTGGATTCCTCGCCGGCCATCGCGGCGGATGGCACCATATATTTCGGGTCGCACGACAATAACTTTTACGCCCTGAAACCCGACGGCACCCTGCGCTGGAAGTTCGCCACCGGCGGGCCGATTCCGTCCTCGCCGGCCATTGGCACGAACGGCACGATTTACTTCACCTCCATGGATCATTGCATTTATGCCCTGACCCCGGACGGGAAACAAATCTGGCAGCGCAATATCCGCAACATTACCAGTTCCTCCCCGGTGGTGGATGCCAATGGCGATATTCATCTCTCACCCAACAGTTACAGCGTGTCCTTGCGACCGGACGGGCACAAGCGGCAGGGCTATCCCGAGGCGGTGGCGGATGACATCACGCCCTTGGTGGGGCCGGGCTTGGAATTGTTCTATTCGCAACCGTGGCGCGCGTTCGTGGCTTACGCCGACAAGGACATGCCCTTCTGGCGATTTGACACCACGGCCAATCTGGCGGGAAGTCCGGTGATGAGCAAAGACGGCATCATTTATATCATTGATGGCCGTTATCTATACGCCTTTGGCGCCGATTGGGGTCCCCCGCCGTGGCGGACCGGACCATGGCCCATGTTCCGCGCCAATCCGCGGCATACCGGGCGGGTGGGATCGCCCTAAATCGGCAGGTGCAGGTAAGCCCAGATCAGGCAGTGGGCGAGGAATTCGGCCGCGAGAAACACCAGGGCCACGCCCACGACCGGGGCGAAATCCACTTTGCCCACGCGCAAGGGCAGGGGCTTTAGGGGGAGCAAAACATTCTGGGCCGTGAGATAGACATATTTCCAGAACGGTCCGTTGCCCAGATAGACGTAGCTGTTTACCAAGTGCAGCACCAGCAGCGTGCCCAGCAGATATTTCCAGACGAGAAAGGTTCCCAGGCTGATAACGATGGATTGCTCCAGCCGCTGGGCCGGCGAAACGGGGCGGGGAATGATGTGCATGCCGGCCAGCAGCCAGCTCAAGGCGAGCCAGCCGCCGGCGGTGATCAGAAAGGGCAGCAGAATTTTGCTCCACCAAGGCCAGCCATCCACTCGCCCCAAAGCCATCTGGATCAGCCGGTGAATGGGCTCCGGTCCTTTCAACAAGGACAGCAGCAGCAGCCACAGATACAACACGCCCAAGGCGAGGCCGAAACTCAGGGCCGAAAATAACAGGATATGCGTCAGTCCGGCCCAGTTGCCGTGACAGGGAATGGAGAGGATGACGGTGCCGAAATTCAGTTTGCCGGCCCAGACCGGGGACATGGCCGAGCCAAACTCCCAATAAACCAGGGCGCGGCCCACGAGCAGGCCGGCAATCAGCACCAGCCATAGCCAGCGGCGGGGGGATTTGATGGCGGCCGGGCGCAGGGTGCCCATGAGGGTGGCGGGCCGGCGACGGGACAGGGGATCCACCTTGGAGGAGCGCCAGTTCAACCACAGCAACACTCCGGCCAGATTCAGGATGAAATCAATAATCCCCATGCAAACTAAAAAAAGACGGCTGGCGAATGATGAAGTCCGCCAGCCGAAATTCAGCATTCGCAGGCCGGATTACATCATTTTCAGGAGTGTGTCGGCCATCTCGCTGGGCGTTACCGCCACGCCGATGCCGGCTTCCTTGAACGCGGCAATCTTTGCTTCCGCCGTGCCTTTGCCGCCGCTGACGATGGCGCCGGCATGACCCATGCGGCGTCCGGGCGGGGCGGTGGCCCCGGCGATGAAACCGGCCACCGGCTTTTTGCAGAATTGCTTGATCCAGGCGGCGGCTTCTTCTTCGGCGGAACCGCCGATTTCGCCGATCATGATGATGCCGGTGGTTTCCGGGTCGTCGTTGAACAGCTTGATGACATCGAGGTGCGAGGTGCCGTTCACCGGGTCGCCGCCGATGCCCACGCAGGTGGACTGGCCGACGCCGCGCGAGGTGAGCTGCCAGACCGCTTCATAGGTCAAGGTGCCGCTGCGGGAGACGACGCCGATATTACCTTTTTTGTGAATGTAGCCGGGGGCGATGCCGATGCGGCAGCCGCCGTGGGAATCCTTGCCTTCGCCGGGGGTGACAATGCCGGGGCAGTTGGGTCCGATCAGCCGGGTCTTGGTGTTGCCGGCCAGCGCGCGCTTCACGCGCACCATGTCGCGCACGGGAATGCCTTCGGTGATGGCCACGACCAGGTCGAGCCCGGCGTCGGCGCCTTCGAGAATGGCATCCGCCGCGAAGGGCGGGGGAACAAACACCGCGCTCGCCGTGGCGCCGGTCTGTTTGACGGCCTCGGCGACGGTGTCAAAAATCGGCACCTTGACGCCGGCGTGTTCAAACACTTGGCCGCCTTTGCCGGGCGTGACGCCCGCCACGATCTGCGTGCCGTAATCAATCGAGAGTTGTGCGTGCTTCGCGCCAAAGCTGCCGGTAATGCCTTGGACAAGAACCTTGGTATTGGGTTTAACGAGTATGGACATGAATTTGCAATGGTTAAATAAAATCAGTTGCGGGGAGGGAGGGCCCGGAGCAGCCTGACCGCATATAAATCTTTTTCACGACCGGTAGCTTCCTTGGCTGCTATCAAGGCTTCGAGGCTAAGGATGGGAAATTCGCCGTAGGACATCTTGTGCAAAATAGAGCGAGCCCGGACTTGGTCATAATTTCCCAAGCCGGCAACTTCTCCCAAACAGTCAAGTATTCCCAAATCCGTCTTCAAATAAATGTTTTTCAAGCTATCACACAGTTCATCGGTCAGTTCCAACGGCAACTTGTTTGCCGTCAGCCGGTGCTGCGGGTGTAAATCTTTCACGGCGGCTTCAATCCGGCGCAGATTTACCCGGCTGAAACGGCAGCAGATATCAAGGTCAAAGGTGACCAAGGCCACGCCATGCAAAACGCCACAAACGCCCCCAATCACCACAAAATCAACATTGTGCTGTATGAGACGTTCCAAAAGCATTTTGTCATTTTGCGGCATGCCGGGCCTCTCCGTTTTCCTGAAGTTCCAGAATCATGTCCAAGGCACGCTGATGGGCCTCCAGCCGTTCTTCAGGGCTCATTTTTAACGCCGTTTCAACGAGCGACATGTCAAAGCCA
The DNA here is from genome assembly GCA_903872345.1 of uncultured Verrucomicrobia subdivision 3 bacterium. Taxonomy (GTDB): domain Bacteria; phylum Verrucomicrobiota; class Verrucomicrobiia; order Limisphaerales; family UBA11358; genus UBA11358. Next base: position 103,956 of record CAIQKM010000166.1, on the reverse strand, counting down.
TAATCATGGGCGGCCCGCCAAGCCGGACTGGCATCCGGCGGACAGACATATCCGCGATTCAGTTCTTGGATGAGCTCGCTGCTTTTCATCACCAAATTACATTGCATTCTCTGATCGAGCGCAGTTGGTTGCCATCCGCATCACTTGCCGACCGCCTGCACCACTTTCTTGGCGGCGTCCGCCATCGAATCGCCGGTGATGATGGCCACGCCGGATTCGGCCAGCGTTTTCTTGCCGGCGAGGACGTTGTTGCCTTCCAGGCGCACCACGAGGGGCAGCTTCAGGCCGGTTTCTTTCACGGCCGCGACAATGCCGGTGGCGATGACGTTGCAATCCATGATGCCGCCGAAAATGTTCACGAAAATGCCCTTCACGTTCGGGTCGCTCAAGATGATCTTGAACGCCGCCGTGACTTGGTCTTTGCTGGCACCACCCCCGACGTCCAGGAAGTTCGCCGGATTGCCGCCGAAATGCTGGATGATGTCCATGGTGGCCATGGCCAGACCGGCGCCGTTCACCAGACAGGCAATGCTGCCGTCCAGTTTGATGTAATTCAGCGAGAACTTGCTGGCTTCGATTTCCAGCGGCGCTTCCTCGTTCAGGTCGCGCATCGCCAGGATGTCCGCGTGGCGGTACAGGGCGTTGTCATCGAGGGAAATCTTGGCGTCGAGGGCAATGACCGTTTCCTTGCCATCGGCCAGTTCCACCACGGCGAGGGGGTTGAGTTCCACCATGGCGGCGTCGCATTCCCACCAGGTATTGTAAACACCGGTCACCAGCTTCACGCCGGCGTTGAAGAGGTCGCCCTTCAAGCCCAGCGCGGACGCGATCTTGCGCGCCTGATAGGGCATGATGCCCAGAGCGGGGTCGATGTGTTCCTTGAAAATCTTCTCGGGATGCTTCTCGGCGACTTCTTCGATGTCCATGCCGCCTTCCGTGCTCGCCATGATCAGCGGGCGCGAATTATTCCGGTCCAGCAGCACGGCCAGATAGTATTCCTTTTTGATCTTGGCGCCCGCCGCGAGCAGCAGCGTCTGTACCAAGCGACCGTCCGGGCCGGTTTGCTTGGTGACGAGCACATTGCCGAGCATCTTTTCGGCGAAGCCGACGGCTTCATCCACGGAGGACGCCACTTTGACGCCGCCTTGGAAGCCGGATTTAAAAGTACCTTTGCCGCGTCCCCCCGCGTGGATTTGCGATTTCACCACCACCTTGGCGCTGCCGCTGGCGGCGATTTTTTCCGCCGCCGGCCGGACTTCGGCAAACGACTTGGCGGGGATTTCGAGGGGAACCGCGACGCCATATTTGGCGAGTAACTGCTTGGCCTGATATTCGTGAACGTTCATGTTAAAAAATCAATGATGCATTAAAGGACGAATGCGCCCGGAAAGCAACTTTTTAGCGGTGCAAAATGTCATCCTCCTCAAAAACGGTCACTCATCGGGCCGGCACCAGGCTATATTTCGCCGGCCGCCCATTGCAAAATGAAGGTGACCGAGTCCGATTTATAAACCCGCATTTTCAAAGCGGACGGATGCCACTATTTTGCGGGACGATGCCGACGCCTACGCCCAGGGTTGCTTTGGTATTCCAGTGGAGACGTGGCGGCGTGTGGTGGCGTTTTTTTATGACTGGATTCCGCCATACTCCCCTGTCTTGTGTGATTTGATGGCCATTGCCGAATAGTGGTGGAAATCTGTTGACAAAGCTGTGAAATACAACAGAATGCCCCAGCGAAATAGTAACATTACATTAATAAATTTTATGCTTAACAAACACATAGCCTGCATTGCCGTCGTCGGGGGCATGGTCGCTCTGTCCGTGCGTGCCGACGCCCCGGCTTTAGCCATTACGATTCCTGGTTCCGTTACCGATTTTGGTGCCAGCACTTGGAATCTGGGTTGGAGCTTCACGGTTAATTCCCCCACTACCGTTTACGGGCTGGGTAACATTGATATCAATTTGGACGCTTTTGCCGGGACCCCTCAGAAGGTGGGTTTGTGGGACTCCACCGGGACGCTGCTCGCTTCTGTCAGCGTTGACAGCACCGGCACTTTGGTGGGTGACTGGCGTTTTGAGTCCATCACACCGTTGGATCTTACCGTCGGTCAGAGCTATGTGGTGGGCGGCCAGGGCGGTGCAGATTACACTGGCGATACAGCCGTTACGGTTGACTCCGGCATCACTTACACGTCTGATTTGTACACGGTCACGAGCTTGTCTGATCCGCTAACCGAACCCGCCCTCACCGAAGGTCTCACTACTCCTGGTAACGCCGGGTGGTTTGGGGCCAACTTGCTGCTTACCCCGGCTACCCCCACCCCTGAACCCGGCACGCTCGCGCTGGCCGGTCTGGGAGTTGCCGGTTTCCTTGCCGCCCGCCGGCGCAAGTAACCGCACCCGTTTTTGATAATCAACCCCGCCATTTATTTGGCGGGGTTTTCTTTTTGCGGGGTTGGTCAAGGGCCGGGCAGCTGGAATCGTGGGAAATATTGATTGGAAGACTTTGTTCCAAGATTTTGGGCAATTGCCCAGCCTGGTTGGTTGCCAAATTTGGTGGAAAGGCAGCCAAACGGTCAACCGCCGTTCATTGCCGGAAACAAAAAACCCCTGCCATGGCAAAGTGGTAGGGGTTGAAATCTGCTTCAATGATGTTGCTTCACGCGGCGGCGGCGGGCGGTCACCATGCCGGCAATGCCGAGGCCGGCCAGCGCGAGCGTGCCGGGTTCGGGTGTGGGCGTATAATCAAAATCCACATTCCAACCCAGCGGACTGAAACCGGTGAAGATGCCCCAAGAATTGGGGGTAATTGATCCAGCGAGCGGTGGAAAATGAGGTGCGGGGCCGGGATGGGTGGAAAAGAAAACCCCGCATCACCGTTCGGTGATGCGGGGATGAGATAAGCCGCAGTGATGAAATTACTGCTTACGGCGGAACGCCGCCAAACCGGCCAGACCCAAGCCAGCCAAGGCAATGGTGCTGGGTTCGGGAGTCGGAACGATGGGGATCGAACTGCTGTCGATCTGGACGAAACCATCCGCCTGATTGCCGCCGCTCAAAAAGCCGGCACCCGTCAGGGATGAATCTAGATACGAACCGCCGGCGCCGCCGGCATAACCCACGCCGTCTCCACCGCCACCACCGGAGTAACCGCCGCCGCCGCCACCGCCCTGCCAGCCGCCGCCGCCGCCGCCGCCAAAGCCGCCGAAGGCAGCCTGTCCGCCGACCGAATCGGCACCGCCAACGCCACCCAGGAACGTGAAGGCGCCAACCCCGCCGCCGCCGGCACTGCCCGTGCCGGAGCCAGGTGTCGAGCCCAAGCCATCCGTGCCGTTGCCGTACCAGCCGCCGCCGCCGCCGCCATTATAGTTGCCACTCTCCCCGGTTCCACCCAGGCCGCCGCTACCGGCCGTGCCGCCGGCGCCGCCGCCGGGACCATAACCGATGAAGCCGTCTTCCTGATAAGACGGAGCTGCCGTACCGCCGCCCGCGTCATAGCTTGCGCCGCCGCCGCCGCCGGCGATCAGTAACGGGGTCGTTGAACCGGAGGCCCAAACAAATGACCCGCCGCCGCCGCCGCCGCCCCAGATGGTGCCGAAATTACCGGTACCGCCGGAGCCGCCGGAGATGATGTTAAGGACGGTGCCGGCGGTGAAGTAGCCGGTTCCTTCGATTTGAGTTCCCGCACCGCCAGGAGCCGCCGCACCGGAGCCGCCTTGCGCGCCGCCGGCCAGAATGTAATAATTACCGGTCGTGGGGATGGTGTACGTCTGCAGTCCGCCCGTGTAACCGAAGGTAAGCGGATCCGCGTAGGCGCTGAATGAAATCGCCGAGGCGATCAACAATCCTGCTCGCGGAGCATTTTTTAGGAGTAGTTGTTTCATGGGGTCCTTTTGTTTGTGTTTACTTGTTTGTGTTGCCAAATTTGTAAGCTGTTTTAAAAATTGGCCGCTTTCATCGGTTAACCAATTAACTGGTTGCTAAAACCAAATCTATTGTTAAGTGACGAGAGTTTCAAAATCAACAACAAAATGAGGAGAGTTATGGATTTTTAAGTTTCATTTCGGCACACATGGCTAATCACTGTTCTTCCGCTCCATTCCATGCCGGTCTGGAGACTGGCCAAAACTTGCCGATAAAATGGGACAAGCCGGAGATTAATCCGGCTTTTTTGTGAAAATGGGCTTTATTACCGCGTTGCGGTACCGCCAGCAACGGGGAACAGTATGAATAGCCCAGGTGTTTTGGCCGAACACCAGGACTGGGTCAGATCAGCAGCCTACCGCACCGGAGACCAGGTGTCATCCGGATCATAAGTCATTAAGCCACTGGCGACTTTGGTGGTTTTTGTCCCAAGGTCTTTCTGGAAGACCTTGCCCTGCTGATTGACAATGAAGGTCATCACCCCGGTGTTGCCCCATTCGGCCGGCCACGCCACCAGCGCGAAGCCGGCAATCATGCGGCCATTGATGAGATAACTATATTTGCCGCCCGGCGCGTGTTTGCCCTGGCGCGTGAGGATCTTGAAATAATAGCCGTGGTATGGGGCTTTTTCGTCATTCAGCATGGTTGCCGTGCGGTGATAACCCTCCACGCGGGCCTGCGCCACGAGCGGTCCCAGCGGGCTCAACGACTCGCCCGGCTGCGCCGGCCAGAACAGGCCGTCGTGCGTGCCCGGGGTGCTGTGCAGGTACTGGGCATAAGCCAGCACGCCGTCGCCCAGCCGGTCTTCGGTGGCGTATTCCCGCTGTGCCTCCACATAGGCGTTGCAGACGCTGATGGCGCCCAGTTCATTCATGCCGACCCGGCGCGCGAGGATTTCCTGGCTGCCGGCGGCCGAGTCAAAGAACCATTGTCCGCCCTGCTGGATCAGCGGAATGGGAAACGGCCAGGCATCTGTGCCGAGCGCCAGCGTGGCGTTGGAATCGGATTCGCTGATCAACTGCGTCTTTTCGGTCACCCGTTGGACGAATAATTTAAGACCTGCGGCGGCTTGGACCGGATCGGGCGAAATCAAGGCTTTGCCGGCCGGCCCGAAAATCGCCTGCAAGGCGTTGGTGTCATTATTTTGTGCCGCTTCCACCAAGGCGTTCACCGCCGATTGGGCGGAGACAAAGGTCTGCTCATCCACCGCGAGCGCCCGGGCCGGCCGGCCCAGTAAAAGGATGGCCAACCCCAGCCCGGCGGCGGATTTCCAGCCCGGACGTGAGGCGGCAAGGCGAGGTGATATCATGCGCGTGACAGTTTGCGTAAAATTCATTTTTCGAAAGGGTTAGTGGTGCTTGGAGCCGCCGCCATTGTTATTGCCGCCGCCCGCATGACCACCGCCAGAGGGGGCTGCCGGGTGCGAAGACTGGGGCGGGCGTGATGGCTGCGCCGGCTGGGCCGGGCGGGCGGGGGGCAGTTGCAAACTCTGCCGTCCCCGGTTGCTGTAAGAACTGGTATCGCGCGAACTTTGGATGCCAATAAAGGCACCGTTGCCGGCCGGTTGATGTTGCGGTGGCGGAGCCTGATGTTCGATCGGGGCCGCCGGCTGCTGTGGTGCGGACGGTTGCCGGGCCGGAGCCGGGCGTTGCGCCGGCGTATTGCCCCACCCACGGTCGCCAATATTCACCACGACATGGTTGGGACGATTTTCCGGATGCCAGACCTGGGCTTGTTGGCGCCGCACTTCCGGCGCGCGTTGTTCCGGGCGTTCATGCCACCAATTCGCGGGGCGCGGATGATCGTGATTCCAGACAATCAGGTTGTGGTTGTGCCAGTCAAAATCATGATCCAGCCAGCCGCCCACCGCGAAGCCCACGCCGAACGTGATGAAAGGGGATCCGCCCGCGTTTTGATAATATACCTGGTCCGGTTGATAAACGGGCACATAAACCTCCTGCGGATCGGCGGGCAAAATCTCTATGTCACCGCCATCATCCACCACCTGCTGCTGCGGGGTGGATGGCAGGTTGCCCAAGTTGTTAGCCGAGGCTCGCAGGCGCTGGATGGAATCCATGACATCCTGCTGCTGGTTGAGAAACGCCTGGCCCACTTCCGTGGTCCAGTTCAAGTTATCATCCATCCATTTTAAGACATTGGCATACCGCGCCAGCGCCTGAATGCTGCCGTCCCAAGGTTGGGTGTCGATCTGATTGGGATCGCCACCGCCGCTGACATAGCGGTCGGCCAGGACAATTTCCGTCGGCAGCGTGGCGGCCGGCAGGATTTGGGCGATCAACGGGTCGGGATAGAGCGCGATGGGCCCGAGCAACTGGTCCAGTTGGTCGCCCGCCAGCGGTTGATAGGTGGCGGACGGCGGCGGCACCGCCATTTGCGCCCGGGCCGGGAGGGAGATCCCCGCCAGCACACACGTTAGAACCGCGAGATTAAGAATTTTTTGCATTACAATGCGCGTAAATTTTAGCATGAGCCGACATGAAATCGGATTGATTTGGCCGAGGTTTTGGCCTCTGCCAGATGAACCTAATCTATTTTACATCAATTCGTATGACCATTGGACAAATAATGAGGCCAACCGTTCATTTGGCATCAAACTGGGGCGAAGTTATCAAGGCGCCGCCTTGCCGTATATTCGGACTTTACCCCACCCTATGCCGGTCCGGGGTGGCCGTCACGCAGTGACTGGTGCCCCCACCCGGAATTGAACTGGGATCAACGGTTTAGGAAACCGCTGCTCTATCCATTTGAGCTATGGGGGCCGCCGAACTGAAAATACCCGGGCCACGGCCCCGTTGGCAAGCTTCCCCGCCGCCCCGGTGACAGGTATGTGCGAGTTTATGGTTTTCGCGCTGAGATCAGGTAATTGATGCTTCCGCCTGCGGCGTGATAGGTGCCGTCCGTCACGGCTCTCTGTTCGGCATGATATTTGGCGACGAGGTCGGCAAACATCTTTTCAAAGAATTCATCCGTGCCGCCGCCGCGCCGACAGAGTTCCAACAACTCGGCTTTGTTCCATGGCCCGGTTGCGGAGTTTTGCCACTGACGGCCCTGTTCCAAAAGCGCCTTTTGATCCGGACTGGCATAGGGCGGAAAGAGCGACGCCGGCCGGTCATTTTGATGCGTGACGATGTCGCGCAGTCCCAGCTCAGCAAAATATCCGGGCAGTAGTTCGCCGATACTGTGGTTGCCCCGGCCGGTGGCGATTCGGCCCCGATGCTGCCGCAGCCAGAATTCGAAGCGGTTCACCAAGATTTCCACCGGCTCCGTTTCGGTCAGCGAAGTGTACGCCAGGTAATTCCAAAAATTGTTGGGTTCAACGCAGATCAGCAGTCCGCCCGGGCGCAGGATACGCAACATTTCGCGCAGGCCGTCCATGGGTTGTGCCAGGTGCATGAGCACCGTCTGGCAGGTCACCACGTCAAAACTCGCATCGGGAAGTGGCAACTGCAGGGCATCGCCTTGCTGGAAGGAGATCAATTCCGGGGGTATGGCCGGGAAGGTTCGTTGAAAATTTTCCCGCGCTTCGGCCACCCAACGCCGTTCGCGGTCAACCCCGGCAAGCATGGCCCCCGGGCGCAGGTGGGGATAAAGCAGCCGTGACCAATGGCCAACCCCGCAGCCGATATCCGCCAAGGCGGAAGCCTCGTGCAGGCGCCAGCGGGCCGCCATCAGGGCGAGAAAATCGCGGTTCCACCAGAAGTCGCGCTGTTCGCCAAAGAATTCGGCGGAATGAGGTTGGTCAGACATGATATTGGCGCACGGTTTATCCCGGGCGGGATGGAAAATGAAACCGGCATGGTAAACACAGGTTTTCAAGCACCCGCCCACCCGCCGGGGGTGGCGGAATTTTTAGCGCGGCGGCAATACCGCTTCAATGGCCGCCGCCACCTGACCGGCTTGCACCTGGATGCCATGTTCGTTGAAATGCACATCGCCGTTGTAATATTCGGGGTGACCCGCGGCCAGCGTGTGCAGATCATCCACTGGAATCCCGGCGGGCTGGACAAATTCCAAGGCAATTTCGTTGCGCGCCACAATCCGAGCATCGGAGCGTTCCGTCAGATCCGTCTGTAACATCAGTTTCTGCTTTTCCACATTCTTATCGGTGGCGGCCGCCGGTTCGCTGCCGGCTGCCGTGTCTCCTTTTAATGGGGTCGTGCTGGCCCAGATCAGTTTTGCCCCCGGAGCGTGCTGGCGGATGATTTTTAGAAATTTCGGGAAGGCGGCGCGGTATTCCGCTTCGCTGTGCCGCCACCCATGCATCCCGTTGTTGAACTGAATCACGTCGAACTTCCCGCTGTCCAGCACCAGCGCAATTTCGGTGAGCAGCAGCGGATCCGATATAAAGGCGGAGGTCGCCAGCCGTCCCACCGTAGCTTTGCCCGCCAGCCGGTTTTCCACGGCTGAATAGTAGCCGCGCGTGATGGAATCCCCGATCAGCAATGCGCGCGGCAGTTTGGGATTGGTTGCATTTGCGTGCGGCAGCCAGATATCGCACCACTCAATCTCTTCCCGGTCCGACGGTTGGTACTTCGCCTCGGCCGCCCGCGTAAACGTTGGCGACAACATCAGCGTCGCCAATCCGGCGGCACCCAGAAAATATTTGATCGGGTTCAAGTTCATGTGTTTGAAATCAGGATGCAATGAACGGCGAATTCGTCAATGACATCCTGGCAAACCGCCATTGGGCGGCCAAGATGCATTGCGGGTCAGAGTGTTATAAACAGCCGCCTGAAACCGTCTGATAAACGGGGCGGGGGATGGGGGAAATAAAAAAGGCCGGACACTACTCCGGCCTTTCTTGAGAACAAGCGCTTTAAATCTTGGTCGCCGGTTACCGCCAGCAACAAAATCACTATAACTGGTTTCATTTTTTCCGCATGTCACCATAACTGGGTACATGGAGGCCCGGAATTATATACTTGACAGATGCAGAAAAATCCCCTATGTTTACCGCATGAAAACGACGCTTGAAACCGATAAAAACGAGTTCGATGCCGACGATTTGAACCTGATTACCTTGGCGCGGGAGTACAGCGACGAAGATAAAGCCATAGCCCTTTTTGAGTCTATGCGGTGGCCGGGTGGCAAACCGATCTGTCCGCATTGCAAGTTTGATGAGGCGTACAAGCTGACATCCAAGCCGGACACCAAAAACAAAATCCGCAAAGGGGTTTATTGCTGCGCGGCCTGCCGCAAGACCTTTACCGCCAAGGTTGGCACGGTAATGGAATCATCCCATATCCCGGTAAGCACTTGGCTAATGGCGCTGTTCCTGATTTGTTCCAGCAAGAAATCAATCAGCGCGCACCAATTGCACCGCATGTTGAATATCACCTACAAATCCGCGTGGTTTTTGGCTCATCGTATCCGGTACGCTTTCAGCGATGACGGCGTGAAACTGAAAGGGACGATTGAAGCGGACGAAACCTTTGTTGGTGGCGAGGGCGATGCCAAGACAAAGTTTTCCCGCAAAATCCCCGTGATGGTTTTGCTTGAACGCGGCGGCAAAGCTAAAACCCGCGTGGTGTCGAGTGTTTCACAGAAAAATCTTGGCGCGGCATTGGCTGAATGTGTGGACAAATCCGCCACAATCAACACAGATGAGCATCCGGGATACAAGCAGCCCTTGCGCGTCATGAATGCGTGAATCATTCGCATGATGAGTATCACCGCGTAAACCCGGACGGTACGGTTTCAACCACTAATAGCGCGGAATCATTTTTCAGCCTGCTAAAGCGCGGGGTGTATGGCTCATGGCATCATGTCAGCCGCGAACACCTGCCGAAATACAGCAATGAATTTGCTTTCCGGTGGAGTAATAGCAAGATCAGCGACGGAGCACGTCTGGCGGTCGCCGTGCCGTTATTTGATGGCAAGCGGCTCATGTATCGCCAGCCCGCGAATTGAGGGGAATTACAGGCCAGCGGGAAACAAGTTGATTGGCTGGTCAAACCGCGTCCACCAAAGATGACGATGGCCGAAAGGCTAGCGGAGCACAAAAAGGACGTTGAAAGCCGGAAGAAATGGGTTTTAAAACGCTCCGTTCGCCATTGGCAACTTTGCATGATGGACGCGGGGAAATGTCGCAGTTGCGGCAAACCGCGTGAAATTAACCCCAAAACCGGACGGTTGTTTTATCTCTGTCCGGCCTGCCATGCCAAATATATTGCGAGGATGGCGGTTTACATGAGGAATAGGCGAGCACGGAAAAATGAGGTGGAATCGCCAAGGGTTTAAGGGATAATCATAGAATGGAATCAGGACCGGAAAAAAACAATCAAGTCCCGAACAACAATGGCAACCATGAGAATTACGGCGATAATGGCGGGAATATTTTTTCCTCGCTGGAAGTTCTGGAAACCATTGGAGTTGTAATTTTTGAGGGGACCGGCTTCGCGTTGCATGAGGCGGAGTTTCATGTTTTGGGGTTTATATTTGATTTTTTTGCGTCTTGGTGCGGGCTTTTAGTTATTCGTCATCGGCTTCACTACTCGAAATTTAAACGATATGCATCAGGCTTCTATTGGATCTTTTTAATTGTCGCGCTTTTGTTTTTTTCCTTTTTGGCTTGCCGTTGTTTTCTAAAGAAGCAGGAACAGTCAACCGAGATTCTCGAAAGCAATTCCGAAAGCTGGCGGCCGCCAGAATTGCCAAAAGATTGCAAAGATGTTGTTATCTGGTTTGGTGGGGAAGGGATGATTTATAAAAGGGATATGCTTACGAATTTTTCACTTGGACTAGAGGCGACCAGTCTTCCGATCTCTAAATTGCCAGAAAGCGAGCGAGCAAATTTACTAAAAGCCCCAGGATTTAGCCCGCGTAAAAAAGATGTGCTCGCCAAACTTTACATTGAAAATAAAATTAACGGTAAGATCGAAGATTTTTACCCCGTGCTTCCGCAAATTGTCAGCAATAGGCTTTATGTATTAATAAAAATTCCGTTCACAAATTGCCAAAGGATTGTGATGGGTGATGACATGGATTCGGTTCTCACTAATTGCCTGCCGCAATCTCCTGCCTATTGGGACTGGAATTATTCCCGCGATCCGAATACAAACGTCTTTGAAATAGTTAACGAGAACAAAAATCCAATCGTTCAAGTGGTCTATAAATCACCACGCGAAGTTTTGGTGAACGGGGTGTTTTTCGTGGGCCACAATGATGTTCAGGTAACTTTTGATGGCAAGCTTCCAGCGTTTTTTCCGCTTCCAAACGTTACAACCAACATGCCCGCCGATATGCTGGGCGCTGTACTCACAAATCAGTTTGGCGGAAATGTTCCAACGAATCAAGCAGCGCCGGGAAAGCATCAATTCCCTATTTATCAAGTCGGGTTCGGAGCGACAAATTTGATATGGAGTCTTGCAACCGAAGATGTTTATGGGATGTTTGCAACAAATCGAAAACCCATCTTCAAATACCCATCCAATCTTTATCCCGGCGGGTTTGCGCCACCCGAAAAGGGATTTGAAAAACCCAAACACGAGCCAGCCCTAATCATGGCGTGGAGTGTTTTGGGTGCGGGGTGCGCTTGGATCTGTTTGGGGTGGGTTTTTATACAAAAGCGAAAGGATTGACTAGCTGCCTATTTCAGCCACATTTAAACCGCCATGCCAAAAGCCATAGACCTGAGATTAAACATGAGTTTCACCGAAGCAGTGAAGCGATTGGCAAACACCCCGCCACCGCCGGAGGGGAAACCGGCGAAGAAAACCGCTAAACCAAAGCGCGCCAAGAAATGAAGCGGCACGGTTGACTGCTGGCCGATTTTGTGAGCCAAAGTGTTAATTCTTTGAAAAGCTTGCGGAAACGTCTCGAAATTTCTTCCGCAAGAGTTTCTGCTTCTCTACACCGTCTAGGCATACTTGCGCAGAGGATGTCAAAAGGTCGCGCTCTTCCGGTGAAAACGACTCAACCCGGCTAGCCATCAATTTGTATTGATTGGCCAGCGCGAAGGCCACCGATTCAAGAAATTCCCCGGTTTCGTCAATTCGGTCGCTTAGGATTTTCAACTGGTCAATGACTTGTTGGTTTGTTGGATTCATTTAAACATCCTTTCCTTTGTTTGCCTCCCGGTCAATTCAATTTGCATCTGGGAAGTACATAATCCCGTGGAGGCATTCGCGAAACCAATTGAACACCCGGTGTTTATGCCGGATGTGGGGTGGGGGACGGGTAATTGGTCAGTTTCCCCGATCCAGCCAGGTCAGCACCGGCCCCAGCAGATCGGGAAAAAAATATGTCAGTGATTCATGTGTGGCCTTCGGGACCACCTGCAACCGGCTGCCCGGCAGCATCAGGGTTTGCAATTTTTCCACCTCTGGAACCGGGGCGATCTGGTCGTCCGCTCCCGCCACCAGCAGGGCGCGCACGGGCTGCCGCCGCAGCACCGTGGTCGTATCCAGTTCGGCGGGCGGCAGGTCCAGCACCTGCGGGAGCCGGATCAAACCGGACCGGACAATCCATGCCGGCATCCAGGGCGCATAGTCATGCCGGATGTTGAGCACGGCGTTGGACAGGCTCGCGTACGGGGCCAGCGCCACCGCCGATTGTATTCGGGGATCAACGGCCTTCCAGCGCAACGCCAGCGCTGCGCCGTACGATTCACCCAGCGCCGCCACCGGTGCCTGGAGCTGGCCATCCCGGGACAGCGCATCCAGCAACTGGCTCAGGTCGCGGGTTTCGTATTTGCCGTAATAAATCTGTTTGCCCGTGGACCGGCCATGTCCGCGCAAATCCACCAGCACACAGCGCCAGCCGGCTTCGCCCAAGCGCAACGCCCAGGGCATCATGGAGAATTGGGCCAGTCCGTAACCGTGCAGCAATATCACCGTGCCCCGGGGCGCGGCGGTCCAGGCATTCGACCGCCCCGGCACCGTGGCCCGGAAATCAAACTGGAATTCCTTCCGCCCGTGATCCAGCCAGTTCGTGGAGGTGATTTTCAGCGCGTAATCCGCGGGTTCCACTACGCGATAACTCAGTTGTGCCGCCGGCGGTCCCACCGCCACCGCTTGGGCGGTGAAATTCGTAAGCAGCTTGGGGCTGAATGCCAGCGTTACCGGCGCCTCGGCATCGAACCAGTCCGGATACCGGTTCGGCGCGCGCGCCAGGAGATGCGCCGTCATCGAGCCGCAACCGGTGGCACCCACGGCCAGCATCAACGGCAGCAGCCAGCGGAGCAGGATTAAAAATGTTGTTTGCGGTTTCAAATTACCGGCCGAAGCCGGACGGTGCGCCAATTTGCCTGTAACCGCAGGAGGATGCAATGACCGGGGTGAGGGAATGGACCGGTAAATGTAGTCGGCCAGCTTCCACGACACATGGGTTTGCTTTTCCAAGCAAAAACCCCCGTCACTTTTCAGTGGCGGGGGTTGAACAAAGCTAAAGTAAATTACTTGGAGCTGCGGCGGCGGGCGGCCACCATGCCGGCGAAACCGAGACCGGCCAGAGCCAGCGTGCCGGGTTCGGGGGTGATGGCATAGTCAAGCACCACCTTTTGGCCGGCGGTAAAAGCCTCGCCCTGCCAGTTGACGGACACTTCAGCGGGGCCGGTCAGGGAAACTTCGGAGCCGGTAAAGGCGCTGTCGGTCGTGGCCGCGTCTTTAACTACAAAAAGATACGAACCGCCGGTGGTCAGATCAACGGTGAAACCGTTAAAGGCGGCCGGGTTCCACGAGGAGGATTCGAGAAACGTAAAGGTGAACTGGCCAAGGGTGCTGGTCAAGGGAGTGCCGGTTATGTCAAAAATTCCCTGAGCGTCGGCCACAGTGGAGCCATCGGCGGCAAAACTGGTGGGGGCGTCATAAGCGGAGGTTGAAGTGGGGAAATAATACTGCAAATTAAACGTGTTTTGGGCGGTGACCGTCGTGGCGGCACCAACCAGTGCGAGCGAGGCAATTTTGATCAGGTTTTTCATGTTTATAGGTTTAGGGGTTCCCAACTTTGTAAATCAATTAAATTAACAGCCCTAAATTAACCAATTTGCAAATATTGTCAATACGTTATTATCTTTTATTGTCAATCGAACCGCAAACTCTGGCTGCCGTGTTTTTGTTCAACATGTTAAGCGGGAAAAACGACGATATGGACCAGGCATGTCAGCTTGCGGGGCGAGCTAAACTTGAAATCAGCACAAGCGGGGCGATCTTGATGAGGTTTTTCATTATTTTTTGGTTTTGGTTCAGGCTTTGTAAATCTTGTCCAAGTGTTAACAAAAAGAGAATGGCCGACATTAAGTTATAGTATATGCTTATTACAAGGTTTATTTATTATTTGGTTTGTGGTCAGTTTAATTTATTCAACCAAATTATTCTGGGTTGAACGACGGCGAACCCGGCAGCGAAATGACGATTCGTGCTCGGGGGGGCGGGGGCAGTTTTCCCGTTTGCAGGTACAATAGGGTGGTCGGAACGGATCGGGGGAAATAAAAAAGGCCGGACACTACTCCGGCCTTTCTTGAGAACAAGCGCTTTAAATCTTGGTCGCCGGTTACCGCCAGCAACAAGATTACTATAGACCACTCCGATTTTTTCGCATGTCACCATAACTGGGTACAGGGACTCAAAAAATGTCCCCACTCCATTCCCGACGCACCGGGGTTGCTTGTTGGCCGGGGGCGTTTATATTCGGCCTATGAACCGGCGGCAAGTATTGGACCTTTATTTTCTCGAGGCGCGCAGCAAGCTCATTGACCTTGCGGCGTTTCTCGACCGGGTGGAACGCGCCCCGGGCGAAGACGACTACCGTTTGCAGGCCTTGCGGGCGGCGTTCGCCGAACTGAGCGGCCCCGCCAAGAGCCGCGCCGAAGCGGTGCTCCTCGCTTTGAGCGACCCGACGACCGAACCCATTGCGCAAGCTCCCGGCAAAGGCGCCACCGGTGCCTGGCCTGGTAAAAAGTAGGCAAACGGGCGACCTCCATACCTCTTTACTCATGCGTTACATCGAGCCTCACGCCCACATGGTCAGCCGCACCACCGACGATTACGAGCGGCTCGCGCTGGCCGGTTGCTGCGCCGTCTGCGAACCCGCTTTCTGGGCCGGGTTCGACCGCAGTTCGCCCGCCGGTTTTTACGATTATTTCCGCCAGCTCACCGAGCATGAGCCCGCGCGCGCCGCGAAGTTTGGCCTGAAGCATTTCTGCTGGCTCTGCATTAATCCCAAGGAGGCGGAAGATGTCGGTTTCGCGAAAGAAGTCATCGCGCTGATTCCCCAGTTCATCCAACAGCCGAATGTCCTGGGCATCGGCGAGATCGGGTTGAACAAAAATTCCCGCAACGAAATGGAAGTTCTCGAAATGCACGTGGACCTCGCCGCGCGCTGCGATCAGCTCGTACTGGTCCACACTCCGCACCTGGAGGATAAACTCAAGGGCACCCGCCTGATTCTGGACGTTCTGAAAAACCACCCGCGCATCCGGCCGGAACGTGTCATTATCGACCACGTGGAGGAACACACGGTCGGGATGGTACTGGATGCGGGCTTCTGGGCCGGCATGACGCTCTATCCCGAAACCAAATGCACGCCCGCGCGCGCCGTGGATATTTTGGAGAATTTCGGCCGGGAACGGCTCTGGCTGAACAGCGCCTGCGACTGGGGGGTGAGCGATCCGCTCGCCGTGCCGAAGGCGGCCCGCGAAATGAAACGACGCGGCCATGCGGATGACTTTGTGGACGGCGTGGTGTTTGGCAATCCGAAGAAATTTCTCAGCCAGTCGCCGAACTTCAAACTGGAGTGAATAGGGTATGTGAGGAGGCTCAAATATCTTTGGGAATGCATATTTGGAGCCTCCTCACGTCGGCTGCCACTTCTTTAACGGGCCGTCGCCGCCCCCGTCTCTGTGCTCTCTGCGTTCCTTGCGGTTAAATCCGCATCTCCTCAGAATCCCCAGATCTGCCCCGCCGAACTGACGGGCATGAACTGGCCGCCGCCGATGCACTGCAATTCGACTGCGGAACCCTGGCTGCCGTAAATGCCGTTGGTGTAAGTGGCCGTAGTCACTTGCGGCGTGCTTTGGGAGACGTAGATGGAGCCAGTCCCGCTGGAACTGCCGACGGCCATAGCCAAATGACTGCCATCGCTGGACATGGTAGCTGCAAACCAGTTCGTGCTGGGCGCTCCGGTCTGTGCAACCCACGAATTACCCAGATTTCCCGAAAGGTAGATCCTGCCGCCGGTTACTGCGGTCGCCACCTTGCTGCCATCGGCCGAGCAGGCGACGGTTTCGACGCCGGTCGGAGCGTTGGTGAGTTGCGTCCAGGTTGCTCCGTAATTCAAAGACTGATAGACGCCACCGCCATAAACGGCCGCTACCACCCGACTGCCATCCGCCGAGGAAGCCAGCGAATACCACGCTGCGCTGGCGGAGCTGGAAGCCGTCCAGTTGGTTCCGCTGTTCGTGGAATAATAGATGAGGCCGCCGTTGATGCCGGCCACCAGCTTGCTTCCGTCGGCCGAACTGGCAACGCATTGCCAGTTGGCTGTTCCCAGTGGCTCGTTCCAAGTGGAACCGTAATTGGTGGAGATATACAACCCCCCGGTGCCATACATACTCGCAATCAGTTTCGAGCCATCGGCCGAGCTGGCAATGGATGACCAATTGTAGCTCGAGGTGCCGCTGCTCAAACCCCAAGTATTGCCATAATTGGTGTAAATACCCCCACCGTAAACCGCAGCCACCAGATGCGTACCATCTGCCGAAGATGCTACCGCCCGCCACTGGGACGAGGGCAGGGAGCTGGCTTGCGACCAAGTAGTGCCATAGTCATGCGAGGTCCACACGCCGCCGGCAAGCACAGCCGCCACCAGCCGGCTGCCATCGCTGGAGGAGGCAATCGCCTCCCAGTTGGCGCTCGCGGCACTCGACTGGTTCCAGTTCACATTATTATACGTGAGCAAACCGCCCAGCACCGATTGATTGTTGTTGGTTAACGGAATCTGCCATCCGCCCGCACCGGGACCCGAGATGCGGATAATATCCCCGATGTTGGCGGCGGGCAGGGTGACCGATACCAGTTGGGAATTTGTGAGCACATAGCCGTGATCAATCATCGCCGCGAGCGTGGTGCCGGCCACCGTGTTCCAGCCGACCAGGCCGTTTCCGTAAAAGCTGCCGGTGAAACTGTTGTTCCAGTTGGACATCGTGTTCGCGCCGGAATAGGTCTGGTTGGCATTCAGCAGCGCCACGTTCGTGGTCAGGCGCGCATCCGCCACGGTGCCGGTGCTGATCATGGAGCCGTTCAGATTCGTCAGCCCGCCGCCGTTGCCCGCAAATGTGCCGTTGAAGCCGCCGGTAAACGTATTGCTGATGCTGGTAAAAGCGACCGCGCCCGTGTAGGAGCCGCTGATCTGCGCCGCCGAGACGGTGCCGGAGAGTTGCCCCGCCTGGAGTGAGCCCAGCAGGTTGCTGGCACTGCCGGAGAGAATGGCGTAGGGCACGGCTGTGAGTTTCTGGCGGGGCAGCAGGTAGGTGTAGGCATTGGTCGTGGCGCCATTCGTGCGCACCCCGATGTTTAGCCAGCGGGCGGGGCCGGTAAACACGCCGTTGTTGAAATCCACCGAGGTCGTGAACAGGCCGTTGGTGACCCCCACCGGAGCGTTGGTTACCAGCAGGCTGATCAGATTGCCATTCGTGCCGCTGTCATAGACCGAAAACTGGAAATCATAATTGCCCGTGGTCGGGCTGCCGCCGGTTGCCAGTTGCCCTTGATAGGTAAACGCGGTGCCCTGCGCGACGACGCGCAGGCAGCCGGCCAGCAACAGCGGAACAACAATCTTCAGGTACTTTGGCATAATAGGTTTATTTTGACCGCATTGTTGCGGTAACTCAATAAAAACCGCGCCCGGCCAGGAGTTGCGGTTTTGGCGGCGGGGCCGCTGCTGAATTTAGCCCGGCACCGGCAGCCGGAGCGCCGGGCTGAGACCGGCTTATCAACTCACGGCCGGCGCACACGGTTGTTTTTTCACGTTTTTGCGGAAATGAACGCCCCGCCGGGGAGACGATAGCTTGTCGCGTGGGGACGAGCCGTCCCCACCCCGAGGTGAAAGGCGGCACGTTCAGTCGGCGATGGCGGTAACAGGCATGCACCCTCGATGCGCCCCTTGTCAAGGCGGTGCGCGATTTCTGCGTGTTCTCCGCCGGCTTTGCGGTTAAGCTTTTTCCCGTGAAACCGCTGACCTCGCATATCTGCAAGCTGACGGATGAACAGGCTTCGACGCTCGATGCCGCCTTGCGCGCGCGCAACTGGAAGTCGCGCACGGTGCCGTACGCGCGGTTTGCCTACGAGTCGGACAAAACGAATATCGTTTTTTACGAGAGCGGCAAGCTGGTGGTGCAGGGGAAGGGGACGCAGGAGTTCATCGAGTTTTTATTGGAGCCGGAAGTGCTCAAGCAGGCGAAGCTGGGGTACGAGGCGGTGTTGAATCCGGATCTGCTGCTGCCGCGCATTGGCGTGGATGAAAGCGGCAAGGGCGATTTTTTCGGGCCGTTGTGCATTGCGGGGGTTTATGTGAACGAGTCGGTAATCAAGGCGTGGACGGATGCGGGGGTGCGGGATTCCAAGACCATTTCGAGCGATAAAAAGATGGCGGAGCTGGCGGAGGTGATCCGCACGACACCCGGCTGCGTGGTGAACGTGGTGTGCGTGGGCAACGAGGCGTACAACCGGTTGTACACGAAGATGCGGTCGGTGAATACACTGTTGGCCTGGGGCCACGCGCGGGTGATCGAGAATATGATGGGCCTGCGGTACAAGATGAATCCGGCCCCGGTGAAGGCGATCAGCGATCAGTTTGCGGCGAGCAAGAGTGTGATTGAAAAGGCCCTGATGAGCGGCGGGCGCGAGATTCAACTGATGCAGCGCCACAAGGCGGAAGAGGACATTGCGGTGGCGGCGGCGTCCATTCTGGCGCGGGATGAATTTGTGAAGCGGCTGGCGGCGCTGGAGCGGCAGTACGAAATGAAGCTGCCGAAGGGGGCCTCGGCGGCGGTGGATGCAGCGGCCAAGCTGCTGGTGGAAGCGCGCGGGGCGGATGAGCTGGCCAAGGTGGCCAAGACGCATTTCCGCACGGCGCTGCGCGCCCAGGGGCTGCCGGAGCCGCCGAAGACGGAATGGCGGCGGGGGAAAACGAAGATTGAGGATTGAGGATGGAAAAACATCCAACGCCCAACATCGAACATCCACCTGCGCGGAGCCGCTGAGAACGCGGAGATTCGCTGAGGGGGGGAACTCAGCAGAAGCTCCGATGCTTTCTCTGTGAGTCTCCCCGGCCTCAGCGTCTCGGCGTTTATTTTCCGGCCCGCCGTTTATTAACGGCTTAGTTCGATTTCGGACAGGGTCGGCCCATCGGTGGCGTCAAGGATGTTGAGGCGGAATTCGCGGGCGGTTACCGCAGGGAACGATTTCTTGAAATTTGCGCCAATTTTGGTGCCGCTAAAAATGGTCTTCCAATCGTCGCCGTCGCGGTATTGAAATTCAAACTTGGTCACGCGGCCGGCATAATCCTTGGCTTCCTGAAGGTGAACGTTGCCAATGGACTGGGTGTGGCCGAGGTCGGCGGCAATCCAAGCCTGCTTGGTGCCGCTGTCGGTGGCCCAGCGGGTGTCGGCATCGTTATCGAAGGCTTTTTCGGCGCCATATTCGGCTTCATTTTTCTCAAACACGTTGGAGGCGGTGGCTTTGATCTCCGGGGCGGGCGTGAGCACGGGCAGGTCCATGGCGGGGCGGTCGAGTTCGAGTTTGATGATGGTATCGATGGCGTCGCGGGGACCGGCGGGCAGGTTAATCGTCAGTTTGCCGTCCTGCTGGGTGAATTCAACGTTGCCGCCGTTCAGGAGGGTGGCGGATTTGATGGTCGCCGGCAAGGCGGGGAGTTCAATGCGGGTTTGGTCGGCCGAGATCAGATGGATGTAAACATTATTGCCCTTGCGGGTGCTGGTAATGCTGCCGGCGGGCTTCCAGGGACCGCCCCGGGTGCCGTAGATGCTTTCGCCGTTGCGGGCGAGCCAGTCGCCAATTTCCTTGAGCCGGGCGACCTGTTCGGGATCAATGAGGCCGTCGGGCCGGGGACCGACATTCAGGAGGATGTTGCCATCGCCGCCGGCGCCGCGAATGAGCATGTCGAGGCAGGCGGCGAGGGTTTTCACGCCGTCCTTGGATCCGCCCCAGGCCCAGGCGTTGTGGGCGGAAATGGTCATGCAGGATTCCCAAGGATGATTGAGCTGGAATTTACCGATGCGCTGCTCGGGGGTTTCGTAGTCGCCGCCGTCGCCGGTGCGGTTGTTGATGAGGATGTCGGGCTGGAGGCGGCGAACCATTTCAATGGTGGCGGCGCCGCGTTTGCCATACATGGCGGAAACGTCGTTCCAGATGGTGATGAGGGGACCGTAGTTCTGGATGAGTTCGGTGATCTGGCCCTGGAGATATTTTTCGTAGGCGTCGAGATCCGAGGTGTCGCGTTTCACCTTGCCGGCGGGGCTGGTGACGGGCCAGTTGGTGTTGTACCAGTCGGTGACGGAGTAATAAGCGCCGAAATCAATGCCCTGTTTTTTGCAGGCGGTGGCGAGTTCTCTCACGACATCACGGTGAAAGGGCGTGTTCATGATATTGTAATCCGAGAGCTTGGTGTCCCAGAGGCAGAAGCCGTCGTGATGTTTGGTGGTGAGGACGATGTACTTCATGCCGGCGGCCTTGGCGATGGCGACCCATTCATCGGCGTTGAAGTTGGTGGGGTTGAACTGGTGGTAGAGGTTGTCGTAAACGTCAATGGGGGTTTGCGCGCCGCGGGACCAGCCGATTTCGTGGCCGGTGAGGCTGACGGGGCCCCAGTGGATGAACATGCCGAAGCGCAGGCTCTGCCAGCGGGCGACGGCGGCGGGATCGGCGGCCGGCCAGGTATGGTCGGCGGGGGCGGCGACGGCCGGCGGGGTGAATGCGGAAGCGAGGGCCAGCAGGCCGGCACCAAACAACACGAGGGGGCGCAAAAGGGATTTCATAAGTGTGGCCGCCAGTATGTTGCGGGAAGGGCGCGCGGTCTTGCAAATTCATTCGGCGAATGATATTGAACATTCATGCGAAAAGCGGTTGCTCCGATTTACCTGGCGCCTGGTGCCCGGTTTGAGATTGATTCCTGCGCGCCGCAGTTTGCGGCGGTGCGCGGCGGAAAGATACAACTGCATGCGCTGTCCAAGGGCTATTATCCGGGCATCCGGCTGAAGCGAACGGAGCTGGCGGGCATTACGAGCATCGGTTTCTGGAACGGCACGGGCACGCAGGACTGGGGGCTGGACCCGCATCGCAACGAGGGGATTGAAATTACTTATTTGGAAACGGGGGCAATGACGTTTTGCGTGGAAGCGAAGAAATTTGAACTTGGTTCCGGCCATTTTACCCTGACGCGGCCGTGGCAGTTGCATCAACTGGGGGCGCCGAACATCGGGCCGGGCAAGCTGCATTGGCTCATTCTGGACGTGGGGGTGCGGCGGCCCAACCAGGAATGGCGCTGGCCGCATTGGCTGACGCTGACGCCGGCGGATCGGGCGGAGCTGACGCGCAAGCTGCGGCATAGTGATAATGCGGTGTGGAAGTCGTCACCGGGCATTGCGGCGGCGTTCCGGGGGCTGTCGGCGGGGGTGTTGCAATGGCGGGAGCCGTTTGTGGAATCGCGCATGATTGCGCTGTTGAACCAGCTATTATTAGGGATTTTGGAAGCATTGACCGAGCAGCAGACACCGCAAAACCCGGAATTGGCGACGCGCCGGCGGGCGGTGGAGCTCTTTTTGCGGGATTTGGCGGAAAATGCGGCCAGCAGCAGCGAACCATGGACGCTGGCGAAGATGGCGGCGCATTGCGGCATGGGAATTACGGTGTTTTCCAAGTATTGCCGGGAATTGGTGAATAACGGGCCGGTGGAATACCTCAATAGATGCCGGCTGGAGCGGGCTGCGCGGCAATTGCGGGCGAATCCGGAGCAATCGGTGACGGAGATCGCCTTTGAAAACGGGTTTAATTCGAGCCAATACTTCGCCACGGCGTTCCGGGGGCAGTATCAAATGAGCCCGCGAGAGTATCGGGAGCGGGTTTGAAGGCATAAGTGGAGCCAAAAAGGGGCAGGGGAGATGATGTTTTTTAAGCCGCCGTCAATTTGGTTTTGGCGGACAACCGCTGGTGGAAAGTATTTTACCCAATAATATCAGTGATTTTATGGATTTCATGGCCGGGATACGGCCCTTGAAAAAAAATTAAAAAAGATATTGCCTTCATTCTCATCTTTGATAGTCTTCTCGCTCCTCTACGTCCGAAAGGCGATAGGACAGCATGTTTGCAGACCGATAACTGATTCCCGGCAAGGGACAGGAATGATGGCCTGCCAACTTCAAAGTTGCTGATAAAAAACTTTTGTTATTATGCCTGTAAAAACTTTTAGACCGCTGACGCCGTCTACGCGATACATTACGATCGCGGACTACAGCGATATTACGAAAACGACCCCGGAGAAATCCCTGGTCGAAATACGCAAGAAGTCCGGTGGACGTAATACCTATGGCCGTGTGACGGCCCGTGGTATCGGTGGCGGCCACAAACAGAAAATTCGCCTGGTTGATTTCAAGCGCAACAAGCACGGCGTGGAAGCGACGGTGGCGGCGATTGAATACGATCCCCTCCGCTCGGCCCGCATTGCACTGTTGCAATACAAGGACGGCGAGAAGCGTTATATCATCGCGCCGGTCGGCATCAAGGTGGGTGTGGCGATCAGCAGCGGTCCGACGGCTCCGCCGGAAGTTGGCAATGCCCTTCCTTTGCGTTTGATCCCGATCGGTCTGTCGGTTCATAATATTGAACTGACTCCCGGCAGTGGCGGTCAGATGGTGCGTTCGGCTGGCGGTGCGGCGACTCTGATGTCCCGCGACGAAGGCTACGCGCAGCTCCGTTTGCCCTCCGGCGAAATCCGCCGGGTGAACGAAGAGTGCTATGCGACGATTGGCCAGGTGGGCAATACCGAGCATGAAAACGTGATTCTCGGCAAGGCTGGTCGCTCCCGTCATCGTGGCATCCGCCCGATTAACCGCGGTGTGACTCGTAACCCGGTTGACCATCCTAACGGTGGCGGTCAGGGTAAATCCAAGTCCGGTGGTGGCTGGCAGCAGCTCATGTCGCCGTGGGGCAAGGTGGCCAAGGGTGGCAAGACCCGTACCAAGTACAAATATTCCAACCGGTTCATTGTGGTCCGCCGTAACGGATTGCCGATCAAGACCAAATAATTTTTATGGGACGTTCGATTAAAAAAGGCCCGTTTGTTGAAGCCCACCTGCTGGAGAAGATCCAGAAGGCCAAGGCGGTGAATCAGAAGACGCCGATCAAGACCTGGTCGCGCCGCTCGACGATCACGCCGGAGTTTGTCGGTTTGACCTTCACGGTTCATAACGGCAAGGTTTTCAATCCCGTATTTGTGACGGAAAACATGGTGGGTCACAAGCTGGGTGAATTTTCACTGACGCGCACGTTCAAGAAGCACGGCGCCCACACTGCCAAGGCGGAGGCCAAATAGTTTATGGAAGTTTTCGCGATTCAAAAAAACATCCCCATGTCCGCGCAGAAAATGCGCGAGGTCGTGCGGCAGGTTCAGGGTTTGCCGGCCTTGCAGGCCATGGCGATCCTCGCCGTGGTGCCCCGCAAGGGAGCCCGCGTGGTGGCCAAGACGCTCAAGTCCGCCATCGCCAATGCGGAGAACAACAACAAGTTGCGCCCCGAAACTTTGCGTATCAAAGAGGCGGTTGCCGGTACGGCGACCACCATCAAGCGGTTTCAGCCCAAGGCCCGCGGTTCCGCCGGCCCGATTCTGAAGCGCCGTTGCCACATCAAAATCACTTTGTCTGACGAATAACATATGGGCCAAAAGACCAATCCAATCGGTTTGCGTGTCGCCGTCAATAAAGACTGGCGCTCCAAATGGTTCGCCGACAAGCGGGACTTCGCCAAGCTGTTGAACGAAGATCGCGAGATCCGCGACCTGCTGAAGAAGAAGCTGGAATCGGCCTCGGTGCCGAAGATTTTGATTGAGCGTGCGACGAACCGTTGCCGCGTGACGATCCTCACCGCCCGTCCGGGCGTGGTGATCGGCCGCAAGGGCTCGGAAATCGACAAGCTCAAGGAAGAGCTGAGCCGCAAGACGGGCAAGGAAGTTTACGTCGACATCGTCGAGGTGAAGCAGCCCGAGCTCGACGCCCAGTTGGTGGCCGAGAACATTGCGCTGCAACTTGAGCGCCGCGTTTCGTTCCGCCGCGCGATGAAAAAGGCTTTGCAGACGGCCAAGGATTTTGGCGCCGAAGGCATCAAGGTGCGCGCCGCCGGCCGCCTGGGCGGGGCCGAACTGGCCCGCGTGGAAATGTATCACTGGGGCCGTGTGCCGCTGCATACGCTCCGCGCCAACATCGACTACGGCTTTGCCGAAGCGAACACGGTTTATGGCAAGCTCGGCATCAAGTGCTGGATTTGCAAGGGCGAGAACAAGCCCCAGAAACGGGCCGAAGTGAAGGCGGAAGCGCCTGTGGCCAACTAAATTTTTAGAGAAGGATATTTTTTATGGCAATGCAGCCGGAAAGAGTAAAGTTTCGCAAAATGCACCGTGGCAGCCGCACGGGGCTCGCCACGAGTGGCAATACGGTCGCCTTTGGCGAGTATGGCCTGATGGCGCTCGAACGTTGCTGGATGGATACGAAGCAGCTCGAAGCCTGCCGCGTGGCCATCGCCCGTCACATGAAGCGCAAGGGCAAGATGTGGATCCGGGTTTTCCCGCAGAAATCCTACACCAAGAAGCCCTTGGAAACGCGCATGGGTCACGGTAAGGGACCGCTGGAGTCCTGGGTGGCCGTGATTCGCCCTGCGAACATTTTGTTTGAAGTCGACGGTGTTACGGAAGCGGATGCGCGTGAGTCCATGCGCCTGGCCGCTTCCAAGTTGCCGATCAAAACCAAGTTTATTTCACGTCATCAACACGTGAGCTAAGAGACAATGAAATTTGCCGAAATCAAAGACCTGACGTTGGTAGAGCTGTCGGCCAAGAGCCGGGACCTGCGTCAAGAGATGTTCAATCTGCGCCTGCAACAGGCGAGCGCGCAGTTGGAGAAACCCGCGCGCCTGAAAACCCTGCGCAAGGATATTGCCAAGGTCGAAACCCGCATCTCGGCACTGCGTAACCAGGTTGCCAAATAATTTGTATGGCTGAAGAAACGAATACTCCTACGACCGGCGGTCACCGCAAGCAACGCGTCGGCGAAGTCGTCTCCAACAAGATGACCAAGACCATCGTGGTGCGCGTGGAACGCCGTTTCCCGCATCCCCGGTTCAAAAAAATCGTGACGTCGTACAAGAAATTTTACGCCCACGATGCGAAGGCCGAAGCCAAGGTGGGCGACACGGTCCTCATCGAGGAATCGCGCCCGCTGTCCAAGCTCAAGCGCTGGACGCTCGTCGAAGTTGTGACGCGCAACGCGGCTGAAACCACCGTAACCGCCTAATTTAATTTTTTATGTTGCAAGTTCGTTCCAGTTTAGATGTGGCGGACAACACCGGTGCCAAGGTTGCTTGGAACATCGGCGTGTTGGGCCGCAACCAGACGTTCGCCGGCATCGGCGACGTGATCAAAGTCCATATCAAGGACGCCGCCCCGGACGGGCAGGTCAAGAAGGGTGAAGTTCATGACGCCGTCATCGTGCGCACCCGCCAGACCATCCGCCGCAGCGACGGTTCGGCCCTGCGCTTTGACCGCAATGCCTGCGTGATCATCGACAAGGAATTGAATCCCAAGGGCACCCGCATCTTCGGCCCCGTCGCCCGTGAATTGCGCGACAAGAAGTTCATGAAGATCATTTCACTCGCTCCGGAGGTCATCTAAGGTTATGACAAAATTTCATGTTAAAAAAGGCGACCATGTGGTCGTGTTGGCCGGCAAGGAAAAGGGCAAGAGCGGCCGGATCATTTCGGTGCAGGCCAAGAAGGCCCGCGTGGTCATCGAAGGTCTCGCCATGGTCAAGAAGCATGTGCGCAAGAGCCAGCAGAACCCGAACGGCGCCATCGTTGAGCGCGAAGGTTCAATCCACATCTCGAATGTGAAGAAGAGCGAAGGGGCCGAAGCCGCCGCCAAGTAAAATTTATTCACGGCCAAATCCGTGATGTTAAAAAATGAAATCAAGACTTTACAAAAAATACGTTGAGGAAGTGGTGCCGGCGCTCAAGCAAAAGCACAACTACACTAACATCCACCAGATTCCGAAGTTCGTTAAGATCGTCGTGAACATGGGCATCAGCGCGTCGCTGGAAAAGGGCGCCCTGGAAGATGCCGCGAAGGACCTGACGATGATCACCGGGCGCAAGCCGGCGGTGAGCAAGTCCCGCAACGCCATCGCGAATTTCAAGCTCCGCGAGAACCAGCCGATCGGCTGCCGCGTGACGCTGCGCAACGACACGATGTTCGAATTCTTCGACCGTTTGGTTTCGACCGCGCTGCCCCGTATCCGTGACTTTCGCGGCCTTTCGCCCCGCAAGTTTGACGGCCGTGGCAACTATACCTTCGGCGTGGCCGAGCAGACGATTTTCCCGGAAATCGAACTGGACAAGATCAAGCGCCCGCAGGGGATGGACATCACGATTGTGACCACCGCCGGCACCAACGCCCACGCGCTGGATCTGCTGAAGCTGATGGGTTTTCCGTTTTCCGAGAAATAATTTTTAAGATCAAGAGATATGGCCAAGACATCCTGGTTGGAGCGCAACAAGCGCAAGGCTGATACGGTGAAGAAGTACGCCGCGATCCGTGCGGAACTGAAGGCAAAGCGCGACTACGCCGGCCTCGCGGCTCTCCCGCGTGATGCGAGCCCGACGCGCGTTGTGAACCGCTGCAAAATGAGCGGCCGCCGCCGCGGTTACCTCCGCAAGTTCGGCGTTTCCCGTATGACGTTCCGCGAAGCGGCGTTGAACGGCCTGATCCCCGGCATGACGAAGGCCAGCTGGTAAATTTTGAATCGTGCTTGCTGTCGCCGCCACACTGTTGATGGGGGCGAAACGAAGGACGAAAGTTAACTAATATGAGCGATCCGATTTCTGACATGTTGACGCGCATCCGCAATGCGGGTGCCGCCCACCTCGCGGTGGTCGAACTGCCCCATTCCCGCATCAAGGAGAGTGTGGCCAAGGTTTTGCAATCCGAAGGATACGTCGGTGAAGTGTCCGTGGAAGGCGACCTGAAGAAGAAAATCAAAATCCGCCTGAAGTTCAATGGCAAGAAGAGCGTCATTGAAGGTCTCAAGCGCGTGAGCAAGCCCGGTCTTCGCCGCTATGTCGGCTCGACGGAAATCCCCCGCGTGCGCGGCGGACTCGGAGTGGCGATTGTTTCGACCTCCGAAGGCATCCTCACCGATACGCAGGCGCGCAAGAAAAACCTGGGCGGAGAACTCCTCGCCTATATTTGGTAACCCATTTCAAGTTATGTCACGCATTGGAAAACAGCCGATTGTCATTCCCGCCAAAGTAAAGGTGGAAGTGAAGGGGCAAAAAGTTCATGTCGAAGGGCCGAAAGGCAAGCTGGACTGGACCCTCCCGACCCGCACCTCGCTCAAAGTGGAAGGTGACAAGATCGTTGTCAGCCGCGCCGGGGAAGACGCGCAGGCCAAGGCCTTGCACGGCCTCAGCCGCGCCCTGCTCAACAACATGGTCAAAGGTGTCACGGACGGTTTCGTGAAAAAACTGGAAATCCAGGGCGTCGGCTTCAAGGCCTCCGTCACCGGCAAGGTGGTCAACCTGTCGTTGGGTTTCTCCCATCCGATCAATTACGAAATTCCCGATCAAATCAAGGTAACCGTGGAAGAAAACACCAAGGTCACCGTGGAAGGACCGGACAAGCATCTCGTCGGCAAAGTCGCTTCGGAACTCCGCAGCTACTATCCGCCGGAACCGTACAAAGGCAAGGGCGTCCGTTACGCTGGCGAACATGTCCAGCGCAAGGAAGGCAAGACGGTCCAATAATAACAATTAATTTATACCTTTCACGGCCAAATCCGTGAAAACAAAGCGATGAGAACGGAAAAAAAACTTAAGTTGAAGCAGCTCCGCCACTGGCGTGTGCGCAAGACGGTTTCGGGTACGCCGGAACGTCCGCGCATGAGCGTCCGCTTCACGAACGACAACATTCACGTCCAGTTCATTGACGACACCATCGGCAAGACGCTGGCGGCGACGACGACGCTGAGCAAGACCACGCCCGACCGCGAAAACCTCGCGGCGAACGTGAAAAGCGCCAAGATCATTGGCGCGCTGGCGGCGAAGACGGCAATTGAAAAGGGCATCAGCCAGGTGGTATTTGACCGCAGCGGCGCCCGTTATCACGGCAAGGTCAAGGCGCTGGCGGAAGCCGCGCGCGAAGCCGGCTTGAAATTTTAACCTGAACCGGAGATTTTATTGTGGCTGAAAACGAAATTATTCCTACGCCCGCCGCTCCTGCCCCTGAAGAGCAGCCGGCACCCCCGGTGCAACGCGAATCGCGCGGGCACGGTGGACATGGCGGTCATGGCGGTCACGGCGGTCGCGGCGGCGGTCGCGGCGGTCGCGGTCGGCGCTCGGATGTAGGCGAAAACGCCTTTGGCGCCGGCGGCGAAGAGATCGTCGAAAAAGTGGTTTTCATCAACCGTTCGTCCAAGGTTGTCAAAGGCGGTCGTCGCTTTAAATTCAGCGCGCTCGTCGTGGTGGGAGACAAGAAGGGTCGCGTTGGCGTGGCCCTCGGCAAGGCGGCGGAAGTCGCGGATGCCATTCGCCGCGGCGGCGAACTCGCCCGCAACAAGATGCAGACCGTGTCGTTGAAAGATGTCACGATTCCGCATGAAGTTTACTCCACCTTCGGTGGCGCCAAGATCCTGCTGCGTCCGGCCTCGCCCGGTACCGGCATCATCGCCGGCAAAACCGTCCGGGCCGTGCTCGAATCCGCCGGCATCAAGGACATTCTGACCAAATCCCTCGGCTCCAAGAATGCCGCCAACGTCGTGAAAGCGACCTTGGGCGCCTTGGTCAGCCTGCGGACCCGCGAACAGATTTACAAGGCCCGCGGCTTGGAAATCAAAAAAATCGTAGCCCCCAAAGCCGCTGAAGTGGCGGCAGCCTGATTGTAATTTTTTATGCGACTGCACAATCTTAAACCCCGTCCCGGCGCGAAACACCGCCGCAAACGGCTCGGTCAGGGTGAATCCAGCGGCCATGGCAAAACCTCCGGTCGTGGTGGCAAGGGCCAGACGGCCCGTTCCGGCAGCTCGATCCGCATCGGTTTCGAAGGCGGTCAGATGCCCCTTATCCGCCGCATCCCGAAACGCGGCTTTAACAATGCCCGTTTCACCATCCAGTACCTGCCGGTCAATGTCGGTGCGCTGAATGTGTTTGATGACGGTGCGCGCGTGGATGAAACCGCGGTGCGCTCGGTTGGTCTGGCCAATGGCCGGGGCGACGGCATCAAAATTCTCGGCAACGGCGAACTGACCAAGAAACTGGTTGTGGTTGCCCATGCCATCAGCGCTTCGGCCCGTACCAAGATCGAAGCCAAAGGGGGCACGGTGGAAATTGTTGCCCGCAAGGCGCCCGTAGCCAAGGCCAAAGACTAATACACCGGCTGACGAATGATTCGTTCCATCCTCAGCACCCTGGGCAATTGCATTAAAATCCCGGAATTAAAATCCCGGATTTTATTCACGATATTGCTTCTGGCGGTCTGCCGTCTGACGGCGTTTATTGTCATTCCCGGAATCAATGGCCAGGCACTGGCCAAATATTTCAATGACAATGCGCAGAACAGCGGCGGTTTGCTGGTGATGTACAACACTTTTGCCGGCGGGGCGCTGGGCAACTGTGCGGTAAGTTCGCTGGGCATCATGCCCTACATTAGCGCGACGATTATCATCCAATTGCTCACGGCGGTGCTGCCGCGCTTGAGCAAACTGGCCCGCGAAGAAGGCGGTCGGGCCCAGATCATTAAGTACGGGCGTTATTTGACGGTTCTGCTGTGCATCTTCCAGGGCGCCTATTTTGCGAGCAGCTGGCTGCACCCGGAAAATGCCTTCCGCAATTTCCAAGGTCAACTGGTGATCACGGATAACCATTTCCTGTATTATTTTGTGACCGTAACCGTGATGACGGCCGGCACGATGTTGCTCATGTGGCTTGGTGAGCAGATCACGGAACGCGGCATCGGCAACGGTGTCTCCTTGATCATCACCATTGGCATTCTGGCCCGTCTGCCCAACGCCGTGCAGGGTGTCAAAGACATGTTCATCGCCAAAGACGGCGGGGAAGCAACCCACCATCTGGCCGGTACCGGGGTGGTGCTGATCATTCTGTTGGTGTTCGTCATTGCGGGTGTCATTGCCATCACCCAGGCCCAGCGCAAGATTCCGGTGCAATACGCCCAGCGGGCGGTTGGCCGCAAGGTTTACGCCGGCGGTACGTCGTATATGCCCTTGAAGGTGAATTACGCGGGTGTCATGCCCATCATTTTTGCCCAGTCCATCCTGATGTTTCCGCACACGATCCTGTTGTGGCTGGCGGACTCGATCTTTCCCAAAGTGGCTCCCGTAAAGGACGCACTGACGACGCTGGCAATTCAGCTCGATTACGGCACATTTCTGTATTTGCTGGTTTATTCGCTGATGATTCTGTTCTTCTCCTACTTCTGGGTGGCGACGCAGTTTAACGAAATTCAGATTGCGGACGACCTGAAGAAGAATGGCGGTTATATTCCCGGGGTGCGTCCCGGACAAATGACCAGCGACTATTTGCACAATGCCATGAGCCGCATTACCCTGGCCGGCGCGTTGTTCCTGACGGTGATTGCCACGATTCCGATCATTCTGGCCAAGCAGATGCATGTGGACCAGAACGTCGCCCAGTTTTTCGGTGGTACAAGCATTCTGATTGCGGTCGGTGTGCTGCTGGACACCATGCGCCAGGTGGAATCCCATCTGATGATGCGCCACTATGACGGTTTCCTGAAGAAGGGCCGTATCCGCGGCCGCTTCTGAGGATGTTGTGGCCGGGATCAAGATCAAAACAGCGGACGATTTGAAGTTAATGCGTCCGGCGGGGTGGGTGGCGGGCAAAGTGCTGGATGAGATTGCAGCGTTCGTCCGGCCGGGAATTACCACCCGGCAGATTGATAATTTTGCAGCGGAGCGGATCCGGAGTTATGACGGCAAAAGCGCCTTTCTCGGATATCGGGGTTTTCCGTGTCAGACCTGCCTGTCGGTGAATGACGAAGTGGTTCATGGCATGGCCACCGAACGCGAGCTGAAGTTTGGCGACATTCTCAGCATTGACGTTGGGGTGCTGCACAAAGGCTTTATTGGTGACACGGCCCGAACGGTTTCCGTGGGTGGTTGCAGCTTGGCTGCCCAGCGATTGCTGGATGTGACGGAGCAGTCACTTTATCTGGGCATTGCCCAGGCCCGACCGGGAAACCGGGTGGTGGATATTTCGATTGCGGTGCAGCAGTACGTGGAAGCCAATCACTTTGGCGTGGTGCGCGAGTTTGTCGGCCACGGGGTCGGGCGGTCCATGCATGAAGAACCGCAGGTGCCGAACTTTGACGAGGGCAAGAAATCCTCGCCGAAACTGAGGCCGGGCATGACGATTGCGATCGAGCCGATGGTGAATGCCGGCCGGCCCGAAGTAAAAATATTGAAAGACGGCTGGACAGTGGTGACACAAGATGGTTCACTATCAGCCCATTTTGAACATACGGTGTTGGTCACCGATGGCGAACCGGAGATTTTGACATGGGTGAAGCCTTCCGGGTTGAAGCCCGCGTGATTGAAGCGCTGCCAAACGGCACGTTTCTGGCAGAATTAAAAAACGGTCACCGCCTGATGGCGTTTGTGACCGGACGGGATCAGAAAAAATTTACCGGGGCGAAACCCGGTGACACGGTAACATTACAGATGACGCCTTACGACCTGAGCGTGGGGCGTGTTTTAGTCGAAACGTAAAATTTGAATTTTTAAGCATGAAAGTCAGAGCGTCAGTTAAAAAAATGTGTGAGCACTGCAAGATTGTGCGCCGCCGTGGCGTCATCCGGGTCATCTGCTCAAATAAACGTCACAAACAACGTCAAGGTTAATTGATTTATGGCACGTATTATCGGCGTGGAAGTTCCGCCCAACAAGCGCATCGACATTGCCCTGCGCTACATCTACGGGATCGGCCCGGTCAACGCGGTCGAGATTCTCGAGCGCGCGAACATTGATCCGTCCATCCGGGCGAAGGATCTGACCGAGGCCCAGCTCTCGCAGATCGTGCACGCCATTCAAGAGGGCAAATATGTCATCGAAGGCGATCTGCGCCGCGAACTGGGCATGAACCTCAAGCGTTTGCAGGGTATCAAGTGCTACCGTGGCATCCGCCACATGCGCAGCCTGCCGGTGCGCGGTCAACGCACGCAGACCAACGCCCGTACCCGCAAGGGTCCGCGCAAGACGGTCGGTGTCCAACGCAACCCGAACGCCAAGACCGGCATTCACTAATCATTGAATTTCGTTATGTCCGAAGAGAAAAAGAAACCAGCCGCTCCCAAGAAAGAAAAAGAAGCGAAGCCCGATGCCGCCGTAACCACGGCGGAAGCGAAGCCCGCGAAGAAGGCCGCCGCCGAAGCCGCTCCGGCTGACGCCAAGCCGGTCGAACCCGTGGTTCCCGCCGCGCCTACCGCCGCCGAACTGCTGGGTGAAGACCCCAACGCCAAGAAGATTGTCAAGGCCAAGCACGCCAAGAACATCAGCGTAGGCGTGGCCAACATTCTGGCGACTTTCAACAACACGCAGGTCACGATCACCGATGCCCAGGGCAACCTGATCGGCTGGTCCAGCGCCGGTCGCGTCGGTTTCAAGGGTTCCCGCAAGAGCACGGCCTACGCCGCGCAGCAGGTCGCCCAGGACGCCGCCCGCCAGGCCATGGCCCACGGCATGAAGGAAGTTGAAATCCGCGTCAAGGGTCCGGGATCCGGCCGCGAATCCGCCATCCGCGCCCTCCAGGCGATCGGTCTGGAAATTTCTTCCATCAAGGACGTGACCCCGGTGCCGCATAACGGCTGCCGCCCGCGCAAAAAACGCCGCGTGTAATCAACCAAATAGCAACTCGCAAACTACCACTTTCTATGGCTCGTTATACAGGTCCCCGCGTCCGCATCAGCCGCCGTTTTGGCGTCCCGATTTTTGGCCCCACGAAATATCTCGAACGCCGCAATTACGGCCCGGGTGTTCATGGTCCGAAGTCCCGCCGCAAGACCACCGAATACGGTGAAGGTCTGATTGAAAAGCAGAAGCTGCGCTATTACTACGGTCTGATGGAACGTCAGTTCCGCGGCGTGTATGAAAAAGCCCTGCGCCGTCGCGGTGTCACCGGCGAACAGATGCTCCAGATTCTGGAGACCCGCCTGGACAACATCGTTTTCCACCTCGGCTTTGGCAACACCCGCGCGGCCGCCCGCCAGATGGTCAGCCATGGTCACGTAACCGTGAACGGCCGCAAGGCCAGCATCCCGTCCTACGCCGTCAAGGTGAACGACGTGGTCAGCATCAAGAACAACACGGTTTCGCGCCAGCTCGCCACCAAGGGCTTGGAAGTTTCCGTCAGCCGTTCGGTGCCGGACTGGCTCTCCCTGAACAAGGAAGAGCTCAAGGGCACGGTCATGCGCATCCCCACGCGCGACGAAATCCAGCCCATTGCCAACGAGCAGGCTGTCGTTGAATTTTATTCCCGTTAAACCGCAAACATAAAACAATTACACGGGCTTTTCCGGCCGGGAATAATGATTGCCGGGAAAGCCAGATTAAAATTGTTGAAAGGATACCATGCCAGTTCGTCTTGGACGTTTTGAAATGCCCAAACGGTTGCAGAAGGATGAAGCAACCGCCACGGAAACCTACGCGAAATTCATCGCGGATCCGTTTGAAACCGGTTACGGCCACACCATCGGCAACTCCATCCGGCGCGTGCTGCTTTCCTCGCTGGAAGGCGCGGCCATCACCTCCGTTAAAATTGACGGCGCGATGCACGAATTCACCACCGTCGAAGGCGTGGTGGAAGACGTAACCGATATCGTGCTGAACCTGAAGAAGGTTAAGTTTAAAGCCCACAGTCGTGACGAGCAGGTTTTGCTGCTCTCGGTCAACAAGGAAGGCGCCGTTACCGCCGGCGACATCCAGACCAACCAGAACATCGAACTGGTGAATCCCAGCCAGCACATCTGCACGCTGGACAAGAAGAAGAAATTTGAGATGGAACTCGTGGTCAAGATTGGCCGCGGTTTCTGCCCGAGCGACGAAAACAAGCGTCCGGGTCAGGCGATCGGCATTGTGGCCATCGACTCCATTTTCTCCCCCGTCACCCGCTGCCGTTACAGCGTGGAAGCCGCCCGTGTCGGCAACCGTACGGACTATGACCGTCTGGTGCTCGAAATCTGGACGGACGGCCGCATCACCCCTGATGACGCGCTGACCCAGGCTTCCGCCATTCTCGCGCATCACCTCGACGTGTTCGTGGGCTATGACAAGAACGCCGTTGAATTCGAAGAAGCCGCGGACAAGCAGGACGACGAGAAGGCCAAGCTGAAGAAGCTGCTCAACATGAGCGTCAATGAAATTGAGCTTAGTGTTCGTGCCGCCAACTGCCTGAACAACGCGAACATCACCACGGTCGGCCAACTGGCCATGAAGACCGAGCAGGAGATGCTCAAGTATCGCAACTTCGGCAAGAAGTCGCTCAACGAAATCAAAGAAAAGCTCACCTCTCTCGCCCTTTCGCTGGGTATGACCTTTGAGCCCGGTCTGGTGGAAGCACCGAAGGAAGAGATCAAGCCGAGCTGAGAACCGAGTATAGTTAAGGATTTACCATGAGACATTTGAAGCGCACGGCCAAACTGGGCCGCACATCAGAACATCGCAATGCGATGCTGGCTAACCTTGTCTGCAGTCTGATCGAGCACAAGCGCGTGACGACCACCCTGGCGAAAGCCAAGGCGGCCCGTTCCGTCGCCGAAAAGATGGTCACGCTGGGCAAGAAAGGCACCATCCATCACCGCCGTCTGGCCGCAGCCCGTCTGCACCAGGAAAGCGCCGCCAAGGTCCTCTTCAATGAGATCGCCCCGGCCTTTAAGGATCGCAAGAGCGGCTACACCCGCATCATCAAGCTTGGTCAGCGTCAGGGCGATGCCGCCCAGAGCGCCATTCTGGAATGGGTGGACGCCGTTGTCGCCGCCCCGGCCCCCGCCGCTCCCGCAACGGAAGCCAAGGCCGAAGACAAGAAGTAAGCTTCTGATTTAAATACAAAGCCCGCTCCCCAAGAGCGGGCTTTTTTGTTTTTATAGAGGTAAGTTGTTGGATTGTTAGGTTGCGGCGACGAGCCGTCGCCACCCCGTATTACCGCAGAAACATTGCCAGCAGGAGAATGGCGAGAATCAGGGCGGTGAGCCACCAGAACCAGTGGATGCCTTTGGGACGCACCCGGCCGCCGCCGAATTCTTCCTGGACGAATTCCTCGTAGTTGAATTCTTCGTCGGGCAGGTCGAGGCCGCCGGTGTTGGTTTCTTCGGACCAGCCGGTCTGTTCATCGGAGCCGCAGGCGGGGCAGCAGCGGGCCCGGGCGGGAATTCGGGCGCCGCAATGGGGGCAAAGGGGAGGGGGCATGAGTCGCTTTCAACCGCCGACGCCGGCGTATTCCTCGTCGGTCTTCAGTTCCATGCCCATGAGGACATAGTCATGGGTAACGGCTTGCATGTCTTTGACGTAATCAGCGAGCCGGAGGAGTTCGCTGAAACCGAGAAAGGCGAACATTTTGATGGCGGCCTCCTGTTCGCCGATAAATTCCGCCTCGGCCTTTTCCAGTCCGGCGCGGCGTGAAATGTCCAGAATTTCCGTGATGAGCCGGGTGGCGATGCCGCGTCCGCGATAGAGGGGATGAACCAGCACGCTGACGCGGCCGATGTGACGTTTCCAGCCGCCGAGCTGCTGGTGCAGGGTGGCCAGGCCCACGACCTTGCCGCCGACGAGGGCGACCAGGGGCAGATTGCGGCCAACATCAATATTTTGGCACCATTCGCGGATGACCGCGAGATCGGTTACGCGATGCTTGATGAACATACGCTCGCGTTCCGGGATGTCCAGAAACAATTGGTGCAGAGCCTTTTCATCGTTGCCTTCCAGGACGCGAAATATCGTGCGCTTCCCGTCTTTGAGGCGGATGTGGCGGGGGAAACGCTGCAGTTCCAATTCGATACTGAATGACATGCTAAAATCCTTTGCTGGCGAACTTTGCTCCGGCGGCGGGTCCGGCGCAATCAAAAAATCAAATCAAGGCGGATTCACCGGCGATGCCCGTGTACTGGCGCAGGGAATCCAATTTTACTTCCGCCGGGTCCAGACTCCAGCGGGCGGCGAGTTGCGGGACTTTTTCAAAGTTGCCGCCCGCATCCAAGATGCTAACCGTATGTTCGCCGTAGCCGGACAATTTCAGGCAGGCCTCGTGTTCCGGCAGGGTGAGCGGACCCTGATTCCAGACGGTCTCGCCGGTCCAGGCGTAGGCGCGGCTAACGTAGCCGTCATCCAGCCGGGCCCAGGCATGGTGGTGGAGCAGGCGGCTGGCATAAAAGTATTGCACATGGCCAAGCTTGCGGCTGAGGGCGCTTAGGAAAACGTAGGTGGCATCCACATCCTCGGTGGGGGTGGGCAGGGCATTGCCGGTGACGATCACCCAGCCGTGGACGCGCGGGCTGATGAAAAAGCCATGGTCGCCGGAGAGGCCGCTGACCCAGGAGCAAGGTTCGGCCCGGTTCAATCCCAGCGCCTGCTGCACGGCTTCGAGGGAAACCGAGCGGATGGCCATCCAACAGACCGGGCGCTGGACGGGGGCATGCTCGGCGGGGAAAAAGTTTTGCGGGTGAACCGGCGCGGGTACGGCCTGACGGGACCGACGACTCATGAAAAAGGCCACAATGAGAATGGTGCAACCGATGCCGAGGGCGACACCGTGCATGGCAAGCAACGTCAGTGGGATGGCGTTAGCGGAATCCACATACGCAATCTAACCCGACTTTGCGATGGTTCAACCCATTTTCCAAATTTAAGGCAAAAATTTAGCCGGAACTTGCGGCCAGCCATTGCAAATAGTTTCCATTGCCCGCCGTGAGGGGCAGGACGAGGAATTCCGGGGTATCGTAGGGGTGGGCTGCCAGGATGGCTTTTTCCAAGGCTTTCAAACGGGTTTTGCGGGTTTTTATGACCATCAGCACTTCTGCGCCCGACTCGATCTTGCCCTGCCACCAGTAGTGGGATTCAATTTGTGGAACCAGATTGACGCAGGCGGCCAGCTTGTCTTTGAGGACGGTGCGGGCCAGGGCGCGGGCGGTTTTGAGATTGGGAGCGGTAACCAGCACCAAGGCGAAGGCAGCGGCGGATTTCATGGCGGAAACAGCTTGGGCAGGAGAGCGGTTAAAGGCAATCCCGAAGGGGAATTTACCGGCGGCCAATTTTACCGGCCGGGATTGCCATTGATAACTTTTATATGTGTTGAGACCGTCAATTGATTATCCCGAACGCCCGGCTGGTGACAATTTGGTTGTAAATAAAACGGCATTGCCATGATCTCATCCGAAGCAGCAAAAAACGCAAATACGAACGGTGGCCAGCCCGATGGTTTGAGTATCCGGCGGGTGCTTATGCCGGTTGATTTTTCGGTCTGCACCCTTGAAACCCTGCAGTACGCCAAGTTGATGGCGGAAAAATTTGATGCCATGGTTGATTTGCTGCACGTCATCCAATCCAATTTTACCCGGCAGGAGGAACCCAGGTTGCCGGCCGGGATGATTCCCGCTTTGGGCAGGACCGCCCGCCAGGAATTGACCAAGCTGGTCGGGCTGGTCCAGGAGGGCAAAGGCGGGACGGTTTTTTCAATTCGGGTCCGGGAAGGGCTGGTTCATGAGGTGATTCTCAACGAAGCTTTGGCCACCAATGCCAGACTGATTGTCATGGGTACGCGTGACCGTAGCTGGTTGTCGGGGCCGTTCCGACGCCATACGGTAAAGCATGTCATTCAAAACTCGCCTTGTCCGGTAGTGGTCATTCGCACTGGGGTGACGGGATTGGGGGCATCCCAGATGCGAGCGGCTTCTTTACAATAACATTTGTTTTTAGCCGGCAGCTGCACACAAGGTTACCGCCAGTATTGCCATTTGATATCCGGGAAGAGATTGTCCCGGGCTTCGACTTCGCGGAGCCAGTTTTCGTCGATGCGGGTGAGCGTCAGTTGCTCGTGCAGGGCGA
This sequence comes from uncultured Verrucomicrobia subdivision 3 bacterium, assembly GCA_903872345.1. Classification (GTDB taxonomy): domain Bacteria; phylum Verrucomicrobiota; class Verrucomicrobiia; order Limisphaerales; family UBA11358; genus UBA11358. The sequence continues at coordinate 65,678 of CAIQKM010000166.1, read as the reverse complement.
TGAAGCGGAGCAGGTGGTCTTTCACGCGGCGGCGGGCGTATTCGGAGCTGGTTTTGGCGCGGAGAATGAAGGGCCAGTCGCTGGCCTGGGCAAGCAGCAGTTCGCGGGCGGCCTGGCGCAGGGCGCGGGCGGGCAGGCCTTCGGCGGATGGAAAGCGGTTGGCGAGATCGGCCATGCGTTCCTGGGCGATTTGCAGGTGCGGATGGATCCACTCGTTTGATTCGTTGAGCCACACCCGCCAGTAACCTTCCTCGCCCCAGCTCGAGGAGCCGGGCGTGGCGACCTGGTTGGTCGGATACTTTTTCAGATATTCCGTGGGCGTGATGAGCGCGATGTCCTTTTGCTCCTGGCACAGTTTGCGGACGAGGAAATCCACAAACTCGGGGCCTTCATACCACCAATGGCCGAATAGCTCGGCATCGTAGGGTGCGACAATGATGGGCGGGCGATCGAGCAGCGGCGCGATTTCACGCACCTGCTTCACGCGCTCATCCAGAAAGTGCCGGGCATGTTCGCTGGCGGCGGCCAGGGCATGGTCCCGTTGGTACACTTTCTTTTCGCCGGTGCCGGTGATGCGGAAATATTTGATGCCGGTGAAACCGCGATTGTCGGGCGAGGGCAGGTGGGGGCGGACGTAATCGAAATCGAGGTCGAAGCCGATGTCGCGATAGAAATCACGGTAGCGCGGGTCGCCGGGATAACCCTCGTGCTTGCTCCAGACTTGGCGGGAGGAATCGTAGTCGCGGCCAAAGGCGGCCACGCCCCGGGGGGTGTAAATGGGCGCGTAGGTGCCGTAGCGCGGGCGGGGCTGGGCATGCAAAATGCCGTGCGTATCGAGAATGAACCAGCGGATGTCGGCCTCCTGCAAAAAATCCTCCACGCCGCTCAGGTACGCGCATTCGGGCAGCCAGATGCCGCGCGGGGGCCGGCCGAAGCAGCTCACGTAATGGTCGCGCGCGGTGAGGATCTGGCCGCGGATGGATTGCGGGTGGTTGGCCATCAGTGGCAGCAACCCATGGGTGGCGGCGGTGGTTATGATTTCCAGCAGGCCGGCGTCCTGAAATTGCTTGAACGCGCTGATGAGATTGCCCTGATGGCAGCGCCAAGTTTCCCGGGCGAGGGTGAATTTCTGGTGGTACATCCACGCCAGATCGCGGTAGGCGCGGTCCCAGTGCGTGCGGTGAACCTCCTTTTCCGCCAGCTCAATCAGGCTGTCCAGATGCCGGGCATAGCGTTCGCACAGGAGCGGGTCCAGCAGCATGGAGCAGAGCGTGGGCGAAAGAGACAGGGTCAGGCGGGCTTCCAGCAGGTCGCGCTGCCAGCCGTTGAGCACGTTGATCAGCGGCAGGTACGTTTCCGTGATGGCTTCAAACAGCCAGCTTTCCTCGAGAAATTTGTCGTGTTCCGGATGCCGCACAAACGGCAGGTGCGCATGGAGGACCAGTGAAAGATAGCCTTGCATGATGGAATGGGTGGGCGCGTGAAAAGGGTGGGACTATTCTTCCAGTTTGTCCGCAATCCACTCCGCCAGGGCCCGGGCTTTGATCAATAAAATGATGCCGATCAGTCCCGGCAGGAACTTGAGCAGGCACGGAATGATCTGCATGTCGGCATGATCATGCTGGGTGATGGCCAGGTACAAGGCAAAATTAACGATCGACCAGCCGAGGAGGGCGAGGGCGATTACCCGGACGAGCATCAAGGCTCCGCGTTGGGAGGCATCCATGCGGTCTCCGGGTGGAAATTAGACGTTGTCGGCGAGCGGCGGTTTGAGGGCCGGATCCTGCGGGGTCTGGCCGACATCGCCACGGTATTCCGTTTCGCGGACAAATTTCAATTCGGCGGCACGGCCATCGGTGCCGTCGGCGGAAATGGCCACGGCGGGGAGATCATATTTGCCGTCCGGCAGCGCGAAGCGGAAGCTGAAGGTGCCGTCGGAGCGCAGTTTGATTTCGTGGCCGCCGAGGGTGACGCGGGCATTGGGTTCCGTGGCGCCGTAGATGATGAGTTCGGCGTTGACATTGAACCAGAACGATTTTGGTTTGTCCGAGCCCGGCGGTTGACCGCTGGGGCTGGAGGCGCTCGCAAGGCCGGCCGGGGCGAAGCTTTGCGGGGTGTTAAAGCCGGCCACCGGCGAGGTGACATCATGGGCGAGGCGGCGGCGGATCAGTTCGGTGATTTCCAGCGAACCCATCCAGACGCGGCGGGTTTCATCAATGCTGATGATTTTGGCGAGCGCACGTTCCTGTTCCGGGGTCCAGACGCGGGTTTGCGCCGGTCCGGTGGTTGGGCTGACCGGAGCGCCGACCGTGCCGGCAGCGGCAAAGGGGCTGGCGGCGGCGGTACCGCTGGAGGGCGACGGGGCGACGGATGAAAGACCGGAGGAGGAGAAGCGGGGGAGATCGGGATGGCCATGGCGGCGCAATTCCTCGATGGCATGCGTGAGCGGCACATTGTCGCGCACCGCTTCCTCAATGATTTGCATCAGTTTGGCGAAGGGGAATTCAAAGGGAATGGTGGCGTATTCGGCTTCGCTTTCGGCGGCGGCGGCATCGGGCGGGGTGAGGGTGCCGCTGGAAACGGCGATGCGCATCCACTTGCCCAAGGCGGAATAATAACCAAGTTCGGCGGCATAGGTGTTGCCGGCGCGTTCCACGTGGGCAAACCAGTGACGGGATTCGGGATGGACGTGGATTTCGTAAGCCGGATGACCTTCAATTTTTCCGGCGAAAATGCGGAGCACCAGATGGCCGTCCGTGGAGAGCCCGTTGTAATCGTTCTGCTGTTCGCGGGTCAGGTCCCAATGGGCGTACAGCCAATGCGGATCGCGCGCGGTGAGGAAAAGCTTTTTGGTGCCGTAACTTTCGGGGAGGTCGCCGCCGGTGAAGCTTTGGGTGGGCGGGGTGGCTCCGAGGGAAAATTTCTCGCCCGGACCGCCAATGATGCTGGGAGCGGGTTCATCTCCTTCGAGGAGAATGGCTGGGATGGGGAGCGGTTCGGCGGTTTCGGTGGCTTTGCGGCGGGTGTAAGTGCGGCGGACGACGGTACTGGCATCTACTTTGGTCTTGGCCTTGGGCTCTTCCGGCGGGAGGGGGGTGGTTTTGGCGGGTTTGGCGGCCTCGGACTTGGTTTTGGGCAGCGATTTGGCCACCTCAGAGGTGGTCTCCAGCAGGGGTTTGGCAGACATTCGGGCGGGTTTTATGGGGGCAACGGGGCTGACGGCAGGGGTGGGGGAATCTTGCGCGGCGCGCTTGGGCTTGGCCGTCGTTTTTTCACTGGGCTTGACCCCGGTTAAGGGTGCCGATGAGACTTTGGTGCCGATGGTTTTTCCTAGTGATTGGGTCGCAGCGGTTTTTTTCATGAGCGCGAATCCTTGGTGCGGTTTTGGCCCACAGCCATACGAGAATAGGCGGGTTTGGGGTGGGAATCAACGCCAATTTTCAGAAAACTTCTGGTAAAATGACCGGTAGAATGTTAAAAAGTAAATATTATGAAGAAGCTCAAAAAACTGTTGCTTATCACCGGCATACTCGTGGTTGTCCTCATCGTTGCGGCCGTGCTGGTCGTCGGCCTTTTTCTCGATAAAATCGTGAAAACCGGCATCGAAACGGTCGGTCCCAAAGTCACCCAGGTGACGATGAAAGTGGACGCGGTCAATATCTCCATGCTCAGCGGTTCGGCCAAGATCAAGGGTTTTGTCATTGGCAATCCGGATGGTTACAAAGAACCGACCGCCATCAGCGTTGGCCTGGCGGAAGTCCAGGTGGTTCCCTCCTCGCTGCTTTCGGACAAGATCATTGTGAAAAACATCCAGGTGGACGCCCCGGAAATCACCTTTGAAGGCGGTCTCTCCGGCAACAACCTCACCAAGATCCAGCAGAACGTGAATGATTTTGTCACCGGGCTTACGGGTGGTCCTTCCACGAACGCTCCGGCCGCGACCCCGGCCAAGCCCGCCGGTCCCGGCAAGAAGCTGGAAGTGGATCATTTCCTGATCACGAACGCCAAGGTGCACGGTTCCATCAAGCTGTTTGCCGGCAAGGAACTGCCGCTGCCCAGCCTGCCGCTGCCGGACATTGAACTGAAGGATCTCGGCACCGGCACCAACGGCATTACGCCCGGCGAGCTCGTTCAGCAGGTGATGAGTGCGGTTACCAGTTCCACGCTCAAGGCGGTCGGCAACGCCGCCACCGATCTGGGCAAGGGAGCCACCGACGCCGCGAAGGACGCCGGCAAGGCTGCCGCGGAAGGCCTGAACAAAATTGGCAAGGGCATTGGCGGTTTGTTTGGGAAATAGGCAATCGGGAATTAAATTCCCGAAAGGTTTTCATGCCGGCGTGGAGCGAAGGCTCCACGCCGTTCTTTTTTAAACTACCGTTTTTGAAACAGTGCCATCGCCGGGTTTGCCAAGATGGCTGGCATCCGTGCCCGACGAAGATTCAAATAATTCGCCTTGCCGTTGCATAAAACCCCCGCACGGATTTCTCCGTGCGGGGTGAACAAAAATCCTGGTGGCGTTTACTTCCGGCGACGCGCGATCAGGAAGCCAATGCCACCCAGCGCGGCCAAGGCTAGCGTGCCGGGTTCAGGTGTTGGCGTGATGTCCGTCACGCCAACATAAGAGAGATCCAGAAAGCGAAACCCAAAATTGCTCAGTTCAATGCCGGTCACTCCCAAGCCACCCGTATCAAACGAGGAAATATCCAATGGCAGGTAGTAATACTCGCTGTTGTCTGGCGGGAGTGAGAATATTTGGTCGTTGGAGTTTTCAAAAAACATCCCTGTGTTCGGGTTGCTCCCCGCAAAGATGGCGTTGTCCCCGGTAAATCCGAGTCCGGGAGTTTGGGAACCGTTGCTTAACAACAGGCTTACCGTAAATGTTCCCCAATAATTCGTGCCCGAAAATCCCGGTCCTACCAGCAGGATGTCGTTGGCGCTTTGATGATAATAAGTGCCGCCGCCAAAGGTGCCAGCCAGAATGCCGCCGTTGGCACTAAAGGAATTGGTCGCCAGCCCCAAATCGCCTATGCCGGTATCCACACTGGCGTCGGTTAGGTAGGACAGAGCCGTGGCGTTATTACTGCTGTTGAGAGCCGTGGCGCTGGTGATGTCGGTCAGGCTGGCTTGAAACGAAAAGCCGTTCCAGGTGTATTCCGAGGCCAAGGCGGGACGGGTAACGACTCCCAGAGTGGTGATGATCGCGCCGAGTAACAATTTAGAGTTAATTTTCATGATCCTGTTTTTTTTGGTCAGTTTTTGAAATGGTTCAAACCGATCGAATTAAATTGGTCAACCCATCAAATCAATACAACAAAAAAATTGTTTATTATAGGAGCTGAATCTACAAATATTCCGCTCCTCCGGAGCTGAGGCGGGCCTCCATTAGTACGGTTTCAAACGGGCGCATCTTGACCCTGGCCCGGGTTAAATAGCTGAGCGCCACCTCATCCCGAACCTCTGATACCCCCATTTACCAATAGCAGTGGGGGAGAAAACCCGGTCGGCGAGCGTTGTTGACGATGTCACGGCTCTGGATTGGGGGCTGTGTCAGGCTGCGCCCGTTTCAAACTGCAAGTGATATTAGTGCTTGAGCTTCACGAGAGCGTCCCGGGCGCAGCCGCGGATGGTCGGGTCGGCATTGGTGCTGAGGGTTTCCAATTGCGGGATCAGTTCGGGACTCCCGAATTGCTTGGCCAGGACCACGCCGCAGACTTGCAGTTGATACGCGCCGTTATCCGAGGCCAGCAATCGTTCGATCAGCGGGCGCAGGTCGGCGGGGGTGAAGTCATCGGGGCGCAGGGGACGGACATTGGGCGACTTGTCCGGGCTGGCAAGATAACCGTTGGCGATGGTCTCGTACAACGTACGCAGCATGTCCGGCGCCGGATCACGCAGCAGGGTCTTGATCGCCTGCACGCCGGCATCGGTGCGATGATAGGTCAGCACGCGCAGGGCGATGGACCGGGTGTCCCAGCGGGCGTGCGGGTCATTGGCAATGGCAATCAGGCGCGGGGTGAAGTCGTCATCGTAGTACTTCAACGCCAGCCACACGGCGGATGACCATTCGTCACGGTGGTTTTCTGACAACGCCCGGGTGAGCAGCGGTTTCATTTCCCGGGCCGTGAACTCGTGGGCTTGCAGAATGCCTTGCAGTTTCTCCAGCCCGTGTGCCTGCGCCGCCGCCAGGAGCGTCGCCCGGGTTTCGGCGGTGTGGGGGACATAGTCATCGAGGCCCACCACGGCCCAGAAGTGGTCGCCGCTTTCAAACACCACGCGGAGCAGGGTCGATACGGCTTCGGCGCTGCCGGTGTACATCAGTTGCTGCTGCAACTCCGACACATCGGCATCCGCCAGTCCGGGTGGACGCCCGCCGGGATGGGTGGCCAGATAATCCAGACGCAGGGTCAGGCGGTTGGTCAGGCCTTGCACATACGCGTGCATCTCCGCCGCGCTGCGGGGTCGCACGATGATGCGGATGGGCGCGGACGTGACGGGATTGGTGCCATAAACGTATTCAGGACGATATGCGCCGGTCACTTCGTATTGTCCGGGCTCCCGGATGGCGGCCCAGAGATTCAGGGGGATGGTTTTGGTGTAGGATTCGCCGGGATGCAGGATCGCTTCGCCGAACAGACCGCCCATCATGCCGGGGCGAAAGCGCATGATGGCATCCGGCACGGGGGCGCCCGCTGCGGTTTGCGCGGTTAGTTCATACTCGGGCAGACGGCCGCCGCGATCATAATTGCGGTCTTCGTACTTGGCATCCGTGCGGCCATTGTTGCGGATGACGAACTCGACGGGGATGGGATCGCCGAGGAGAAACTCGTTGGTTGCGCAGCGGATGGTGAGTGACAGGGTGGGAGGATTGGTGGCGGCGAGGGGGGCGGGTTGGGCGGTTGCTGGCAGGGCGAGAGACAGAAGGAGCCAGTGCCAAAGCTGGGCGAGGCTGGGGAAGCGGCGGGGGCCGGTGGCGGGTGGGGGGAGCGTGGGGGGCATATAAATCACTTAGGTGGCTAAAAATTGGGGAAACATCCAACATCCAACAGCGAACGGCCAACATCCAATGACTGGTTCGCGGGGCGGTGGGCTGACATGGATGGACTGGGAATGTAACAACCAAAGTACCTTGATAAACCTTGATTTGCTTTGATATGGCGTGATTGCCGGAGGTAACGCAATGACGCCGAGGCGCAAGGGCGCAAAGGGAGAACGCCGGGACGGGGCTGGTGCTTATGCCGGCAGGTTGATGATTCTGGAAATAGCTTGATTTTTGCGTTTTTAAAGGACTTTTTAACGAATGCTAAAGGCTGAATGCTAAAGGCTAAAGTTTTGGGATTCGGACGGTGCGGATATATAACCGGGGATTTTGACCACTGATGGACACAGATGGACGCAGATGGGGACTGGGGAGTGGGACCGGCAATTGGTTTGATTTGGTTTGATTTACTTTGATCGGCTGGCTGCGGGGTGGTGCCGCTTTGCATCGGCAATGCATTGCAAGTGGCGGAGCGCGGTTCGGGGAACCGCTGACGTGTCCACCGGGCTGAATGGGGGTGCGGATCAATGATCTGGCCCGCTGGTCTCGTCACATGGCTGCGGCTCGCAGAGCCGCGCGCCGATGAAGGGGGCGGGGTGGCCGGGCGCGAATCTGGGCGTGACAGTGAGTTTACCATGTAAACCTCTAACGGTGGTAATATAGCATACGGTTGGGAAAGGCAAGTGCGGGGGGGAGAATTTTTGACAGAAGGGACAGAATCAAAGTTATGGTTTCGGGTACTGCCAGACCCAGTCGCCGGCCAAGTTGTTGAAACCGCCATATTGATTGGTTACCACTATGCCGCCGTCGTTGGTGCCGTTCCAGCCGACGGAATAGAGCAAAAAGCTGCCGGCGGGCGCGGGTTGATAATGCAAGGGTTCCTCGTTGATGACGTCGGGAGGAAGGGCGGGCAGGAAGTCTGGTGCCAGATCGGTAAGGGATGCGGGATAATTTCCGTGAGCAATGCGGTATTGCTCCAGACCCGGCGACCTTGGCCATATCTACGGCATTTTGGGTGCGGGCAGTATGTTGGTTCCGGCTTTCCTCACCCGGAAGCAGGGCTTTACCAATGACGGAGAGGGAGAGAACACGGCGGACGAAGGGTTTTGACGATGTCACGGGTCTGGATTTGAGAGGCAGTGGCAAGATGGGCCCGTTACGGTGGCAGGCGACATTTCCCACTTCGGTTTTCCGGTTTGAGTGTGTAAATTGTTCCTCCAGTTCATGACGCAACAGCAATCTGTATCCAGCCAGCCGTCGGTGCGGCCGGCCATTTTTGTTCTCGGCGTGGGTTCCTTTGCCCACAGTATTGGCACCGCGTTGGCGGATGATGGCGCCAACGTTTCCACTTACCTTACCCGCAGTTACGGTCACTATCCGCCGTCGCTGGTGGGCCCGACGTTTTCCTACGATTCCACCGGCAATCCGGTGCCGCTCTTGCGCCAGCATCAGGCGCAGGTGGTGATTCCCCAATCCATTGACTGGGCGCAGCAGCCGTGGTCGCAACAGTTGATGCAGTCGGGCGTAGGCATATTCTGTCCGGTGGGCGAAGGCATGCGGATTGAGCGCGAACGGGATTTTGCGCGCGAGCTGTGCGCCCGTTTCAATATTCCCTTTCCGCAATCGTTTGTGGCCTCGAACCGACTTGAGGCGGAGAAGATTCTGGCCGCGCAGCAGCGGCCGTTTGTGATCAAAAATCCCCTGTGCTCGCCCACCAGCCCGGTGCATACCGTGCTGTGCGAGACGGTGGCGGATACGCGCGCCTGGCTGCGGCACGTGAATTATGCGGAGGGCGTGTTTTTGCAGGAATATCTGGGCCGGGCGGAGGCGGGGCATATTGTGCTGGTGAGCGATGGGGAGATTCATTCGCTGGTGACGAATCAGGAATACAAGTACGCCTTCAACGGCAATCAGGGCATCGTGGCCGGCGCGCCGCTGGGCGGGTTGGTGGAGCGCGATGAAAACGACAAGTACGGTCTGGCGCGGGAATTGATTCATCCGCTGAAACCGTGGCTGCGCGCGTGCGGTTTCAACGGGCCGTTGCAGGTGACGGCGATCAAGAAGGACGGCCGGTGGCATGTGATCGAGTACAACATCCGCATTGGGGTGACGTCGGGGCCGATGATTTTGCGGATGCTGACGAATCCGGTGGAGACGGTGTTGCGCACGGCGCGGAATCAGCCGTTGAGCCTGTCGTTCCGCGAGGGATTGAATTTTGGCTGTTCGCTGACGCTGGCGGGGTATGGTTATCCTTACACGCAGGTGCGGGGGCCGCATCTGCCGCTGGAGGTGACGTCGCCTTTTGATACGGATGTGTGGTGGAACGAGGTGGCGCGGGATGCGGACGGGCATCTGCTGGCGACGGGGCATCGGATTGCGGATGTCATTGCGCTGGGGGCACAGTTGGACGGGGCCATCGCGAAGGCGTATGAGAACATCCGCAAGATTCGCGTGGTGGGGAGTTATTTCCGGACGGATGTGGGGCAGAGCTTGTGGCCACCGGGGACGGTGTGAGGGGATGCGGTTATTTTTCCAAGTTTGGAACTGTTTGTTGCGCGGCTTCGACGAGTTCGCGGATGCGGCGGGCATCGGCTTTGGAGTGGCCGTGGCTGGCGAGCGGGTCGGAGCCACCGCTGGATTCGATGAGGATGTCCGCCCAGATGAGGCCGGTCTTGATATGGACGGAGGCCACCTTGGAAATGCTGATGCTGATCTCGTCCTTGCTGAACCATGAACGTTTGTGCCGGATGACCGCCTTGTCCGACACTTCGATGACGGTGGGGAAAAGATGGTTGCCGCCAGTCCAGCGGCTGGCTTTAAATCGTTCCGGTTCCATGGCGGCAGTTTGACTGGCCCGCCGTTTTCTGCAAGTGAATTGACGTTGAATGAAGCGAGTTCGAGGCGAGGAACCACCCAGTCGTCGGATTGGTCAGGCGACCCTTGGCATATTGGCGGTTATTCGTTGCCGCCGGCTGCGAGTTTTTGGAATTCAACGGCGGCGCGGTCGCAGAGATCTTTGCGGGTGAACGAAAGATCATTGGTGCAGCCGGCATCGGTGACGATGTCGAAGACGCGGATCGTCAGCGGGGCCGGGGCCGGTTGCTTCCGGATGCCCAGTGCGTACCAGCGTTCATCGAGCAGCACCGAGGGCGGCAGATATTTCGCGGTCTTGTCGTTCGGATCAAAATCATCGGGAATTTTGATTCCATAATTGCCTGCCGCGGACCAGGCCAGCGCGGTTCGCAAGGGCTGGTCTTGGTCGCGTCCGGCGAGGAGCGGCACGAAGCTCACGCCGTCGGTGGGGCCGGGCAGCTTCGCGCCGGAGAGTTCACCGGCTGTCGCCATGAAATCATAAAAACCGATGGCCCGGCCGGTCTTGCCCGGCGCCACGCGGCCCGGTCCCCAGGCGATGAACGGGACAATGACGCCGCCGTTGCTGTTGACGAATTTGCCGCGATTCCACGGGCCTTTGTTGTGAAAGAGCGGATCGTCCACCCAGGTTTTCCGGCCAAAGTAACCCCACTCGGAATAGCCGTTGTCGGCGGCGAACAGCACGACCGTATTGGTTGCGAGGCCGGATTTTTTCAATTCGTCCAGAATGAGGCCGACGGACCGGTCCAATTCGACGACCTCGGCGGCCCACACCTTGTGCGCCGTGCTCCAGGCGGCGGGCATGTCCTTGAATTGGCCAAGTTCCTTGACCGCCAGCGGTCCGTGAACGAGGGGAGTGGCGTAGTAGAGGAAGAAGGGACGGTTTTGGTTTTCCGCGATGAACTTGATGGCTTCGGCGCGATAAATGTCCTCCGCATAACGCAAGTGGGACGAATCTTTGCCGGTCTTGTCCACAAAACGGCCTTGGGGGGCGTATATGTCAGGAGAACGGTAGTGGTTGTTTTTGGACAGGAAATCGTCGTCCACGTCCCGGTTTTCCGGCAATGGAATTTCGGTGGCATCGCCGGTTTCAATCTGATGCGGAAAATACGGATTCAGCCCGAACGAATAGCCGATGCGGCAGACCTCGAACCCGCGATGCCAGGGCATTTCGGCCGGGTTTTCCATCGCCCGTTGTTCGGCGCGGGTCGGTTTGTTGAAGAACCACGTTTCGCCCCCTTCCTGCATGTGCCATTTGCCGAGGATGGCGGTGGCGTAGCCGGCGGTGCGGAGCATCTCGGCCACGGTGGGATTGAACCGGGTGCCCCGACCTTGGGCGTTCTTTTGCAGCGGGGCGAAATGCCGCGCGGTCCGGCCGGTCAACAGCGCGGTTCGCGAAGGGGCGCACCAGGGCGCGCCGGCATAGGCGTTCGCAAAAATGCGACCTTCCGACGCGAGTCGGTCAATATTCGGGGTCGCAAAATGTTGCTGGCCGAAGCAACTCAAATCCCCATAGGAAAGATCGTCAGCCAGGATGAAAATGAGGTTGGGCCGGTCGGTTCGCGCCGCCGTTTCCGCCGCGAGGCTGGCCACGGTCTGAAAAAATATGGCGGCCAGGATTCCCAGAACCGGCAGGGTGTGTTTGTAGTTCATCATGGGGCTTCGGGATGACGGCAGCTATTATGGAAATTGAACTAATAACAGAAAACGGTCGGCATCGCCAAGGTTTTCGGTCGGACTATTTGGTTTCCGGGTTGTTAATGACCCCGACGAAGAGGATGGCGTCGGTGTCAGCGTCCTCGATGGTGAACAGGAACGGGCGGTCCACAATCATTACGAAGGGTTTGGGCGGGTTCATTTCAATGCCACAGGCTGTGACCCCAATGCCTGTTACGGCGGCCGCTTCCGTCCCTTGCTCGTTCACTTCCACAAAACTCTTTTGCAAGACTTCGCTGATGCATAATTGTGTGCTCGAAATGCCGGAAAAATTGGCGTTGTCGGTGAAAGCGTTTTTCAAGCCCAAGGCTTGAAGTGGAGCATTCAGGCTGGCGGCGAATTCCATTTTGAATTTGGGCAGCATTAGGGTGCCATCGCGTGAGCCGAAGGCGGGCTGGATGTTGTTGTCCCAGATGCCGGGTCGACCAAAGGTCTGGAGCAGTTGTTGTGGGGTGATTTTTTGGGCGGGCAGAAAGATGGTCATGCGCAAGCCGCCGTTGTAGGGCAGTCGCACGGCCTGATAGCTGACGGTTTCCTCGTAGGGCAAGTCCTCGTGCCGTGACATCAGGGGTGTTTGTTTTACGGATTGGTCCGGCAGATGGAAGTCATGCGGTTTGGTGGCGGATTTGTCGAAGGGAGTCACCCAGGTGCCTTTGAAATAGATGGCGTTGGCGAGGAACAATCTCAGATAGGGATCGAAGGGATACTCCACCAGCTTGGGGATTTTTCCGTGAGTCTGGCGGCTGGCCCAGTTGTTGATGGTTTGGGCGGCGGCCGGTTGATTGAAATCTACCGCTGCCAGTTCAGCTCCGAAATAATGTTGGTTTTCAGTGATGAATGCCGGTTTGAGTGCAAAACCTTGGCGGACCCACATTCCGTTGGCCAGGGTAAGGATGACGTCTTTTTTTCTCGCCAAGGAGCGGTTCAACCCGGTGAAGGCCTCATTGATGGCGCTCCCATTGAGGCCGCTGGTATGGAGGGTGTGCTCCAGTTCCTGGCGGGTGAGACCGGCGGCACCGTTCGCCACCATTCGGAGGGCGGTGGCGGCGCTGAAAGGCGAGAGAAAGACATTGGCGTTGGTTTGGGCGGACACGACCTGTTGCATGAGGTCGAAGGAGAATTGGTTGTTGGCGGCGACGAGACTGGCCTGGTCCGCCGGGTTGGCGGCAAAAACGGTCAGGCCGGCCGAACCGGCGAGGACGACGGTAAGCAGTTGCCGGGCAACCCTGAAGGCGCGTTGGAAGCTCATATAAGCGGATTTTCCTCCGTTGGCTCGCGCTGGCAAGGTTTTTTGTGGGCGAATGACGGGCGGGGGCATTTTGACACGTCCCCGAATGAGCGGACGGGACACCTTTTGCTGCGGAGCGCGGCTGTCCCAGCCGCAGACGCCAACGAAACAAAAGCTTTCGTTTTGATTGCCAAGGAACCTAGCTTTGGGTGATTCGTGCGCTTGGCAGCGTAGCAGGCAGCTTGCTTGATGTTTCTTACTCGTGCCGCAGACTTGCTCTGGCTGCCTGCAGATTATGTGTTTGGCGACGGGCTGGGGGTGGTTAAAAACCCTCAGCCGTGTTCCCGTTTGGCAGCATTCGCTCCGACTGCCAGCCAGGCCAGGCGTGCGGATCATTAACCCTCCAAAACAACCTATGACCAGAAAAGCAGCGGCCATCGACGTGGGCAGCGAAAAAATGCACGTTGGGATAGCGGGGCAGGACGGGGTGAAGGTATTTGAGTGTTTCACCGACGCCCTGTATCAATTGCGCGATTATCTGTTGGCGCAACAGGTGACGACGGTGGCGATGGAAGCGACCGGCGTGTATTGGCTGCCGGTTTATGACATTCTGGAAGCCGCCGGGCTGGCGGTGTGCGTGGTCAATGGGGCGCACGTCAAGAATGTGCCGGGGCGCAAGACGGACACCCAAGACTGCCAGTGGCTGGCGCAATTGCACGCGCAGGGGCTGCTGCAGTCGGGTTTCGTGCCGCCGGCGGACATTCGCCGGCTCCGGCAGTACGTGCGTTTGCGCCAGGATCATGTCGGCAGCGCGGCGCAACACATTCTGCACATGCAGAAAGCCATGGACTTGATGAACCTCAAACTCCACGACGTCTTCAGCCAGACCATCGGGGTGAACTGTCTGCGCATGATTCGCGCGATGGTGGCCGGGGAGCGGGATCCGGCGGTCTTGCTGGCATTGTGCGATGCCGATGTGCTCCGGCGCAAGACCCAGCCGTTGCTGCGGGCTTTGCAGGGCACCTGGGATGAAGAACATCTGTTCAGCCTGCAACAGGCCTTGCAGGCCTGGGACTTTTACCAGGGTCAGATTGCCGCCTGTGATGTGGCGATTCAAAAAGTGTTGGCCGCCCTGGCCGCCCAACGGCCGGAGCCGCCGGCGGGAGCCGGTCCCACGGTCAAAAAGCGGCGGGCCAACTCACCCGAAGTGCCCCAGCTGGAGCAGTTGTTGCACCGGCTCACGGGGGTGGACTTGACGGCCTTGCCGTGCATTACCGCTTACAGCCAGATGCTGGTGGTTTCGGAAGTGGGCACGGATATGAGCCGCTGGCCCACCGGCAAACATTTTGTGTCGTGGCTCGGCCTGTCGCCCGGCAGCCGGCAAAGCGGCAAACGCCGGCGCCGCCAGAAACGGTTCCGCGGCACCGCCGGGAAAATCTTTTGCGTCGTGGCTCGCACCCTGGGGCGTTCCAAGTATTTGGCCTTGTCCGGATTTTACCGGCGCATCAAAGCCACGCGCGGGGCGCAAGTGGCCAACATTGCCTGCGCGCGCAAGATCGCGCTCTTGTTCTACCATGCCCTTAAGCATGGCATGCAGTATGTCGAACAGGGCTTGGAAGCTTACGAGCAACACTACCGCGAACAGTCCATCACACGCTTAAAAAAGGCCGCCGCCCATTTTGGCTATACCCTGCAAAATCAAACTGTTGCATAGATGGTTCCTTGGCAGCGTGCCGCCAGACCGAGGCGGGTTGAACTTCTCACCCCCCTACGGCTGTTCTGCCAATACAGACGAGCATGCTTCGCCGTCACTTGGCCTATCCACGCGCTGCGGCTGGGACAGCCGCGGTCCGCCGAAGGTTGGCATCGCCAAGCATTCTGACGCCGCCGGCCGGAGGGTTTCAGGATGCGACCGATTGGACAAATCGCCATCGGCTGCAAAGTCTTTTCAAAAAATGGTTGAAATAAATTCGTCGGCGGAGCGATTATAAGCTTATGTCACAACCTGAGAATGGCGGTCAACCGGTGGCTTCGCTGGAGGCGATCCAGCAGCAGTGGGCCGGCTTGACCCTGAAAGTCGCGCAGCTCGAGACCGAGCAGGACGCGCTGGAGCATGAGAACAAGGCTTTGCGCACCCTGTTGGAAATGGTCATTGAGCACCGCAAGAAGTCGCATGGCGAGCTGGTGAACCAGATCACCAACCTGGTGAGCAAGCTGCCGCTCAACGATGTGGCGGTGGTGGTGGCGCGGCTGGTGGAGCACAGTTCCCAGGTGGCGGAGGTTTCCAATGCGCTGATCAAGGGCACGAGCGAGGGGGATATTCTGCAACCGGCCGTGCTCAAGGCCATGGCGAAGTCCAAGGTCGATATGCGGGCGGCGGTCAAACCGCTGATCGAGGAACTGATCCGGCTGGAGGCGCCGTTTGATCCGCCGATGTTGCAGGCGGTCATTGCGAACCCGGAGAGCTTTTTCCTCCCGGCGACGGTTCGCGCCTGCCGCGGCTATGTCAAAGGGCAGGTGCCGCGCGAGCGCATTGTGAAGGAATACGGCGAAGAGGCGCTGGTGTTCTTCAAGGATGTGACGACGGATGTGAAGTTCAATCCCAAGCCGAAGCCGGAAGAGGTGATGCTGGCGTTTGCGCCGGATTTCGAGGCGGTGCTCCAGCATAATCCCGGCGTGCTGCCGGCCCGCCATGCGGATTTGCTGGCGCTGCATCGCAAATCGCGCGGCAGCCGGGCGGCCACGGAAGAGGCCCGGGCGCAGAAGATCGCCTTCCTGAAACTTTCCTTTGTGCTGGAACTGCTGCATTACTACGACAACCAGCAGATTGAATCGCCGGACATCATCTTTGCGCAGCGGCTTCCACCCTTGATCGAACAGCTCGTCATCACGCCGGAATCGGAAAAGCTGGATGAGAATCTCATCAAGCAGGCGGAATGGCTGCTGTCGTTTGTGCTGCATCCGGATCACCGGCAGGCGGTCATCAACAACTTTGGCAAGGTGGGCGGCCTGGCCAAGAGCCTGCGGTTTGTGCTGACGTTCCGGCCGGGCAAGTTCACGGAACACGATCCGGAGACGACGGAGTTTGTGAAGCATTTGTTCTCGTTGTCCAAGGTGCCGAGTCCGTCGGCCATTGCCGCCGTGCTGCGGCTGATCGGGCCGAACATGCAAAAGTCGGTCATTCGGGGCGTCATCCAGTCCGACCGCATGCGCCGGGAGGATGCGCTGGAACTGGGCAAGGCCATAGCCGGGGAGCTGAACCTGCCGGACTTCATTGCGGTGGTGGAGCAGCAGGCGGCCACGGTGATGGATACGAAAAAAGCCTGGGAACAGGTCAAGGAACTCATTTATGCGCGGTCCAGCCCGAATGAAATCGCGCAGGCCTTCCGCAAGCGGTTGCATGAAAAATATGATTCGGAGGAAGTGCGCGAAAGCTGGCTGACGCTGGCGGAATCGGATCCGATGCTGCTGATCCGCGTGTTCTGTCTGCTGCCGTACCTGCCGGATGGCTCGACCGATCCGATTGCCCGGCCGGTGCTGGAATCCTACGCCACGCGGCTGACGCATGAGAAGTACGAGGCCATTTATGGCAAGGTGGTGCACGCCTTGCGCAACCTGTTCAAGGTGAAGGCGGACAGCCCGGCGCTGGTGAATTTCATTGCGCTGGTGAAGTGGGTGGACCCGGCCTCGGCGGACAAGCTGGCGAAGGATGTGGGGATGGCGGGGGCCTAGGCTCTGACAATGCAGTTAAACCACGAATAGACACCAAGGAACACGAATCAATCGGCGGACTGGCCGCGTGATTGTAAATGTGGGCAAGCTTGGATGATGTCATTTTTCTGATGGCACCCTCATCCGGCCTCCGGCCACCTTCTCCCATCCGATGGTAGAAGGAAGAACCATTGGGTTGCTAACCCGGGGCGGCGGTCGCTGTCGCGCCCTTGCCCCGGGCTGGTATGGTATCGCTCCGTTGGAGCTTACGTTTGGCTCACTGTAATTTCGGATGCCTGCGACAGCTTTGCTAACCGGCAAGAGATATAGTTGTGATAGCGGAACCAAACCGCCGCGATAGCTGCTGGTCGGATTTTGACTGGCTGACAATTGGGCTGCCGCCTCGGTTTTCTGTAACCAAACGGGCTGCGCGGGTGTCCCTAATTGAAGACCACTATGAATGACTCCATCAATCGTCGGCATTTCTTGAAACAGGCAGGGGTGACAGGTGTCGGGCTGGGACTGGCCGGTTCGGCCGGATTTTTCACGCCCGCCCGCGCCCGAGACGCCGGCATGGACTCCCGCAGCATCGGGGCGAATGATCGCATCACGGCCGCCGTTATTGGCACGAACGGGCGGGGGTTGGCGCATATTGACTGTCTGGCGACGTTGCCGGGGGTGGATATTGCCTACGTCTGCGATGTGGATGACCGTTCCATTGCCAAAGGGCTGAAACACGCGGCCAAATATCACACGCAGTCGCCGAAGGGCATTAAAGATTTTCGCAAGGTTTTGGCGGATAAATCGGTGGATGTGGTGACGATTGCCACGCCGGATCACTGGCACGCGCCAATGGCCATCTTGGCGATGGCGGCGGGAAAACATGTTTATGTGGAGAAACCGTGCAGCCAGAATCCCTACGAAGGGGAGTTATTGCTGGCGGCGGTTAAGAAATATGGCCGCGTGGTGCAGATGGGGGCGCAACGGCGGTCTTCGCCGCAGATGCGGGAGATCATTCCGCAAATTCACGCCGGGCTCATCGGCAAAACCTATTTTGGGCGGGGCTGGTATTTGAACCAGCGCGGTTCGATCGGCCACGGCAAACCGGCTGCGGTGCCGGCCGAACTGGATTACGACCTGTGGCAGGGACCGGCGCCGCGTCGTCCGTACATGGACAATGTCATTCACTACAACTGGCACTGGTTCTGGCATTGGGGGACGGGCGAAGCGTTGAACAACGGCACGCACGAAATGGACATCGCCCGCTGGGCATTGGATGTGAAGTGGCCGGTGCGGGTGACGTCCAACGGCGGCCGCTACCAATTTGACGACGACTGGCAGACGCCGGATACGCAGACGATCAGTTGGGATTTTGCCGAGGGCAAGACGATGAGTTGGGAGGGGCGGAGCTGCAATGATTTCCCGATTGATAAGGCGTCGCGCGGCACGATGATCTACGGCACGGAAGGTTCGGCCTGGCTGGATGGCAATGACTATGTCATCTATGATAAGAAGCGGAAGATCATCAAGTCGGCCAAGGAGAACGAAGCGGTGGATCCGACGAATATCGTAAGCGCCAGCGGCATGAAAATGGATGCGGCGCACGTGGCCAACTTTTTGGAAACCATCCGGGGCCGGCAGCAACTGAATTGTCCGATTGAGGAGGGGTACAAGAGTGTCACCCTGCTGCATCTGGGCAACATTGCGTGGCGGGTGGGGCGCGAGTTGCATTGTGATCCGGCCACCGGCCATATTCAGGATGATCGCCCGGCGATGAAGCTGTGGCGGCGGGAATATGAACATGGGTGGGAGCCGAAGGTTTGAGTGGGGATTTTTAACCGCAAAGTACGCAAGGATCACATAGAAAACAGACTTTTATATGAAACTGATAATCGCCCTGGCGGCGGCCATTTTATTATTCCCGGTGGCGCGGGCGCAGGAACCGACCCCGGCGGAAAAGCTGGGCTGGCAACTGGCGATTCATTCTTACACGTTTCAAAAATTCTCCATTTTTGACGCCATTGACAAGTCGGCCACGCTGGGCGTGAAGTACATGAGTGTGTCGGGCAGCGCCATTGTGGACGGCACGAACCGGGTCAGCACGGTCACGCTTTCGGATGAGCAGCGGGCGGCCATTGATGAGCGGTTGCGGGCGCGCGGGTTTGGCAATTTCGTCAACATGGGCGTGGTGCAATTGCCGGCGGATGAGGCCAAGAGTCGCAAGGTGTTTGAATTTGCAAAAAAGTGGGGGATCAACGTGTTGGTGGCGGAGCCGGCGACCAATGCCCTGGACACGGTGGAAAAGCTGTGCAAGGAATACAATATCAAGGTGGCCATTCATGACCATCCCAAGGGACATTCGATCTATTGGAATCCGGAATCGGTGCTGGCGGCCATCAAGGGGCGCACGCCGTTGATGGGGGCGTGCGCGGATGTCGGGCACTGGATGCGTTCCGGCCTGGACCCGGTGGAATGTCTGAAGCAGCTGGAAGGACACGTCATTTGTCTGCATTTCAAGGACCTCAACCAGATGGGACCGCAAGCCCATGACGTGCCGTGGGGCACGGGCATTGGCAAATCGAAGGAGCTGATGGCGGAATTAAAGCGGCAGCATTTCCATGGCGCGTTTTGCGTGGAGTATGAGTATCACTGGGAGAATTCGAGTCCGGAGATTGCGCAATGCGTCAAATTCTGGAATGACACGTGCGCGGAACTGGCGGCGGAGCCGGCGAAGTAACGCCGCGACTGTTTTGAAACGGTTTGGGTGATGCCATCCGTGCCCGGACTGGCGGCGCGCTGCGGTTTGAGACAAACCGCGCTCCTATTGCAGGAAATCGCGTTCGAGGCGGTCCATGAGTTCATTGACGGCCATCATGAGCTGACCGTGGCGGCCGGCTTGGGCGTGGTTGGCCAGGTCGATGGGCTGGCTGATGGCGTCGGCATAGCGGTGGGTGAGGGCAAGCTGTTCATCGCGCTGGCCGAGGGAGTGCAGCAGTTTGCGGACGGTTTTTACCTGCCGTTTGGCGGCGGCGATTTTGCGGAGGGCCAGGGCAGGTTTTAGTTCGCCAGATTGAACGCGTTTGAGCAATCCGCACTCAAAGAGCCGACACCGTTTTGGGCGGTTGTGGTAAATGGTGCACAGTTTGCCGTTGAAGCAGGCGCAGGGCTGGGCAAAGGCGAGACGGGTTTTGGTTTTCGGCGCCAGCGTCAGGCCGAGTTTTTTGAGGCGTTTGGGATCGTCACCGGCGCGGAGTTCCACGTCGGCAAAGAGGGTGCTGTCGCAGCAGAGACCGCAGTTCGGACAGAGCCGGGCGATGCCGGCGGTAAGGTCAGGTTTCATAACGTTGCCAATGGTGAGCATATTTCCTTTGGCGCGGGGCAACAAGGGGGAATGCGGACAGTTCAGTTTAACAAGAGCATGAAAAATTCATACCCGGTCAAAGGTCCGGTCGCGGGCTTTACGCTGATAGAATTGCTGGTGGTGATCGCCATCATTGCCATTCTGGCCGCGCTGCTGCTGCCGGTGCTGTCCAAGGCCCGGCAGAGCGGCTATCGGGTGGTGGATTTGAACAATCTCAAGCAGTTCGGCATTGCCTTGAATATCGTGACGGGGGACAACAATGACCTCATGCCCTGGCCGAACTGGGCCTCCGGGGAACAGGCCAGCCCGGGTCCGCTGGGGTGGCTTTATACGTATGATACCGCCAAGCCCGGTCAGTATCAGTTGTCAACCGGCAGTTTCTGGAATGTGCTGGGCAGTGGCCGACTTTATTTCTGCCCCAGCGACAATACCAACAGCGCGCTGTTTAAAATGCGTCCGCAGCAGATTTCCAGCTATGTGATGAACGGGGCGGTCTGCGGTTACGATCGCGGATTGAATCCGCCCGCCAAACTGTCCCAACTCACTCCTGTGGGCGTGTCCTTTTGGGAATGCAACAACGCCACGCCGCAAGACAACCAGACCTTGTTCAATGACGGCGCGAGCAGTCCGGATGAAAACACCGCCGCGCGCCACGGCAACGTGACCATCTTCGGCGTGTTCGACGGTTCGGCCCGGTTGATGAAGCTCACGGAATGGGCGGTGAAAATGGCGGAGGCTAACGCGAATGAACTGTGGTGTTTTCCGGGCAGTACGAATGGGAGGTGACGGGTTTCCTCCCTCTCCGCCATTGGCAAATGGGGAGAAGGACGGAGTGAGGTGGGGCTCATCTATTTAAACTCGGGGGCAGTGTCAGGATGTGCCTCGGCGGCGGAAAAAGCCATTTGACATTTCAAACCCTGGTGCCATATTAACCCCGTTGGAGTTTACATGGTAAACCTTCCGTCGCGGCCAGTCTCGCGCCCGGTTGCCCCGCCCGCCCCTGTGGAGTCGGCGGCATGACGCCGCTTTGGCACCCGGAGACATGTCTTCCGGTTGATTGCGCAGCCATGCCAGCGCCCTTCCTCTGCCCCGTCCCCACGGTCGTGGCTGTTGGATTTGGCCAATCAAGGCAAAAACCCCAACAATCGTGCTTAATCAAGGCTCATCAAGGCAAACGATGAAATTTTTATCCAACGAGGTGGGGCGCGTCACGGAAGCTCCGTTGTGGCGAACCCAAACGCCTACATTGGCAGGCATCGCCCCGGTCAATCCGGGATTTCTGGTTGACGAGCGGCGGCGGGCAGAGGACTGTCCTCCCTACCTGACATTCCCCCTTTGCGACTTTGCGTTAAAATCCCAGCAATCAAGGCTCATCGTGCCTAATCAAGGCAAACGCCAAATTCCCCGAGTGAGCCTCCTGACGTCGGCTGCTACTGGGTAAGGACGCTCACCGCCACAGGTGTTTCGGATATTTTCGCGCCAGCTCGGATTTGATTTTGGGGTAATGCTCGCGCCAGAAGTTTGCCAGGTCCTGGGTGACTTGGATCGGTTTCATGCCGGGGGTCAGAATGTGAACGGTGACGGGCACGCGGCCGAGGGCGATCTTGGGCGTCTGGTTGACGTCGTAGAGTTCCTGGATGCGGAGCGAAATAAACGGCGCGCGGCCGGGTTCGTAGCTGACCTTGGGGGTGCGGCCGTTGGGCAGGGTAAGACGTTCCGGAGCGTGCTTGTCCAGCAGTTCGCGCTGGGCGTGTGAGAGCCAGGACATGACGACGGGTTTTACTTCGCGTTCCTTGATGTCCTTGTAGCTGACGGCTCCGTGGCAGAGTTGTTCGATGACGGCCTGCTTGTCCTCTTCGGTAATGGCGGGCAGTTGCAAATCGGCGCAGTGTTTGCAGAGCAGATCCAGGCGCGCGAGCCATTGCTCAACGCTGTGGTCCCAGTTCGGCAGCAGGAGGCGTCCGGCGCGGACTTCCTGGGCCAACAGGCTGGCGGCGGCATCGGCGGGCGGGGGATCAATGCGCTTGGCCGCCAGAGCCAGATCGCGGAAACGCAGCAATTCGGCGGCGAGGACGCGCTTTTGCTGGGCGTCAAATTCCACTTTCACCTCGCTCTTGATGTCTTCGGGGAATAATTCGCGCAGCCAGTCGGCCTCGATGGCGGTGGCGAGGGAGAGAATGGTGTTCACCTCGCGGTCACGGCCTTCCACCTCGCGGATTTCGGCGACGACAAAGAGGGGGCTGTGCTGCACGCGGCTTTCGCGGGCGAGCACGCCGCGCCGGCCGTGGACGAGTTCGCAGCGCAGGGTGCCCTGATCCAGCCGGCGGCCTACGCGGTCGCTGAACCCGATCAGAATGCACTTCTGCATGACCTCGTCCTTCACCTCGTTGGGGCGGGTGTCGAGACCTTCATCCTTGGCGATGCGGAGAAATTGTTCGAATAGTGGGCCAACCTGTTTGGCGGTAATGGCGTGAATGCCCAGCTTGCGGCAGACATCCATGCGGAACTGGTTGTTGAAGGCGTAACTCCACGCGCGCATGACGACCCAGAAATCGGAGCCGGCCTGGTCGCCGAAGAGGTCTTCGCGGGCGGACTCCACCTCGCGGCCGGGATTGCGGAGCAGGAGGTCGCGGCCTTGCGTGAGCGCGGCGATGAGGCAGGCCTGATGGACGCACTTGTATTCCTGGGCGGCCAGCAACATGCGGGCGTAGCGCGGGTGCAATGGAAAGGCGAGCATCTTGCGGCCGATGGCGGTGATGATGCCGGCGTGGTCAATGGCCCCGAGGTCGGCCAGCAATTCCTCGGCGTGGGTCAGAGAAATTTCATCCGGCTTTTCCAGCCAGCGGAACGTGCGCAAGTTGTCCACACCCGCCGCTTTTAGGGTGAGCACCACTTCGGCGAGGTCGAGCCGGCGGATTTCCGGCATCTCGTGCGGGGGACGTTCATCGTGTTCCGGCCGCGACCACAGGCGCACGCATTTGCCGGGGGCGGTACGGCCGGCGCGACCGGTCCGTTGGTCGGCGTTTGCCTGCGAAATTTTGTCGATAAGCAGCGTGTTGATGCCGCGATTGGCATCGTAGCGCGCCACGCGGGCGAGGCCGGAGTCAATCACGAGGCGCACGCCATCAATGGTGATGCTCGTTTCGGCCACATTGGTGGCCACGACGACCTTGCGCTGTTCGTAGCGGGCCACGGCGGCGTCCTGATCCTTGGGCTGCAATTCGCCGTGCAGGGGCAGGACGACAAAGCCCTTGGCTTCGGACGTGTGGCGGATGGCTTCGATGGTCTGCGAAATTTCAAAGCCGCCGGGCATGAAAACGAGCACATCGCCTTCGCCGCCGTGATGGACGTAGCGGGAGAATTCTTCGGCGGCCTGCTCCCAGACCGGCGGAGCGTTCGGTCCCTGGCGGTTCGGCAGGTATTCCACTTCCACCGGGTAGGTGCGGCCTGCCGAGGACAAGGTGGCGCAGGGCGAGAGATATTTGGTTAGCTCGCCGGCGTTCAGCGTGGCGGACATGACGACGAGCATTAGATCGGGCCGCAACTTTTCCTGCTGATCCAGGGCGCGTGCCAGCGTGATGTCGCCGTAGAGGTGGCGTTCGTGAAATTCGTCGAAAAGGATGGCGGAGACGCCGCGCAATTCCGGGTCGTCAATCATCTGGCGCAGCAGCACGCCTTC
This sequence comes from uncultured Verrucomicrobia subdivision 3 bacterium, assembly GCA_903872345.1. Classification (GTDB taxonomy): domain Bacteria; phylum Verrucomicrobiota; class Verrucomicrobiia; order Limisphaerales; family UBA11358; genus UBA11358. The sequence continues at coordinate 42,076 of CAIQKM010000166.1, read as the reverse complement.
GGTGACGAAGCGGATTTTGGTGCGGGCGGAGGTGCAGTTCTCGAAGCGGATCTGGTAGCCGACTTCTTCGCCGAGTTTTACGCCAAGCTCGTGGGCCACGCGGGCGGCGAGCAGACGAGTGGCGAGGCGGCGGGGTTGGAGGACGACGATCTGGCCGTTGCCGGCAAGACCGTGCTTCAGGATCATCTGCGGCACCTGGGTGGATTTGCCGGAGCCGGTGGGCGCGGACAGGATCAGCCGCTTGTCAGATTGCAGGCGGTCAATGATGTCGTGTTCAATTTCGTAAATGGGCAAACGTCCGGACATGAGTTTGGCTATGTTAGCGATTTGTCTTGCGAGGAAAAGTCAAAGCGCAAAGACAAAATGACGATTGCCAGACGGGTGGGGGCGTGGCAGGCCCCGTCCGGAGCGCCGGTCTGTGACCGGCTTACACCTCACGCATCTCGCATGCGGTTGTTTCTTTCCACCCGTTTGGCTGGAATGGACGCGCAAAGCCGGCTACAAGCCGGCGCTCCGAGCGTTGGACGGATCAGGGGCAGTGGCAGGGACTGGGTTGCCTTTCGGGGAGACGAAAAACCCTCACCATTTGCTTTATGCGCCCGAATGGTTCACATAATATGGCGCACCATAAATGTCTGATACCCGTATGAGTCAAGAAAATGAAGGAAACACGGTCTCCGCTGCACCGGTGGCACCGGTGGCGCTGTCGCCAGCGGAACTGGATGCGCGGATTGCGGCGACCTCGGCCTGGATTGGCCGGTTGCGCGCCGAAATTGCCAATACCATCGTGGGCCAGCAATATCTGGTGGACCGGCTGCTGGTGGGGTTGCTCGCCAACGGCCATGTGCTGCTGGAAGGCGTGCCCGGTCTGGCCAAGACGCTGGCGGCGCGGACGCTGGCCTCGGCGATTCACGCGGAGTTCAGCCGCATTCAATTTACCCCCGACCTGCTGCCGGCCGACATCATCGGCACGCTGATTTACGATCCGCAGGAGCGCAAGTACAGCGCCACCAAGGGGCCGGTGTTTGCGAACCTGGTGCTGGCGGATGAAATCAACCGCGCGCCGGCGAAGGTGCAGAGCGCGCTGCTGGAGGCAATGCAGGAGCGGCAGGTGACGCTGGGTGGTCGGACGCTGCCGCTGCCCTCGCCGTTTCTGGTGCTGGCCACGGAGAATCCGATTGATCAGGAGGGCACGTATCCGCTGCCGGAGGCGCAGGTGGATCGCTTCATGCTCAAGGTGGTGATCGGGTATCCGGATTTTGCGGAGGAGCGGAAGATTCTGGACACGATGGCGTTTACGCGGGCGAATCCCAAGGTGCGGCCGCTGGTGACGATTGCGGAAATTCTGAGCACGCGCGAGCTGGTGGACCAGATTCAGGTGCATGAGGATGTGCGCAATTATATCGTGAAGATTGTCTTCGCCACCCGGCAACCGGCGGATTACAAGCTGGATTTGAAACATTTCATCCAGTTCGGCGCCTCGCCGCGCGCGACGATTGCGCTGACACTGGCGGCGCGGGCGTGGGCCTTGCTGCAAGGGCGCGGTTACGTGACGCCGCAAGACATCAAGACCATCGGGCCGGACGTGCTGCGGCACCGGATTATTTTGTCGTACGAGGCGGAGTCGCAGGGCGTGACGACGGAGACCATCATCAAGAAGATATTCGACACCATCCCGGTGCCATGAATTTCACTTCCCGGATCTAATGACCGCAGAGAACACAGAGATCACAAAGGTGTGGAGGCTGCCTTTATCGTTCACTTCCTGTAATTTGGAAGACGAAGTTCAGGACGGATTTCTTTTTCCGGCACATTCGACATGAATCGCGAACAGGCACTAGCTGATCTGATCGAGACCGTGCGCAAGGTGGAGGTGGCCGCCAGCCGGCTGGCCAACGACGCCATGGTGGGCGCGTACCTGACCTCGTACAAGGGGCGGGGCATGGATTTCGAGGAGTTGCGCGAGTATGTGCCGGGCGACGATGTGCGGCACATCGACTGGAACGTGACAAACCGCATGGGGCGTCCGTTTGTGAAGCGCTATCGCGAGGAACGCGAGCTGACGATGATTCTGGTGGTGGATGTCTCGGCCTCGGGCGAATTTGGGTCCACGCAGCGCAGCAAACGTCAACTCGCGGCGGAAGTGGCGGGCACGCTGGCCTTCGCGGCGGCGCGGAGCGGGGACAAGGTGGGTTTGCTGCTGTTCACGCAGGAGGTGGAACTGTTTGTGCCGCCGGCCAAGGGGCGGCGGCATCTGCTGCGGGTGCTGCGGGAAATTTTATTTTTCGAGCCGAAACAGCGCGGCACCAATGTGGGGGTGGCGCTGAAGCATGCCAATCACCGGCTGGGCCACCGGTCCATGGTGTTTTTATTGAGCGACTTTTTGCAGCCGGCGGATCATGAAATGGCGCGGGCCATCGGCCAGACCAATGCGCGGCATGATTTGATCTGCCTGCATCTGCATGATCCGCGCGAAGCGGAGCTGCCGGATGCGGGGCTGATCACGCTGGAGGATGCGGAGACGGGCGAACTGGTGGAGCTGAATCTGGGGCGCGCGGCGGTTCGCGAACAGTACGCGACGGTCAATGCGGAACGATTGGCGGCGTTGGAACTTGGCTGGCAGCGCGAGGGCGTGGATACGTTGCGGCTGGAGACGGGGCGGCCGTTTGCGCCGTTGTTGCAGCATTTTTTTGAACACCGCCGGTGGCGGCGCAGTTGATCATGCTTTCCCCGGCAACTTCCATTTTTTCCGCCCTGCTGGGCGAGGCGATTCCGGACCTGCGTCCGCCGGAGAATCCCATTCCGCCGACGTTTCTGGAAGCGCATCAGGGGGCGGTTGGTTTTGGCGGGGCGGTGTTGCTGGTGGCGGCGATTTTTCTGATCTGGTGGTGGCGGCGTCCCCGGCTGGTGAGCCTGGTGCCGCCGGTGGAGGTGGCGCGGCAAAATCTTTTCATGCTGGCCAAGCTGCCGGAAGACGGGGCGCTGGCGGGGCAGGTGTCGCGAGTGCTGCGGAATTATCTGGCGGCGGCGGTGCCGGCGCTGGCGCGAGCGGAACTGACACCGGAGGAGATTGCGGCGCAACTGCCGGGCCTGGCGCTGTGGCTGGAGGCGGCGGTGAAGGCGGAGGTGATTGCGCTGTTGCGCGAGTGCAACCGGCTTAAATTTTCCGATGTGCCGGTGGTGGAGCCGCTGAAGCTGGTGGCGCGGGCGCAAACATTGGTGGAGCAGGTCGAGTCGGCGCGGGAAGCGGAGTTGCGCAAGCAGGGTGCGAATGTCTCCGGGGAGGGTCGGCCATGATGCCTCATTTTGAATTTCAAACGCCGTGGGTGCTGGGCCTGCTGGGCCTGCTGCCGGTGTATGCGGTGTTGCGCGGCCGGGTGGGGAAACTGTCGGCGCTGCGGTTTTCGAGCGCGGAGCTGGCCCGGTCGGCGGGGCGGCCGGCGCGGTCGGGTGCGGGGCGGCTGCTGTTTTTCCTGCGGCTGCTCATGGCGGCATTGCTAATCGTGACACTCGCGGGTCCGCGCATTTCCCGCGAACAGACGGAGGTGCAGGCGAGCGGCGTGGACATCGTTTTGCTGGTGGACGTGTCGTGGTCCATGATGTCCATTGACATGGGCAAACCCAGCGAGCGCATCACGAGGTTCAGCATTGCGCAGTCGGTGCTGCGGGATTTTATTCAGCGGCGGGTGAGCGACCGGCTGGGGTTGATCGTTTTTTCCGGGGAACCTTACACGGCCAGCCCGCTGACGCTCAATCATGACTGGGTGGTGGCGAATCTGAACCGGGTACATATTGGCACGGTGCATGACCTTGGCACGGCAATTGGCGACGCCACGGCCTCGGCGGTGAAACGGCTGAGCACGATCAAAAACAGCAAGAGCAAGATCATCATTTTGCTGACGGACGGCGACAACAACGCGGGCGAGATTGATCCGTTGCCGGCGGCGGATTTGGCGGCGGCGCTGGGCATCAAGATTTACACCATTGGTATTGGTCAGGAAACGCCGTGCCGGCTGCCGGCGTTTGATCCGGCCACCGGCGTGCTGCGACTGGATGCGCGCGGGGACATTATTCCCACCATTACGTTGCAGCCGGCAAATTACACGGTGCTGACGCAGATGGCTCACGTGACGCACGGGAAGAATTATCGCGCGACGAACCAGTCGGAGCTGGCGGGGATTTACGATGACATCAACCGGCTGGAAAAGACGGACGTGAAGCTGCGGCGGTTTACGCAGCACACGCCGCTGTATCAGTGGCCCTTGGGCGCGGCGCTGGGCGCGCTGGCGCTGGAACTGATACTGGCCGCGACCTGGCTCAGGAGGATTCCATGACGCTGCCGGATATTTCCCATCCGCATTTTGCCGAGCCGGCCTGGCTGGCGCTGGCGTTGCTGGGGCCGGTGCTGCTGGTAGCGTTGATGTTTTATGCCCGCCGGGCGCGGCGCTGGCAACTGGCGCGGCTGGCGGCCCCGGAATTTCTGGAAGCCATGCTGCGGGGACACAGTGCGCGCCGGCGTCATATTAAACAGGCGTTGCTGGTGGTGGCGGTGTTTGTGATCGGACTGGCCATGGCGCGGCCGCAGTGGGGTGAACGCGAGGAAAAGTCCGAGTCGCTGGGCGAGGATGTGGTGTTTCTGCTGGACTGTTCGGCGAGCATGCAGGCGCCGGATGTGAAGCCGAGCCGGATTGGCCGGGCCAAGCTGGCAATCAATGATTTTGTGCAGCATTACAGCCACGGGCGCGTGGGCCTGGTGGCGTTCGCGGGACAGGCGTTTTTGCAATGTCCGCTGACGTTCGACTATGACTCGTTCCGCGACGCGTTGAATGCAGTGGATGATTCAACGATTCCCGTGCCAGGCACGGACATTGGCCGCGCGCTGGCCGAGGGCTACGCGGCGGTGGAGAAAAACGACCGGCGCAAGATTCTGGTGCTGATTTCCGACGGCGAAGATTTGGAGAAGGCGAGCATTCAGAGCGCCAAAGAGCTGGCGACGAAAAACGTGCTGATTTTCACAGTGGGCGTGGGTACGGCGTCCGGCAGCGAACTGGTGGTGACGGATGCGCAGGGCAACCGGACGCCGCTGCGCGATTCGCAGGGGCAGATCGTGGTGAGCCGGCTGGATGAGCCGACGATGCGGGCGATTGCGGAGGCCACGCACGGAACATACCAGCCGCTGGGGCCGCTGGGGCAGGGGCTGAATCGCATCCGGTCGGTGCTGGAAAACGAGGAAGGCATCCGGGCGTTTGTTTCCACCCGCAAGGAAGGCGTGGATCATTTTCAGGTGCCGGTGGCGGTGGTATTGATTTTGGTGGTGGTGGAGTCGTTGCTGGGGACAAGGCGGAGGTTACACGGGGGAGGATTATGGTTTGAAAGGTTTGACGCTCGCCCTCACCCCGGCCCTCTCCCCCGGGGAGAGGGGGAAACGGTTCCAGCGCCTGGGGAAAGACCTGTCGCCGGATCGGTCGCACCGGCGGGCAAATCGTTATTAGAGGAAGCAAGTCATAAGCTGCCATTGCTAGTCACCCTGCTATTTTTGTCAGCCGGTGTGCGGGCGGCGGAGAATGACACTGACAAGCCGCTGACTTCCCGCGAGCTGTTCAATCAGGGGACGCAAAAGCTGAAAGACAAGAATCTGCATGATGCGGAGACGGCGCTGGATGCGGCGGTGACCGAGGATGACGGGGCGCTCCAGCCGGCGGGGTTGTACAATTTGGGCTATGTGCGTTTTCGCGCGGGGCAGGAGATGCTGAAAAATGCGCCGAAAGCGGGCGACCTGGCCAACGAGGCGGGACCGAACCAGCGGCTCGGAAGTGCGGCCATCAAGCGCGCCGATGCCGCGCTGGCGGCGGATGATCTTTCGGAAATCATGGAGGCGTATCAGTTTGGCCGCCTGACCTCGCACAGTCTGAAACAGATGCAGACGGCGGTGAAAAATGCCATGGACACCAATGACAAGGTGATGGCGCGCTGGCTGCGTTCCTGGGGGGATTTCAAAAGCGCGGTCGAACTGAAACCCAATTACGAGAACGCGAAGTTTAATGCCGACATTGTGGACCGGAATCTGCAGGCGTTGAAAAAACAGCAGCAGCAAATGGCGGCCATGATGCAAATGCTGGGAAAATTGAAGCAGGATTTGAAGGGGAAGATGGATGCGCTTAAAAAGAAAATGCCCGGCGATGATCCCGGCAAAGGCGGCAAGGGGGGCGATGAGGATGACGGTGATGAGCCGAAAAAAACGGATCCCAATGGGCAGGAAAACCAGGGCAACGAAGGCCAGCAGCAGGCGCTGACGCCGGATGAGGCGATGCAGTTGCTGTCGTCGTTGCATTCGGATTTGAGCCGGAAGCTGTCCGTGAGCGATACGCAGGCGGAGCCCAAGAAAAAGAACGGGCGCAATTGGTGATGAAAACACGCGTTTACAACGTATTTGCGGTGGCGACCCTGCTGTGGCTGGCGGGCGACTTGCCGTTGCGTGCGCAGGGGCCGCCGGGGAATGCGGCGAACACGCCGCTGGATCCGATCATTTCGCAGTTGGTCCGGATGGGGGCGGCGGAAGGGGGGGTGACGGCGGATGCGGAGTTTGATTCGCCGGTGGTGACGGTGGGCCAGCCGGTGATCTTTCGGCTGGTGGTTACGGCCAGTCCGGAGTCCACGGCGCCGCCGGAAAAGCTGGTGGCGCCGCCGGAGTTGGAAATCCGGGCGGGCGGCAGCGGTCACACGATCGGTTTTAACAACCTGGGCATGCAGTTTCGCACCACGTTTATTTACTGGGTGACGGCCCGGACGGCGGGAACGTTTACGATTCCCGCGTTCACCCTCAGCGCAAACAGCCGGGCCGTGCCGGTGCCGGCGAAGACGCTCACGGTATTGCCGGCGGGCGCGGCGGGCGCGGTGCGGGCGCCCCGGGTGCAGGTGGAGGTGCCGGCGGGCAAATTTTATATCGGACAGAAAATATCCGTGCCGGTGGCGGCGCTGGACCCGGGCGATAACAGCATCTACGGTCTGGGCAGCCTGAAGGGCGAGGGCGATGATTTCATTTGCGACTCGTCTCCCGGGGGACAGCGGCGGGCGATGCGGGATTATGACGGTCAGCAGGTGTCCGCTTTGATTGACAACATTGCGGTGGTGCCGGTGCGGGAAGGGGATTTGAAATTGGTGGCGCAGGCGATGGTGGTGCGGCGGCCCGGGCCGGGGTCGTTGCAAAACACTTTTACAGGTTACCAGCCGCTGTATGAATCACTGCCGGCGGTGGTGCATGTGCAGCATTTGCCCAAGGGGGCGCTGCCGGGATTTACGGGGTTGATCGGCCGGTTCACTGTGATGCAACCGGTGGCGGCGCCGCAGCCGGTGCGGGCGGGGGATCCAATGGATTTGACGGTGACGGTGGCGGGAGAAGGCAACCTCGGCCGTTTGGTGCCGCCGAAGTGTCCGGAGGGCCCGGACTGGCAGGCGTTTCCGCCGGTACCGGACAAGACGCCGGCGATTCTCATCGAACAGCAGCGCAGCAATATTTTCCGGTACACACTGATTCCGCAGCGGGCCGGACTACTGTCCACGCCGTCCATACCGTTTTGCTATTTTGATCCGGACCGGGGTGTTTATGTGGACCTGACGATTCCCGCGATCAATGTGCAGGTGATGCCGCCGGTGGCGGGGATGGTTCAATCGGCGGATACCAATCTGCCGGCGGCGGCGGGCCAGGAATTGCAAACGCCACTCGCAGGGTTGTCGGCGCGACCGGTGCATTTTGCGGGAAGCCTGCGGCCATGGCAGCAGCGGGCGGGTTTCTGGGGCGCACAACTGGTGCCGGCGCTGGTGCTGGCGGGGCTGTGGTACTGGGACAAACGGCGGCGGTATCTGGCGGCGCATCCGGAGGTGGTGCGCAAGGCGCAGGCGCGGCGCGGGCTGCGGCGTCAGCGTCAACTCATGCGCTCGGCGGCGGGCAATCGGGACGCGGTGGCGTTTGCCCGCGCAGGGGTGAATGCCTTGCGCGAGGCGTGCGCGCCGGAAACGGCGGCGAATCCGGCGGCGCTCGTGGGCGGCGATATTCTGGCGGTGTTGCCGGCGGAGGTTGTGCGGCCGGCGGCAGACGTGCTGGTGGGAACGCTATTTGCGGCGGTGGAACGGGCGAATTTGCGGAACGAGCCGCCGTCGGCGGAAGCGTTGCTGGCCGCGCAGCCGGAACTGGAAGCACTGCTGGAAATTCTGGGGAGGCGGCTATGGTAAAACGCATTTGCATTTGGTTTGCGGTCGTATCCGCACTGCTGGGCGTGGTGCCGGCGCGAGGGGCGGAAGACGTGTTCGTGCCGGGGCGGACGGCGTATTTGGCCGGCCAGTTCACGAATGCCGCGCGGTTTTTCCAAGGCGAACTCAGGCGCGCGCCGTCGGCGGAGGCGTGGCATAATTTTGGCGACGCAGCCTGGCAGGCGGGGCACCCCGGCGAGGCGGTGCTGGCGTGGCAGCGGGCGCTGTGGCTCAATCCGTACCAGACGAATGCGGCGGCGAGTCTGCGGTTTGTGGACGGTTTGGGGCAATTTTCGGAGCTTTCACTGACGTGGACGGAAAAATATTCCACGTGGCTGCCGGTGAATCTGTGGGCAGGGCTGGCGGCGGCCAGTTTGTGGCTGGCGGTGGCGCTGGTTTTGTTGCCGGTGGTTTTCCGGTGGCGTAAATCGGTCTGGCCGCAATTGCTGGCGGCGGTGGCGTTGGGGACGTTCGTCCTGACCCTGCCGGCGCTGGCGGGAATTCATGGCCGCACCAAACTGGCGGTGATCCGGGAGGCCAATGTGCCGCTGCGCCAGACGCCGACCCAGACGGCGCAGGTGCGTTCACGGTTTGCGGCCGGGGAGCTGGTGCGGTGCCGGTCGGTGCGCGGGAAATATTATTTTGTCCGCACGGCCAATGATGAAACCGGCTGGGTGGCGCAGGATCAGCTTTGGTTTATCGCGGAGGATGAGCTGCCGCCGTGGCCGGCAGTCGTCGTTCCGCCGGGAAGTTCCAAGATCAATTAACCGCCGTTGAACGAAGCCAAATTCATCACCTTATCTTCGGCTGGCAACCGCCCCTGTCAATTTGGATGAAAATCCTGAATAGTGGTATTTTCAACCTGAAAAAAGCAATATGTAAACCTTAAAAAACAGGTGTAAACCGTTATGAATTAGTGTAATCCCGTCGTTCGCTGCAAAGTCCCCATCGGTCAATGCATATCGTTCCAGCCTTCGCGCCAGCCGGCGTATGGTGCTCGCAGGAACGATATGTTAAATCTCATTACCAGAAAAACAGACGGGGGTCGGTTCACATCGGTTCGGGAGTCTCATTATTCGGTGACGGGTGGCACGAATGTGCATACCCATGGGATTATTCAGAGCAACGCCGCCCTATACCATAACTTTGGCTGCTTTGTGACCGGTCGGGCGCCGGTGCTGCCCTTTGACCCGAATCTCAGCGCACGTGATGCCTCCCGGGCGACGGCGTGGTTCTCGCGCGCCGTCTGGACGCTTCTGATTGGCCTGCTGGTTTTCATGCTGGTGGATATGATGGTGGCCACGGTTTCCTGGTGGCAGGTGGAGTCCAAGGTGCTGGCGGATGCCCCGGCCCTGATTAATGCCGGGGCGGCTCAGAATGATACCGCCGCCCGGTCGGATGATGCCGCCGGGCAACATCCCTTGCTGCAAGCCGCCGTCGGCATGAATCTTAAACAGGCATTGGCCGCCGATGACCGGGCATCCATGGTGCTGCCGGCCCTCGGCAACAGCAGTCTGAAATATACTTGGTTCCTGCAAATTTCCGACTTTGGCCGGATGATGTATCAGGCCTTTCCGGATCCCGATGGCCTGCCATTGACGGCCAATGGGGACTTGAATATCGAACAATGATTCGGAACCGGAAATATCAGGGCAGCGGATTTGAAAGCCACAAATCCTCTGGTTTTCGGGTTGAATAAATCTGCTTTTCCTCGTCAATCGTCAGCCTCCGAAGGAAGCGGTGTAAACTGCACGGCCATTTTGCCTTGCAGTTTTTCTTTTTTCCGGTTTTTGCTTCCCAATGGGAGTACAGATTGACATTCTTGCCGCAGTCTCTATTAACGCACACCATACCCAGTCAGCATTGGTTTAATCAGAGTAACGTGTGCCGGGAGACAAACCGACAGGCTGTTCTGCCGGCCTGTCGTCAATCGGAACTATGGCCAGAATACTCATCATTGACGATGATGCCCATACCTGCCAGATGGTCGGCGAATTTTTACGGCGGCAGGGCAACGAAGTAACCAGCGCCTCCAATGGCGGCACGGGTCTCGCCATGGCTGCGGCGGATGCGCCGGATTTGATTCTGTGCGATCTCGACATGCCCGGGATGGATGGCCAGGGCGTGGTTTCCGCCTTGCGACATGATGAAAAGCTCGGCGAGATTCCGGTGATCTTCCTGAGCGGTTGTACGGATCGCGAACAAATCCGCCGGACGATGAATCTCGGGGCCGATGATTTTCTCAACAAACCGGCGCGGCTTTCGGAAATTCTGGCAGCGGTCAATGCCCGGCTGGCGTTGCAGCACAAAAAAAAGGAGCGGGAAACCTCCCGGATCGAGGCGGCCGTGAGCTATTTTTCCGGCATCATTTACGACCTGCAAAATCCTTCCGCCCGGAATTCTGAAATCAGTCTGCCCGCTTCCAACGTGGCCGCCCGGGCCGGTCATATTCTGGAGCAGGTCCGGCAGCGGCTTTATCCCGCCAAAGGTTCTCCCAACTTGCACGGGCCAGCCGCGTTTCTGGCCAAAGACGCCGACCGGCAGCAGCTCATAAAATTATCCGAGGTCCGGTTGTTCCTGGCTTACGGTGAATACTCGAAGGCTTACTGGGGCCGGGACCAGCACATGCTGATTCGCAAATCGCTGGTGAGCTGGCAACGGGAGCTGCCGGAACATCAATTTGTGCGGGTACATCGGCAGGCGGTTATCAATCTGGCGTTTCTCGAACAGGTGGACAAGGCCGAGGGAAAAATCCTGCTCCGGCTAAAGGATCTGACGGAACCGGTGCCGGTGAGCCAGCGGTGCGCACCGGTATTCAACCGGCGGCTTAAACAGTACCGCCAAACACTATGATTTTTTGCCATCAACAACCGGGGCTGGCCTGGGGTGAAGATATCCGCGGGAGGCAATGGTGCTGACCAAGATGACGCGGCGCATTTACCGTTATCCCATCGCCTTGGCAGCGGTGGTGGCGGCTTACTATTTGCGCGCCGGAATGGTCCGGCTGGTGGGTGATCATCTGCCGCCCTACATTTTGTTTTTCCCGACGGTCATGGTGGTGTCGCTGATGTCGGGTTTGGAGATGGGCGTGCTGGCCACGGTGGCGTCCGTGGCCTTGGTTTATTTTTGCATCCTGCCGGCGGGACCGGCCACCGGTGCCGATCTGGTGGCGATGGCCCTGTTTGTCGCGAACAATTTGTTTATCAGTGTGGTGGCGGAAATGTACCGGCGCAGCCGGGATCGGATGGAAAAACAGGTGCGGGAGCGGACGGCGGCGCTGGCACGGGCAAATGAGGAGCTATCCCGGGAAAGTGAAACCCGTCTCAAGGCGCTGGAAGAGATGCGCAACAGTGAGGAGAAGCTGGCCAAAGCCTTTCGCGCCAGTCCGGACGGCGTGCTGATCAGTCGCTTGGCGGACGGCTTGTTCATTGAGCCGAGTGATAAATGGCTGGCGATGTTTGGCTACACCCGGGAGGAGGTGGTCGGCCGCACTTCCATTCAGTTGAACTTCTTTGTGGATCCGCAGGATCAGCACCGTTTCAAGGCGTTGCTTGAGGAGCAGGGGTTTCTGCGGGACTTTGAAATGACCCTCCGCCGCAAGCATGGAGACTTGATTCGGGTGTCAGTTTCGGCGGAACCGATCGTAGTTCAAAACGAACCTTGCATGATTTCGGTGGTGCATGACGTCAGCCGGCGCAAAAAAAGCGAGGAGCAGGTGCGCTTGCTGATGACGGCGGTGGAAGCTACCTCCCATGGCGTGGCCATCACCAGCGAGAAGGGCAATCTGGTCTGGGCGAATTCCGGTTTTTCACAGCTGACCGGTTATGCTTTGGAAGAAGTGATCGGCAAGAATCCACGCATCTTGAAGTCCGGCAAGCAGACGGATGAGTTTTACCGCAACTTGTGGAGAACGATCCTGACGGGCAATGTCTGGCGGGGGGAATTGGTTAATTGCCGGAAGGACGGATCTCTTTATTACGAGCGGATGATCATCACGCCCGTGCGCGGCGACGGCGGTGAAAAAATCACGCATTTCATCGCCTTCAAAGAGGATGTCACCGGATTAAGAAAAATCTCGGATGCGTTGGCGGAAAGCGAGCAGGTTTACCGGTCGCTGTTCCATAACATGTTGAATGGGTTTGCCTATTGCCAGATGATTTACCAAGAGGGGCAGCCGTGGGATTTTTTATATCTTAAGGTGAATGAGGCGTTTTACACCTTGACCGGACTTAAGGCGGTGGAAGGCCGGCGGGTGTCGGAGTTGGTCCCTGGCATCCGGGAGTCGGATACTGATCTGCTGGAAGTCTATGGCCGGGTGGCCAAACACGGCAAACCGGAGCGATTTGAAGTCTTTGTCGAGGCGTTGGCGGACTGGTATTCCATTTCGGTTTACTGCCCGCAGCCGGGTTATTTTGTGGCGGTGTTTGATGTGATCACGGAGCGCAAGCGCACGGAAAAGGAATTACTGCGCAACGAGGAGATCATGCGGGAAATGAGCGCCATGGCGCATATTGGCGCCTGGGAATTCAATCCAAAGACCCTGCGGGTAAGCTGGACGGAGGAAACGGCGCTGATTCACGAAACGGATCCGCACGCGCCGATGGACGTTGCACGGGCGCTGGATTTTTATCATGCGGATTCCCGCCCGCTCATCGAGCAGGCGGTGAAGGAGATCATGGCCACCGGGAAAGGCTACGATCTGGAGCTGGAAATCGTGACGGCCAAAGGCAATCGCAAATGGGTGCGCACCATGGGGCGGGCCACGGTGCAGGATGGCAAGGTGGTGGAAGTTCACGGGGCGTTGCAAGACATCACGGATCGCAAGGCGGCGGAGCAGTTGGAGTTTGCGAAAGAGGAGGCGGAAACGGCCAACCGGGCCAAGACGGATTTTCTGGCCAACATGTCCCACGAAATCCGCACGCCCATGAATGCGATTCTGGGTTACGCGAATCTGTTGCGCCGGGATGCCAGCCTGCCCGCCGAGGTCCGGCGGAAACTGGAGACCATCAACCGCAGCGGCGAGCATTTGCTGGCGCTCATCAACAACATCCTGGAGCTTTCCAAGATTGAATCCGGACGCCTCACCGTCCGGGCCATTGCCTTCGACCTGTTCAATCTCCTGGATGATCTCGAACAGCTCTACCGGCCGCGGGCGGAAAGCAAACAAATCACTCTGTTTTTCGTGCGCAACCCCGGTCTGGTGCGCCATGTCTGGGCGGATCAGGAAAAACTGCATCAGATGCTGGCGAACCTGCTGGATAATGCGATCAAGTTTACCGACGTGGGTTGGGTGCAGCTCCGGACCGCCATGATCGGGCCGGCCGCCGACGGGCAGTTCCGGCTGGTGCTGGAGGTTCGCGATACCGGCCCGGGTGTTTCCGCAGAGGAGCTGCCCAAGCTGTTTAAAAAGTTCGAACAGACCAGCACCGGCAAGGCTTCCCATGTGGGCACCGGGTTGGGGCTGGCCATCAGCCGTCAGTGCGCCCGGCTGCTGGGCGGAGACCTGACGGTGCAAAGCGCGCCGGGCAAAGGCTGTACGTTCCGCCTGGAGATCCCCGTGAATCCGCTGGCCGGGGTGGCTTCGCCGGCGGGCCGGACCGATGTGCCGGTGTTGCCCATGCCCCCGGAAATTGCGGCCTGCCGGGCGCTGGTGGTGGATGATATTGCCGACAACCGGGAAGTGCTGGTTCAACTGTTGCAGTCCGCCGGCTTTGAAGTCCGGGCGGTGGCCGGCGCCCGGGAGGCCCTTGATCTTTGTCCGGCCTGGGAGCCGCGGTTGGTCCTGATGGACACGCGCATGCCGGAGATGAACGGGTACGACGCGATCCGCCAGCTTCGCAGCGGGCTGGCGGGTGCGCGCATCAAAATCATCAGCGTCAGCGCCGCCGCCTTCGAAGAAGACCGGCTGGCGGCCCTGGCGGCGGGCGCGGATGATTTCGTAGCCAAGCCGTTTCGCGACTTGGAGCTGCTGGACAAGATTCGTATCCTGCTCGGAGGCCAGCCGGTTTTCCGGCCGGCGGACGGGGGGACGGCCGGCCGTTACCCGCCCATCGCTCCGTTGAGCACGGAAGCGGTTCGGCGCCTGCCGGATGATCTGCGCCGGCAATTGCACACGGCGGTGGTGGTCGCTGATTTTGATCAGGTAATGCTATTGATTGAACGGGTAAAAGAACACGACCCGCAAGTGGCCCAGGGGCTGGCGGATCTGGCCGGGCAGTTTGATGCGGAAAACCTGCTGCGCTGGCTGACCCCATAAACCGGGAGAGAAATATCATGAACCATGCCAACATATTGATTGTGGATGATGTGCCGGAGAATTTGCGGCTGCTGACGGCCATTCTCAAGGAATCCGGCCACCACGTGCGCCCGGCGGCCAGCGGCAAAATCGCCCTGCAGGCGGCCGCCCATTCCCTGCCGGACCTGATCCTGCTTGATATCAAAATGCCCGAGATGGACGGTTTGGAAGTCTGCGCCCAACTCAAGGCGGTGCCGGCCCTCCAAGATATTCCGGTCATTTTCATTAGCGCCCTCCACGAAACCGAGGACAAACTCAAGGCATTCCACGCCGGCGGAGTGGATTATGTGACCAAACCCTTTCAGGCGGAGGAGGTGCAGGCGCGGGTGCATACGCATTTGGAACTCCGCCGCCAAAAAATCCAGCTCCAGGAAAACCTGCTCAAACTGCAAAAGCTGGAGGAATTGCGCGATAATCTGACGCATATGATCGTGCATGACATGCGTTCCCCGCTGATGTCCCTGGACGGCTATCTTGATATGCTCCAGATGTTTGACCAGGAAGGCCTTTCGGCCAAGGCCAAGGAATATGTGGCTCACGCGCGTACCAATGCCAACCGGGTCATCCACATGGCGGATGAGATGCTGACGGTCAGCAAACTGGAAGAGGGGAACATCGAGTTGCAGCTCGTGGCTTGTGATCTGGCGGAAATGCTGCGGGAAGTGGTGGGCAATTATGAAATTGTCCGGGGCCGGAAAAGCATTCAATACATACTCCGCCCGGGGCATTTCACCGTTTCCGTGGACCGTAACTTGATCGGTCGGGTCCTGCAGAATCTGATGGATAACGCCATGAAATTTTCCCCGGACGACGGGGTCATTAAAGTGGCCGTCGCCGATCAGGACAAGCTGGTGCGGGTGGAGGTTTCCGATCAGGGGATCGGCATTCCACGCAATCAGCAGGACCTGATTTTTGAGAAATTCAAACAGCTGGAACGCCAGTCCGGGCGGTCCGGCGTGGGGCTGGGCCTGGCGTTCTGCAAGCTCGCCGTGGAGGCCCATGGCGGGCACATCGGGGTGGAGAGCGAGACCGGCAAGGGGAGCACCTTCTGGTTTACCCTCCAGCGGGATCGGGTGGGGAAAACCTTTTCCAGCCGGTCGCTCAATGGCCGGCCGGCGGCCGGCTGACTTCCGGCCCGCCCGGTTTTTTGCCGCTCCGGCCGCATTTATCTCGGTTGGCGTTGGACAAATTGGCGGAATGGTTGCACAATACTTCTAGTATGAGTGATGAAGCGATGAGCAATTTTACGCCCCGCGCCCAGCAAGTGCTGGCGCTGGCACGGAAAGAAGCCGACCGGCTGAACCATAACTTTCTAGGCACCGAACATCTGCTGCTCGGGTTGATTAAACTCGGCCAGGGCGTGGCCGTGAACGTCCTCCAAAAGATGGGGCTCGATCTGGAGACCGTCCGCCTGGAAGTGGAGAAGCAGGTGGGCACGGGTCCCGACCAGAAAATGGCCGGCAACATCCCCTACACGCCTCGCGTCAAAAAGGTCATCGCGCTGGCGCAAAAAGAGGCGAAGAACCTCAACCACACCTACGTCGGCACCGAGCATCTGTTGCTCGGCCTCCTGCGCGAGGGGGATGGCGTGGCCGCGCGCGTGCTGCGCAGTCTGGATGTGGACATCGAAGAAGCCCGCCAGAAGACGCTGGCCGAACTTGATCCGAATTTTGCCGCGCAAGCCGGGGAGGAACAGCCCGCCGGGGAACCCTCCGAGGAAAAGCAGCCCGGGCAGTCCGGCGCCGCCGGCGGCGAGAAAAAGGGCGAAGTTAAAACCCCCGCACTCAAGGCTTTCGGTCGCGATCTGACGGAAATCGCCCGCAAGGGTGAAATGGATCCCGTGATTGGCCGCAAAAACGAAATCGAACGAGTCATCCAGATTCTCTGCCGCCGCACTAAGAACAATCCCGTTCTGCTCGGCGAAGCGGGCGTGGGCAAGACGGCCATTGTGGAAGGTTTGGCCCAGGAAATTGTCAAAGGCAACGTGCCGGAAATTCTCCTGAGCAAGCGCGTGGTCACGCTGGATCTTGCCCTCATGGTGGCGGGCACCAAGTATCGCGGCCAGTTTGAGGAGCGCATCAAGGCCGTGATGGATGAAATCCGCCGCGCCAAGAACGTCATTCTGTTCATTGACGAATTGCACACCATCGTGGGCGCCGGCTCCGCCGAAGGCACCATGGATGCCAGCAACATCATCAAGCCCGCCCTCTCGCGCGGCGAGATGCAGTGTGTGGGAGCCACCACCCTGAACGAATACCGCAAGTATATCGAAAAGGATGCCGCGCTCGAACGCCGCTTCCAATCCGTCAAGGTCGAGGCGCCGTCCGTGGATGATGCCATCGAGATTTTGAAGGGCCTGCGCCACAAGTACGAGGAACATCACAAGGCCGAGTTCACGGATGCCTCCGTGGAAGCCGCCGTGAAGCTCTCCGACCGTTATATCACCGACCGGTTCCTGCCGGACAAGGCGATTGACGTGCTGGATGAGGCCGGTTCCCGCGCGCGCATTTCCACGCTCACCCGCCCCCCCGAAGTCAAGGCCGTGGAAGCCGAGATCGAGGAGATCAAGGTGCAGAAGGAAAAGGCCATCAAGAACCAGGATTTCGAGGGCGCCGCGCAAATGCGCGACAAGGAAAAGCAGACCAAGGAAAAACTGGAAAACCTGCTCAAGGAATGGCGCGCACGCGGCGATGAAAAACGCATCAAAGTGGACGAGGAAGACATGATGCAGGTGGTTTCCAAGTGGACCGGCATTCCGCTACAGCGCATGGGCCAGGGCGAAATGCAGCGCCTGCTTACCGTCGAATTGGAAATGGAAAAGGTCGTCGTCGGCCAGAAAGAGGCCGTCTCCGCGCTGTGCAAGGCGCTGAAACGTTCCCGTGCGGATCTCAAAGACCCGCGCCGGCCCATCGGCACCTTCCTGTTGCTCGGCCCCACCGGCGTCGGCAAAACCCTCCTGGCCAAGACCCTGGCCGAACAGATGTTTGGCGACAGCAAATCGCTCATCCAACTCGACATGAGCGAGTACATGGAGAAATTCAACGTGTCGCGCCTGGTGGGTTCACCCCCCGGCTACGTTGGCTACGAAGAAGGCGGCCAGCTCACCGAAAAGGTGCGCCGCAATCCGTATTCCGTGGTGCTCTTCGATGAAATCGAAAAGGCGCATCCCGATGTCTGGAACATGCTCTTGCAGATTCTCGAAGAGGGCAAACTGACGGACAGCCTCGGCCGCGCCGTGAGCTTCCGCAACACGATCATTCTGATGACGTCGAACGTTGGTTCCGACACCATCAAGAAGCAGTCCACGCTCGGCTTCGCGCCCATCACGGACGAGAGCACCTATGAAAAGGCGCGGGAACGCGTGCTGGAAGAAGCCAAGCGCATGTTCCGTCCCGAATTCCTGAACCGCCTGGACGATCTGATCGTGTTCCGCACGTTCACCAAGCCCGACCTCATCCAGATTCTCGGTCTGGAAGTGGAAAAGGTGTTGGAACGCCTGCGCCGCCGCAATCTCAAGCTGGAGATGGACGACAAGGCCCGCGACCTGCTGGTGGAGAAGGGTTACGATCCGCAATACGGCGCGCGCCCGATGCGCCGGGCCGTGGAACGTTTCTTCGAAGACCCGCTCGCCGAGGAAATCCTCAAAGGCGTGCTGCACGAAGGCGACCTGATCCACGTGACCGCCGAGAACGGCAAACTGGTGTTCACCCAAAAGGCGAGCATCGAGGGTGCCGGTACCATCGCCACGTAGGCGAAATTAGTTTCAATCACCCCGGAATGGCGAAGGCTGTTCCGGGGTTTTGTTTTTTGGAGAGGTGGTGACGGCCAATATTGATCCCGCAAACCAGAGAGACGGTGGCAACCCGCCACGTTCTCATGGCGAGCAAAGGTGTTTGGCAGACGCCGAACACGGCACGCGCGACTCGTGTGCCCCCACCCTGATATTGACGTGGACACGTTTTTGGTGTCTATTGCAACCTATGACCGAGATCACTTCCAAGCAACTTCACGAGCAAACCGCGCTGATGCTTGACCGGGCCAAAGGCGGGCAGCGGATGAAAATCATCCGTAATGGCAGCCCTGCCGCCTGGCTGATTCCCGCCGAAGAGGAGATTGATCCGTCTTGGGATGAAATCATGGCGGAAGTGAGGAAAGTGCGGGCCAAAGGCGGCCCAACGCGCCCGAACCCGATCCTGGCCGAACGAAAGAAACGCCATTATGCCACTCGTATACGCTGACACCTCGGCGCTCTTTGCCTATCTGCATCCGGATGATGAATTCTCCGGCGAGGTTGACGCCGCGGTGCAAAAGCACGCGCCAGATTTTGTTTATTGGATATTTCTGCGTTATGAGTTAAGGCACAACCTTCGCCTGGCGAGAATTGACAGCGCCGGCGAGGCGGCCTGGCAGGCTCTGCGGGCGGCGGAAAAAACCTCCGCCCGGTTGCGCTGGCAGGAGGACCTTAAAGCGGACCATATGCTGGATGCCGCCGATGAATTAAGCGCGGAAAAGGCCCGAAACTTTGACTGCGGCAGCAGTGATTATCTGCACGTCTCGGCCGCCCGCCGCCTGAATCTGCTGGCCGGCGTGGATGGTTTTTGGACTTGCGACGCGGCTCAGGCCAGACTGGCGCGTTCCGTTGGTTTGAAAACCCGACTGTTTAAGATAACGAGGCGACTAGCATGATGCACGCGCTGCCCGAAAGCTGGCTACAACTTCGGTTCATGACTTTCTTCCGGTATTCGGCACAAAAGTCAAACTGGCTGTAACGGTTGAAATCATTACAGCCAGGGTGATCGAATTTGATCTTGGATGCTTAGAAGCCCACCGAGGCGCGGCTGCCTTGCTTGGTGATTTCTTCTTCGTCTTCCCAGACCGCGAGACCCTGCTTGTCCGTGAGCGAGAGTTGGAAGCTGTAGGTGGACTGGCGGGTGTCGCCGGCGCGAGCGACGGTTTCGATGATCTTGCCCGAGAGGCTGAAGTCCGGCGTGCGGGTGGTCTTCTGGTCGCTCGTGAATTCTTGTTCCTGCTGGATGCCCTTGGCGAGCGGGTCCTCGGCCTGACCGCCCAGACCAAAGGTGGTGGTGGTGACGGCTTTGCCGCTTTGCAGCAGGGCGACGCGGATTTTTTTGGTGAGCAGGTCGGTGTCAATCTGCTGGCCGGTGTTGTTGATGATCCGGCTCATGGCGAGCACGGCGGGCGGGTTTTGCACGCGGTCCAGCGCGCCGGCGGCGAGCAGCTTCGTCACGGAGGCGCTGGCGGCCTGGATGTAATCCTGAATGTTGATGCCGCTGACGGTGACGACGTTTTCGCGTCCGCCGGTCTGGACATAGTGGGCATCGGTGGCGCAGCCGGCCAGGAGGGCAACTCCGACGGCGGCCAGGGGAACGAGTATTTTGGTCTTCATGTTGAATTTAAGGTGATGAAATAAATGCAGCGTAATCAATCGGCATCAATCAGTTTCAGACGGAAATCCTTGCATCCGGGCGTGGGGGCGATGCTGGAAACAAATTTGCTTTCCTTGCCCTCGATCTGGGCGGGGGTGACGGCGGAAATGATGCTGGACACCTGCATGCCGTTGGCATCGAACCATTCAAACTGGTAGTTGAACCGGTGCTGCGAACGCGAGTTATTCTGGAGTTCCACCTGCACACTGAGCAGGCCGCCGGGGGTCATGGCGGTGTTGACGCCGACAATGTTGACGTGCCGGTTCAGGCCGGGATCGCTGATGACGCGCTGGTCGGCGACCATATTGCGCTGCCCTTCCTTCTGGGCGTTTTCAACGGAGTTGACGGGGGTGCCGCAGCCGGTCACGGCCAGCGCCAAGGCGCCGGCGGCACAAACAACCAAGTGCTTCATGTTTTTCATTTCAGTTTAAACTGGGTCACCAGTAACGGTGTTCCTGTATTGATCGATTTTACGTAAACCACGTTCAAAATACCATCTCCGACCGTCACCGAAGCACGCATGCCGTTGGGAGTGGCGAGATCCAGCTTGCGGTCGGCCGGGGTGGCAATGCGGGCCACTTGAAATTCCTTGGGCAGGGTGGTCCAGGTGCGTTCGTCGGCAATATTGACGGCGGCTTCATATACCGCCGTGCCCAGTTGCATGAACAGGCCGGCAATATCACCGCCCGATTGCTGAGCGGCCTGGTTGGCGGCATAGGCGGCCACGGCCTTGGTGACCGTGGAGGCAATGGTTTTGGTTATGACGACGGGAAGATCATTCTTGAAGTCCAGGGCCACGATGCCGTCCATGCTGGCCACCGGCTTGGTGTTGGCCGTAGTTCCGCTAGCGGTGACCAAAAGGGTGGGGGTGTAATTACCGTTCAATTTCAGGGTGGGGAAAGCCGCGCCGACATAGGAAACCTTCGAAACGATGATGGGAATATCAATGCGGATCTGCCCGCGTTCCGGGGCGCAGCCGGTTTCGAAAATCACATAGGTGGCGGGCGTCAGCGGCTTGCCATTGGCCACATCCGTGGCCGTGGCGAGATCCTGCTTCACGTAATCGTTATCCGGGGCAAAGGCGGAAGCGCGTTCAAAGGATTTCCGGGCACGTTCCAAATCCGAGCCATCGGCGGCGTTGGCCAGAAAGTAGAGGCCGTCCAGATACACGGTGAAGGGATTCACGTAATCGGCATAAACGTTCACTTTGTCCAGATTGGAAGTGACGCCGACGATCTGCGATTGGAATTTGGAGTCGTTTTGCGCCTTGTCCATCGTGGCCTTGTCCTTGCTCTTGTCCGCCGCTTCCTGGGTCTTTTCGATCCGCTTTTTGTTGGCTTCCACGGCGTCCTGCTGGCGCTGGTAGGCGCGGATGATTTCGGGGCGGGCCTTGTCGGGATCGCCGAGTGCGAGGTAGTTCAGGGCCTTGTAAGTGTTGAGCATGATGCCGTCATAGGAACGGCCTTCATAGGGCAGGTTGGCCTGGTTGGAGAGCAGGGCGCCCGCCTCATCGCTCACGCTGACCTTGGCCTTGAGCGCATAGTCATCAATCTTGTTTTGCGCCTCGTCGAACGCCTGGTTGCTGTCGCCATAGAGACCGGCGGCGCGCAGCACGGCACCGTCCTCCAGCCGCCAGATGATGGCGTCCTTGTCGTTGGCATTGTGATCAGCCTGTTTCTTGGCCTCCACAACGGCATTGGTCAGGTCGCCCTGATTCCAGTAAACAATGACTTTATTCTGCTGCTGATACGTCTGGCAGCCAGTGGCAAACAGGGCCGCCGCCACGAGGGGCAGGGCACAGCGGACGATTTTGATCAGCGCGAGGTTCATTTTGGCGGTATGGTTTGGTTTCTGATTAACAGCGTTATATCAGCCTCCCGATGATGGCGGATTCAGGGCACAG
This sequence comes from uncultured Verrucomicrobia subdivision 3 bacterium, assembly GCA_903872345.1. Classification (GTDB taxonomy): domain Bacteria; phylum Verrucomicrobiota; class Verrucomicrobiia; order Limisphaerales; family UBA11358; genus UBA11358. The sequence goes on along the minus strand of CAIQKM010000166.1, from coordinate 20,184 downwards.
CCGGGGGCTGGACTTTGTGCAACACGGCTCCCTTGTCAATGCCGGTGTCCTCCACGATATCCGCGAGGGAGGTCTTGGGATTTACCTGGGAGATTTTCACTTTGCCGACCTTGACCTCTTCGCGGCCGAGGACTTCGCCGGTGTCCGGGTCCTTCAATTCTTCGCCTTGGGCAAAGACATTGAATATATCGCCAACGGCCACGCCGCCGCCTTCGCCGCGGTTGATGGTCACAACATTATCACGCCGGATGAGCACTTTGGGTGGGAAGATGACATCAGCCACGTGGGTGGCGATGCGCGTGGCGGAGGTCTGGGCCACGGCCACCATCATCTCATCGCTGAGTTCGCCGTCCTTCACGGAGTAACTGCGTTCCTGCTGGATCTGCTTGAACTCATCGTTGCCGGTCTGGAAGTTGGCGGATTCCAGCAGCTTGCCGGTGGAGGAATCATAGATTTTGCCGACAATGGAGAAACGGAAGACGCGCTTGGTGGCGGTGCGGCCGGTGCCTTCAAACGTGGCGGTTTCCACATAATCCTGAAAGTCGTCCACGGTGGCCACGAGCAGATATTTGGCCCCGGCGAGCTTGCCGGCCTTGGCGGCGGTCTTGGCATCCACGTTGCCGGAGGCGCCGAGATCCTGTTCCTTCAGCACCTCGTTCAGGTCGGTGCGGCCCACCACGTCAAATTTCCGCGTGGCGCTGATGCGATCCACCAGCTGGCTGTCGAGCGATTCGACGATGCGGTCAAGCGAGGTCTTTTTATCCGGGCGCAGGGCGCTGACCAGCGACGGCGTGGGTTTGATGGAGGCAATGGCAATGGTGGCTTTTTCCTGGGCATACGCCAAGGCGGGAAGAGCGACGGCGGCCAGCAGGGCCAGGCCGGTTTTGAAAATGGATTTATTCATGGTCGTCAAAGATATCAGATGCGATGAGGTTAAAGCAGGCTCTTGTGAAATTGAAGATTTTCCTTGGTGTCCACGCGGTAATGGCTTTCGCTTAAAAACTTGGCCAGACCTTCATAAACTTTTACCTGGGCGTCGGTAAGTTTTTTACCGTTTACCAGATCCGCCAGGAATGAGGTGGTGGCGGTCCAGCGCGCAAAGCTGTCGGCGGTGAGTTGCAAGGCCACGCGCAGATTCTGGCCTTCGCTCACGTTGATGGTGCGTTCCCAAGTGCCGGTCCCTTCGCGGTTCAGGCGGATTTTATGGAGGCCGGGGCGGGCTTTGAATTCACCTGGAGCGGAGCCGAGGACCACGCCATCCAGTTCCACGGTCACATCCAGCGCCTGAACCGGCACCGGGGGATTGGTCAGCACCACCGTGTTATCCGTGGTGAGGTAGAGTGGGGGAATCTCCACCGGCTGGTTCTGCGGGTCGGCAAGGGTGCAACTGACCCGGAATGTCACCTGATCCGCCTTGGCGGTGGTGGCGGCGAGGGTGCCGGCGCTTTGGACAATGGTATCGGCGAGTTGTTGGGCCGCGTCATCGAGCAGGTCATTGAGCACATCGGTATCTTCCGTCTGGACGTTGGCGGTCTGGCGGGTGGTTTTTTCGGCAATCACGGTGTCGCCACGCACGGCGCCGCCGGTGCCGGCATCCACAATTTTGTAGGTTACGCGCAGTCGGTGGGTGACATTCACGGTGGCGATGCCATTGCCATTGTAGGTTTTGGTTTCCGTGCCGAGGCTGGTGATGGCGGGAACGAGGATGTAATCCGCGCCCAGGGTTTGGGCGAGGTTCAGGGCCGTGGTGCCGCTTTCCAGCGCCTGGTCCACGGCATTTAATTCCCCGCTGGTGTTGTTGCCCGTGGCGTAATTTTTCAGGGACCGCGTGACCACATCGCGCGAGATGACCGACAACCCTTTGCCGGCGACACGGCTGGTGACGAGATCTTCGAGCACGGCCACCTTGTCATTCAGGCCGGCGGCGGCGCGGTTTTCCACAATGATGGCAATCTTGCGCTGGGTATCGCGCGGGGTGTCCTGCTGGTAGGTTTTGGTGGTTTCAATGACCTGACGCTCCATCACCACGTGCGTGGTGGTATTCTTCAGGTTGGCATCCGATTCGATCGGATTCGTCTGGGCGCGCCCGGCGGCGGTACAAAATCCAGCCACCAGTATCAGGGGAAGAAGGAGATTTTTCTTCATAAATGAGCAATAATCAAACCGGTCCAAGGGACGGCATTCTTATTTGTTGGTATTGGGAGAAGCCGGCGGTGGCGGCGGGTTGCCCGTGGGAGCGGGTGCCTTCACCGGGCGGCCATATTGGTCCACCAGCACGTCGTAAGGCACCTGGATGGTGCGGCCATCGGCGGTGGTTTCCGTGCGCCAGTAGCGAACCATATGGTAGCTGGGGTCGAAGGTGTCGGCCACGCCTGCGGCGGTGCCCTGAACCACGCCCACGCCTAATCCGGCGGCATTGCCCGCCACCACGCCTACGCCGGTGCCAATGGCCTTGCCCGCAGCGGGGCCGGGATGATAGGGGCTGCCCACGCCATAATCAGTGCGGCACCCGGTGCCCGTGAGGGTTGCCAGGACCAAAAGCGCACCAACCGGAAAAAAGTGGAATGTTTTCATAAAACCAGCCTATCAGTAATTTAAGAATGACCCAAAACCAATGGAAAATTTTCATAACCGGCCACCCTTGGCAAGTAATATATGATTATCCCCCTGTACACCAGTTGGCACCCGCTTCCCAATAAACAGTTACCGCCAGTCTGGCCAAGCTCGCCGATGTGATATCAAGCACTGATATCAAGGGTTTTGGTCCCCTGTATAAACCAGGCCTGGCTGATTTTTCCGGCTTCCACGCGATAAATGGCCACCAATTCCAGCCGGCCCGTTCCTTCCGGAAAAGTGCGGGTCACTTCCTCATGGTCTATGACCGTGTTCCCGGACACGATGCGGTTCAGGAGCCGGGCATGGAGATTGGGTTCGGTGAAACGGGCGGCAAACCGTTCCCGGATTTGGGCGGCGCCGCTGGCCAGCAAGGTGTTGGGAAATTCAAATTGCCGGGCCGTATCGGCATACGTCGCCATCATCGCGTCCAGATCGCGGGCGTTGTAGGCTTCAAATTGACGTTGGACCAGGGCTTCAATGTTAGAGGCAGGCGTCATAATTCGGTCAAGGTTCAGTAAAGGAACGGAACCAGCCGTCTGGTCCGCTGCATATAATTCCGGTATGGCTCACCCAACCCGGCCAGCAGCGTCTGTTCTTCGATCCGGATGCGCCACAGCAGCACCGCGTAGCATGGGATAACGACCAGCAGCAGCGAGACCCAGTTTCCCAGGCTCAGACCAAGGCCCAGCAGGACGATCATAACGCCGGTGTAACTCGGATGCCGGATGAATCGGTACGGGCCGGTGTCCACCACGTGCTGATCGCTGGCGATGGCCACGTTGGTGGTGAAAAACCGTCCCAGATGAATGATGGCATACCAACGAAAGATCAGACCCGCCCACATCATGGCAAAGGCGGTGTGCCGGTTGATTGGCAGGTACCAATCATGCACGCGATAGGCGGCGGTTACCGCCAGGGTGATAGCCACGGTATTTACCAGCCAGATCCGGCCCAGCGAACCACTGTCATGTGAGGTGGCGTTGGTCCGGGACCGTTTCCACAGGGCCAAGGCCAGTTCCGACAGAAACCAGACATAAATCACAAGGTCTGACGTGAACAGTTTCATGGCGGTGGCCGGAACGGTTGGCGCGGAACCAGAGTCGTCACATGGGCTTGATGACCTTGAACTTGCCTTTGACCTTCTTGTCGCCCTTCTGGGTTTGCACGATCTTTTTGGCGGTGATGCCGTCAGAGAGTGATTTTCTGACCGCTGCCTCCGCGAATTGCGGGTTCAGGTTGATCAGTTCCTGGATCGTAAAATCTGCCGTGGGCCAGTTCATGGAATTTGACATGGCCGCAGTCTGGAACATTACTGGCTGACAGACAATCAAATCTGCGGGGCGGCACAGCCAAGATTAACTTTTAGGTGCCGCAGGCAGCGCCTCAAGGGCGGCCTGGATTTCCCGGAAATGCTTCTGAGGATCCAGCGAGTCGGTCACGTGCAGGATTTTGCCATCCGTGCCGATCAGGAAGCTGACGCGTTTGGCCATTCTCAGAAACGACATTTTGGCGTCGTAGGCGGTTACAATTTTGCCATCCGGATCGGCGAGGAGCGGGAAATTCAACTGATGCTCGGCGATGAATTTTTTGTGGTTTTCGAGGGAGTCAAAGCTCACGCCAATCACGACGAGATTATTGGTCTGGAAGTGGCTCATGCGGTCGCGGAAACCGCAGGCTTCCGCCGTGCAGCCCGGGGTGTTGTCTTTGGGGTAAAAGTAGAGTAGTACCAGTTTTTTGCCCGCAAAATCGGCAAGTTTTACCGTATGGCCATCCTGATCCTGGCCCTCGAAAGCCGGGGCGACCTCACCCGCCTTGGGCATGGCGGCATGACTGGTGAAGGTGGTAAGGGCGCCAACGAGCAACGCGGCCAGCAAAGCTTTGATTTTCATAGAATTAAAACCATCGTGACTTGGACGCTTTCCCCGGGAAAACGTTCAGGCTAAGTCACGGGTTTTTACGCGGGCTCGCCACACGGGCTCGTGGGGAGCGGCGCATGCCATTTTGCAGCCAGAGCCACCACACCATCCAGAAGGCTTCATTGATGATGCCGCCGGCCATCTTGGACTGGCCTTCGGTGCGTTCGGTGAAGATGATCGGCACCTCGGCCACGGTGAACCCCTGCCGCCAGAGCCGGTGGGTCATTTCGATCTGGAAGCTGTAACCGTTGGCGCGGACCTCATCCAAGTTGATGGACTGGAGGGCGGCGCGACGGAAACATTTGTAGCCGCCGGTGGGGTCGGAAATGGGCATGCCGGTCACATAATTGACGTAAATGCCGGCGAAACGGCTCAGGATCAGCCGGCTCAACGGCCAGTTCATGATGCGAATGCCGCCCTTGTAGCGCGACCCCAGCACCAGATCGGCATTTTCCGCCGCCTTGAGAAAAGCGGGGATTTCGTTGGGATCGTGGGAGAAATCGCAGTCGATCTCAAAGATGAACTCATAGCCGTGTGCCAGCGCCCATTTGAAACCGGCGATGTAGGCGCGGCCCAAGCCGTTCTTTTCGGTGCGGTGCAATACCTTGATTTGCGGATGCTTCGCGGCCATCTCATCCGCCAGCTTGCCGGTGCCGTCCGGTGAATTGTCATCCACCACCAGCACATCCAAGGCCACCGGCAGCGATAAAAGTTTTTCCGCCATGCGCGGGAAGTTCTCCCGCTCATTGTAAGTCGGCACGATGATGAGTGTCTGGTTCATGCGGCGCACAGATTGTTAAAAATATCCGGCCCAAAAACAAGCTGACAGTTCAGGGATGTAAAACCCGGTTGCCTGCGGGCGCGGCACTGGGTAGTCTGCGCCATGTTTTATTCGCTGCCGACGGACTGGGAAAGCCTGCACCGGCTGCTGCTTAACCCGCTGGTACTGTTGATGACCGGGTTTCAGCTCTGGATGTTCATTCACGCCGTGCGCCAGCGGGACTGGCTCTGGGCGGTCTTTATCATGATTGGCTGGGGCCTCTCGGCCTTCATTTATTTCCTGAACGTTTATACCGCCAAATCCACGGGCTTTGAACTGCCGGGCACCCAAAGCCGGGCGCGCATCCGGGAACTCAAATCCCAAATCCATCACCTCGACAACGCCTACCATCATTATCGCCTGGGTGATGTGCATTTTCAGCGCGGCAAATATGCCGAGGCCGAAAAATGGTATCGCGCCGCGCTGGAACGTGAACCCAATGACATTGATGCCCGCGCCCATCTGGGCCAGTGCCTGATGCGTTTGAAGCGTCCCGCCGAAGCCCGCCCGCTGCTGGAAGGCGTCTGCCGCGAAAATTTCAAGCATGACTTCGGATTTTCCCTCATGGCTTATGCCGAGGCGCTGACCGCGCTGAATGAAACGGACGCCGCCTTTGACATCTGGAAGCATGTGGTGGAAAACAATTCCTACGCGCGCGCGAAGGTCCAGTTTGCCGAATTGTGCATTAAGAAACAGCAGCCCGACGCGGCCCGCACCCAGCTCAAGGATGTCATCAACGACGACAATTTCGCTCCGGCTTATCAGCGTCGCCGCGACCGGGTCTGGACCAGCCGGGCGCGGTCGCTGTTGCGTTCCCTGCCGGCGGCAGGCGCATCCTGACACGGTTAACGAACCGGCTAACGGTCGGGCGCCGGCTTTCGCATTGGGGTGGGGACGGCTCGTCCCCAGGCGACAAGCTGTCGCCTCCCCGGTGGAGCGCCGGCTTGCAGCCGGCTTTGGACATTCGTTTTCGGCAAAACGGTTGGAAAGAAGCAAGCATGTGCGATGCCCGGAAGATTTAAGCCGGTCTCAGACCGGCGCTCCGGGGGCAGTTTCGGCCACGTCCCCTGGATCATGAGCTGCACCTTGGACTTGACGTCCGGCTCATCTGGATAAATTGTTCATTATGCAACTGGACAAATTGACGCAAAAATCATCGGAAGCGTTGCAGGACGCGCAACGGCTGGCCCGGGAGCATTCGCACCAGGAACTGGATGGCGAGCATTTGCTGCTGGCGCTCATCGGCCAGGCCGAGAGCCTGGTGCCCGAACTGCTCCAGAAAATCGGCGTGCCGCCGGGCCGTTTGCAGGCCGATCTGGAAAAGGAACTCGCCCGCCGGTACAAGGTTCAGGGCGGAGCCGAACCCTATGCGGGCAAGGATTTGTCGAAAGCCCTCGAAGCCGCCCAGACCGAGGCCACCAAGCTCAAGGACGATTATGTAAGCACCGAGCATCTGCTGCTGGGTTTGCTGGACACCGCCAGCCCGTCGCTGAAAAAGATTTTCGCGGCGCACAATCTTAAGCGGGATGCCGTACTGAAAGCCCTCGCCGATTTGCGTGGCAACCAGCGGGTCACGGATCAGCAGCCGGAAGGGAAATTTCAGGCCCTCGAAAAATATGGGCGCGACCTCACCGCCCTGGCCCGGCAGGGGAAGATTGATCCAGTGATTGGTCGCGACGAGGAGATCCGCCGTGTCATGCAGGTGCTCACGCGTCGTACAAAGAACAATCCCGTGCTCATAGGCGAACCCGGCGTAGGCAAGACCGCCATTGCCGAAGGTCTGGCCCGTCGCATCGTTAGCGGGGATGTACCCGAATCCTTGAAAAATAAGAGACTAGTGGCCATGGATTTGGGTGCGATGATTGCCGGGGCCAAATTTCGCGGCGAATTTGAAGAACGGCTCAAGGCATTTCTCAAGGAAATCACCGCCAGCGAGGGCAAAATCATTTTGTTCATAGATGAATTGCACACGCTCGTTGGCGCCGGTGCGGCCGAAGGGTCCAGTGATGCGGCCAACATCATGAAGCCGCAACTCGCGCGCGGCGAACTCCGCTGTGTGGGCGCGACCACGCTCGACGAATACCGCAAGCACATTGAGAAAGACCCGGCGCTCGAACGCCGCTTCCAGCCGGTACTGGTGGCGGAGCCGACCGTCGAGGCGACCATAGCGATTTTGCGCGGACTCAAGGAACGTTACGAAGTACACCATGGTGTCCGCATTCAGGATGCCGCCCTGGTCGCGGCGGCCACGCTCTCGCACCGCTACATCACCGACCGGTTTCTGCCAGACAAGGCGATTGACCTCGTGGACGAGGCGGCCTCGCGCATCAAGATGGAGTTGGATTCCAAACCCACGGAACTGGACCAGCTCGACCGGCAGATTTTGCAACTGGAAATCGAACGCACATCGCTGGGCAAGGAAAAGGACGTCGCCAGCAAGGAACGCCTGAAACGAATCGAAGGCGAGCTTGCCAATTTAAAGGACAAGTCCAAGGCCCTCACTGTGCAATGGCAGAATGAAAAAGCCGCCGTCAATGCCGTCTCCGTAGTGCAGACACAGCTCGAACAGGCCAAAATCGAATTGGAACAGGCCCAGCGCAAAGGCGACCTGAACCTCGCCGCGCAAATCCAGTATGGAAAAATCCCCGACTTGGAAAAGAAGCTGGCGAGTATTGAAAAACAATCGGCCCCGGCGGCGAGAAATTCATTGTTGCGCCAGGAAGTCACGGATGAGGACATTGCGCGCGTGGTGGCTTCGTGGACGCATATTCCCGTTTCGCGGATGCTCGAAGGCGAGCGTCAGAAACTCGTCAAAATGGAGGAACGGCTGGCGCAGCGGGTGATCGGTCAGAAATCCGCGATCAAGGCCGTGGCCAATGCCGTGCGCCGGGCGCGGAGCGGCTTGCAGGATCCCAACCGCCCCGTCGGCTCATTCATCTTTCTCGGCCCCACCGGTGTGGGGAAAACCGAGACGGCCCGGGCGCTCGCGGAATTTCTTTTTGATGACGAGAGTGCCATGGTGCGCATTGACATGAGCGAGTACATGGAGAAACACGCGGTCTCCCGGCTCATCGGCGCGCCCCCCGGCTATGTGGGCTACGACGAAGGCGGCCAGCTCAGCGAAGCCGTCCGGCGGAAACCTTACAGTGTAGTGTTGTTTGACGAGATCGAGAAGGCTCACCCGGATGTTTTTAACGTGCTGTTGCAAGTGCTCGATGACGGCCGCCTCACGGACGGGCAGGGGCGCACGGTGGATTTCAAGAACGTCATCGTGATCATGACCAGCAATCTGGGGTCGCCCATTATTCAGGAATATTTTCTGGACGGCAAAACCACCGCCGCCGCGCGGCAGGCCATGGAAGACAAGGTCATGGCGGAATTAAAACGCCACTTTCGCCCGGAATTTCTGAACCGCGTGGACGACGTCATCATCTTCCAAAGCTTGGATGAGGCGGAACTCGCCAGCATCGTGGACATTCAGCTGGCGGGCTTGTCAAAGCGGTTGGCCCAGCAAAACCTCACGCTGGACGTGGATGCCGCCGCGAAACGCCTGATCGCGAAGGAGGGGTACGATCCTCAATTCGGCGCCCGCCCGCTCAAACGCGCCGTGCAGGATTTGCTATTGAACCCGCTATCCATGCGACTGCTCGAAGGTGAATTCAAGCCGGGGGATCGCATTGTCGTGACGGCGAAAGACGGCGAGTTGGTTTTTCATCAATAACCCGTAGCAGCCGACGTGAGGAGGCTCAAATATTTTCGGATGCGTTTATTTATTTGGAGCCTCCTCACGTCGGCTGCTACCCGTTTACATTCACCACCAACCGCCCCCGGACATTTCCCGCCAGAATGTCCGGTCCCAGCGAAAGCACCTCTTTCAACGTCACCACCCGGGTCATGGTTTCGAGTTGGTGCAAATCCACATCGGTGGCCAGCCGTTGCCAGGCGCGTTCGCGCAACGGACGCGGGCACATGACGGAGTGAATGCCCAGCAAGTTCACTCCGCGCAGAATGAAGGGCATCACCGTGGTAGGCAGATTCGATCCGCCCGCCAGCCCGCACGCGGCCACGCTGCCGTATTCCTTGGTCTGGCGCAAAATACTGGCCAGAGTTTCTCCGCCCACGGTATCAATGCCACCCGCCCAGCGTGCGGAATCCAACGGCCGTCCGGAAGCAGCCGCCAGCACCGAGCGCGGGATTACTTCCGCCGCGCCGAGGCTCCGCAAATAATCGCCCTCCGTTTCACTGCGGCCCGTAGAGGCCACCACACGATACCCGCGCCTGGCCAGCAAGGCGACCGCCAACGACCCGACCCCGCCCGCCGCGCCGGAAACGATGATTTCGTTGCCCACTCCCGGGGTGACGCCATGATCTTCCAGCGCCAGCACGCATTGCATAGCCGTAAAACCCGCCGTGCCGATGGCCATGGCCGACCGCGTGGTCAGCCCGGCGGGCAGGGGAATGAGCCAGTCGCCCCGCACCCGCGCGTACCCCGAGTAGCCGCCGGAATATTTTTCACCAACACCCCAGCCCGTGAGAACTACCCGGTCACCGGCGTGAAAACGTGGATCGCTGCCCGGATTCTCCACCGTGCCCGCCAGATCCACGCCGGGAACCATCGGCGACGCCCGCAGAATTTTACCCTGACCGGTCAGCGCCAAGCCATCTTTGTAGTTGAGGCTGGAATAGTCCACCCGCACCACTACGTCACCGCCGGGGGCGGGCAATTCATCTGGTGAAGTGAATTTTATTAAAGCCACCGTCGGCGTTCCGGCCGGGTTTTGTTCGACGATAATGGCAGAAAAACTCATGGTGAATTTGAAAGATTAAGAATCCAGACTTTGCTTGCGGGCGATCCGACCGTACCAGATGCCGGAGGCAATGAATACCACGCTGCATCCCGCCGTGAACCAAATGAGGAACGGCATGGGCAGATAATAATTCGCTCCGACCGCGCCGCCGGCCGAAAGAGCCCCGCACAGAAAACAGTAAAAGGCGCTGGCCCGGGCATTCTGGTAACTCTTCTGGAGGATCAGTTGCATCGCCCGGTCATTGCGGGACAAGGCGGTCGCGCACGAATCCGAACAGACCATGCGCTGGCCGGCGGTGGGCTGGGCGCAACTGGCGCAAAGGGCGCGGCCGCAATGGACGCAAATCGCGACGGCTTCGTTCTCATGGTGGGCACATTTCATGCAGGTGCCTGCAAACTGCTTCAACTGCGACCCAAATGCAAATACATACCTGCAAGGTGATACCGCGCATCCCAACTCCCGCGAACAAAATTTGGAAGGCCGGATAGACATCTTCCCCAACTCGGCGACTCTCTGCGCCCTTGGCGTCTCCGCGTTTCATCCCCTCAGCCAGCCGAAACCGCCGCCATCCGCACCACCACCGTCGTCAATTTTCCCGGCTCGGACTTCAACTGGATCGTCGCCCCATGCGCGGACACAATCCACTGCGCAATGCTCAGCCCCAGCCCGCAGCCATCCACGGCTTTGGGGCCCGTCGTTGCCCGGAAGAACCGTTCAAACACCCGGGCTTGCAGTTCCGGTGCGATGCCCGGTCCGGTATTGCCAATCACCAACTCGGCAAAGGCCCCATCCTTGCGCAAGACAATCGTCACCTTGCCGCCGGTCTCATTATGCTTGATCGCATTATCCGTCAGGTTCAGCAATAGCTGGCGCAAGCGATGTCGGTCGCCGGTTACTATCACTGGATCGCAAGTTTCCAAGGTCACCTGGATGTTCTGCGGTTGGGCGAGAATCTTTGCATCCGCAAAACTTTCGCGCACCAGCTCATCCAGCGGCACCGGCTCCCGGATCAGTTGAATTTGGCCCGCGTCCGCCTTGGTCAGCAGCGTGAGACCGTCCACGATTTTCGCCAGCCGCTCGATTTCATCCATCTGGCTTAGGATTTGTTCCTGCTGCACCGGCGTCAGGTTGCTGTCGTTGAGCGCACCCTCTAGTTCCCCGCGCATGATGGTCAGCGGGGTTTTCAACTCATGCGAGGCGTGCAGGGTAAATTCGCGGATGCGCTGGAACGAGGTGTCCAGCCGCCCGGTCATCGCATTGAACACCTCCGTAAGCCGGTCCAGTTCATCGCCATTGCCGGAGCGGGGGAGCCGGGTGTGCAGATTGTGATCGTGAATTTGTTCGATGGTCTCGGTGAGCTGGCGCAAGGGTTTGAAGGCCTTGCGCGTGATCCACCAGCCTCCGGCCATACCCAGCAGCACCGCCGGCAGGCCCACATCCAGCATCATTTCGCCTGTCTCATCCAGCGCGTGTTCCCACACATGCTGCCGGTGGCTGTGATTCATCTGCTCCGAAATCTCATCGTAGGTGCCGAAACCAATAATGCCCAGCGACACGACCAGGATGGCCGAGTACCATAACGTGATGCGTGTGCGCAGTTTCATGCTTCCGCCTTCAAAACATAACCCACGCCGCGCACCGTGTGCAGCAGCTTGGTTTCAAAGCCTTCATCAATTTTCTCGCGCAAGCGCATGATGTACACATCCACCAGATTCGTGCCCGGATCAAAATGGTAGTCCCACACTTTTTCAATGATGCTCATGCGCCCGCAAATCCGGCCATTTGACCGCATCAGAAATTCCAGCAGTCGGAACTCGCGCGCCGTCAGATCAAACACCTTGTCGCCGCGATGCGCCCGGTGATGAATGGTGTCCAGCGTCAGGTCCGCCACCCGCAGCACCGTGGATTTCGCCTCACTGCCGCGCCGGCCCAGCGCCCGCACGCGCGCCACCAGTTCCGCGACCACGAACGGTTTCGGTAAATAATCATCCGCCCCTGCGTTCAATCCCTCCACCCGCTCATCCACCGCCCCGCGCGCGGAAAGCAGCAGCACCGGCGTGCGATTTTCCTTTTCCCGCAATTGCCGCAGCACGCTCAGGCCGTCACACCCGGGCAGCATGATGTCCAGCACAATGCCGTCGTAAGGCGTCAGCAGCGCCGCCGCCAGGGCGTCCTCGCCATTCTCGCACACATCCACGGCAAAGCGCTCGCCTTCCAGCGCCTTCCTGATGAAGGACGCCGTCTTCTGCTGATCTTCCACTACGAGTACGCGCATGAATTGATTAAACCATGAATCCGCCGGACCGATAACGCTAATTCCTCAATCCGCCGGTTTGCCCGCCAGCAGGTTGACCAGATCCTTGTGCGCCTCCGCAAACGCATCTTTGTTCACCTGATCCAGACCGGCGACGAAGTTGGGGTTGCTCGCGAGCGCCTCAATCAATTGCAGCCGGCTCGCGATGATCGGCAGGTCGTCTGCCCCGGGTTGATGTGGATCATTCAAGCCGGTTTCATTTAAATCTTCGATCAAGTCTTTCCGTTCCTGCGGGGGCAGGGTGGGGTCATTGATCGCCGAAATCCAATAATCCTCCGCGTCCGGATCGACTCCCACCAGACTTAGCGCCACCCGCGCATCCGGATCCTGGATGGGGTCCTTGGGCTTGGCTGGTTTCTTGCCTGTCAGCTTTTTAAGGCCGTGCCGGTTGGTTGCCATCGGTTTTGCCGCCGATGCCACTGGCGCATTGGAAACGATTGTTTCCTGCGTCACCGTCGCCGTCTCCGGATTGCTGGTCGGTTCCGCCAGGGCAGGGGGCAGGGGAGCCGAAATTGGCCGCTCCGGCGCGATGGTGGCAATCGTTGTCGGCCCGTGCCCATGCCGTCCCGCCAGCGTCATCGCCAGGACGCATCCCAGCGCAACCAGTGCGGCCATCAGAATGAGGTTTGCCTGCTTCATGTGAGATTATGATGTTAGTTTGCCCCGGATGGTCAACAGCAATGGACAAGACCTTGATTGGCTGGCGGCGGTTCGACCCGCCGCCAGCGAATGCTGAAACACCCTGCTTCTCGTGGATCTGATTCGTTTAATTTGGTGTTTATTCGTGGTTTAATTGAATTGTTCCGGATCAATCCTTGTCTTCGCCCTTCTTGCCGGATTCCTTCTTGTCGCCGTCCTCGTCCTTTTCCTTGGCGGCATCTTCATTGCCCACGGCTTCCTTGTCGGTGATCTTGCCGTCGGGTGAGAAGGTGTATTCCGTCTTCTTGCCCTTCTTTTCAATCACGACTTCGTAGGAGATTTTGTCGCCCTGAGTGACCTTCTCCGGCTTGCCGATCTTACCCTTCTTGCCCTTTTTCGCAATCGCCTGCTGCACCGCGTCGGGCAGGTCGGTCATGGCTACCACTTCCTCGGTGCTGAACAGCTTGCCGTCCTTCAGGAAGGCGACCTCAAAGGATTTGTCCGCCTTCTTGATGTCAAATTCAATGACCTTCGTGCCGTCCGCATCGCTGTCTTCGATGCCGGTGATTTCGGCTTCCGTCGCATACGCCTTCACCGCCGTCTGCACCGCCGGAGGGACTTGGTCGAACGTGATTTTCACTTCCTTGTCCTCGCCCGCAATGGCCGCCACGGTGAGGTTGGTAACGATGGCCGCCGCCATCCCGAGCATCAGTTTTGATTTCATAATTGGTTTTTAATTTCAAGGCCGGCGTTGTGCCAGCCGTGCCAGTTCACCAAATGAATATGAATCCAGCCTGAACCCCAAATGAATAATTGGTCATTATTCCCGAGGGTTGGATGTTCCCCCCTTCCTGCCCCCCGTTTTGGCTTTAACCTGCGCCCAATTTAGGGCAAAATGTCATCATGTCAGGACTCATCGCCATTGTAGGCCGCCCGAATGTCGGCAAATCCGCGCTCTTTAACCGCATTGCGGGGAAGCGCATTGCCATTGTTCACGATATGCCCGGCGTGACCCGCGACCGCGTGATGGCCGAAGTCGAATGGCGCGGCGTGCCGTTTACCCTCGTGGATACCGGCGGCATCGGCCTGCTGCGCCGCGAAAAATCCACGGACATCATCGTCAAAGCCGCCGTCGCCCAGGTGCAGATGGCCATTGATGCCGCCGACGCCATCATCTTCGTGGTCAACACCCAGGAAGGCGTTCAGCCCCTTGACCGCGAAGTGGCCAACCGCCTGCGCGAATCCGGCAAGCCCATCCTCGTCGCCGCCAACAAAGTGGACAATCTCAACGCCGAAAAGGATGTCGATGAATTCGCCGCCTTCGGTTTCAGCAAGATTTTTCCGGTCAGCGCCATTCACAGCATCGGCATCGAAGCCCTCATGGATGCGGCCACGTCCTACCTGCCAGCCCCCGCGCCCGCGCCCGAACCTGAGCCTGGCAGTGAAGCCGAAAACGCCGATGCGGCCGCCGCCGAAGCGGAGGCTGAAGCCGAAGCCGCCGCCACGGATGAAACCAGTGACGCGCCGCCCGCGCGCAAGCCCCTGCGTGGACCCACCGGTCCGCTGAAGATCGCCATCGTCGGCCGGCCGAACGTGGGCAAATCCTCCATTATTAACGTGCTCACCAATTCGGAGCGCGTGATTGTCTCGCCCATTGCCGGCACCACCCGCGATTCCATTGACGTGCCGTTTGAGGTGGAAACCGATGGCGTCCGCCAGAAATACATCCTCATTGACACCGCCGGCATGCGCAAAACCCGGCGCGTGGACGACACCGTGGAGTTTTTCAGCGTGCAGCGCGCGCAGGATTCCATTGCGCGCAGCGACATCACGGTGCTCGTGATTGACGCCGAAATGGGCATTACCGAGCAGGACAAGAAGATTGCCGACGTCATCGTCGAGGAGCGCCGCGCCTGCATTGTGGTCATTAACAAATGGGATTTGTTCGCCGATGAAGTGAAGAAGGCGCGCGAAGAGGAAATTGAAAAGCGCGAAATCAAGAAGCGCACCGAAGGCCAGCAGCGGGATCTGACCACGCTCGGCGAATTCGGCACCTGGGTGCAGGATAAGCTGTTTTTCCTCGATTACGCGCCCGTTATTTTCACCTCGGCCAAAAATGGCTTCCACCTGGATCGCCTGCTTGAAGCCGTCCGCTATGTGGCCGCCCAGTTGCAGCAGAAGATTCCCACGGCCATCCTGAATCGCACGCTGCATGACGCCGTGGAGCATCGCCAGCCCGTGAGCTCCGCCGGCTACCGCCTGAAATTTTTCTATGCCACGCAGGTGCGCCTCGCGCCGCCCACGTTCCTGCTGTTTGTGAATCGGGACGATCTGCTCTCCGATCAATACAAGAAATATCTCTGCGGCGAGATGCGCACGGCTTTCGGCTACGAAGGCTGCCCGATTGTGCTCGTCCCCAAGACCCGCAATAAAACCATTGCCCCCGTGCGGAAAGTAAAGCCGTTGCACACCAAATTCCGCCCCGGTGGCGAGCAGGCCAAACGCCGTACGCGCGTGGGTGGTTTTTCGCGCCGCCAGTCCGGTAAAAAGAAGTAATTTCCCGGGGCGGTTCCAGTTGGTAAACCGTAATTGCAACTTTGTTGTTAAAAGTTATTCACAGGTGTGAATAACTTTGCATTTTTTTCTTTTTTTCTCCCGATTTTCGTCCCGAAAAACGCTTAAACCCCGCGATTTTATTGGGGAAAATTAACACTTCAAAAAATTTCAAAAATTCCTTGAAATCCACAACATATGGTGTCAGTATGGCTCCCGTTCCCCCACTAATGGGGTAGTAAAGTTGGCCAGAGAGTCTGACTTTCTGGAAAAATTAACAATTTACCGCCTAAAACGTCTCGGATGTGTTTTCTCCCTGCGCTGCTTTAGGTAAACCGTCGAAAAATTGGAGTCCCATATGATTGATGCACGTGAAGATGTCTCGGCGCCGGCCCCGAAAAGTGCCGTTCGCCGCACCGCCAAAGTGTCCGCCGTCCGCCCGATGAAAAAGACCAAAACCAATGCGCGCAAATCGCTCGCCATTCCCCGTTTGTTCAGCGATGCCAAAGTGAAGCCGTTCGACCAGATCGAATGGGAGAAGCGCACCGCCGAAATCACGGACGACAGCGGCAAGGTCATCTTCAAGCAGGAGAACGTCGAAGTGCCGAAGTCCTGGTCGCAACTCGCCACGAAAGTCGTCGTGTCGAAGTATTTTTACGGCGAACAGCACACCGCCGAGCGCGAAACCTCGGTGCGCCAGCTCATTCACCGCATCACCCGCACGATCGCCAACTGGGGCGTGGCGGATGGCTACTTCTCCAAGGCCGATGGCGAGATTTTTTACGAGGAACTCACCTGGCTGTGCGTGAACCAGTACGGCGCCTTCAATTCGCCGGTGTGGTTTAATGTGGGCCTGTTCCACGAATACAAGGTCGGCAAGAATTCCGGCAAGGGCAACTGGTTCTTCAACCGCCAGACCAAGCAGGCCGAGCGCGCCGCCACCCAGTATGAATATCCGCAGGGCAGCGCCTGCTTCATCCAGTCCGTGCAGGACAACATGGAAGACATCATGCACCTCGCCTACAGCGAAGCCATGCTGTTCAAGTACGGTTCCGGCACCGGCACCGATCTTTCGCCGATCCGTTCCAGCCGCGAAAAACTCAGCGGCGGCGGTCGTCCCAGCGGTCCCCTCAGCTTCCTCAAGGTTTATGACCAGGTCGCCAACGTGGTGAAATCCGGCGGCAAGACCCGTCGCGCCGCCAAGATGAACACCCTGCGCGACTGGCACGGTGACATCGAAGAATTCATTGACGCCAAGCAGAAGGAAGAAAAGAAGGCTTGGGCGCTGATTGAGCAGGGTTATGACGGTTCGTATAACGGCGATGCCTACGGCAGCGTGATGTACCAGAACGAAAACCTGTCCGTGCGCGTCAGCGATGAATTCATGTCCGCCGCCCTCAACGGCCAGGAGTGGTGGACGCGCAGCGTTTGTGGTAATAAGCCGCTGGAAAAGAAGAATGCCGGCGTATTGCTCGATAAAATCGCCCAAGGCACCCATATTTGCGGCGACCCCGGCATCCAGTACGACGGCGCCATCCAGAAATGGCACACCTGCAAAGGCACCGAACCGATTCACTCCACCAATCCGTGCAGCGAATACGTGTTCATCAACAACACCGCCTGCAACCTGGCCTCGCTGAACCTGATGAAGTTCAAGTCCGACGACGGCAAGTTCGACGTCGAACGCTTCAAGGCCGCCGTTCGTCTGTTCATCACCGCGCAGGAAATCGTGGTGGACAACGCCAGCTATCCCACCAAGGAAATCGCGGAAAACTCCCATATCTTCCGCACCTTGGGCCTCGGTTTCGCCAATCTCGGCTCCCTCTGCATGAGCTACGGTCTGCCCTATGACTCCGATGAAGGCCGCGCGCTCGCGGGCGCCATCACCGCCGTCATGACCGGCCACTCCTACGAGCAGAGCGCCGAAATTGCCGCCTGTGTCGGCGCTTTCGCCGGCTATCACGATGCCCGTTGCTCCGGCGTCACCAAAACCGTCGCCAAGGACAACGTCGAATCCATGCTCGGCGTCATCAAGTCCCATCGCGAAGCGGTGGAAGAAATCCACCCGAGCGCCGAATTCGGTTTTCTCAAGGACGAGGCCCGCAAGTGCTGGGATCGCGCCCTGGCGCGCGGTCGCGAAGTGGGTTACCGCAATGCACAGGTCACTGTGCTCGCCCCCACCGGCACTATCGCCTTCCTCATGGATTGCGACACCACCGGCATCGAACCCGACATCGCCCTGGTGAAGTATAAACTGCTCGCCGGCGGCGGCATGTTGAAGATCGTGAACCGCGGCGTGCCGGACGCTTTGCGCCGCCTCGGCTATGCCGAGACCGAAGTGACGCGCATCATCGCCCATATCGAGAAGTACGACACCATCGAAGATGTGGACGACAAGGGCACCGCCGTGAAGAGCGGTCTCAAGCCCGAACACTTGCCGGTGTTCGACTGCGCCTTCAAGCCCGCCCAGGGCAAGCGCAGCATCGGTTACCTGGCCCATTTGAAGATGATGGGCGCGGCCCAGCCGTTCATCAGCGGCGCCATCTCCAAGACCGTCAACATGCCGAACGAAAGCACTGTCGCCGAAATCCGCGACACCTACGTGCAAGCCTGGAAGATGGGGCTGAAGTGCGTGGCCATCTATCGCGACGGCTCCAAGCGTTCGCAGCCGTTGAACACCAAGAAGACCAACGAAGGTGGCGACAAATCCGCCGCCGCCGCCGCGCCCGCGCTCGAAACGCGCATCAAGGAGCTGGAAGCCGAAGTCGCCAACCTGCGCGACGAAGCCGGCAAACCGTTGCGCCGCCGCCTGCCGGAAACGCGCTCGGCCGTCACCCACAAGTTTGACATCGCCGGGCACGAAGGTTACCTCACCGTCGGCCTCTTCGAGGACGGCCGGCCGGGCGAACTGTTCATCACCATGTCCAAGGAAGGATCCACCATCGGCGGCCTCATGGACAGCATCGGCACCCTCACCAGCCTGGCCTGGCAGTACGGCGTGCCGCTGGAAGCCCTCGTCCGGAAATTCGCGCACCAGCGCTTTGAACCGAGCGGTTTCACCAAGAACCCGGAAATCCGCAACGCCTCGTCCATCACGGACTACGTGTTCCGCTGGCTGGCGTTCCAGTTCATGCCCGGCTATCGCGAAACGATGACCGCCGCCCGCAACCAGCCCGAGCTGGCCATGCCCGGCCTCCTCGAGGAGATGAAAAAAAAAATAAATCGCCCGGTGCCTGAACTCCTGCCGGTGGCCGACGACACCGACATCATCGAAGCCAAGAACGTGAAGGACGCGAAAACCGTCCGTCAGCATCTGACACTAACCTCGATGATTACCAACCAGCAGGACGCCCCGACCTGCCCGAACTGCGGCAACGTGGTCGTCCGCAACGGCGCCTGCTACAAGTGCCTGAACTGCGGCGAAAGCCTCGGTTGCTCGTAAGCTGTCTGATTACCGAACAAGCCGGAGAATTTCGATTCTCCGGCTTGTTTTGTTTTCTGACCGGCAGGAGGCGGATGAGGTGAATAGCTGGCGGCCCTGTTTTCAATTCGAAATTGCATATGCCGCTCCGCTGGAGCTGGGAATTTCGAGGACATATTTCTACAAATATTACGCTCCTCCGGAGCTGAGGCAGGCCGGCTTTTGTGCGGTTTCAAACTGCAAGTGGATTATCGGTGGCATCTAAAATGAGCGCGTACCCAACGTAAGCCCAATGCCGTCTCGTGGCTTGAGCTGCATCATCAGTTTTCGCCTCACGGCTACGGTTCGAAAAGCCGGCGATTGTCTTCGGCAATTTGGTGGGAAGCTGAGAATTGTTCATAATTATAAACTTTGTCCAATAATCTCACTCATCTGTTTGCGAAACTTCATCGCAGTTGGATTCATCTCGTTGACGCACATAATCCGAAACCACTGTCGCACCGCTGGACGCAAATCAGGATCCGTCAGATGATAGATTATCTCCCGAACTCTTGGTGTCTCCTCGCCATCGGTCTGCCGATAAATCTGGTAAGCATCCATCAAAGCGCAAATGGGGCGCAACTCAATCGGCAAACCAGACATCAGCACTAAGGCGTGATCGTAATGCTGCCGAAGTACTGGGTCTTGAAATGTCATATATGTGCCAACAGCTGACGCAAGACT
The DNA here is from genome assembly GCA_903872345.1 of uncultured Verrucomicrobia subdivision 3 bacterium. Classification (GTDB taxonomy): domain Bacteria; phylum Verrucomicrobiota; class Verrucomicrobiia; order Limisphaerales; family UBA11358; genus UBA11358. The sequence goes on along the minus strand of CAIQKM010000166.1, from coordinate 374 downwards.
AAGCCACTGAATTGTGGTTTGTCAGCTTTCACCGATTTTGTTTAATCCATATTTTCTGACGCGTCCAGAGGTATTTAGCCCAACCGGGTTGCCAAGACATATCCTGGCACCGCCCCGGAAACGTAGCGGCGGGCATCCTTGCCTGCCGTAGAGGGCGGCATCTTGCCGCCCGGGTAGAACCGTGAACACGAGCAACTGGTGGTCAGGCAAAAAAGTTCTTGTGGCACCCCAATGGAGGGTGTTACGAAATTCAAAACGTCAAAGTGCGAAAAACGGGCGTTTTTTGAAGATTTTTCAAAACGGCCTCAAGATTCAAAAAAGGTCTAAAGGCATCTGTTCGGGTCGCATTGGAGCCAGCAGATCGGTTTTTTCCG
>CAIQKM010000165.1 GCA_903872345.1 uncultured Verrucomicrobia subdivision 3 bacterium | reverse complement strand
TCTCGTCGCGTGGATCAAAACCGCCGGCGACCAGCCGGAAGAAAAAAGCGCCGCCATCTTTGGCGGGACGCTCGCCATCGGCGACGCGTGGGCGGCCAGCGGCATCCCGGATGAAACGCTGAACCGCTGGACGGTGAACCTCGGCAACGGGGTGGCCCCGCACCTTGAAATCAAAACCGGCAAAAAGCCGGAACCCGTCGCGGCCTGAAACCAAGGCCACCAGAAGCCCGGAGTCAATTTGACTCCGGGCTTTTTTTATTTCTATTTTTTCAAAAAAAGCGACTTCCAGAACGCCTGCGGTGTCCTTGAACACCTTTTTTCAGCACTCCGAATCGGAGTAGAAATGGGCGTTTGAAAAAGCCGGAGGGTCACTGCGCGCCGTCCAGTCACTGCGTGACGGCCACAGTTGCCGAACTATCCCTGACTTCCAGAATACACACACCATGTTCACCGGCGAAGCCGCCAGCAAGGCGTCCGCTGAGTTTTAATCCGCCATGATGAATGAAGCCAGCTATTCAGCCATGCCGGCCAGACGCGGTGATTGACACGGACTTAAAATGGGCCATATTTAGACCATGTCTACCGCCATTCTCCAGACGAGCGACTTAAAAAAACGCGCGGGCAAAGTCCTCGACGCCGCGCGCCGCGCGCCGCAGTTCGTCATCCGGAACGGGCATCTGTTCCAGATCACTCTCACCGAATTGCCGGTCGGTCAGAATCCGGCACCCGGCTTCTTTGCCGATGCCTATCCCCTGACCGCCGACCGGACGGCACTGGAGTCTGCCGCCGGTCGCGTCCCTCAAATTCTTGAAAGACGATGAATCCATTTGAAATCTGGCGGGCCAAACCCGAAGGTTTTGCGCGCGCCCATTACTTTGTCATCGTCAGCGGCCAGGAACGTTGCGCCAACGCCCAAGTGCAACAATACAACGGGCTGGCCTGTTTCACGTTGCGCGGCCAACCCGGCAAGCTGGATGTCGTGCTCAATGGCGCGGACGGGTTGGATTGCCCCACCGCCTGCCAATGTGATTTTTTCTACGTCTTGCCCAAGACCTCCCTGATTGAAATGAAGGGCAGCGTTAGCTTTGAGCGCCAAAGGCAAATCAAGGAACGCATCCGCAACATTTTTCGTTTGCACTGATTTTTCCTGACTTCTTGGGCTGCGCTAAAAAACCCGGTAGCAGGGCTTTTTTGTTAATAAAACCCCTCCCGGCTTCCAAAATTTAACGAGACGTTCCAGCATCAACGGTCGCAAACTCGTCATCGAACAAGCTCCGCCGGATGGTTTAACCCCGGCGGATCAGACAACCCTCGTTACAGCCGTCACTCCCGAAATCCAAAACCAGAAATCCGTTCCCGGAATCCCGGTTGAACCCTGAAACGATCCGTCTGCAAAGCCCGGTGACTCGACCTGAGTTGCCGGGCCTTTTTTATGCCGGACGTGAGCGATCAAGGTGACCGCCACCCGGCACCCTATGAACCGACGATTTAATCCCGCCGCCCTGTCAACCTCCGAACCTGAACCATCCGGTGTAACCGCGACCGATACTGATCCCCGCGCAACGGGCGACCAACGGCTGACTGTGGGCACCCGCGTTCACTGCATCCTCTACGGCGGCATGGACGGCATCATCTACCAGATCCGGGGCGAGCAGCGCCCCGAAACCATCACTCAACTTGGCCGGGGTGTCGGCGTCATGGGTGGTAACGCCCAGTTCGACATC
>CAIQKM010000164.1 GCA_903872345.1 uncultured Verrucomicrobia subdivision 3 bacterium | reverse complement strand
TCTCGTCGCGTGGATCAAAACCGCCGGCGACCAGCCGGAAGAAAAAAGCGCCGCCATCTTTGGCGGGACGCTCGCCATCGGCGACGCGTGGGCGGCCAGCGGCATCCCGGATGAAACGCTGAACCGCTGGACGGTGAACCTTAGCAACGGGGTCGCCCCGCACCTTGAAATCAAAACCGGCAAAAAGCCGGAACCCGTCGCGGCCTGAAACAAGGCCACCAGAAGCCCGGAGTCATACGACTCCGGGCTTTTTTTATTTCTATTTTTTCAAAAAAAGCGGCTCCCAGAACGCCGGCGGTGTCCTTGAACACCTTTTTTCAGCACTCCGAATCGGAGTAGAAATGGGCGTTTGAAAAAGCCGGAGGGTCACTGCGCGCCGTCCAGTCGCTGCGTGACGGCCACAGTTGCCGAACTATCCCTGACTTCGCGAATTTGCGTCCACCACTTTTTTCTGCGCGGCCCCAGTGGCCGTCACGCAGTGACTGACCTTATGCATACCCAACACCCTGAAGTGATAGAAATGGCCCGGTGCGCCTTCCCGGGTTATACCGGCCGATCGTTTGCCATCCAACCGTTCGCGGGCGAAATGGCCACGCGAAGTTGCTGGGATGGCGGTTCGCGGGATTACTGGTGCCTGCTGAATCTGGCCACCCGCAAAACCTGGCATGTCCCGGAAAATGGCACGCCCTTTGTTAACGGCGGCAAAACGTTCAAGGTGCGCCGCCTGCCCTCCAATATCGCCCTGGCCCATCGTCGCATTTTTCGGGGCCGGGACATCGGCATTACGCTCTATCTGAACCCGGCGAACATTCGGGCGGACATGATTCCGGCCAAACCGGTCATGGAATGGGCGGAATCGGTCGTATTGGCCGCCACCCGGTCATTGAAATCCAGTTATGCTGGCATCAAGAACTACCGGTTCCACGAAGCCCGAAGCGAAACTGGCATCACCGAAACCGAATGGAGTGCAGCCAAGGAAGCCTGCATCCGCAAAGGCTGGCTCAACCGTGCCGGGGCTATCACCGACGACGGTCGCAACGTCATTGAATGGACCAGACTCGGGTCATTGCGTGACGGCCACCGGGTTGCATCAGGATGCGCCCTTACCACCCAAGCCGTCGCGCAGTGATTTATGGACTATTATAATATTGGCTCGGCCCCGTGGAGCGAACCGTGCGCTCAAGTCGGCCAGGCAGATTATCGCGAACAGGCGGGCAAGGAATGCCGGGCATTCATACGCCAAATTCGCCGGGTAATTGGCCCGGAACCGCCCGGTGCCACCCTCATCACCAAAGCCTTTCCGCATGATTTCGGCAGCTATTTTGAAGTCTGCTGCCGTTTTTCGGAGGAACAGCCGGTGGCCGAAGCATACGCCTATAGTGCCGACGGACATCGGCAACTTGAAACATGGGATGATCTGGCCCGGTGCGAATTAGGCCTGCCAATTTCCGCCCCAAGCCCGGTTGAACCCTGAAACGATCCGTCTGCAAAGCCCGGTGACTCGACCTGAGTTGCCGGGCTTTTTTTATGCCGGACGAGCGCGGTCAAGGTGACCGCCATCCGGCCCCCTATGAACCGACGATTTAATCCCGCCGCCCTGTCAACGCCTGAACCCGAGCCAGCCGTAACCGTGAGCGATTGCAGTCCCCGCGCAGCGGACGACCAACGGCTGGTCGTGGGCACCCGCGTTCACTGCATCCTCTACGGCGGCATGGACGGCATCATCTACCAGATCCGGGGCGAGCAGCGCCCCGAAACCATCACTCAACTTGGCCGGGGTGTCGGCGTCATGGGTGGTAACGCCCAGTTCGACATC
>CAIQKM010000163.1 GCA_903872345.1 uncultured Verrucomicrobia subdivision 3 bacterium | reverse complement strand
GGTGCAGGGGGTGGTGACCAGTGCGAGTGTGACGAATCTGGCGGTGGTGGTTCCTACCGGGGCGACGCATGCGCCGATTACTGAGACGGTAAATGGCTTGGTGGCATATTCCAGCGTGTTTTTTGAGCCAACTTTTTATGGACGAGGCTCAAATATAGCGACCAATAGTTTTGGGGGGCAGCAAACCATAACGACCTCCGGTGGGCCGATAGCCAGTGCCATTGGTGATTTGAACGGAGACGGGAAGCCGGATTTTGTCATTGCCGCTTCAGCCGGTCATGTGGGCGTGTTTCAGAACATTGGCGGCATTGGTTCGCTGGGGGCGGGTTCATTTGCGGCCGAAGTTGACTTGCCTTTGCCATCCGGCGGTGGCGGAACATTCAACGGGGTGACGCTGGCGGATGTGGACGGGGATGGCAAGCTGGACATACTGGTTTGCAATTCAACCCATGGTTGGGTGGTTATCTACCGCAACATTTCGACGGGAGGAACCTTAACAACGAATTCGTTTGCGGCCCCGGTGGTGTTGATTACGGGGGCGGATCCGCGGCATGTGCGGGTGGCGGATCTGGACGGTGACGGGCGGCCGGACGTGATTTGCGCCAATAGCGGGAGCGGCACCATATCCATATTTCAAAACATTGGGGTGGCGGGAACTTTGACGACGAATTCATTTGCCCCCCGTGTGGATTTGGCGTGTGTGAACCAGAGTCAGGATGTGGCCGTTGCGGATTTCGACGGTGACGGGAAGCCTGATTTGGCGGTGGTGAATTTTGGGGCGACGCAGTTGTCCCTTTTTCGGAACGTTAGCACCATTGGAGTGATTGCCACCAATTCGTTTGCGGCGCGGGTGGATTTGCCGGCAATGACGCAGAGCCAGACGATCATGGCGGTGGATGTGGACGGTGACGGGAAGCTGGATTTGGTGACCGGGGCGAATGGCGATGCAATTTCGATATACCGGAACACGGCGACGCCCGGGGTGTTGACAACAAATTCGTTTGCCGCAGCCGTGAATTTTGCGACGCCTGGGTGGGCGCACACCGTGGGGGCGGGAGACATTAATGGAGACGGGAAGCCGGATATTGGCGTTGTGGGACAGACAATTAATTTCATGTCCATATTTCAGAATGTGAGCCAAAGGGGGAGCATAACAAACACATCGCTGGCCAGCCGGGTGGATTATGCGGCCGGCAGCAATGCGTGGGGCCTATCGGTTGGGGATTTGGACGGGGATGGCCGCCCGGATGTCATTTTTTGCAACTATTCCGGCAATGCGATTTCCATTTATCAAAATCAAATGCCGTATTTGGTGCCTCCTGTGATAAATGTTCAACCAACAAATATAATGGCCTCAGTAGGCGGCACGGCAATGTTTTCGGTGGCACTTAGTGGCTCAACACCACTTTATTATCAGTGGAATTGGAATGGCGTCAAAATTTTGGGTGCCACCAATTCGTCTCTCACATTGACCAATTTACAATGGAGTCAGGCCGGAATTTATTCGGTTGCGATCAGCAATGTCATAGGCTCAATCATCAGTAGCAATGCCATATTGACAATCACACCCGATCACTTTGCTTGGGGGCGGGTATCGGCTTCCAAATTTGTGAATGTGCCTTTTTCTGTAATAATCCAGGCACAGAGTGTCAGTGGTGCAGTGGTCACCAACTACAATGGATATGTTAATCTGACCTCCACCAATGGCATTTCTGTCACCCCCTCAATTTCGGGCGGTTTTTCCAATGGTGTTTGGAACGGATCGGTGGTTATTCCCGTTGCCGCCTCTAATGTAGTGTTGAAAGCGGATGACGGCTTTGGCCATTATGGCTTGGCCAATTCGATTAATGTTGTCAATCCGCCCGCTTTGTCGGTGGCGGCCTCCGGTCAGATTTTGTTGCTGCATTGGCCGGTAAATGTGTCGGGATTTGGGTTGGAAACGTCATCCAGTCTGGCTCCCGCCCAATGGACCCCCGTAGCCGGTTCGCCAATCCAGATTGGTCAGGAATGGTTGCTGCCGGTTATCATGTCTGATACCAACCGTTTCTACCGCCTCCGCTATTCCTCACCCTAAGTCGAAAGCGCGGCTGGCTTTGATTCAACCCGGCTTGCCTGATTGATTTGCTTTGCCACTGATAACAGTATCTGTTATTAAAATGCGACTTTACGCGCAATGGCAAATTTCATACTCAAAGGACTTCAGCGCTATGGCGACCGCCAGCGGACGCTGGGCATTAATCGTTGTGACGATTGGGCGGGTAATTTGGCGGCGGAATTGAAGCCGGTCAGCTTGCTGGATGTGGGGTGCGGGGATGGCGGCATGTTGTACAAATACTTCAAGCAGGTGCCCGCCGAGTTTTATGGCGTGGAGGGTGCCCCCTCGCTCAAGGACAAGGCTGAAAAGCGTGGCATCAAGGTTTTTAGCTATGACTTGAACGGGCGCTGGCCGTTTGAAGACAATAAGTTTGACGTGGTGTTCAGCAACCAAGTAATTGAGCATCTGCATAATGCCAGACTTTTTGCCGAGGAGGCGTATCGTGTGCTTAAACCGGGCGGCACCGCCATCATCACCTCGGAAAACCTGTGCAGCCTGCTGAACTGGATCGCCTTAAGCTGCGGGTTTACCCCCTTCTCCCTGATGCAGTTGTGCGGACGTTACATGGGTAACCCGATCGGCTTGCATGCCAATGAAAAGCTGGTGGAGCCGGTGCCCATTGATCACCCGGCTTTCGCCGGGATTTCCGGGCATATCCGGGTCTTGACCGTGCGTCAGGCCAGGGAACTGTTTATACAGACCGGTTTTGAGACCGAGTCGCGATCCATCAGCATTCTGCCACTGCCGGACGGGTTGAGTCGAATGCTGGAGGGGATCGTACAGCATCGCGGGCATTACCTCTTGATTCGCGGTCGCAAACCGGCGAACCCGTAAAGATGATTTTCAATCCCGTGACCAGAGAGGGAACGTTGCCGGTTGGTTGGTGGAGCGAGCTTGGCGCTTTACCGGCCGCCAGAATTTGCAACTTTGAGAACTCAAAGTTAAAAGGAATGGGGCTGGGCGTATGAAAAAAACCTCCAGTTTGGCGGGATTATTGCAGAGCGGGTTGATCTTCTCATTCGTCAATTTTCTTACCGGCTTGGGCAATCTGGCGTTTCAGGCCGTGGTCGTCAAACATCTGCCGGGCGACGGACAGTATGGCGATGCCAACAGCGCGATCAGCGGTTTTCTGCCATTGCTCAGTCTGGCGTCTTTGGTGGCCACCTTTGCGATTACCCACTACATCGCGCATTTTCACACGATGAAGGATCACGACCGCCTTCAGGGACTGATCTTGGGATGTCGCAAGTTTTTGTTCCGCCTGACCGTCGTCGGTTCAATTCTGGTGGTGATTGTGATCAAGCCGCTGAGTAATTTTTTTAATTACAACGAAAATGTGATGCTTGTGACCATGCTTTGCGCGCTCTTGGGACTGTGGAGTGCGTATGTCACCGCGCTATGCCAGGGGTTGAGCTGGTTCAAGCGGCTGGCATTGATCGGCTTCCTGTCCATGGTGTTGCGAATGGCTTTCGGTATTGGGGTAACGCTGCGCTGGCCGACGGCGGAGACCATGGTGCTGGCCACGGCTTTCAGTCTGCTGGCGAATCTGATCATTCTGTTTTGGCGCAAGGATTTGAAATTGCCCGGCAAGCCGGTTTCCCCTTGGGGGCGTGAATTTGTCCATTATCTGGTGGTGAGCGCGGCGTGCGTCGTTGGCTCGTATTGTTTCATGCAGGGTGATTATCTGATTGCCAAAAAGTTCCTGCCCAATGGTGACAATGATGCATATAACGTGGCCCGACAACTGGCCGGCGCACTGCCCACCACGGTGGCGCCGTTGTTGACGGTCTTTTTCACCTCGCGATCCGGCAGCCGGGGCGGCAGCGCGCTGGCCGAGCAAATGAAATTGATCGGGATTTATGTGGTCGGATTGCTGACCGGGGCCGGTTTGCTTTATCTGCTCCGTGAATTTTGTGTTTGGGTAATTTGGCGCAAACGTTCGCCGGAAGCGGAAATGATGATCGGCCAACTGGCCTTGCCCATGGTATTCATCGGGCTGCTCCAGGCGGTGGCCTACTGGGCGCTGGCCAGCCGGTGGTCGCGAATCACCTTGCTGTATGGGGCATTGGGCGGTCTCTATTGGCTGGTTTTGTTCCTGCGCGGTCGGTCGGTGGAAACCTTGCTGCCCACGATGTGTCTGGCCACGGGCACAGCTTTGATGATTCTTTTCCTGGCATGGTTTATTACCATGCGCCGACACCGGCCGGCGTCGCAAACCTGACTTATGCCTCCAGAAACGCACAACCTGCCTCAAGTCAGCATCATTATGCCGACGTTGAATGCCGAGGCGATTCTGGAAAACTGTCTAGCCTCCGTTGCCCGCCAAACTTATCCGCGGGAAAAAATCGAGATTTTGCTGGCCGATGCCCATTCCAAGGATCGGACCCGCGAAATTGCCGCCCGCTATGGGGCGACGGTACTGGACGACAATGGGAAAAACATGGAGGAGGGCAAGCGGCTGGCCTTGGGACAGGCCTGGGGTGAAATCATCGTTTTTTTGGATGCCGACAATGAAATTACTCATCCTGATTACCTTGAACTGGCGGTGAAGGCTTTGCTGGCCAATCCGCAGGCGCTGGGCGTGGAGAGCTACTATCTGCCATCGCCGCGCATGAGTTCCTTCTGCGCCTACATCACCCATTTGCTCCACATTAGCGACCCGATTGCCTGGCTAATGAGCACCAATCCGATGTTGGTGGATCGCCAGGGGGAAATCGAGCGCTGGACCTTGCCGGCGAATTCCTTCTCGTATCCGCTGGGGGCGAACGGTTTTGTCTTCCGGCGGGCGGACTTGGAGTCGGTGAAAGCGGATGAAAAATTTCAAGACACACATGTGGCCCTGTTTTTGATGAAACGCGGTCAGCGGGAGTGGCTGCGCATCCGTGGCCGGGGTGTTCATCATTATTATATCCAAAACCTCTGGCGGTTTGTGCAAAAACGTCGCCGGGCCGTGGTGCATTTTTTGCGGGTTCAGGAGGAGATGCCGGTCAACTGGATGAAAGAACGTCCGCCCGTGCCGCTCTGGCTGGCGGCGGTTTACTGTGCTACTTTTTTCGGGCCGGCTTGGCATACTGTGCGCGGGATTGTGCGCGATGGCGACCCGCGCTGGCTCTGGCATCTGCCGACCTGTCTGGGCAGCGTGCTGGGGAATGCCTGGGGTGTGTGGACGTATAAACAGCGGGGCAAAGATAAAAAATCAATAGCCGATTTGCAGGTGAAGCAGACCTTAAAACGTTAGTTTTTATATTATCAAATGGCACAAGCTGAACATATCCAATTTGGCCCCAAGCCGGATCCTGAGGCTCCCCGATTCCATTTTATCGCCAATGGCATGTTTGGTGACGGTATTGGCGGCGGGGATGTGCATTTTTTTGAAATGGCCAAAGGGGTTATAGCCAATGGTTATCGTCTGCATTTTTTTGGCAGTCATGCTTTGCGCAAAGCCGCGATGGAGCGCTTGCCCGCATGGGAACTCACTCTGACGGAAGATCAGCCGTTGCCGCGAATCAATGACACGGCTTTTGGCGGGCATCTGAAATTATTCAAATCTTTTGGGGAGAAGTGCCGGAATACCCTTAAATACATAAATGAAATCAAGCCGCATGAGCCGGTATATGCCGCCACTGATTATTGGTACGATGCCATTCCGCTTTACCGGTGTTCGGCGGCACGGAAGATTATGATTGTTGGGATGGATGCTCCTTCCGCAAAGCAAATACTGTTTCGCGGCCGGCCAGATGTGACGTCGCTGCGCTTAAACTCAGTCCATTACTGGTCAAGCCAGAATTTTTCGTTACGGTTGTTTCGGCGATGCCCTCATAAGCGCCTTTTCTATGTTCATCCGGCCATGAAGGAAAGATTGTTGAGCTTGGGCTATCAAGAGCAGGAGTTGGCATATATTTCCAACGGGATGGATCTTGAGACTGCGGAGTCAATTCCCGTTCAGGAAAAGGAGTTTGATGTCATTTGGCTGGGGCGTGTTCATAAGCAAAAGGGCATTGAGGATTTGTTAACCACCTTGGTTCATTTACGCGACCGGGTGCCAAATTTTCGGGCGGTGCTGGTGGGGCGTGTGGATGTTGAGCTTAAGCCGCGCCTGACTGCTCTGAACTTGTTGGACTGTGTCACCTTGACAGGCAAGGTTTCGGAAGCGGAAAAATTCCGTCTTTTCAAGGCCAGCCGGATATTTCTCATGCCCAGCTACTACGAGAGTTGGGGCATTGTCATTGCCGAGTCGCTTGCCTGCGGAATCCCGGTGGTGGCCTATGAGCTTGACGCCTATCGGCCGATCTTTGGGGGGTTGTTGCACTACGTGCCCTGTTTTGATCTGAACAGGTTTTCAACTGTGGCGGAAGGAGCCGTTCGCGAGGCGCGAAATGGGCAGAGCAATCTATCAGCCGAAAGCCTGGAACAATTCAAACAGGCCAATTCATGGAATCACGCCCGCACGGTCTTTATTCAAGGCCTGAACAGCTTGGGATCAGGCGCGTGAATGAAAAACATGCGGGTGTTCTTTTAAAAAGCGCACCGTGCGGCGGATGCCCTCCTCAATGGAGGTCTCCGGCTTCCAGCCATGCGCCTTGATGCGCGATGTGTCCAAGTGTACCACCGGGCTGTCACCCAACCACCCGCGTTTGCCACCGGCAAATTCATAGGCGACATTTTTCAGGCCCAATTCATCCACGATGATGTTGGCCACCTCGGCCACAGTAATGAAATAGTCGTGGCCCAAGTTGTAAACGTTTTTCCGGTCAGCACTCTTTTCAATGCCAAGCATAATGCCTCGCACCCCATCTTTAACGTAGAGATAAGATTTGCGTTGTGTGCCATCCCCAAGCAAAGGCAATGAGCCGGGGTTTTTGGCCAGCTTCTTCATCACGTCAAAAACGATGCCGTGCGTGTAACGCTCCCCAATCCAGCTTACAAACCGGTAGCTAAAACAATGCATGTCAAAATACTCGCAGTAGGCTTGAATCATGCCTTCACCTGCATATTTGCTGGCTCCGTACAATGAAGTTTGCTGGGGGGCATGATTTTCGGGTGTGGGAAACTGGTCTGGTTCGCCGTAAATTGCCGCGCTGCTGGCAAAAGCAATGCCCTTAGCCCGGTTGAGCTTCATTGCTTCCAGCACGTTCCAAGTGGCAATGGTATTTTGCTCCAAATCCAACCGGGTGTTTTGCATGCCGCCGCGCACATCTGCATTGGCTTGAAAATGAAATACAAAATCACATCCCGCCATGGCGCCCGTCAGGGTCGGAAGGTCAAGGACGTCACCGCGGATGACATTCAGATTCTCATGGTGTTTGGGCAGAAATTCTTCACGGCCAGTGCAGAAGTTGTCATAAACTATTACCGTTTTGCCTTGGGACAGCAAGGAGTCCACCAAATGGCTCGCGATAAAACCGGCACCGCCAGTAACTAGTGCTTTTTTTAATTCCATAAAAATGTCAATGTACAAAAATAATCCGGCTGCCTTGCGGTTCGAAATTAAAATCGGTGCGGCGGAGTTCCAAAGCTTTGGTTATGGCTTCGTGCCGGTCCGGGGGGGCGTAGAACATCAGGAAGCCGCCGGTGCCGGCGCCCAGCAGCTTGCCGCCGATGGCTCCGGCGCGGCGGGCTTTGGCGTACCAGGAGTCAATGGCGTCCGTGGTGATGCCGGCGGTGAGGCTTTTCTTTAGCAGCCAGCCTTCGTGGATGATCTCGCCGAAGGAGGACACCCGGTTCTCCTGCAGCTCTTTGCACAGTGTGTGCGCCAGCTTGACCATCTTGAGGGTAACATCACACTTTTTCTTTTCCGTGGCGAGCGCGGAACTTTGATTCTTCAAAATGCCGGAGGCGCTGCGCGTGACACCCGTGTAAAAAATGATGATGTGCGATTGCAACTGCTGAATGGTCTCGCGTTTGCAAATGACCGGTTCCACGGACACCGAGTCGTCCGGATTGAATTTGATGAGGTTCAAACCGCCGAAGCCCGCCGCGTATTGATCCTGTTTGCCGATGGGTTCGCCGCAGCGTTCAATTTCAATTTCGCACGCTTCCTTGGAAAGGCGTTCGGCACCGGCGTGTCGGCCGCTGTACGCATGCAAGGCATTCAGGAGGCCAACCGTGAAGGTGGAGGAGGAGCCCAGTCCCGAGCCCTTGGACGGAATGTCGGCGATCGAAGTGATTTCAATGCCACCTTTGATGCCGGCGAGTTTCATGCCCTCGCGAACCAGGGGATGTTTGATGTGATCCACCGTTCTGGCCTCTTCCGTGCGGGAATAGGACAGGCGAATGCGGTCGTCAAATTTCCGGTTCACCGTCACGTAAACATAACGGTCAATGGCCGTGGACAGCACCGCGCCGCCGTATTTGCGGTAAAAGACCGGCAAATCCGAGCCGCCGCCCACAAAACTCATCCGCAAGGGGGTCCGACTGATGATCATGGTTTGGTTCCTTCCAATATCTGATTGACCGCCGCCAGCAAATTATCCGCTTGAAAGTCCGGGGTGGCGGCATGTTTGGCATCCGCTCCGCCGTAGCCGGTGCGCAGCAAAATGGATTTGATGCCCGCGTTTTTGGCGGTTTGCACATCGGTGGTGGTGTCGCCCACGAACCATGACTGCGCCAGGTCAATGTTCAGTTCCGCCACGGCCCGTTGGACCATGCCGGTTTTGGGTTTGCGGCAATCGCAGGCGATTTTCAACTCCGGCCGTTCGCCGGGGAAGCCTTTTTCCGGATGGTGGGGACAATAGTAAATCCGGTCGAGAAACGCGTGTTCCAAGCCCAGCAACGACTCCAGTTTGTTGTGGATGTTTTGCAGTTCGGCTTCGCTGCACCAGCCTTTGGCGACCACGGGCTGATTGGTCACCACCACCGTGCGCCAGCCGGCGAGGTTCAACTTGTGGATGGCTTCCGCCGCGCCGGGCAGGAGTTCCAGTTCTTCGGCGGTGCGGAGACAATCTTTGTCAGGAATGATGGTGCCATCGCGATCCAGGAACACCGCGCGTTGCGGGGTGGCCAGGGAACTGCGCTGCACAATGCCGGCGGCGTATTGGGCCGAAATGCGGTCGTAACGTTCCGGCGTGCCGATGTCCTTGATGAATTCGGGCGAATTGTAACCCAGCAATTTTTCACCGCGCGCCACGAGCGCCGGGAAGACGTCCTTGCCGAAATCCAGCAGTTTGGGTTCGGGGTTTTGACCACGGGTGGCGGCAAAGGTGGTCAGCGCCGATTTTTCCAAAACGTACAAGCCCGCGTTCACCAGGTTCTGACGCCAGACCGACGGGGGATGCGGCCGGTTATGAAACGCCAGCACGCGGTCGTGGCCGTCGACTTCGACCAGATCGGAATCGAACGGATGGTCGTTCGGGTGCAGCAACAGCGTCGCGGCGGCCCCGGCTTTTTCGTGCGCCTGCCAGATGCGGCCGAGATCCACGTTCACCATGGTATCACCGTACATCACCACAAAACGGTCGGCGAGCATATCGGCCCCGGCCAGGACGGCTCCGGCGGTGCCGAGCGGCTCCTTTTCCAGCACATGCCGGATGCGGACGCCGAATTTTTGGCCGTCGCCAAAATGCTGTTCGATCAGGTCGGCGCGATAATGGACGAAAAAAATGAGGTCGGTGAAACCATGTTGCCGGGCCAATTCCACCTGATGTTCCAACAACGGCTTGCCGGCCACGGGAATCATCGGCTTGGGGAGGTCGCCCAACCGTGCGCGCAATCGGGTGCCGGCGCCGCCGGCCAGGATGATCAGTTGGCGGGACATTATGAATTATTGATTTCCGCCACAATTTCCGCCACCGCCCGGTCCACGGCCTGATTGGAAGTTAGCCGGGGCGCCCAGCCGAGCTGCTTCAGTTTATCCACCGAGTAATTCACCTTGGGCACGTCGCCCACCCAGCCGCGGTTGCCGCCGGTGTAGCGGATCTTGGCCTGGGGCGAAGCGAACCGCACGGTGGTTTCCGCCAGATATTTTACGGTGGTGACGCTGTCGCTGGTGCCGATATTGAAGCAATTCAGCTTTTCCTTGCCGTTGTCCGTGATGAAGAGCATGGCTTCGATCAGGTCGGCCACATGAAAATAAGGCTTTTGCTGGGTGCCGTCGCCGAGCACTTCGAGTTCGGCCGGGTTCACCTTCAGCTTGTGGCAGAAATCGTAGATCGCGCCATGGGTGGCGCGGCTGCCCACCACGTTGGGGAAGCGGAAGATCCAGGCGCGGTCCAGAAAGCTTTCCACCGAGGCGGAGATGGCGGCTTCGCTGGCCAGCTTCATGGCGCCGTAATTGGAAATCGGGAAAATCGGGCCAATATCCTCCGTGAGCGGCCGGTGATGGACGCCATAAATGGCCGAGGTGCTGGCAAAGGCGAGGCGCGGAATCTTATGCTCCCGCATCAGCTTCAGGACGTTGAACGTGGTCAGGAAGGTGTCGCGCAAATCCACATCCGGATCCGCCACGCCGGCGCGGATGTCGGAATTGGCGGCCAGATGCCAGACGGTGTCAAAGGGGGCGGACTTCGATTCGTTGGCGATGATCTGTCCGGTGGTGGCGAGATCATTGAGGTCGGCCTGGAAGAAATTGAACTTGGGTTTTTTGAAAGCGGACGCCAGGTTTTCGCGTTTGCCCAGCTTGAGGTTGTCGATGCCGGTAACGGTGATGCCCCGGGCCAACAAAGCATCCGCCAGGTGGCTGGCGATGAATCCAGCCGCGCCGGTGATGAGAACTTTGTTTTGTTGGCTCATAGAATCGAGGCATAAGTAAACATAAATGGCCGGTTCATGTCGAGCCGGGATGTCACAAAGACGCGGTGGTCAATGGGGCATTCCGGGGAGGGGAACCGTGAAAGACGAACGGGGGTAAACATCCAACAACCAACACCGAACGCCCAACTTCCAATGACAGAGGGAGAAGCGCGCGGCAGGTTGCGGGGGCGTGGCCATGATGGGGCTTTCATTTTTTGCGGATGCCTTGATTTGCCTTGATTTGCCTTGATGAGGCACGATTGCTGGGGGGGAAGGAAAAGGCTAAAGGCTGAACGCTAAAGGCTAAATTAAAAATGGCCGCCAGTGGCGGAAGGGTTATGAACAATTTCAGCGTTTGCCTTGATGAGGCTTGATTAGGCACGATTAGCCTTGATTGCCGGGGTTTTTGCCTTGATTGGGGGGGGCGGGAACGGATTTCGGGTTTCGGAGATCGGAGAGACAGCGGGGAACCGCGAACGCCGCGAAAAGGGGTGGTGGTTTGATTTGGTTTGATTGCCGGGGTTTTTGGCTTGGTGCTGGCGGGCGGGTACCTGCCCAATGCTTAGGAATGCGGGGACGGGGTCGTCCCCGCCCCGGGCGGGCGGGGTGGCACGATTCACTGGGAGACATGTCTCCCAGTTCCAAAGCGGCGTCATGCCGCCGCACTCCACAGAGGCGGGCGGGCGCGAGTTTGGCCATGACGGTGAGTTTACCAGGTAAACCTCCAACGGGGTAATATAGCACGGGTTTGGGAATGTCAAATGGGGGGGGGCGGGATTTTTTGATAGTATGACGGCAGGGACAGGCGGGAGGGGCAATTTCGATCCGGATACCGGAAGTGGATTGTGCGGCGGAGGGGCTACGGCGTCAACTTTTTGAAAGGCGGGTTTTGCAAGCAAGGGAAAAGCATTTAACAGAAGCGAACGAAGGGAACGAAGGTTTTGGTGTCACCGGTTTGAGAAATGTGGGAGTTGGGGGTGGTCGTGAGGGGGTAATGTGGGGACGAGCCGTCCCCACCCCGGTTGTCGTTCGCGCGTTTCTGCGGGGAGCATGGGGCGGGATGGCGCGTGGGGGGTTGCCTTGATTGGGAGGGGGGAATCGGGAAAGGGTCTCGGGTTTCGGAGATCGGGGGACAGTCTCCCCATTAATCAATGGCGGGGAGAAAACACGGCGGGCGACCGGTTGCTGCCATATCATGGTTATGGATTGAGGGCAGTGTCTGGTGCCCCGTGATTGGGAGGGGCAGGCTTCCTGACAATGCCCCGAGTCTGAATAGATGAGCCCCACCTCACCCCGGCCCTCTCCCCCATTTTTCAATGGCGGAGAGGGAGATAGGCCGGCGGGCGACCGGTTGGCTGCCATTCCACCGCTATGGATTGGGGGCAGTTTCAGGATGCACCCGGTGTGGCGGTGATGGCTGTTTCCGTTGGCTTTCCGCGGGTGGAAGAGCTATTTTGGGACGGTGAAGCCCCGTTCCGTCGCCATCGCGTTGCTGGTCGTGCTTTGGGTTCTCCTTGCGGGAACCGGGCGCGGGCGGGCGGCTTCCGGCGACTACCTTATTGACCTTTGGGATACGGAGCAGAATCTGCCGAGCAGCACGGTTACGGCCATTGCCCAGACGCCGGACGGTTTTCTCTGGGTGGGCACCTACGACGGTTTGGCGCGCTTTGACGGCGTGCGCTTCGTGACGTTTGATCCCTCCAACACCCCGGAGCTGAGCCATACGCGCATTCAGGGATTGTTTCTGGACGCGCGGGGGACGTTGTGGATCAATACGTTTCGCGGGGGGCTGACTTCGTATCGCAACGGGGCGTTTCACCTGGAATGGCCGGATACGGCGGCGTATGACCTGCACACGCGGCTGGTGGCGGCGACGACGAATTCGGTGACGTTCGTCATGCAGTTCGGCGAGGTGATGCGGCGGGATATTTCCAAGCCGGGCGCGGAGTGGAAGATTGTGACGCCGCCGCCGGGGTCGCGGCCGATTTTCCAGTGCGCGGATCATGAGAATCAGTTGTGGTTTCTGACGCGCGACGGCCACATTTTGCGGTTTGCGGCGGGCAAGTTTGAGGTGCTGCCGCAGGATGGCGGGCTGGGGGGCAAACACATTTACACGCTGGCGGTGGACGGGCGGAACACTGTCTGGGCCGGCGCGGAAGGGGTGATTGCGCGCTGGGATGGCCGGGCGTTTGCGGACATGACGCCGACGAACAGCACGGCCACGGTGTCGCCGACCCTGATTTTTCCCTTTGGCGACGGCGATGTGTGGGTGTGCGACGGCGACCGGTTCCGGGAGATGAAGCACGGCGCGTGGGTGAACGAGGCGGTGGAATGGCGCGGGTTGATGGGCTGGGCTTCGGGTCGCGCGATGGGGGCGCATCAGGATCGCGACGGCGGCATCTGGTTCAATCACTATGGCAACGGGCTGTTTCACGTGACGCCGGCGGGAAAATTTCAGCGGCTGACTTCGCGGGACGGTTTGCCGGGGGATCGCGTGGGCGCGTGGTTTCAGAGTTCGGATGGCGGGGTGTGGATGGGGGTGGATCGCGGGGGATTGGCGCGGCTGCGGGACCGGTATTTTCATGTGCTGGGCCTGGCGGAGGGGTTGACGGCGCGCACGGCGCTGTCGGTTTGCGAGGATACGCGGGGGGCCGTCTGGATCGGCACGTCCGGGGGCGGTCTGTGCCGGTGGCAGGATGAGCGGATGACGGCGTTTCCGGTGGGCGGGAGCGCCTCGGCCAATTTTGTTTTCTCGGTCTGGCCCAAGGCCGATGGCGGGCTGTGGCTGAGCGCGGCGGAAGGGGAGGAATGGTATCAGCTCCAGGACAACCGGCTGCAGCGGGTGCCGTGGGAAATGCACGGCATCAAGTCGATTCTGGCGGATCACGCGGGCAATGTCTGGCTGGGCACGAAGTCGGGGATTGTGGAATGGTCGGGCAACCAGCGGCGGCTGCTGGGCACGAACGATGCGGCCACCACGCCGTCGGTGCGCGCGCTGGCGCTGGCGCCGGACGGCACGGTGTGGGGCGGGGCGGATGACGGGACGCTGTATCATTGCACGCCGGCGCGCACGGAGTCGCTGCGGCCGGAGGATGCGCTGGCGGAGCAGCCGGTTTATTCGCTGCTGGCGGACCGGGACGGGACGGTGTGGGCGGGCACGTTTCGCGGCGGGTTGCTGCGGTACACGAACGGCCAGTTTTTCCGCTTCACGGCCAAGCAGGGGCTGCCGGTGGATGTGATCAGCCAGATTCTGGAGGATGATCGCGGCCGGCTCTGGCTGGGCACGCACCAGGGGATTTATTGCGTTTCCAAAGCGGTGTTGAACGCCTGCGCCAACGGGGAGGCGGCCGCGGTGGATTATGTGGCGTACGGCCGGCACGACGGTTTGCCGGCGCTGGAATGTTCGGACGGCTACCAGCCGGCGTGCTGGCACGGGGCGAACGGGCGGCTGTGGTTCACCACGGTGCGCGGCGTGGTGTGGGTGAACCCGGACGAACTGACGGCCAACGCCACGCAGCCGCCGGTGAAGATCGAGGAGTTCCGCGTGGATGGCGAGCAGGTGGTGCTCACGGGCGGGACGCTGCGGGTGCCGCCGGGCCGCAAGCAGTTTGACATCCGGTTTACGGCGCTGAATTTTGACGGCGGGGAAAAGACGCGGTTCCGCTACCAGTTGGAAGGGTTTGACCCGGGCTGGATGAAGGCGGAGACGTTGCGCACGGTGCATTACACGCGGCTGCAGCCGCACACGTACCGCTTCCACGTGATTGCGTGCAACAACCAGGGCATCTGGAACGAGACCGGCGACAGCCTGGCCTTCACGGTGGAACCGTACTTCTACCAGACCACGTGGTTCGCCGTGCTGGCGACGGTGTTCACGCTGGGCGCGGTGGTGTTCACGGTCCGCAAAATCGCCACCACGAAATACCGGCGCCGGCTGGCGCGGCTGGAACAGCAGCACGCGATTGAGCGCGACCGGGCGCGCATTGCGAAGGACATTCACGACGACATCGGCGCGGGGCTGACGCAAATTACGCTGCTCACCGAACTGGCCCGGCGCGAGCCCGAGCAGGTGGGCGGGCATCTGGACAAGATTTCCGGCTCCGCGCGCAAGCTTACGCGGGCGATGGATGAAATCGTGTGGGCGGTGGATCCGCAGCATGACACGTTTGACGGGCTGATGGATTACATTTCCGCCTACGCGGAGGATTATCTGCGCACGGCGGGCATCCGCTGCCGCATGGACCTGCCGGTGGCGCTGCCGGCGGTGCGGGTGGATGCCGAGCTGCGGTACAATCTGTTTCTCGCGCTGAAGGAAACCCTGAACAACGTGGTGAAACACGCGCAGGCCACCGAAGTGTGGCTGCGGCTGAAGCTGGAGCCCGATTCGTTTGCGCTGGTGATCGAGGACAACGGCGTGGGCATGGCGTCGGCCCACGACACGCCGACCGCGCAATCCGGCCGGCTGGCATCGGGTTCGGGCATGGGCAATCTGGCGAAACGCATTGCCGCCGTGGGCGGGCGCTGCACGGTGCGGAGCTTTGCGGGGCAGGGGACGCAGGTGGAATTTTACATCGCCTTTGGTCACGGGGCATCGCCAATAGTGGCGATTGGCCCGGACCCGCTGGAACGCTAGATTTATGAAAGCCCAATCAACTGCACGCAAGTCCGCCGCGGTCGCGCCGTCGGTTCGTCCGGAAGCTGGGCCGAACAACATGAGCATCGCCGTTTCCATCGTCGAAGATGACGCCGGGGTCCGCAGTACCCTGGGCAAGCTGATTGACGCCTCGCCGGGTTTCCGCTGCGTGAGCCGTCATGGCAGCGCGGAGGCGGCCCTGGAGGAGCTGCCCAAAATCAAGCCGGACGTGACGTTGATGGACATCAACCTGCCCGGCCTCAGCGGGGTGGAATGCGTGCGCCGGCTCAAGCCGCAACTGCCGGGCATGCAGTTCATCATGCTCACCGTGTATCAGAACACGGAACATATTTTCAACGCCCTCACGGCCGGGGCCACGGGCTATCTGCTCAAGCAGACGCCGCCGGCGGAATTGCTGGAGGCCATCCGCGATGTGCATGCGGGCGGCTCGCCCATGAGCAGCCACATTGCGCGCAAAATTGTGCAGTCCTTTCAGCCGCCGGTTTCCAATGACCCCGCCGACCAGGTGCTTTCGCCGCGCGAGGCGCAGGTGCTGGATCTGCTGGCCAAGGGCTATCTTTACAAGGAGATCGCGGAAAAGATGCAGGTTTCCTATGCCACCGTGCATACGCACATCCGGCACATCTACGAAAAACTGCACGTGCGCTCCCGCACGGAGGCGGTGGCCAAGCATCTGAACCAGAACCGGCCCCGCCGCGAGGCGCCCGTGGCCGGCTGAAGTTTGTCCGGCCGTTTTTCTCCACCATCCTCCCGGCGCCGGCGTTGCGCCCGCGGCTGATCTCCGTTCTTCCGGTCCGTTTGGAAATATCTCCAAATATTAACCGGGCTGATTCGTTTAACCATTTGCCGCGCAAGGGACCGGTTGGGTTTTGACGGGTTTGCCTGTCACGCGGCGGCGGCGGTTGGTTTTACCAAGGGGCGAAGGTGTCTGATTCGGCTGCTATTGTGGCTCAAAACGATCCCAAAACGGGGGCGGCGCTTATTTGTTTTAACATTAAATATGCTTACCACGAATTTATTTAAAAACTAATGATAAAATAACCTAATATAAATATCAACAGAACTGGCGATAGCGTCTTCGGCGGCGCGTGTTATTGTTGGGTTAATCCCAATCATTAATATAACTGACCGCCGCCCGACGGCGGGAATTATTTTTGCTCCCAAAAGCAAACTCAACACCAACCCATAAACGAAAACATGAAAATGCAACCCTCCCATAAACCACCCCAACGGCCGGCCCTGCCGCTGGCGGCGCTGATCGCCGCCGGCAGTCTGGCGGCCGCGCTGGACAGTCAGGCGGCGAGCCAGACCTGGACCAACGCGCCCGTGAGTCAGTCCTGGACGAATGTCCTCAACTGGCAGGGCAAGGCGGTGCCCGGTTCGATCAATATTACGGGCAACACCACCAGCAGCGACGTCGTTACTCTGAATCAACCGATTCCCGGTTCCGGCATTGGCGGGGCCGCCCTGCCCATCCAGCCGGATGATGCCACGACTTATACCGGTGCCAGCCAGCGCACGCGTGAAATCAACGGCATTACTTATGACACCGTCAATTGCGGCGCCTATTATATCCAGTCCCCCAGCCCGGTGAGCTTCGTCACCAATGCGGTTCAGACGGGTGTTCTCTGGGTGAGTCACAACGGAGCCATCCGCATCAATCCGCCGGTGACCAACTCGGAAACCATTCTGGTGCCGCTATATACCATCCTGCCCTCCAGTACGGCCGGCTTCTTCAACCTAATCAACAACTCCACCAATCCGAATGTGGCGCTGTATATCAGCTCCATTACGCATGGTGGCGCGACCACGCGCGGCACCACCTTTGTATTGGACGGCACCAATGCCGCCGTCAATGTGGTGACCAACGTCTCGCAAGGCACTTCGGCGGCCGGCGCGGGCGCGGGCGGGCTCACCAAGCAGGGTTTGAATACCTGGGAAATTGCCGGACCGGGTGTCTTCCTGGCCGGTTCCGCGGTCAATGTCAATAACGGCACTCTGATTGTCCTGGATCCGGCGGCGTTTGGCACCCTGACCACCACCACCCCGGCGGTCAATTCCAACGCGGTATTGCAGATTAACGGGGTCACATTGAACCAGTCGGTAATCAACATGAACGGCGGCACGCTGCGTCTCAATGGCACCGCCACGGTCAACGGCGTTCATATGAGCACCACGCTCGGAGCGGTCGCGACGCTGGCCACCACCGGTGCGGGCGATGTGATGACGGTTGGCAATGCGGCCAACCAGCCCTCGGGCGGCGCGGCCAACACGGTGCTGCATGTGGCCGGTCCGGGCACGGTGCTGCTCAGCCAGTCGGCCACTTATGTTGGCAAATGGTCGGTGGATGCGGGCACGCTTCAACTGGGCAATACCCTTGCCTTGGGCACGGGCCCCAATGTGAATATCGGGGCGGGGGCGACGTTGGATGCCACCCCCATTACGGTGAGCAGCGGCATCTATACCTTGGGCACGGCGGCGCTCAGCGCCAGCGGCACGGGCACGACGGCGGGCACGGCGGCCACCCTCAAGGCGGACGCCACCGGCAGCATTGATCTGGCCAGC
Source organism: uncultured Verrucomicrobia subdivision 3 bacterium (assembly GCA_903872345.1). Classification (GTDB taxonomy): domain Bacteria; phylum Verrucomicrobiota; class Verrucomicrobiia; order Limisphaerales; family UBA11358; genus UBA11358. Next base: position 10,112 of record CAIQKM010000163.1, on the reverse strand, counting down.
ACCACGCCGGCCATCAGCCTGACCATCACGCCCACGGGGTTCACGGGTGACACCACCCATCCGGCGCTATACGTCGCGAGCGGCACGCTGTCCCTCAGCGGCAATGCGTTTTCCATTGTCAATGCGGGCGCCTCCCCCTTGGGCAACGGTACCTACAAACTGATCCAGCAAGCCACGGGTAACATCACCGCTGGCGGCGGTTATTCCGTGGTCGGTGTTACCGGCAACGGCGTTGCCGCCGGGAGTGTGGCTTCCGTGGTGGTGAACAACGGCGAAGTGGATCTGGTGGTTGCGCCCTATGTGGCCAAGAACCTGGTCTGGACCGGCGGCAGCAGCGCCATCTGGGACATTGCCACGAATGTGAGCTGGCTCAATGGCTCGGCTTATACGAATTTTCACAACTCTGACAACGTCACATTCAACGCGGTGGGTTCCACGAACCCGACCGTCAATCTGGTGGGCACCATTTCCCCCGGCAGCGTGGTGGTTGATACCACCGCCAATAACTACACCTTCGCGGGCGGCAACATTGCCGGCGGCGCGAGCCTTGTCAAGAAGGGCGCCGGCACCTTGGTGCTTTCGACGGCCAACACCTACGGCGGCGGCACGACGGTGAGCAACGGCGTGATCCAGATCACCACCGCCAACGCCATTCCCGGCGTCGGTGCCGGCAACCTGACAGTGGTCAGCCCCGGTACGGTGGACCTGAACGGCAATAATGATTCGATTGACGCCCTCGCAGGCAACGGCACCGTGGACACGGTGTCCGGCGGTTCGCCGATCTTGACGGTGGGCAATAACGACAACAGCGGCACCTTCTCCGGCAGCCTGCAAAACACCGCCGGTACGCTGGCCCTGACCAAGAACGGCAACGGCACGCAGACCCTCTCCGGTGCCAACACCTATACTGGCGCGACCACGCTGAACGCCGGCACTTTGGCGGTGGCGAACTATTACGCGCTCGGTTCCGGCCTCAGCCCGGTGACGATCAACAACGGCGTCATTGATATGCAGTCCAGTCTGCTCATTGGCACGCTGGCCGGCGCCGGCACCATTGAGAACAACAGCACCACCACCCTGAATACTTTGTATATCACCAACACTTCCACTTATAACGGCGTGATCGCCGACGGTACGGGCGGCGGCACGGTGGACGTGGTGGCGACCAGCGGCACGTTGCGTTTGAACGGCACCTCGACCTACACCGGCGGCACCTATGTGGGCACCGGCGTGACTCTGGCGCTCGGACCGGCACCCGGTCAGGCCGGCACCGGCGGCATTATTGTCAGCAACGGCGCGACGGTGGCGGCCGCCTCCACGGGCAGCACCGCTTCGCAGGTCATTAACAACATCACCACCGTTTCCGGGGCCGCGGCGAACTTCACCGGGGCCGGCGCGGGCGGCGACGCGTTCAGCGGCGCTTTCATCGGCGATGCCACCACCACCAACGTTTATCACGGCCAGCTCACCCTCAATGGAAATTTTGAGCAGTTCAGCAACTTCCTGGGCGTGGTCCAGTTTGTGCCGAACGCCACGGTGGGCAACCGCATCAACACCACCACCGGCAATGTGAACGGCGGCGACAACACCACCTTTGATTTCGAAGGCGGCTACCTGTTCAACCGCAACGCCACCACGGTTTCGCTCGGCGCCATCATCGGCGGCGGCCCCGCCGTTGGCGGCGGCATCTCCGGCCCCACCACGGGCCCGGCCACGTTCGCCATCGGTTCCAAGGGCATCAGCACCGAATTCGCCGGCGTGATCTCCGGGAATAACAACATCGTCAAGGTGGGCGCGGACACGCTCACGCTGGATGGCACGGTGGTGACGACGAACACGGATTCGTCCACCTATACCAACTATATCTATGCGCCGGCGGTCACCTACGTGGGTGTCACCACGGTCAGCAATGGTGTGCTGTCCCTGTCGGCGCCGGACAGCCTGAGCAATTCCCCGAGCATCACGCTGGCGGCCGGCAGCGCTTCGCTGAATGTGACGCACCTGGGCTTTGTGACCAACTTCAACGACGCCCTCGGCAATGCCGATTCCGCGATCATCACCAACGGGTTGTTTGAAGTCCTCTCCAACACGCCCGCCGGGCTGAACCAGTCGCTGTCCGGCATCGGCACCATTACCGGCAAACTGCTGGTGGATGCCGGGGCCACGCTCAACATCGGCCTTCCGCTGGGGACCCTCACGGTCACCGGCACGGCCGAACTCGCCGGCACGAACAACGTCGCGGTGAACGCCACCAACGCGCCGAACTGCTCCGAACTCGTGGCCGCCGGCATGACGATTGACAGCACGGCCATTCTGACGGTGACCAACCTCGGGGTGGAAACGGGTGCGAAGTTCCAGTTGTTCAACCACCCGGTGAGCTTTGCCACCGTCGTGCTGCCCACGCTGACCGGCACCAACACCTGGGTTAACAACCTGGCCGTGGACGGTTCCATCACCCTGGTGGCTCCGCCGTTGGTGAATACCGCGCCCACCAACGTGGTCGCCAGTTTCAGCAGCGGGGTGCTGTCCCTGAGCTGGCCGGCGGATCATGTGGGCTGGCGCCTGCTGACGCAGACCAACAACCTGGCCGGCGGGGTCAGCTCCAACACGAATGACTGGACCACGGTGACCGGTTCGGCGGCGACGAACGCCGTGAACATCACGGTGGATCCGACCAAGCCCGGCGGTTACTACCGCCTGGTCTATCCGTAAGCGGAACAATTGCATCAGACCCGGTGCCGGGGGGTGCCGGGAATCATGCGGGCGGCGGGATGAAAATCCCGCCGCCTATCCCTTTTTCGGCTCCGGCCATGGGGTGAAAACCGGTAAAAATGGGTTTGGGGGCTGACTGGCGGGCGGGACTGGCAGGGCGGTTTTTTCCGCAATGAGTTTCTGATGTGGGGTTTGGATTCGGTTTTGTGGTTTTGGGGGTGGCGGTTTATTATCACCACTATTGGCGATAGTAAATTTATGGATTGAGGGTAGAGTGGGGGGAATAACACCAATGCATAAATGCCCAAGTTGTCTCCACGCGCCGCTTGATCCCCATTTTCCAAAAACAACACCCCCCAATCGTATGAAGTCAACCTCCCGAATAAACACCAGTCCATCCCAACCCGCCTCCCGCCGGATTGTAAAAATGGCGGCACTGTTTGCCGCCGCGGCCTCCGCGAGCCTGCTCGCCAACGCGGCCACCTTTGTCTGGAACACCACCTCCTCGAGCTGGGCCACCCAGGGCAACTGGAGTTCCGGCACCCTGCCGACCACCATTAATGACACGGCGGATTTCAGCCAGCAGGATATTACGGCCACCACCACGGTGACCCTCGATGGCAACCAATTAATCAATCAGGTTATCTTTGGCGATACGGTCACCAACACGGCTTTTGGCTGGACGGTCAGCGCCGGTACGCCCACCACCTCCACGCTGACCTTCGGCGGCGTCAATCCCACGATTACCACCAAGGCGTTGGGCGGTGCCAGCATTGCCAACATCACGGCTCCCATCAACGGCACCAACCTGACATTTGTCGGGCCGGGGGTGTTTAACATTGGCAGCCTGTCCAGCGTGATCAACGGGATCAATATCACCAATGGCGGCACGGTTGAGTTCGGTTCCGGTTCCAGCCCCAGTTGGGGCGCGCTGACCTTTACCGGCAGCGGGCTTTTCAGTTCCGGTTTGTCATCGAGCTACTCCATTTCGTTGAGCTCCATCACCAATATGCCGGGGGCGGTTTCCACCATCAATGTGGGCGGCCGATCCTATTTGGGCGGCAGCGCGAGCATCAACAATCTGGCGGGCACGCTGACCCTGAATGTCGGTGCGCAGGTCGGCAGTCCTTCGCGTGATTACCTGTACGGGACATGGGAAGACAATTTTGGGGTTCCGGCCACCTTTAACATCGTCGGCACCACCACCACCAGCTACCTGTCGCCGTACTTCAACGGGGGCGGGTTTGTCTGTCTGTTGACCAATACCGCGTTCAATATTTATTCCACGTCGGCGGGAGTGAACAAAATGTTCATCAATCCCCATAACAACAGCGGTGGCAACATCTTTAGCATGGGCTCCCTGGCGGGCAGCAGCGACGCCATTCTTACCAGCGATAACACCGGCACCGGCACCACCTATTCCATCGGCAATCTCAACACCAACACCACGTTTAACGGATCCTTTGTCGGCAATGCCTCGGTCACCAAGGTGGGTACCGGCATTCTGGCCCTGGGCGGCACCAATTCCATCGGGCTTAATGCCGCCAACTCGGTGATGGTCGTTTCCGGCGAATTGGACGGCGTCACGGGCGGTTCCTTTGTTGCTCCGGTCATGACGGTTTCCAACGGCGCCGCCATCGGCGTGCAGGTTGCCTCCACGGGCGGAGTTTGGACGGGTACCAACCTTGTCTTGCGCGCCGGTTCCGCGCTGACGTTCCGCTACGGCGGCGTCGCTCCGAGCACCAACGTCGCGCCCTTGCAAGTGCTGGGCAACCTTACCGCCACCAACACGGTCACCCTGAATGTTCTCGGCGGCACCGGCTGGACGGCGGGCAAGGTTTATCCGCTCGCGAAATACACCGGCGCCTATGTTGGCAACGGCTTTTCCGCCTTCGCGCTCGGCACCCTGCCGCTCCGCGTGACCGGCACGCTCAGCAATGACACGGCCAACAGCCAGATTGATTTGATTGTCTCGGCCATCACCGAACCGCTGAACTGGGCCGCCAGCAGCGGCACTTGGGATATTGCCACCACGGCGAACTGGAAGGATGCCGCCGGCACCACCACCACTTATCAGGAACAAAGCTCTTTGGGCGACCAGGTGGTCCTCGAAGACAACGTCAGCGGCGCCGCTCCGGCCATCACGTTGAATGCCACGGTTTCACCCGTATCCCTGCTCATTACCAATAACAGCAAGGCGTATTCCATCGCCGGTACCGGCGGCATCGCCGGCGCGGCTGCGGTCACCAAGCAGGGGGCCAACACCCTGACCCTTTCCACGGCCAATACCTTTACCGGCGGTTTGAACCTGAACGCGGGCACGGTGATTTTCTCCGCCCAGAACAATCTTGGCGCGGGGGCCATCAATTTTGCCGGCGGCACTTTGCAGTATGCCTCCGGTAATGTGGCGGATATTTCCGGCCAGACCATCACCTTTGGCACCGGCGGCGCGACCATCAATGACGGTGGCAACACCGTCACCTTGGCCAAACCGATTGGCAACAACGGTACCGGCAGCTTCACCAAAGCGGGCGCCGGCACCCTGACCTTGAATGGCACGAACAAATACAGCGGCTTCACCGCCATCACCGGCGGCACCCTGGCCCTGGGTTCGGCCAATACCTACATCACGAACAGCACGGCGATCATTCTGCTCGGCGGCGCCACGCTGGATGCCACCGCGAGCGGCCTGACCTTGAACAATCAGTACCTCGGCGGCACGGGTACGGTGGCGGGCGCGGTGACGGTGACCAATTATTCCACCCTCAGCCCCGGCACCAACAACGCCTACGGCACGCTGACCTTCAGCGGCAACCTCACCCTTGGCGGCGGCACCAACTTCTTTGATGTGTCCGCCACCAACAAGGACCTCATCGCCGTCGGCGGCAGCCTGAACCTCTCCGGGGCCATCAACAGCGGCAGCGTCTTTGTCAATGTCCATGGCGCTTTGACCAACGGCGTCTATCGTCTCATCACGTATGCCGGTTCGTTGAACGGCACGTTCTCGACCCTCAGCCTGGCCGGCTTTAACGTGACCGGCAAAATCGGCTCGTTGAGCAGCACTCTGAATGCCAACGAAATTGACCTCGTGGTCGCTTCGGCGGGCAGCGCCAATCTTGTCTGGAGCGGTACTGGGGGCAGCAGTTGGGATGTGGAAGGCACGCAAAACTGGCTCAATGGCGCCACGCTTTCCTTCTATGACGACGGCGACAGCGTCACATTTGATGACACGTCCAGCAATCCGTCGGTGAGCCTCGCGGCCACATTTACACCGGCCAAGGTGGTCATCAATGCCACCAACAACGCCTATACCTTCAGCGGTTCCGGCCAGATTTCCGGCGCCGCCGGCATCACCCTCAACGGACCGGCGGTCACCATGATCGAAACGGTCAACAACAACAGCGGCCCGACCGTCCTGAACAACGGCGCGGTTTTGCAGGTTGGCTTTGGCGGTCCCGGCGACCTCGGCGGTGGCAACATTACCAATAACGGCGGCACGCTGATCTTCGATCAGGCCGCCACCGCCACCCACGTGGTGGGCGGCCAGATCAGCGGCACGGGCAGTCTCGTGGCGGAAGGTTCCGACCCGGTCGTGCTGGCGGGCAATAATACCTACAGCGGCCTGACGACGATCAGCAATTCCTACAGCGTGCTGCAAGTTGGCAATGGCGGCAGCACCGGCAACCTGGGCAATTCGCCCGGCGTGGTGGACAACGGCGTGCTTGCCCTCAGTGTGGGGGGCGCCTTGGCGCTGACCAACGGGGTGTCCGGCACCGGCGAAGTGATCGTCAACGGTTCCGGCACCGTGGCGCTCACCGGGGTGAATACCTGGTTGGGCAACACCTACATCAGCAACGGCATTGTGAAGCTCACCGGCTCCGAAGTGATTCCGGATGCGAACAGCGTGACGGGTTCCACCGGCTGGCTGATTCTGGACGGCGGCGTGAACCCGGCCGGCGTGCTGGATTTGAACGGCAACAACGAAACGGTCAACTCCCTCTCCGGCCTCGGCGGCACTTATACCGGCGTCATCACCAACAGCGGCACGACCGGCACGAATGTGTTCACCGTGCTGCAAAATGGGGCGACCACCTATAACGGCACCATTGTTGACAACGCCTCCGGCGCGAAGACCATGCTGGTGGTGCGCGGCACCAGCAGCCTGCGTTTGAATGGCAATAACACCTACAACGGCGGCACTCTCGTCGGCGACTCGGCCACCCTCATCTTTGGGCCGGGCACGATCATCGGCAACGGCGGCGGCATCACCCTTAGCAATGGCACCACCTTTAGCATGGTGAACAACGGCGGTACCGGTTCGTTCCCCGGGAACAACCTGAACCTGGCCCTCGGCGCCAGCGCCACCTTTAATTCCACCTCGGCGGGCAACACCACCGGCACGCTGATCACCGGCGATCCGACCAGCACGCTCACCCTCACCGGCACGGGCTCCTTCTCGAGTTCCAATGTGAAGCAATTTGAAGGCATGCTCGGTACCGTTACCTTGGCATCCGGCGCGTCCTGGCGTTTCTCCGGCATCACGGCCGGCACCTATAATGGCGGTGATTACGTCACGTTCAACCTGATCGGCGGCATTTACCCGAAAAACGGCGGTCTGATCGTCATGGACAAACTCACCGGCTCCGGCACGCTCGGCGCCTCCTCCACGGCCAACAACACCGTCTATGATGTCGGCGCGAACAACGGCAGTTCCACCTTTGACGGCACCATCTCGGACGGCGGCACGCTGCTGGTCGGCCTCGTGAAGTCCGGCACCGGTACGCTCACCCTCGACGGCACGCTCACCTACTCCGGTACCACCGTGGTCAGCAACGGTGTGCTTGCCCTGGCGGGTTCCGCGCTGCCGAGCACCAGTCCCAGCATCACCCTCGTGGCGAGCACCTCGGTACTGGATGTCACCGGCCTGGGCGGCACGCTTAACCTAGGCAGCTCGGTCGGCCAGACGCTCGCCGGCTCCGGCACGCTTAATGGCAGTTTGAATGTGGGCAGCGGCTATGGTTCCTACCTGAACCCCGGCGGCACCGGGGTGGCAGGCACCCTGACCATCGCCGGCAGCGCCATCTTGGGCGGCGGCACCACCAACCTGTTTGACTTCAACACCGTCACCAACATTGGCGGCGGCACCAACGATCTGATCCAGGTCAATGGCGACCTCAGCCTGAGCGGCACGGTTTATGTTCAGCCCAACTTCCCGCAGGGCGGCGTGGACTTCGGCGTGCCTTACACGATCATCAAGTACACCGGAGCGCTTACCGGCGACACGAACAATCTGGCGCTGGCCCCGACCCTCTACGGCCATCTGGGCGCGGTGTTCAGCACCAGCACGGCCGGGGCGGTCACGGTCACCTTCTCGCCCGGTTCCAACCTGGTCTGGTCTGCGGCTTCCACCAACACCTGGCAGGTTGCCACGGTCACCAACTGGTTTGACGGGGTGACCAGCAACAGCTTCCTCCAACTGGATAGCGTTACCTTCAACGATACTGCCAGCAACACCACGGTAATGCTGGTCGGCACGAATACGCCCGCCGCCATCACGGTGAACTCCTCCAGCAACTATGTGTTCGGCGGAGCCGGCCTCATCAGTGGCGCGTCCGGTTTGAGCAAGTCTGGCACGGGCATGCTGACCATTTCCAACACCGGGGTCAGCACCTACAGCGGCGCGGTGAACATCTCCGGCGGCATCCTCCGCGCCGGCAACGCGAATGCGCTCGGCACCACGGTCGGCGTCACGGTTACCAACACCGGCGCCCTCGACGTGGACGGCATCAGCTTCAGCGCCAAGCCGGTCACGGTTTCCGGCGCCGGCACGGCGGGTGCCATTCTGAACAGCGGCGCCAGCCAGCAGACCGCGCTGCAATTCGTGACGCTCGCGGGCGATGCGACTTTCGGCGGTCCGAACCGCTGGGATATCCGCACCAACGTGGTCGGCACGCCGTACCTCGCGGGTAACGGTCATAATCTCACCAAGACCGGCACGAACGACATCTACCTCGTCGGCCTGGGCAACACCGCCCTCGGTAACATTCAGGTCCAGGCGGGCCGCCTCGGGGTGCAGGATTCCACGCTGCTCGGCGCCTCCGGCACGCTCACGCTGGCCGCCGGTTCCGCCGTGGATCTCTGGCTGACCACCGTCACCAATACCAAGGCCATTTCGCTGACGAATGCCACCCTCTCGAGCAGCAGCGGCACCAATGTGCTGGGCGGCAGCATCGCCTTGAATGGCACCGGCACGCTCACGGCCACCACGCCGTTCCAGTTGAACGGCGCGCTTACCGGCACCGGCGGCATCCTCAAGAACGGGGCTGGCACGCTGACGCTCACGGCGGCCAGCACCTATGCCGGCAGCACGGTTATCAGCAACGGCGTCCTCGCCCTCGTCGGCTCCGCCTCGATTGGGAACAGCGCCACGGTGGATGTCACCTCCGGCGCGCAGTTGGATGTGTCCGCCCTCACCAGCCCCACGCTGGCGCTGGCGGGCGGTCAGACACTGCAAGGCGTTGGCTCGGTGAAGGGCAATGTCACCACGGCGTCCGGCGCGACGCTCGCCCCGGGTGAAGCCGCGGCCGGCACGCTCTCGGTAAGCAACAACGTGACGCTCGGCGGCAACGCCGTGTTCGTGGTCAACAGCACCGGCACCAGCTCCAAGCTCATCGCCGGCGGCTCCATCGGCCTCGGCGGCACGCTGACGATCAACAACGGCGGTCCGGCGTTTGCCGTCGGCAACAGCTTCACGCTGCTGTCCGCCAGCACCATCACCGGCAGCTTCGCCGCCATCTCGCCGGCCACGCCCGGCGCGGGTCTGGCTTGGAACACCACCGGCCTCGCCACCGGCGTGCTGAGCGTCGTCTCCGGCGTCGCCAGCAATCCGACGAACATCAGCTACAGCTTCAATGGCAATACGCTGAGCCTCACCTGGCCCGCCGATCACCTCGGCTGGATCCTCCAGAGCCAGACCAATGCCGCCACGGTGGGTCTGATTACGGCCAGCAACGCCTGGACCGACGTGTCTGGCAGCGCCAGCAGCACCTCGGCCACCATCACGGTGGATCCCACGAAGCCCACGGTGTTCTACCGCCTGCGCCAGCCGTAATTGCGGCTCTGAACTGATCTGATCGCCACGCGCGGTTCCGCTCCCCGGAACCGCGCGTTTTTGTTTTATCCCGCCGGATGGGGCAAAACGCGGAGTCGCGGAGCGGGGAAGAGTTGCTCCAACATCTGGCCGCAGCCTGGCCATTTTAATTTAGAGTGCGTCTGAAAAAGGAAATTGGGGGTGTTTTGGCAGAGTCTGACGGCCAAATAAATGCACAAAACACTTGATCTGCTTGCTTGCTTTTGCGGCTGTCATTCGCGGTAGCGCCAGTGGGGCGATGAAAAAAGCC
>CAIQKM010000162.1 GCA_903872345.1 uncultured Verrucomicrobia subdivision 3 bacterium | reverse complement strand
TGGTCGTTCTCTCCCCGTTGCTCTCCACCCCGCATTACTGCGACGCAGTTACGGTTCGATACCGCACGGCTCTTCACCGCACAGAAACGGACTCCCACCGTTCTATCCCCTCGCCTTCTCAGGCGCACGAGCGCCGGCTTGCAGCCGGCTTTGCGCGTCCATTCCGGCAAAACGGGTGGAAAGAAGCAACCGTATGCGACGACCGGAAGATTTAAGCCGGTCACAGACCGGCGCTCCGGGGACAGGGCGCGGATACGCCCAACCGGACCACACGCGGATTCACCGCTTGAATCAACCCCCAAACCGGACTAGTATAATTTGGCCATGAAAGCTCCGCTTTACCAAGAAATCAAGGCGCGGGAAGCCAGACATTGCCGCCGGATGATCAAGCAGCGGGGTTCGCATTCCGCCATGGCCAAACAACGGCAGGTCTCCTTCGTTGGTAATGGTTCAAAATGGCGCATCACCAATTTTTCCCAAGTAATGAAAGCCATGGAAATATGGGCCTCTTAAACAGAACATCATCCTCATGTCTGTTCGTATTGCCAATTTGATGTTTGCAACCATTGCTCTCTTACAAAGCATTATGGCGTTGAGCGGAGCACGCTGGGCCGGGTCGCCGCCGCCCAGCCCTCATCATTTGACGGTTTTCGGACTGCTTGTGGTTATAATTGTGCTTTGCTGGTTTGTCGGAGCCATCGGATTGTTTTTCCGCCAGCGCCTGGCCTTGCTGGGCAGCCTGATTGGGGTTGGAACATTCATCTGCTATTTTGCCGCCTGTTTGATTGTGACAGTTTTTAGCTTTGCATTTCCAAGCGACACATTTAACAAGCTCGATAATTTGGGAGCTGCGGCTGTTTTCTTCGGAATGTGTTCACTTTTTCTGATCCTTTGCCTAAAGCTGTTCATCAGCCTGTTTAAACTGCGCAAAGAATTACGATAGCTTTACCAGATCCCTTGCTTGGATTGAATGGAGCAAGTTGCTGCCAGCATTCAGCAGCGCCTTCCACCGCTCCCCCCAGACACCCCAAGCCGGCAGCTTTCCCCCGGTGGCTGTGCGCCAGCATCACTGCGTTTTTCTCAAGCTTTTTGGCAGAGAATTCAAGGCTAACCCTTTGGTCAAACCGTCCCAACGGCCTTACTATGATGTGTCCCCCATTTTGTTGTGACCATGTTGAATCGTTTTTTTTGCATTCTCGCCGTCCTGCTGGCGGCCTGTGACGCGCCCGCCCAGCTCCTGAGCATTGACATCAATGGCACCGTGCGACCTGATGTCACCGAGCCGGGATTCACCCCTTGGTATATGGCCGCCGACTTCACCGGCACCAAGCAGACCGTCTCCCGCTCCTTCACCAATTTCGTTTACACCTACGACCCCGGCAGCGGCCTGCCCCTGACCACCAACGTCAGCCTCGTCATCCCCTGCACGGTCACCATGACTTATCCGCCCATCGCCAACGCCACCAATTATCTCAACGCCAATTACGCGAATAAAAACGGCAACGCCACGAGCAGTGACCCCACCGTCGGCTGGCGGCTGTCCGAGGACGGCTGCTGGGCGCATTGGAAAAACGACGCCATCACCGTGGACCAGCCGTTCACCAATGGCGGGGCCATCAGCCTCGTCATCGCCAACCTGCCCGCCGGCGTCCACACCATCACCACCTATCACAACGACATCTGGGGCAGTGCCGCCGGCGGCGCCTGGCACGGCACCAATGTCATGAGCCGCTGCATCATCAGCGTCAACGGCACGCCGGTCTTCACCAACACCCCCAGCCTCGTGGCCACCAACGACAGCAAATGCGGATTCGCCTTCTTCTATGTCACGAACAGTTACGACGGACAAATCGTCCAGTTGAACTTTGATCCCGACCACAGCAGCGTGCTGGATTTCACCATTCTCAATGGCTTCGAAATTGACCGTCCCAGCGCGCCCGGCACCAGTGCCTCGGCGGTTTCGCCCACCCCGGCGACGAACATGTGGCCGCCAATAACGACGTTCCCCTGCCCGGCACCGCCAATGCCGGTTACCTGCCCTTGCAATGGATCCCCGCCGGTTTTGCGCTGTCCAACTACGTCTATTTCGGCACCAGCAGCAATGCGGTCCTCAACGCCACGCCGGCCTCGCCGGAATTCAAGCTCGCCTCCGTGGCCGTGCCCGGCACCACCAACAGCCTGAACGTGACCAATCTCAACAGCGCGCTCACCTATTACTGGCGCGTGGACCAGCTCGACACCGCCAACGGCATCACCAATCTCGTGCTCGGCCAGGTCTGGGAATTCCGCACCCGGCACCTCGCCTTTCCCACCGCTGAAGGCTACGGCCGCTGGTCGCGCGGCGGCCGCGGCGGCGTGGTGCTGGAAGTGACCAACCTCAACGACAGCGGACCCGGCAGCTATCGCGCCGCCATCCAGGCCAGCGGCCCGCGCACCATCGTCTTCCGCGTCTCCGGCCTGATCCGCCTGCAATCCCAGTGCATCGTGGGCAACGGCTATGTGACCATCGCCGGCCAGACGGCTCCCGGCGACGGCATCTGCATCGCCAACTGGCGCGCTGGCATGTCCGGGCCCAACGATGTCATCATGCGCTATCTGCGTTTCCGCACCGGCGACGGCGCGCAGCAATCCATGGATGCCATGAGCCTGGGCAGCGCCACCCACACCATCGTGGATCATTGTTCCTCCAGCTGGTCGCTGGATGTCGCCTGCAATTCGCTCCAGAGCGGCAAGGTGGGCAGCCAGTCCGCCATGACCACCTACCAGCACAACATCATTTCCGAACCGTTGCGCTATTCCTACCACTACAACGATACGGAGCGTTCCGCCACCGGCTGCACCAATTGCTACCAACCCCACGCGTTCGGCGCCTCCATCAGCGGCGAAATCGGCAGCTACCATCACAATCTCATCGCGCATTCCACCGACCGCAACTGGTCGCTCGCCGGCGGTCTGGACCAGAGCCAGCATTACGCGGGCTCGCTCGATATCCGCAATAACGTCGTTTACAACTGGACCGCCCGCAGCACCGATGGCGGCGTGGCCCGCTGCAATTACGAAAGCAATTATTACCGCCCCTACAATCCCAACAGTCCCGTCACCTTTCTCCTGCGCCTTGATCCCATCAACACCAATTGGGGCACGGAAGCCTATTACATGGCGGGCAACGTCATGGAAGGTAAAAGCTATCTGACCAACAACTGGCAGATCGGCACCGCCGTGGCCGTGGGCAATGGCACGAACAACTACGCCAGTTCCAACCAGGTGGTGCTCCTCATCACCAACGCGGAAATTTTCCCCGGCTACGTCACCACCCAAAGCGCCACCAACGCCCTCAAAGTCGTGCTCTCGGACACCGGCTGCAACCTGCCCGCGCGCGATCTCATCGACCAGCGCGTGATCGGCGAAGTGCTCGATGGCACCGTGCATTACACCGGCACCAACGGACCCAACTATACCATCAACGGCGTCCTGCAGGACACGCGCGGCGCCGACACCCCCGGGATGATTGATTCGCAGACGGATGTCCACGATTATTCCCCCACCGTCGGCGCCACCAATTACTCCGCCAATTTCCCCTGGGCTCCTTACGCCACTTATAATGTCTGGCCCGACTCCGACCACGACGGCCTGCCCGATTGGTGGGAAAAACTCAAAGGCTTGAACGTCAATTCCGCTCCCGGCGATTACTCCGATGCCAACGCCGATCTCGTCGGCGATGGCTACACCGAACTGGACCGCTACCTGAACTGGCTCGCCCTGCCCCACTACGATTGCACCAACGCTGCCACCCTGAATGTGGAACTCACCCAATACACGCGCGGCTTCACCAACAATACGCCCGTTTACGCCGTCTTCGGTGCCACCAACGGCACTGTCACCCTCAGCGGCCGCACCGCGCTTTTCACCGCCAACGCCGGTTCAAATGCGCTCGGCGGTTTCTTCTTCAGAGTCACCGACGCCTCCGGGTTCGCCTACACCAACAGCGTCAACGTCCACATCATTGCCACCAACAACACCGCCCCCGGGCTGACCGCCCTCACCAATCGCACCGTCAACGTCGGGGCCAACCTGAGCATTACCAATCTCGCCACGGACGCGGACTACCCCGTACAAACCCTCACCTTCACCCTGCCCGTTGCCCCCACCAATGCGAGCATCGGCAGCACGAGCGGTGTTCTGGCCTGGCGTCCGCTAGTTACGCAGGCCGGCACCACCAATCCCTTCAGCGTGGTCGTGACCGACAGCGGCACGCCGCCGCTCAGCGCCACCCAAAGTTTCAGTGTGATCGTAAACCGGCTTACTGCTCCCCGCCTCAGTCTTCCCAGCCTGACCGCCGGCCAGTTCAGCCTCTCTGTGACCGGCCAAATTGGACCCGACTACGCCATCCAACACTCCACCAATCTGCTGAACTGGGACACCACCTGGATTACCAACCCTGCCGCCATGCCCTTCACCTGGCAGACCACCAATACCTCCGGCCAGCCGGTCCAGTTTTATCGCATCAAGGTGGGGCCGCCCCTGCCGTGAGCAGCACTTTTGACTACCAAACCTCCTTTGCAGACGGCGTATTTTGTGCTTTAATGTGCGTCCATGCGTCCTGAAACCGTCCGTCACCTCCGCACGCTCCTCATTCTGGGGCGCGTGTCGAATCTGCCTACGGTCTGGACGAACTGCCTCGCGGGCTGGTGGCTCGGCGGCGGCGGCCATGTCGGCCGACTCACCCTGCTCTTCCTCGGCGTCAGCCTGCTCTACATCGGCGGCATGTTTCTAAACGACGCCTTTGACGTGGATTTCGACCGCCAGCGCCGCACGGATCGCCCCATTCCCACCGGCCGCATCACCGTCGGCGAAGTCTGGCGCTACGGTTTTGGCGCGCTCGGGCTCGGCCTGCTGCTGCTGTTGCTCGCCGGCTGGACCACCGGTTTGCTCGGGCTGATTCTCGTCGCCTTCATTCTGCTCTACGATGGCGTCCATAAATTTGTGACCGCCTCGCCCTGGCTCATGGGGGCCTGCCGGTTCTGGGTGTATCTTGTGGCCGCCAGCACCGCCGCCGGCGGCGTGAATGGCGGGGCCATTTATTCCGGGTTCGCCCTGGCTGTCTATGTGGCCGGTCTCAGCTACGTGGCCCGCCGTGAAAGTTTCCGCACCCGCGCCCCCCGCTGGCCGTTCGCCCTGCTCACGGCCCCGCTGCTGCTGGCCTTCGTCATGAACACCGGCCCGTACTTGCGACCGGCCCTGTGGATTGCCCTGGTGCTCCTCCTCTGGATCGCTTTCAGTTCCCGAAATATTCTCGACGCCAAAGGCGGCAACCTCGGCCACATCGTCACCGGCCTGCTCGCCGGCATCACCCTCGTGGACTGGCTCGCCATCGCCCCCGAATGCCCGCGCGGTCTTAGCGTGGTCTTTCCCCTGTTGCTCGTCGTCACCCGCCTGGCGCAACGCTTCATCCCCGCCACGTAAGCGTGACGTTCGCCCGGTTAGTCCGCAACCGCGTCCCGCAGGCAAACTGCCCAACGCTATAAAATCGTTCTAATGCCCAAACCGGGCCGCCAGCGGCGTGCGCTTGGCCTGCCGCAGCGTTTGCAAATCATGCAACACCGCCAGTTTCTCCTCGTCACTGGTTTCGGGCTGGCTGATCTTACGGGTCAGCGCGGCAATCTGCCGGTCGAATGACTGGTTGCGCAGCTTCAATGCCACATCGGCCAATTGGATTTCCGGGTCGGGCATTTTGCGGGCCTCCATCACCACCCCGGTAATCAGACTGCGCTCGTCGGGCGATTCAAATCCGTCGAGAAACTCCGTCAGGCTGTGCCATGTCTCGTGCTCCTGCGCCGCGAGGCGGAGATCAATGATGTGGCGCACCTGCGGATGCTGAATCCAGTCCACATCCAGATGCGCCACCGCATAGGCCGCCAGTTCGTCGTGCAAAAACAGCAGTTTTAAAAGATGCAATTCCAGCGGCGTGGGCGGCGGCATTTCCGGCATCGCCGTCTCGAAAGATTCATCCGCATCCACGGTGGTTTCCTCCGCAACCGTGTAGGTGATGGCCGGGGTGGCCGATTTCTTGAATTCGCTCCGGACGGATTCCGCCGCCACGCCCAGGCGCAGCGCGGTTTTCTGCGCGTAGGTGTCAATCAACACGCCGTTGCCGGTCTTATGAACGGCCTCCGACATGGCGCGCAACACCGCCAGCCGGCCTTTGTCGCTCGTGATGTCATTCGTGGCGCACAGCCGGGTCAGGTAATAGTCAAAAAACCCCGCCGCGCTTTTGATGACCTGGCCAAAAGCCGCGCCCCCATTGGCCTTGATGAAACTGTCCGGGTCATGCGGCGGCGGCACCACCGCCACCCGCACCGCCAGCCCCGAGGCGAGCAGATGATCCAGCGCGCGCACGGCGGCAGTCTGCCCCGCGTTGTCGGAATCAAAACACAGCACCACCTCGTTGGCGTACCGCTTCAGAATGCGCGCATGCTGGTCGGTAAACGCCGTGCCCTGCGGGGCCACGATGTTCTGCACCCCGCCCATGAAACAGGCGATCAAATCCAGTTGCCCTTCGCAAATCACGGCAAAGCCCGCGTCCAGAATCGCCCGCTTGGACTTGTCCAGCCCGAAGAATATTTTGCTCTTGGTGAAGATGGCCGTTTCCGGCGAATTGACGTATTTGGCCGGGCTTTCGTCCCCGGGCAAAACCCGCCCGCTGTAAGCCACCACCCGCCCCTGCTCATCGCAAATCGGGAACATCAGCCGCCCGCGAAACCGGTCATAGTAACGCCCGGTCTCCTCCTTGCGGATGATCAGCCCGGCTTTCTCCACCGTTTCCAGGTTGAAATTTTTACTGCGCGCCCAATTGACGGTGTCATCCCAAGCCTCCGGCGCCGCCCCGAGGCGGAACAGTTTGATGGCGTCCGCCGTCACCCCGCGCCCGGCGAGATAATCCCGCGCCCGCTGCCCCGCCGCCTCGTTGGCCAGACAGTTCTGCCACCGCTGCGTCAGTTGTTCGTGGATTTCCAGCAACTGGTCTTTGAGATGGCGCGACTGCTGTTCGCCCGGCGAATTTTCAAATTCCAGCGGGATCTTCGCGCGCTCCGCCAGCCGGCGCACCGCGTCCATGAATTCGATGTTTTCAATCTCCTTGATAAAAGCGAATACGTCGCCGCCCTTGCCGCAGCCAAAGCAGTGGAAAAACTGGCGCTGCGGACTCACGTTGAAGCTGGGCGACTTCTCCTTGTGGAACGGACACAGCCCCACGAAGTTCACGCCCGCGCGCTTCAGCGGCACATACGCGCCGACGATGTCCACGATGTCGCTGGCCGCGCGAATTTGCTCGCGCGTGGCGGGGGAGAGTAAACCGGCCATGGGCGCGAATCAGTTCGAATTCAGCCAGGCCCGGACGGAGGCCGCCTGCGCATTTTCCGGGTCCAGCTCCAGCACTTTGGCATATTCCTTGCGCGCCCGCGCCGGTTCATGCAGCGCCTGCGCGTAAAGATTGCCGAGCGCCAGATGGGCGCGCACTTCATTGCCATTGGCCGCCACAATTTTTTGCAGCTCGTTGGCCGCATCCACCGGATGCCCGGCCGCCTTGAGGGCCAGCGCAAAATTATACCGCGCATCCACCGAACCCGGCTGGATGGCCAGCGCCAGTTCATAGCTGTTCAGCGCATGCGCATAATTCCGGATGCGCTGGGCCAGCACGGCCTCGTTATAATGGGCGTCAAACCACGCGGGATCCAATTCGGACGCCTGGCCGTACCAATACATCGCCTCCGCCCAGTTCTCGTCCTGCTCGTATAATTGGGCCTTGGTAAAAGCGCCGCTGGCGGAACGGTGATCGCCCGTGGCCGGGCGGCCCGGTGACAAATATTGGTAACGCGTGATCGGCGTGAGCGGCAGGATCACCTGCGCCGGCCGCCGGGTTTCCGCCGTGATGGCCAGCGGCGTCACCCCGCTTTTCCCGTAGGCGGAAGTGGCGTTCGTTTCCGCCGTATCGCCGCCAAACCAGGTCACCGGCTTGAGCCGCTGCCAGAAACCTTTCTTCGGCGTCTCCGCCGCATGCACTTCCAAGGTGGATTCGTCATACGTTCCCACCGGTTTAAGCACAAACGGTTTGGCCCCGGCCGGAGCCGGAGCCGGGGCCGGCGTCTGTCCGGCATGAATCACCAGCGCCGGTTCCGGCTGCAAGCGCACCACCTGCGGCGCCGAATTGGGGGCGGTAACGGACGGCACCGCAGGACGGGTCACGGCCACCGGCTGGGCCGGCGGAGGATTGGAGCGAACCGCCGGCGCCGGGCGGCTGGAAACGACGGGCGGCACCGGACTGGTCGCCCCCGCGACTGGCGCGGAATTGGTGGTCAAAGTGGTCGCCACCGGAGACACCGGCGGTTGCGGCGAACCCGCCGGTTCCAGACCGGCCACAATGGCATTCACCTCGTCCCAATCGGCCGGACGCGGTGTCAGGACCAGATACTTATGATACCAGGCCAGCGCCGACCGGTTGTCGCGCAAATATTTCTGGAAGGTCGTGGCCAGATTCAAAATGGCCGGGGCAAAATCCGGCTGCAAATCCACGGCGGCGGCAAACCACCGGGTGGCGTCCGAATAATGTCTGCGCTGCACACACGCCACGCCCAGGCCATTGTACGCTTCCGCGTCCTTTTCCTTGGGCTTAAGGGCGAGCACCGCGCTGAAACTTTTTTCCGCGCCGGTGGTGTCCCCCAGCCGCAACTGGGCGGACCCGAGCTTGTCCCACGCATCCGGATCATTGGGCCGGCGCAGCAGATAGCTGGTCAATTCGGTCCGCGCCAGGTCCGCCTGGCTTTGCTCCAAATAGAGGCAGCCCAGGTTGAAATGCGCCTCCACCAGATCACGGTCCAGTTCCAGCGCCCGGGCATAGGCGTTGGCCGCCTCGGTGGGCTGACCCGCGCGCTGCTCGGCCACGCCCAGATAATTCCACGCGATGGCGTTGGTTTTCATCAGCGTCGCCGCGAGATTCAGCTGGGTGCAGGCGCTCACATAGTCGCCGTCATCCAGCAGTTTCTTGCCCTCCAGCAGGGCGCGCGGTCCCGCCGGCGTACAACCGGAAAGCACGACGGTCAAACCGATCAGCGCCCCGGCGGCGCAAGCTATTGAAATTTTTTTGGCCAGCATCCGCAATCGTGGTAACATTCGCGCTCGAAAGTGTCAAGAAACGCACAACTGATTATCTTAGCGCTCCTCGGCTGGGTTCTCCCCGCCGGGGCCGCCGACGCGCCGTCAGCCCCTGCCGGCTCCCCCGCCCCCCGGGTCGTCGTCGTGCAGGGGCATGGCCTGCTCAACGCCTTCCTGCCGGACGACGCCAAGGTGGCCGAGGCCTTTAACCTTGGACTGGAACATTTTACCGGCGCCGCCACCGTGCCCGCCGCCTGGCTGACGCTGGTGAAAACCAACGACGTCGTGGGCCTGAAAGTTTTTTCCCCGCCCGGCGAACTCTGCGGCACCCGCCCGGCGGTCATCCGCGCCATCACCCGGGGCTTGCTCGCCGCCGGCGTGCCGCGTACGCAGATCGTGATTTGGGACAAGCGCGCGGAAGACCTGCGCGCCGCCGGTTATTTTGATTTGGGCGAAGAACTGGGCGTGCCCGTGGCCGGCGCGATGCAGGCCGGCTTTGATACCAACACCTTTTATCTGCCGGATTCCCCGGTGATCGGCACCCTCGTCTGGGGCGACCAGGAATTTGGCCAGACCAACCGGGGCGTTGGCAAAAAATCGTTCGTCTCCAAACTGGTCTGCCAGCGCCTGACCAAAATCATTTCCATTGCACCCCTCCTCAATGAAAACAGCGCCGGCGTTTGCGGCCATTTCTACAGCCTCGCCATGGGCAGCGTGGACAACACCCACCGCTTTGAAAATGACTCCGCCCGCCTCGCCATGGCCCTGCCCGAAATTGTCGCCCTGCCCGCCGTGGGCGATCACGTGGTCCTGAATGTCACAGATGCCCTGCTCGGCCAGTATCAGGGCGGCCCCGCCGGCTTTCTGCAATACTCCACCGTCATGAACCAGCTCTGGTTTAGCCACGACCCCGTGGCCCTCGACGTCCTGGCCCAGCAGGAACTGGCGCAGGCACGCCGCCGCTTCCACGCCCCCGACTTCCAGGCCAATTGGGAAATGTACACCAACGCCGCCCTGCTCCAGCTCGGCCAGAACCAGCCCGCCCGCATCCCGGTGGAAATTATTCGGTGACCCCGGCCGGCTTTGCGTTCACTGAATCAAAAAGGAAACTGTCACACTGGCGGAGACGCTGATCTGGCCCACCGCCAGGGTGGGGCCATTCTCGCCAGTGACGCCGGCATTCTGGACGGCATTCTGGAACCCGCCGCCAAAGCCGCCAAAGCCACCCCCGGCATAGCCACGCGACCAACTGTTCCACCCGCCCGAGTCAGACACATTGATGGTGTATGGCTTGCCTACTTTCACCCCTAATTCAGCAGCCATGGCATCCGCCTTTTCCTTCGCCGCGCGAATGGCCATCGACCGCGCCTGATCCTTGTATTTGCGCAGTTCCGAGGTGCGAAAATCAATGCCTTGAATATAGTTGACTCCGTTCGTAATCAGCCCGGACAGCACCGCATCAAAATGGTTCACCTCGGTCAATCTCACCCCGATACCGCGGCGCACCAGGTAATAAACCGGCTTCATGGCCAGACCATGATTATCATATCCCGGCAACGGCAGACCGGTGCGGGGATCAGTGCCATTTCGCGTATCATACACCGGCTCAATCGAAACGTAATCCGTCTGCACCTCTTTGTCCTTCACGCCATTGTGCCGAAGAAAATCCAGTGCCTTGGCAACGCGTGCGTCATTTTGCTGCTTGGCCACATCCAAGTTTTCATCGCGGGTTTCCACACTGGCGTTCAGGTCCACTTCATCTGGCGCCACCTTCACCTCGGCGGAACCGGAGACGTTGATCAAGGGTGTTGCCGCTGGCTGGCCCCATTGCGCCAGCGCCGGCAGTAACGGAAGATTCAGCAAACCCACTACCAGCAGAATTCGTGTTTTCATAAGGATGTGATTATGGAAAATGAAACACCGTCCCAAACATGAAGTTTCGGCGTGGGTGGAAACCCGGCACCGCGAATATTCGGGTAACGCCTCAAAGATATTCACCCCGCCCGTTGCGCCGGCGTTTTCAGCGGATACAGTCCCGGGCAGCACCCGAAGGTCTCGTGAAACGCCTGGCTGAAATGGCTTAGGCTGGAATAACCCACTTCCAGCGCGGTTTGCGTAACGTTGAACCGCCCCGACCGCAGCAACTCCGCCGCCCGTTCCATGCGCAGTTGACGCAGGTATTGCGGAATTGTCATGCCGGTGGAAGCTGAAAATGTCCGGCTCAGATGAAACGGACTGCACCCCACCGCGCGCCCAATCTCCTCCAGCGCCAGCGGCTCCGCCAGATGCTGCTCCAGCAGCGCAATCACCCGCGCCACCCGCTCGGAAGCCAGCCGATGTTGGCGCTGGCAAAACAATTCCGGCACCGCCGCCGTGTCAAAAAACAATTCCGCCGCAATCTCCAGCGCCTTTGCCTGATACCACAAGGGCTGCGCCGCGACGCTCACCGGGGTCGCCCGCAGACTCGCCAGCAACTGCTGCTGCCGGCTGCCCAACCGCACCACCGCCGCCACGGCCGATTCGGTCACCGGACCCGCCACCACCTCGCGCACCAGCGGATGCAACGACCCCGTGGTCTCCGTCAGATTCTGGCGTAAAAAATCAAATGAAAGCTCCACCGTCAGAAATTGATGCCGTTCCCCCGCCCGCCGGCTGCCCGGCAGCGGCCCGGCCCCGCGCCGGTAAAACCCGGCCGTCAGGGGGGAATATTCCACCGCCGACTCCCCGGCCCCCACCCGGCCATGTCCTGCGATGTTCAGACAGATTTCCACGCTGCCCGGATGAAAACTTCCGCCCCAGTCCAATTCACTGCGCGCCCGGAAATCATGCCATTCAAAACTGGCCCCCGCCCCGCGAATGCTCCCGTGCAAATGCCGCCAGCCATCCCCCACGGCGGACCAGGCCGGACGCTCGCTAAACGCGGCGGCGGCGGAGTCGGATTGGCTGGACGATTCAGGCATGGCCCAAGTGTGCCAAGCTATTCCCCTCCGTGCAAATATCTTGCCGCGCAATCCAGCGACAACACCGCAATTCACCGACAATGTCCCCCCCCCATTTCAACCGCCTGAAATGCCATTCCAGATTGTGGGTTGGAATCACCCTTTCTCAATTCTTCTTTGCAGACAGTCCGGTTCATCAACCTGCAATGCAGCACGGCGTTGCATATGCAATGTCTTTTGATTGCATAAAAAGGCTACCAGAATTCAAAACCACCGTTTTAAAGGGGTTTTTCACCATGAAAAGTCGGCATGGTAATTGCTCTATGGTTGGTGTCCTCAAAGAACATCGGGGACAAGCCGAAAAAATAAATCAGACAAACCGTAAAAAACATAACCGAGCCAAAGAAAGACCAACCCATGACGCCGCGATCCCTGTCCATCCAAAGCTAACCCCTTACGGGGGACACCATCGTTCCGGCGCAACCTTAATAAACATTATAAAAACTCCAGCCCCACAAAATGTTATGTCGAAGTTTTTTGTCAAAGACACGTTTGAAATCCCCTGCCGCCAGCTGTTTGCGCTGTCCGGTCGGGTGGTTGAGGGCGAGATTCACACCGGCATGTTCGTGCCGGTCATGTACAACACCGCCGTTCAAATTACCGCGCGCATCCACTCGGTGGAATACGCGGAAAATTCCAGCGATGGCAAGGACATGTGCCTGTGCCTGGAAACCGGCCACAAAATGCTCCCGGTCTGGAGCGGATTGGATATCAAGAACACCACGCTGGAGGTGAAAAACAGCCAGTCCGCCCGGCATTGCCCGCCGCCGCCGGATCGGCCCGACATCATGGCCGTCCGCTACCACGACACCGCTTTTACCGTCAAAGTCAAATCCCTCAAACCGGCGAAATAAACCCGCCGGTTGGGAGGTGACCGTTTAAATTACCGTCCCATGCGGAATGACCGCATCCTTGGGAATGATGACAATGCCATCACGCACATAATATAGCGCATCATCGTGATTTTCGGGTTTCCCGACGGGGGAAATGGTGACGTTGTTGCCGATGCGTGCATTCTTATCAATGATCGCATTTTCAATTTTGCAATGCGCTCCAATGCCCACCCGCGGCTTGCCCGCCTTCTCATGCTGTTCCACCGATTCCAGTGATTCGTAGTAATCGCTCCCCAGAATCACCACCCGGTTCAGTTCCGTGCCGTCGCCAATCACCGTGCGCAAACCGACAATGCTGTTCGCAATCCGGGCGCGGTTGATGATGCAGCCGTCGGAAATTACCGCGTGATCCACCTGCGCCCCGTTGATCTTGGAGCCCGGCAGATAGCGCGGCCGCGAGAAAATCGGCGCGCTCATGTCGAAGAAATTGAACCGGGGCAGCTCGCATACCAGGTCAATGTTGGCTTCAAAAAAGCTGCGGATCGTGCCGATGTCTTCCCAATAATCCTGGAACACATACGCAAATACGCGGTTCGAATTGATCGCGTGCGGAATGATGTGCTTGCCGAAATCGGACAGCGGATTGTCCAGCAAATCACAAATCAGCTTGCGGTTGAAAACATAAATACCCATCGAGGCCAGGAACGAATCGCCCGGGATTTTGACCCCCAGCTTGGTCTGCAACGCCGCCGGCATCTTGAACGTGTCCAGCACGGCGGGATCCTTCGGCTTTTCCACGAACCGCGTAATCCGGCTCTCATCATCCACTTGCATGATTCCCAGCGCCCCGGCCTCGGCCCGGCCCACCGGCAGCGTGGCAATGGTAATGTCCGCGCCCGTTTCCTTATGCTGCGCAATCACGTCCTGAAAATCCATCCGGTACAACTGGTCGCCGCTCAGGATCAACAGGTAATCGAAATCATGGTTGAGAAAATGCACCAGATTCTTGCGCACCGCGTCCGCCGTGCCTTCATACCACGAGGCGTTGTTCAGCGTCTGCTGCGCCGCCAGAATTTCCACGAAACCGCTGGAAAACTGGTCGAACTTGTACGTGCGCGAAATGTGGCTGTGCAGCGAGGTGGAGTTGAACTGCGTCAGCACGTAGATGCGCCGGAAGCCGGCGTTGATGCAGTTGGAAATCGGAATGTCCACCAGACGGTACTTGCCGGCCAGCGGCACGGCGGGCTTCGCGCGGTCCTTGGTCAGCGGAAACAGCCGGGTTCCCTGCCCGCCCCCGAGGATGACACAGAGCACCTTGCTGACGTTGAGTGTTTGACGGCCGGTTTGCGACATAAAATTTTTTGGGTTGAACCTTAAAAACTTTACCGCCGATGCCCCGCCGGATGCAAGCCGGAGATGCGATTTGACAAAAAATAATTCAAAATGGCAAAAAAGGGGGAACCCGCAGCCCGTCCACCGGCAACCGGACATAGTATTTGCGCCGTCACAGGCCCAACCAGGCAGGTTAACCACGAATTAACAGGTGCGGTGCGATTTTTCCAATGAGTCCGTCTTTATTTTATCCCTTCCGTTTGTCCAGAATCAATTGGCTCTGGATCAATTGGCTCTGTAACCATGCAAAATATGGGATGGAAATATCGCACTCAAAGACAAGTCCATTCCCCCCGCTCGCTTGCGGCTTTTAGGGGATGACATCCGGATTTATCGGGTGGTCATTGGCGGCGTGTGTCCGCGCCTCCTGTTCTATCTGTTTGAGCAAATCCGGGGTGTAGGGAACTGTGCGGCCGGCGGCAATGTCGCGCTCACCGACTTCAAGTGCCGCCAACAGCCGACCACGATGATCGTCCTGCTTGCGCATACGCCAAACGCCACCTTTAAACACAATGGTTTGAGCTGTTTTCATTGAATCTGATTCGTGTTTATTCGTGTCCATTCGTGGTTGAACCGTCCTGGTGCCGTTGCCACCGCCACCGCCAGGCCGGGGACATCCGCCAAGGTCACCGAAAACTGTTTCACCGGCGGCAAGGCTTCCGTTCGCGACCATTCCGTCAGACCGCGTTTCAAACACTTCAACTCCGCCTCCCGCCGCGTCCATGCCCGGGCGAACAGCGTGGCCGGATCGTCCGTTTTCGCCAGGCTGTCCGCCGCAGCCGGCCCTAGATACAGCCGGGCCACATCGGCCATTTCGACAAACGCCGCGATCACCATGGCATCCACTCCGACCGCCGCCTCACGGCACAGCGCCAACCAGCCCTCGCCCCCCGCGTAGGAAAAACTGATGTCCAACGATTCACCCGCCAGCAAACCGTGCCAGACCGGCCCCCGCTCGGTTTCTTGCAACGGCAATTCCCCCACCGCCAAGCCGCTCCAAGAGGCGAGAATTTCGCGCAACACCGACCGCAGTTGCTGCCGGGCCACCGGGCGGTTGCCATCCGTGGCCACCCGCACCAGCACCGGCCGGTTCGTGGTCGGCAGCGGTGGCAGCTCTGGCCAGCGATAAATTAAAACGGACGCCTTCTGACACTGTCCTCCAATCCGGAGCCGTCGTCTTCCCGCAAACCATACGCACGACGGGTTTTCTCCCTCCCCGCCATTGGTAAATGGGGGAGAGGGTCGGGGTGAGGTGGCGCTTATCTTTTTAACCTCAGTGGGCAGTGTCGGGATGCGCCCATTCAAAACCCCGTCCGCATTCATATTCATACCCCGCCCGCCTCCCGCACCGGTGCCGCCGGGGCGCCCTCCCAATTCGTATGCGCCGGCAATTGCTCGCCCTTGGCCACCAATGTCAACGGCCCCAACCGCACGTTCTCCCCCACCCGGGTGTCATACAGAATCGTCGTGCGTGGACCGACCGTTACGCGCCGGCCGATTTCCACCCGGCCGATTTTCATCACGCGATCCTCGAACAGGTGCGTCTGCGGCCCGCACAGCGAATTCAACTCGGCTTCCTCGCCAATGGTTACACAGTCAAACTCCGTGATATCCGTCGTGTTCAAATACACCCCGCGCCCGATCTTCACGCCCAGCAGGCGCAAGGCCCACGGCAGCGCCGGCGTGCCGCGCAGATGATCGAGCAAATTCGGCACCGCCAGCGATTCGTAAAGATTCGTGACCGCCTCGCTGAACCAGACAAACGACGTCCACATCGGCGCGGCGCGGGGATGATACCGTCCCACCAGCACCCACTTCAGCGCCACCACAAACAGAAACGAGGCCACGCCATACACACACCCCGCGAGGGCCAGCGCATTGGCCACCGTGAAGCCCCAGCCAAACGTTTCCGCCAGCGGCATCACCAAAATGATGATCAAATAGCCCGCCGCAATCACCAGCGCCAGCGGCAGTACAATCCGTAACGCTTCCACCACCCCGCGTCCCACGCGGCGCCACGGCGAGGGCCGGAACGTCAGCGATTCGGGAAAACCCGTCAACTGCTCGCGCGCCGGCAGTCGCAGCGGCGGCGACCCCATCCACGTCTGCCCGGATTGCATTTGCGAATTTTCCGGCACCCGCGTCTGCACGCCAATCAGCACATCATCCGGCACCACCGTGCCGTCCGGCACATACGCGCCATTGCCCACAAACGAGCGGCTGCCAATCTTGGTCGGCTGCAAAATCATCCAGCCGCCGCGCTGCTCTTCATCCCCCAGCATCGCGCCATCCGCAATAAAACTGTCGTCACCCAGCTCCAGCAATTCCGGCACCATCCCCTCGGCCGTGGAAACCTCCGCATTCCGCCCCACTTTCACACCGAGACACCGCAGCCACGCCGGGGCATAGACCGATGCATAGAGCCCGTGCAATTCGCGCAGGCTGCCGTCCATAATCTGCGCCATGAACTTTTTCCGGCCGAACGCAAAACTATGCACTGAAAAACGACCGGCCCGCTGACGCGGCAGCAGCCACCGCAAGCCCGCCGTAACCAGCGCCGTGCAGACCACGAACAGCGCCGCCGCCGGAATCGCCAGCACAAAGAAAAAGCCGAAAGCCGCCGCCGGATTCAACTCCGAATCAAAAATATCCAGCGTATGGGCGTCCACCCAATCAATCAGCATGAACGCCGGAAACGTCGGCAGAAAAAACAGCACCGACACCACGATCGCCGCCGCCCCGAACACCAGCGCCGTCGCCCAGCGCCGCGCAAAACCAATTTGCGGACGCGGCGGCAAAACCTCGGCCACCCGGTCCGTCTTCCGCGCGGGCGCGCCGTCCCAGATCTCCCCGGCGGGAATCTTCCGTCCCGCCGCCAGGGCCGACTGCCCGCGCAACTGCGCGTGGTCGCCGATCACCGTGTCATTCTCCACCACCGCGTAGGATTCCACCACCGCCTCGCGCCCGACCGTCACCGGCCCCAGAATCAGCTCGCCCGCCTCCACCCGCGCGTTTTCAAAATTGACGAACGTCCCAATGCTCGCGCCGTCGCCCACCGTCAGCAAATCCGGCGCGCCCAAACTGATGGTGTCAATCATCACCTCCTTGCCCACCCGCGCCCCCATCGCGCGCAAATACAGCGGCATCCACGGCGTGGAAGCCAGCAGATAGGCGTCCGGCAGTTCAAAGAATCGCCCCGCCAGCCACCAGCGAAAATAGGTCATGCCCCACAGCGGATACCGCCCCGGCTTGAGCCGTCCGGTCGCCAGCCATTTGCCGGCGATGGCCACGCCAAAATTCACAAATCGCGCCAGCACAAACGTCGCCAGCGAATACAGCACGGCCACCCAAATGCGGTCACCGGGATCCCCGGTGAAATAGTGATAAACAAAAAACGGCGCCAGCCAGTCCGCCATGTTCAGCAGCACGAAAAACGGAATGACCACCGCCTGCGCCAGCCCGCACAATGCCCGGCGCGCCAACGGCATTTTCGCCCGCGCCGGTTCTGTCGAAGCCTGCTGCCGATGCAATCCCGCCATCGCCACAACAATCGCCGCCAGCCGGCGCTCCCGGTAAATATCCTGCACGCTTAGCGAGGCAAAGCGACCGTCCTGCCGCAGCAAGGAAACCAGCCGCGCCACCAGCAGCGAATGCCCGCCGAGATCGTCAAAAAAATCCGCTTCCGGCCGCAACCCCCGGCCCGGAAACAATTTTGCCAGCGCGGCAAACAGCGCCGCCTCCGTTTCATTCTGCGGTGCGTACGCGGACTCCGCCGCCGCTTTCAGTTCCAGCGGTGCCGACCGCAGCGCGCCCAGATTGATTTTGCCCGAAGCCAGGCGCGGCAGTTCCGCCACC
Organism: uncultured Verrucomicrobia subdivision 3 bacterium; assembly: GCA_903872345.1. GTDB lineage: Bacteria > Verrucomicrobiota > Verrucomicrobiia > Limisphaerales > UBA11358 > UBA11358. Next base: position 7,716 of record CAIQKM010000162.1, on the reverse strand, counting down.
AGTTCAAAATGCGCCGGCACCATGTAATGCGGCAGCCGCGCCGCCAAGGCCGACCGCAGTGCGTCCACCGCCGGCCGTTCATTTTTCGCCGCCACCACAAACGCCACCAGTTCCTCGCCTCCCGCCAGCGGCCGCACCACCACCGCCCCCGCGCCCACGCCGGGCTGCGCGTTCAACACCGCCGAAATTTCATCCAGTTCCACGCGAAACCCGCGAATCTTCACCTGATTGTCCGCCCGCCCCAAACAATGCACCGGCCCGCCCGGATCCATCCGCGCCAGATCGCCCGTGAGATACATCAACGCCTCGGCCGGCTCCGTCGCCACCGGATTCGCCACGAACCGCTCCGCCGTCAGTTGCGGCAATCCCAGATAGCCCAGCGCCAGACCTGGACCGAACACACACAGTTCCCCGACCTCGCCCGCCGGCAGCAGCCGCCGGTTTTCATCCACCACCAACATCCCGTAATTCGGCAGCGGCAAACCAATCGTCACCGGCTCCCCGGCTTTCATTTCCGCCAGACTCGCCGACACCGAAGTCTCCGTCGGCCCATACGTGTTGAACACGGCGCGCCCGGGCCGGATCAACCGTTGCGCCAGCGCATCCGGGCAAGCCTCGCCGCCCAAATTGATCAGCCGCACCCCCGGCAGCGGATCCTGAATCAGACTCACCAGTGTCGGCACCGCGTGCAGCACCGTGATGCGTTCCCGCGCCAGCGCCAGCGCCAACGCATCCGGATCAGCCACCAGCGCCGACGGCGCAACCCACAACGTCGCGCCCGCCAGATAGGAAATCCAGATCTCCTCGAACGACATGTCGAACGCCACCGAAAACCCTTGGTACACCCGGTCATTTTCCGTGACGCCCAACACCGCGTTCTCGCTCCGCAAAAAATGACAGATGCTGCGATGGCTGATGACAATTCCCTTGGGCGTGCCCGTGGACCCCGAGGTATAAATCACATAAGCCGGATCATCCGGCCGCGCCGGACACGGCGCCGCCAGCGGCTCGTTCTCCGCCAGCAAATCCTCCACCGCCCACACCGGCACGGTCAATCCCTGCAAACGCGGCAGCCATTCGCGCACCGTCACCAACCCTTTTGCCTGGGCCGATGCCAAACACACCTGAATGCGCTCCAGCGGCGTCCCCGCATCAAACGGCAACCACGCCGCCCCGCTGCCACTGATCCCCGCCTGCGCCAGCAACAACTCCGCCCCGCGCGGCAAAAACAAACCCAGCACCTGACCCGCCGTCGCCCCCCGTCGGCTCAACGCCCCGGCAATCAGCCCAGCCGCCGCGCCCAGTTCGCCATAGGAAATCGTCCGCGCCCCCCAAATCAAAGCCGGTTGGTGCGGTAGTCGTTTTGCAGTGATGTTTAAAAGGTCTGGCAGGATTTCCGGACGCAGCAAATCGGGTCGGCGGGAACCGCGCAATACTGCCGGTTCCCGGACGACAGCTTCTCCCTCATGGCGTGGTGCGGTGCTCAATCCGATTTATAGTGTTCGGATTATAGTACGGAACTCCCGCCCATAAAGTTACTTTTTCTTCCTTGGCCTTATATTAACCCCCTACCGGAGAAGCAATTCTTCACCACCATACCCGGCCGCCACAGGTCTCACCCGCCACTTCTGCTCTTTTTTGTAAACCCGTAATAAGCAACGTAATTTTCTCCCCATCTTGACATTAGCCGGGGCGTCCGTGAAGATGGTTCCACAGTAGCGAACCATTACAATACTATTGGGTTTGAAAACCGGTGTTTCACATCTCTGGTTGATTGGAATTTTTGCCATTCTGATCGCCATCATGGTCGGTTTGGGCGAGTTGAATCTGCATGACTCGGACAAGGTCAATGCCGACATCCGGAAAATCACCGAAATCGAATGGCGGAAGGCGCACCTCGCCCGCGAAGCCCTCCAGTTCTCCCATCAGAACAACCGCATTACCATGGAGATCTTTCTGCTCTCCGACCGGAAGCAGATTGACCAGTTGCTGGCGCAGCGGTTGCAGAATTCCGACCAGATCACCGTCCTCCTCAACCAGATTTACAAACTCGCCGATCCCGGCGAAGAGCAGCATCTGCTCACCGGCATCAACGCCGCCCGCCAGCCTTATCTGAAAAGTTATCTGGCGGCCCTCGACCTCCTTCTCCAGCAATCCCGCCCCGAGGCCGCGCAAAAATTGCTGATCGAAGACACCCTGCCCAAACTGGATGCCTACCAGGATGCCTGGAAACATTTCCTGGCCTTTCAGGACCGGCAGATTGAATCAGGCGGCAACGAAATCACCGACTTCTACAATCTCTCCCGCCAGCGCAATGTCAGCCTGCTGGGCGCCGGCATCGTCCTCGCCTGCCTCATCGGCGCCTTTTCCATCTGGCGGCTGCAAATGGCCACCCGGCAAATTTCCCAATTCACCAAGTCTTTGGAAGAGGCCCGCGCCGACCTGGAAAACAAGGTGGATGCCCGCACCAAAGACCTCGCCAAAACCACCCGCGAGCTCGAGCTGACCAACAACGAACTCACCATTACCGCCGCCCAGGCCCAGGAACTCGCCCGCCAGGCCGACCGCGCCAACCAGGCCAAAAGCCAGTTCCTGGCCAACATGAGCCACGAGATCCGCACCCCCATGAACGCCATCATGGGCATGTCCGCCCTCCTGCTCGACAGCCGCCTCGACGAACGCCAGCGCGAATTCACCGGCACCATCATCCAGAGCAGCGAAAACCTCCTCAACATCATCAACGATGTCCTGGACATTTCCAAGATCGAGTCCAACCAGATGCTCTTGGAATCCGCCCCCTTCAATCTGCGCCAACTGGTGGATGACGTCCTCGGCCTGCTCGCCCCCCGCGCCCGCGCCAAAACCGTGGAGCTGAATGCCATTATCCCCCCCCATTTGCCCGTCGAACTCATGGGCGACGCCGTCCGCGTCCGCCAGATTCTCGTCAACCTCCTCGGCAACGGCATCAAATTCACCGAAAACGGCGATGTCACCCTCCGCATCGAATGCCTCCGGCAGAACGATCGCAGCACCCTCCTCCGTTTCAACGCCGTGGATACCGGCATCGGCATCGCCCCCGAAGTGCAGGCCACCCTGTTCCGCCCCTTTACCCAGGCGGATTCCAGCACCACCCGCCGCTACGGCGGCACCGGGCTGGGCCTCTTCATTTCCAAACGGCTGGTGGAATTGATGGATGGCACGATCGGCCTGCAAAGCTGCCCGCACGAAGGCTCCACCTTCTGGTTTGAAATCGAATTTGAAAAACAAAAGCAGCCGGACGCCGGCGCCAATCCCGCCAGCACCGCGCTCGCCCGCCTCCGCATTCTGGTGGCCGACAGCCATGCCGCCACCTGTGAAAGCCTCCGGGCCATGGTGCAAACCTGGACCACCAGCCACCAGGAAGCCGCCACCGGCTTTGACGCCTTGAGCCTCCTGCCCGGGCTGTGTACCGGAACCACCGACCCCGTCATCCTGATTGCCGGCCAACTGCCCGACCTGACCAGCGAGGCGCTGGCCCGCCAGGCGCTGGCCGGCTTCCCCCAATTGCACGTCATTCTGCTTTATTCCATTGACAACATTCACGGCCTGACCCCGCCCGGCGTGCATGGCCAGTTGCTCAAACCCGTCAAACAATCCCAGCTCTACAACACGCTGCTCGGCATCATTGATGGCAAACATAATCTCACCGTCCCCGCCCCCGCGCTCCCGGTGATCGTCCCGGCCCCCGCCCCCGCCGTCGCGCCTTCCGATTTGAACATCCTCGTGGTGGAGGACAACGACATCAACCGCCGCCTGATCCTGCTCATGCTCCGCAAGCTCGGCTACGAACCCACCCTCGTGGTCAACGGCGTCGAAGCCATCGAAGCCTGGAGCAAATCCCGCCCCGACGTCATCCTCATGGACTGCCAGTTGCCCGTGATGGATGGCTACGAAGCCACCCGCGAAATCCGCCAGCGGGAAGCCGCCGAACCGGGCCCCCGCCCCGCGCACATTATCGCCGTCACCGCCAACGCCATGAAGGGCGACCGCGAAAAATGTCTCGAAGCCGGCATGAATGATTGCATCAGCAAACCCATCAAGCTCGAAGTGCTCGGCACCACCCTCGCCGAAGTGAACCAGCGGATCAAAGCCGCCTGACTTCCCGGGCGGCAAATATTCACGCGCCCACGCCCGGACCTTCGCTGGCGGCGTAATCCTGCCCTCCTCCCCACCCGTCGTCGGGTCCAACCCGATCGACACGGACCCGGAAGAAGCCTTTGTCGCCTCCGTCCCGAGCAACCATCTTTCACGGCAGCTTCTGCTTCTCCGACAGCCGCCGAGCGGCTTTCGTTTCTCCCCTTTATTGCGTATGTCCATGCCACCCGGTCATGACTAGGCTGGGAGGCTGGCATATGCAATTATCCCCAAAACACATAAAACGATTTTTATCCGTTGGCTTGGTTTGCGCCATTTGGTCGCTTTTGTTCGCCGGCGATTTCGCCCGGGCGGCAACGGTGGAGTTTCCCGGGCCGCAGCCGGGGGCCGTGCGGTCGGTGCAAAACCACGACGCTTTCACTCTGGAAAATCATGTCATCTCCGAGACGTGGGCCATGGTGGACGGGAAGCTCCGTCCGACGCGGCTGGTGAACAAGCTGACGGGCGAAAAGTTTGACCAGACGGACACGGAGCTGTTCCGGCTGGGATTGCAGGCGGCGACGACGCAGACCAATGGCGTGCGGGTGGCCATCCGGTTGCAGGCAGACAAGGTGGTGGCGCTGGCTTCCAAGGATGGATCGGCGTGGACGGAACTGGCGTCGTTTCCGCGCCGCGATTATCCGGGCGACCCCAAGCTGGTGCGGCTCGGGAAAATGAATCTGCAGGCGGAGGCGAAGGATTACGTTGATTTGGGAAGTCCGGGCGCGGGTGTGATTGCGGAGATTTCCCCGGCGGTATCCACGAACCGGTTTGCCTTCAAGGCGGGAGCGAATCAGGCGGCGGTGCTGGAATACGCGTTCCCGGTCGGGACGAGCGAGGTTTCCTGCTGCATTGACAAAGGCACCGATCAAGGGATGTCGTGGAGTCCGGCGCTGGCGCTGGTCTGGGAGGAGGGGGAAAAATTTCTGCTGGTCGGCTTACGCGATAAGAGTCCGGTCTTCAACATCACCACGGCGGCGGGGGAAAAGATGCAGTCGGCGAGTCTGTTGAATTATCCCAAACTGGATCTGCCGGCCTCCGATTTTAAATTGGTGGGTGAACCCAAGCTGGTGCGTCTCCCCAAAGAACCGAAGGGCCAGCGCGAAATGGAACATTTCAGCGGCACGGCACTGGTGGCGGATTTGGTCAGTCCAACCGGTCTGCACGTGCATTGGTCGGCGGAATTGCGCGACGGGGCGAATTACCTGCGCCAAACCGTTCAGCTCACCTCGCCGGAACAGACCATTCCGCTGTATGGCGTGGAACTGGCGGATGTGCGGATTCCTGGAGCCCAGACCATCGGATCGGTGCCGGGCTGTCCGGTGGCGGCGGCGGGGATGTTTTTTGGCGTGGAAATGCCGGGCGCGGAAAATGCGTTGAGCGGCACGGAAGCGCGCATCGGGTTTGCCGCGAAATTGGAATTATCCCCTGCCCGCTCCTATTCGTTCAGTGCGGTGACGGGCGTGGCCCCGGCCGGCCAACTCCGGCGCGCGTTCCTCTGCTACGTGGAACGGGAACGCGCGCGGCCCTCGAAACCGTTCCTGGTTTATAATTGCTGGTACGACCTCGGGTATTCGCTAGATGAACCGAGTTTGGTGGATGTGGTGAAAGCATTTGATACGGAGCTGGTGAAAAAGCGCGGCGTGCCGGTGCAGTCGTATCTCGTGGATGACGGCTGGGATAGTCCGGACAAGGGCTTGTGGGTGGAGAATACGGATAAGTTTCCGCAAGGATTTGCGGGCTTAAAAGCAAAGATGGATCCGCTGGGCGCGCATCTGGGCACTTGGATTTCGCCGCTCGGCGGCTATGGCGGGGCGGAGGAGCGCACGGCGCAGGCGCAAAAAATGGGCATCATCCCGGCGGGCGCGGACTTGGACCTGGCGTATCCCAAGTATGAGCAGTGGTTTGAAAACCGTTGTCTCCAGCTCATGCGTGAGGATGGCGTGAATGCCTTTAAATGGGACAAGGCCGGCGCCGGGGTGAGCCCGCATTTCATGGCGCTGCTGGAGGTGGCGCAACATCTGCGCCTGGCAAATCCGGCTTTGTTTGTCACCGTTACCGTCGGCACGTGGCCCTCGCCGTTCTGGCTGAATCACGTGGACACCACATGGCGCAACGGCAGCGCGGATGTCGGGTGGTCCGGCAAAGGCGATACGCGCGAACAATGGCTGACCTTCCGCGATGGCAATTGCCGTCATTATTTTGCGGAGCTGTCGCCGCTCTATCCGCTGAACTCGGTGATGCACCATGGCATTGTGCACGGACGCAATTTTCAGGGCGAGAAGGTGGGCAAAAGCGGTCCGCATCTCAAGAACGAGGCGCGCTCCTATTTCGCCACCGGGGCAATGTTGCAGGAGCTGTATCTGACGCCGTCCATGATGACGTCCGAGGCCTGGGATCAGGTGGCCGAAGCCGCCAAGTGGGCCCATGCTAATGCCGATGTGCTGGTGGACGCCCATTGGGTCGGCGGCAATCCGTTAAAACTGGAACCCTACGGCTACGCCGCGTGGTCACCGCGCAAGGGTACGCTCATGCTCCGCAACCCGGATGACCGCGCACAGAGCATCACGTTGGACGCGCAGACGGTATTCGAATTGCCAGCGCGAGCGGCGAAGAAGTATGCGCTGAGTTCCCCGTATGCGGATCAGCGGGTGCAGGAGCTGACGCTCACGGCGGGACAGCCGGTAACGGTGGAGTTGGCCCCGTTTGAGGTGCTGGTGTTTGATGCGAAGGCTAAATTCTGAAGGCTAAAGGTTAAAGTTTTGGTTCGCGGTGCGGCTGGAATTTCAAAAACAAAAACGTGAAGTCACCGGCGCTATTACGCGCGTGAGCGCTGCGAAAATGATCCCGGTGCCGGTGCGCCAGCACCGACACCGGGGAATCGTCCCACAAACTTATTCCGTCCCCCTCTCCTCGCCCAACGAGGAGAGGGCCGGGGTGAGGAGTCGAGATTCGAATAATTGATGCGAACATTCTGACAGAAAAGCCGGTTTGATTCCGGAAGACTTATTTTAAATATCCGTTCTGAAAGACATTTTATTTAGCCAAAAAAATCTCCTGAAGGCAGTGCCCGCGAAAACTCAATTGAAAACTGATATTCAGAATTATTGGAAATTGGGTGTCAGAAATACACAATCGTCGTCATTTGAACTTTTGACTCCTCACCCCGACCCTCTCCTCCTTTGGGGAGGAGAGGGGGAAGAAACGCCGGACGCGATGCGCGGCAATATTGGGGGCAGGAATTAGCCTGTTGCTGCGAATTGTTTGAGAACGTTCAGGCAGCGCCGGTTATAGCGCGGTGTACCAATGGAGACGTGGAAACAAGCCCGGTGCCGGTGCGCCAGCACCGACACCGGGGAATCGTCCCACAAACTTATTCCGTCCCCCTCTCCTCGCTAAACGAGGAGAGGGTCGCCCATTAGTGTGTCTGGTCAATAAATAAAACATCTCTGGCCTCGATTTTTTTATCGAGCTTACTTCTGGCGCGTGGCGAAGCCTTGGGCCGTACGACTCAAGCCTGTTATTTTGTTCTATTGAATACGA
>CAIQKM010000161.1 GCA_903872345.1 uncultured Verrucomicrobia subdivision 3 bacterium | reverse complement strand
TCCCAAGATAATGTTTCCCGGACGCAAGTCCCTGAAGACCACGGGCAGACTACCCGTTTGATAGGCTAGAGGTGTAAGCGTCGCGAGACGTTCAGCTGACTAGTACTAATCGGTCGTGCGGCTTGATTGCTTTTTCCAAATCTAATTTGGATCTAGTATTTTAACTCGCGAGTTGTAATAAATCCCGTCTCTTATGTGTAGTTTTCAAAGAATCCGCCCTTCATCCGGCATGATCTTTACATAACAATTTTGCACGTTAACTTCGTGCACCCAATTTGGTGGCATTACCGCAGTGGCCCGACCCGTTCCCATTCCGAACACGGCTGTCAAACGCTGCATGGCCGATGGTAGTGGTTGTATAGCTTCCGCGAGAGTAGGTAGCCGCCAGTCTTTCATTCAAAACCCCCGACAACTAACGTTGTCGGGGGTTTTGTTGTTTTTATCGCCAAGTTGGAAACTGCGGTTCCATTTTTTGGGATTAATGACTTGGTGTTTGATGGTGTTTAATATTAATTTTTGGCATGAAATCATTTTTAATGGCTGGTTGGGTGCTGGTCTCGCCGGCGATTCTTGGAATTACGGCGAACAATATCACACCGACGAACCGGATTGAGTTGTTTAACGGGAAGGATTTTACCGGGTGGACGTTTTGTATGAAGGGTGACGCGGATCCCCTGGCGACGTGGAGCGTGACGAATGGGGTGATTCATTGCACGGGGAAGCCGACGGGATATATCCGGACGGTGCAGAATTACCAGAATTACGAGCTGGATGTGACTTGGCGGTTTGTAAAGATTGTGCCGAAGGCCGATAACACGGGGGTTTTGGTGCATATGCAACTGCCGGACAAGGTCTGGCCGAAGTGCATCCAGGTGCAGGGGAAGCATGATCGCCAGGGCGACTTGTTTTTAATGGCGGGTGCGGAATCGAAGGAGCACAAGGGGATGGATGCGAATACGGCGCTGCCGTTGCAGGGGGCTTCGGCGGAAAATCCGGTGGGTGAGTGGAATACGGCGAATACAATTTGCTCGAATGATGTGGTGATCTCCTACATTAACGGCAAGCTGCTAAACCAGACGACGGAGTGTACAGTGACCAACGGGGCGGTGGGATTTCAGAGCGAGGGGGCGGATATGGAGATCAAGAGTGTGACGTTGGTGCCGTTGGGGGGCGCGGGGAAGTAACTGTTTTGCGGGCAGAACGACAAGGTCTGGCGACGTGGCCGACGCCCACACGCTGCGCTGGGCGTCAGGTCGGCGTTCCATCGGCAATAAAATCGCGGAAGAATTTTTCGGGAACGCAGGTGAATTCCATTTTGGTGCCGCGCCAGCTGAAGCGCACGCAGGTGGCGTGGAGGGCTTGGTGGGGGAGGATGAGTTGGGCGCGTTGCTCGGGGGTGAGCCGGTTTTCGACGAGGGCGAGGTAGCAGTCTTCGTCGGGGCCGTAGATTTTATCGCCGACGATGGGGTGGCCGGCGTGGGACAGATGGATGCGGATTTGGTGTTTGCGGCCGGTTTGCGGGCGGACGTGGAGGAGTGAGTACGGCTGATGTTCGCGGGTGAAACGCTGTTTGACCGTGTATTCGGTGGCGGCGGCGGAGCCGTCGGGTCGGACGCAATCTTTGATCACGATCCGGCTTTTTCCATCTTTACCAAGGGGGCCGTCCAGAATGGCGTGATCGGCGGCGGGCCAGCCGTGGACGATGGCGAGGTATTCTTTTTCGACGGTGCGGGATTCCCAACTGCGGCCGAGTTCGCCGGCGGCGGCGGCGTTTTTGGCGATGACGACCACGCCGCTGGTTTCGCGGTCGAGACGGTTTACGAGGTGGGGCGTGGTGCCGGGCAGGTGAAGGCGGGCGCGGCTGATGAGGCTGGAATATTCATCGCCCTTGGTGGGATGGCAGACGAGGTCGGCGGGTTTGTTGACGACGAGGAGGTCGGCATCTTCAAAGAGGATTTCAAAGAGGGGATTCACTTTTCACCGGGGAAGTTTAACCGCAGAGAACGCAGAGAACACATAGAAATTGGGCAATTGATGATCTTACAGCAAAATATTATCAATGCGATCGGTTGAATATTTCCAACTTTGAGGGATTTCGTGGTTGTAACGTGAATGGCGGTGATCATGTAAGTTTTCTTGCAGAGAACCATGTCCGCGTCCCAGACATTGAGACTTCATGTAGTCTGCAATTTCCAGTGGTCGGGCTACATATGTTCGCGGCACATCATTTATGCCTACTTTGAGAAACTGAACGAAGACATAAATAAGGTCTTTAGGTTGCGAGGATAACCACTTCTCTATTGCTGCGTGGTAATTCACGCCTTGCTTAACGTATCGAACTGCAAGCATCCAACTGCCATCTTGGCTACCCTTAACTGAAATCCGCAAGGTGCGCTCACCTTTTATCGCAACGAGATCATAATCCGGCTGATTCGCTCCATATTGAACTAAAACGTCATAGCCAGAACGCGCTAATAGGTAAGCTGCGTATGATTCGGCAGCAATTCCGCATTGACGGGACGTTATGTCTTTTTTCATAAACGAAACTCAGATTCAAAAAGAAATGGATATATGGATTTAGGCCAGGCGGCGGCGGAATTCGGTGCAGGCGGCGGTGATATCGGGGGCGTTGAGGATGGCGGAGACGACGCAGATGCGGCGGGCGCCGGCGGCGAGGACGGTGTCGAGGGTGGCGAGGTTGACGCCGCCGATGGCGAACCAAGGGACGGTGACGTGGGCGGCCGCCCAGCGGACGTATTCGAGGGTGACGGGTTTGGCGGTGGGTTTGGTGCCGGTGGCGTAGATGGGGCCGATGGCAATGTAATCGGCACCGGCGTCCAAGGCGCGTTGCGCCTGGGCGGGGGCATGGGTGGAAAGGCCAATTTTCAAAGGGGAATCCGGGGTTTTCAGCTGGTTGACATGGGTGTGGCCGGCGTCAAAAAAGTCTTCCTGGCCGAGGTGACAGATTTCGGCGCCGAGTTCGCGGGCGAGGTCGAGGTGGTCGTTGATGACGAGGGGGACGCCGGCGCGGCGGGTGACGGGGAGAATTTTGTGTGCGAGGACGCGAACTTCGTCGGGCGTGGAATTTTTGGCGCGTAATTGAATAAGATCGCTCCCGCCATCGCAGAGTTGCTGGGCGACGAGTTCGGGGGAGCGGCCGTGGAGGTAGGCGGTGTCCACGAAGGTGTAGAGTTGGCAGTCGGCGAGCGGTTTCACGGCGGTTAATTTAGCGGTGAACTGAGGGGATGAAAATGTTTTATCGGAGGCATTTAATCCGAAGCGGAAGCCGGAGTTGGGAGCTCTGGAGCAAACGATAACTATTTGGCGACGGGGGCGTCGCAGCCACAGGCGTCGCAGTCACAAAAAAACGGCGGCAGGTTTTGGCCTGCCGCCGGGTGGTGAGGGAATAATTACTTGAGGCCGGCGAGGTAGCCGAAGCGGGCGCGGAATTCGTCGGGAGTCACTTTGATGATGGCGGCGAGCTTGGCGAGTTGCTTGGCATCTTCGAAGTCTTCGCGTTCGAGGCGGATCATGTAGGCCTGGGCGCATTCAAAGGCTTCGCCATCCACATTGACGCGGCGGTTCTGCATGCGGCCGGTCTTGGGGTCGAGCATCTGGTCAAAGGGCAGGGGGTTCATCTTGCCGTCGATGAAGCTGATGATGGCACCGTATTTCTCGGCTTCGGGGGAGCGGAGGAATTTTACGGCGGCATAGCCGAGGTCGCGGGTGTATTCGGCATCGAAGGGAATGGGGTCGGCGCAACGCAGTTCGTAGCCGAGGTCCTTGTCGATAAAGGCCATTTTGATGCCGAGCTTCTCGAGGCGGATACTGAGGAGCTCCTTCATGAGGCGGCCGAATTCGATTTCGCCGAGGCGGAGATGGCCGTGGTCGTCGCGGATGATTTTGCCGAAACGTTCGAGCTGGCCGTCGGGCAGGGATTCGACGAGGCCCTTTTCGCCGAGGGATTCAATGAGGCCTTCGGCGAGGACGACGAGGCCGTAGTTGGAGCCTTCGGCTTTGCGCTTGATGATGGAGCCGATGATGATGTCGCACACGCCATCGACGGTGACAGCTTCGCCGCGGAATTCCTCGGAGATGATGGAGAGAGTGGCGGCGGAGGCTTTGGCGATGCCGAGGGCCAGATGGCCGGCGGCGCGGCCCATGCTGATGATGATGTACCAGCGGGAGGTGGTGCGGGCGTCTTCGATCAGGTTGCGGACGATCTGGGTGCCGTAGTGCCGGGCGGTTTCGTAGCCGAAGGTGGGGGCGGTGCCGGGCAGGGGGAGATCGTTATCAATGGTCTTGGGGACGTGGGCGACCTTGATTTTGCCGAGGCTCTGCTTGGCGACGTAGCTGGCGGAAAAGGCGGTGTCGTCGCCGCCGATGCTGACGAGGGCGGTGACGCCGAGTTTTTCGAACACGGTGAAGATGTTCTTCATCTGTTCGGCGGACTTGGTGGGGTTGGTGCGGGCGGTGCCGAGGATGGAGCCGCCTTTCATGTAGATGTCTTTGACATCGCGGATGGCCAGGGGCTTGATCTGGGTGGTGTCGCCCTGGGCGATATGTTTGAAGCCGTCGCGGAAGCCGATGACTTCGTAACCCTGGTTGATGCCTTCAATGGTGGCGGCGGCAATGACGCCGTTCAGGCCCGGGGCCGGGCCGCCACCAACGAGAATGCCTAATCTGCCTCGATTGCTCATGTGATTTTAATGTGTATGCTGCGGTTGAAAGTTGCTGCCCGTAAATCCATTTGATTCTGGATGAACCGGGAAATATTTCAATTCCATTTTTGGCACAGTTCAGCCAACCTTTGCGGCGAAAAATGAAGCGAGCACTATTTTTAGACCGGGACGGGACGCTGATTGCGGAGAAGAATTATCTATCCCGGCCGGAGGAGGTGGAGATTTTTCCCGGGGCGGGCGCGGCCCTGAAGCGGCTGGTGGACGCGGGTTTTCAGCTGTTCATGGTGACCAACCAGTCGGGGATTGGGCGGGGTTATTTTACCATGGCGGACGCGGAGCGGGTGAATGAGCATATTGTGGCGGAATTTGCGCGGGCGGAGGTGCGGTTTGAAAAAATTTACATTGCGCCGGAGGCGCCGGACCAGCCAAGCCGGGGGCGGAAGCCATCGCCGCAGTTTTTGCTGGATGCGCGGGATGAATTCGGGCTGGAGCTGGCGGAGAGTTATATGGTGGGGGACAAGCTGATTGATCTGGAGTGCGGCTGGAATGCGGGGGTGAAGAAGAGTTTGCTGGTGCGCACGGGGTACGGGGCGAAGCTGGAGCAGAAAACGCCGGAATTGCTGGCGCGGGCGGTGGTGGTGGCCGGATTGACGGAAGTGGCGGAGTGGATTTTGCGGGCGGTTTGAGCGGGTGGGAGACGGAATCTGGCGAGGGGTAAATCTTTTTCTGGTCCGGCCTTTACACTCGTTGCGGTGGCGTGCAAATTACGACCCTAAATTATGTGTGGCATCATTGGTTATATCGGTAAAAAGGCGGCGGCTCCCATCATCCTCGAAGGCTTGCGCCGGCTGGAATATCGCGGCTATGACAGCGCGGGTCTGGCGGTGCTCGGGGACAGTGTGCTGGAGGTTCGCAAGAAGCTCGGCAAGATTGACGAGGGGCTGGCGCCGCTGGTGAAGACTTCGCCGGTGACGGGCACCTTGGGGATTGGACACACGCGCTGGGCCACGCACGGGGTGCCGTGCGATGAGAATTCACATCCCCATCTGGACGCGAGCGGCCGGATTGCGGTGGTTCACAACGGGGTGATCGAGAATTACGACCTGCTGAAACAGCGGCTGGCCAAGGCCGGACACAAATTCAAATCCACGACGGACACGGAGGTGCTGGCGCATCTGATTGGCGAGAACTATGCGAAGCGCGGCGGCAGCGGGAAAGAGGCGCTGGTGACGTCGGTGATGGACGCATTGCGCGAGGTGATCGGGACATACGGGCTGGCGGTGATTTGCGCGGACTGCCCGGATCTGATGGTGGGGGCGCGGCGCGGGTCGCCGCTGATCATCGGCATCGGCAAGGACGAGCATTATGTGACGAGCGATGCGAACGCGATTGTGGCGCACACCAAGAAAGTAGTGTACCTGAACGACTACGACGTGGCGACCATCACGGCGGGAAGTTTCGAGGTGAGCAACCTGGGGGCGGACACGGCGAACGTGCAGATCAGCAATTTGGAATTCAGCCAGGAGGATGCGGCGCGGGGCAAGCACGCGCATTTCATGCTGAAGGAGATTTACGAGCAGCCGCAGACGATTTTGAACGCGTTGCGCGGGCGCCTGGATTTTGAGGGGGCGACGGCGAAGTTCGGCGGGCTGAACATGTCGATGGCGGAACTGCGTTCGATTGACCGCATTGTGATCGCGGCGAGCGGCACGAGCTGGCACGCGGCGCTGGTGGGGGAATATTTGATTGAAGAGCTGGCGCAACTGCCGGTGGAGGTGGAGTTCGCGCACGAATTCTGCTACCGCAACGCGCCGCTCGAAAAGAACACGGTGCTGCTGGTGCTGTCGCAGTCGGGCGAAACGGCGGATACGCTGGCGGCCTTGCGCGAGGCGAAGCGGCGGGGGCACCGGGCGCTGGCGATTGTGAACGTGGTGGGCAGCACGATTGCGCGGGAGTCGGACGGGGGCATTTACATGCACGCGGGGCCGGAGATCGGGGTGGCTTCGACGAAGGCGTTTGTGTCCACGCTGACGGTGCTGACGCTGCTGGCGGTGCATCTGGGCCGGATGCGGATGCTGTCGGCGAACCGGGCCCGGGAAATTATGAAGGCGCTGGAGGCATTGCCGAAGCAGGTGGAAAAAATCCTGGCGCAGAACGAGACGATCAAGAAGCTGGCGCAGAAATATCACAAGGCGGAGGACTTCTTTTTTCTGGGGCGCGGCTACACGTTCCCGGTGGCATTGGAAGGGGCGTTGAAGCTGAAGGAAATTTCTTACATTCACGCGGAAGGCTATTCGGCGGCGGAGATGAAGCACGGGCCGATTGCGCTGATTGACGCGGACACGCCGACGGTGTTTGTGGTGCCGCAGGATTCGATGTATGACAAGACGATGGCGAATCTGGCGATGATCCGGGCGCGGAAGGGTCCGGTGATTGCGGTGGCCACGGCGGGGGACAAGGCGATTGCGAAGGTGGCGGATGATGTGATTTACCTGCCGCCGCTGCTGGAGCCGGTGAGCCCGATTCTGGCGACGATTCCGTTGCAGCTGTTTGCCTACCACATTGCGGTGGCGCGCGGGTGCGACGTGGACAAGCCGCGGAATCTGGCGAAGAGTGTGACGGTGCAGTAAGGGCCGGCGGGTGGGGCGGCGGTCAATGTGGAGAGAGACAAAGAGGAGGTGACTGGATCATATCCTTTTTAACACGGTGCTCAAAAACCCTGACTCATGATACGACCATTCAGACGAAGCCGGCAATGGCTGGCCGGTTTGGTTGCGGGGATGGCAGCCGGAGTTGCGGTGATGCCTGCGCTGGGGCAGTTGTTGGGCCAGAACCTTTTTCCGGCGAATAATCCCTGGAATCAGGACATCAGCGGTGCGCCGGTGGCGACGAATTCGGCGACCATCATTTCGGCCATCGGAGGTTCGCGAAAAATTCATCCGGATTGGGGAACCGACAGTCCCGCTGACGGGGCCAGTCCGTTATACGGCATTCCCTACAATGTGGTGCATGGCAACAGCAGTGCGAAGGTGAGCGTTATCATTGATGATTACCCCTCGGAGAGCGATCTGGTTGCCGCGCCCATTCCGACCAACGCCGTGATCGAGGGCGATTATGAGAACGGACCCAATGCGAGTGGTCCGGGCTACAATGCCGGTCAACGGGGCGACTCGCACCTGCTCATTTGGGACGAGGACAACAATATCGCGTACGAATTTTATGGCGCGGCCCGGCCGGCAGATACGAATTTGCTGGATGAAACCAGCCATGCGGACGGCAAATGGCATGCGGCGCAGGAAACGGTCTGGCACTATAATACGAACGATTTTCGGCCGCTTGGTTATACCTCGGCCGATGCCGCGGGGTTATCCGTACTGGCCGGGCTGGCGCGTCCGGATGAAGGGTTGCCGGGGTCGCAAGGCGGGCAGGGCGCCATCAACCATGCTTTGCGCATGACCCTGCCCGGCAGCATCGTCAGCGCCCAATATCTTTATCCTGCTTCGCACAAGGTGAACGCGTCGGGCATGCTGCCCCTCGGGTCCCGTTTGCGCCTGCGGAATAACAGCACGGTGAATACGCTGATCACCAACATGGGGCCGGAGTCGCAGATCGTGGCCCGCGCCATGCAGCGGTATGGTTTGATCCTGGCGGATATCGGCAGCGCGATGTATGTGACCGGTTCATCCGCCGCTGTGAACGCCACCAACGGCCTGAGCCTGGTGTGGAATATGAATGATATTCTGGGCGGTCTCACGCAGCTTGCCGCCAGCAATTTTGACGTCGTGAACCTGGCACCGGCCGTGACCAATCTGAGTCAGAGCGCCGGTGCGACCGGTACGGTGCTGCTGATCAATGGGTATAATTTCTCCGGAGCGGCCGGACAGATTTTCGTTTTCTTCGGGAGCACGGCGGCCATCGCCCCCAATGTGCTCGGCGACTCGCAGATTTCCGTCGCGGTTCCGGCCGGCTCCGGAACGGCGGATGTGACGGTCCAGTCGGGGTTGTACGAACCCGACACTTATGATGGTCCGGGCGCAAACGTGCAGGAGCCGGTTTTCGGGTACGGAAAGTCGGCGACGAATGCGGCGGACAAATTCACCTATGTTGCCCGGCCGAAATTCCTGAGCGTCACCGCCAAAGGAGGCAACTTGATCGCCAGTGGGACAAATAACAGCGGCCCCGGGGGAACCTATCACGTGGTCATGTCCACCAACCTACAGTTGCCCCAGACAAACTGGACGGTGCTGACCAACGGCAGTTTTGACAGCAACGGAAAATTCACTTTCACCAACGTGATTTCCAATACCAACTCGGAGAAGTTTTACGGGCTGCGAGTGCCGTAATTGCGAAATTGGAGCCGAAAATGTCATCGGCCAGGACGAAAGCGGAAGTTTCGTTAAGTCAATGGACTGCCCGGAGGATGCCATTGGTAAAGCAAAGCAGGCTCGCCGTGCCATTCGTGCCCATGATGGGCATATTCGTGGTCAGGCCATCATTGCTGAGCGCGGCCATGCTGAGATTGGTCAGGCCGCCGCCATTTCCAAAGTAGGTGCCATAGGCGACGATGGCGGCGTTGGTGTAACCGGAATAGACGACACAATACGGGATGGGCGGGGCGCCGGCATCCTGATTGCCGCCGAAGCCGGTATCGAAGTCGCCTCCCCAATACGCGAAGTCATAGAGCACGGTCTGATTCGAGTAGATTTGAAAGGTGGTGGCGTTGGCATCGTAGGTGAGCCAGGTCTGGCCGGCGGCATTGGTCCAGATATTTCCACTGCTGACATAGGTGCCATTGGCATTGGTCGAGCCGGCGCTGAATATGGTGAACCGGATCGGGGAACTGCCGGCGGTGACGGAGAGGTTGCCACTGGCGGCGGAAAAATAATCCGATTTGAAGACGGCGCCGCCGATCTGGATTTGCCCCTGATTCAGCCGGATGTCCTGGATGGCGGAATTGGAAACCGGTACCAGGGAATAAACGGGATAAATAGAGGCTGTTTGGGGGGGGCCGCCGCCCATCACATTGAAAAGGGTCCAGCCGGTGTCCGGGGTGGTGGCCACGGTGAACCTGCAAAACTCATAAAAATCATTCAGGGAAGTGCCATTGGCGGTGCCGGCGGAACTGAAGATGCCCCCGCCGCAACCGTAGAAATGATTGCCGGTGGTAATCCAGACGTCGTTGACATTGGGGCCGAAAATCAAAGCGGTTTGCAGGGAGAAGGGCGAGGTATTGGTCCAGTCGGTGTTTTGCCCCATATAATAAAAATTATTATCTTCAACCCGGGCGTGGTCGCAGCCCAGGAAGAGGGCGGCGGTCTCGAAGAAATGGCAATTTCGGATGGTGTAATTATCGGAATAAATGGTCTGGACCCAGACGGGCACGAGGCGGGGTTTGAAGCCGGGTACGCCGGTGGTGGGGGTGGCAAGGCCTTCCCAAACTCCGATGGATACATTATTGGTGAGGGCTTCCCAAGGGCCCAGATAGCAATCGTGGATGTTGAAGTTGGCGACGCCACCGGTGTTCAGCGGGGAGAAATTCACATTGCCGCCGACGGGGGTGGGGTCGCCGATTTCGATGAGATTGGTGAAGGTGTTGACGGTGGAGGCGCAGATCAGGTGGTGTAATTCAAAGTTAATGCGCGTGCCGTTGGTGTTGCCGATGGAAAAGACGGGGCCGGCGAAGGTGCCGACAAGGGCGGAGGCGGTTTTGCCCTGCCCGCGCAGTTCCAGAGTGAACGGATTGGTCTGGTGGATGTTTATGGTGCTGGCGAGATAGAAGACGCCGGGACCGAGTTCGATGATGCCGCCGCCGGGTTGCTGCAAATTTCCGCCGGGCAGATGGTCGATGGCTTCCTGAATGACGTTGTTGGCGGCGTGGTACCAGACGCCGCCGGCGTAGTAGGTGCCGTTGGTAAAGGCCCAGACTTCGGGGGTGAGGGTGACGGCGCCTACAGCGGTGACGTTAGAGCCGGTGACCTGATTGGTCCAGGGGGCGGCGACGGTGGCGACGAGATTGGAGAGGGTGGCGTAGGGGAGGGCGGCGCTGGCGAGGACGCCGGAGATGTTGGTGGCGGCGACGGAGTTGGCGGAACCGGCGACGGCGGCGGTGGTGGCGTATTGGGCGAGGGGGGTGGGGGTGATGGGCTGGCGGGGAGTCAGGGTGACAAAGGAGGCGGCCAAATTGGTGCGAACGGCGATCTGGAGCCAGTAGTTGGCGGCGGCGAAGACGCCGGGCCCGAAGT
>CAIQKM010000160.1 GCA_903872345.1 uncultured Verrucomicrobia subdivision 3 bacterium | reverse complement strand
TCCACTTTCCTGCGCCCCTTCGCTCCACGGTCGTTACCCGCTTCTCAGCTACTACGGACGCTCTGACTCCCGCAGGGCGGTTCTTCGGGCCTCACGGCCATGAACGCCGCTTGTCCCCGGCGGGTCTCCCTGATTATTGCGCTGGGACTTCCAACCATTCCGGCTCCAACCATCTGCGTGTTGTCCAGGACAGTCCCGGCTGTGGCGGGTATTGCCCGCCGCGACAGGCTTCGTCTTTCACTCGCAGACTCGCCCAACCTCGCCGACCGAATCGAGTTCACCTGTCTCTGTTCGTCGAGACCTTGTTACGGACTGGCCGTTCTCTCCCCGTTGCTCTCCACCCCGCATTACTGCGACGCAGTTACGGTTCAATACCGCACGGCTCTTCACCGCACAGAAACGGACTCCCACCGTTCTATCCCCTCGCCTTCTCAGGCGCACGAGCGCCGGTCTGCGACCGGCTTAAACCTCACGAACGTCGCCCACGGTTGTTTCTTTCCACCCCTATTGCCAAAACGAACGCCCAAAGCCGGCTGCCAGCCGGCGCTCCGAACGCTCGACGGTTCAGGAACAGTAGCGGGATGCGCCCACTCCAAGTCTGCGAACCGCTACCCCTTTTCGGAGTTCCGCCTTCAGGCGGTCCGGTAGTTTGGAGTCCCAGCTTGCCCCCCACCGCCTGAAGGCGGAACTCCCAACAAAAAATCCCCCCGCCCCTTGCATTTTAAAAACCCGTGCTATATTAAACCCGTTGGAGGTTTACCTGGTAAACTCACCGTCACGGATAAACTCGCGCCCGGCTGACCGCCCGCCCCGGTGGAGTGCGGCGGCATGACGCCGCTTTGGAACTGGGAGACATGTCTCCCAGTTGATCGCGCCCTCCCCCGTGCGGGGTGGGGACGGCCTCTTCCCCACAATCAAGGCTCAATCAAGGCAAAAAACCCTTTAATTGTGCATGATCAAGCCTCATCAAGGCAAACGCCCAATTCCCGGAGCGCGCCCGTCCTCGGGCGCAGCAACGTCCAAACCCGCCGGCCGCTCCGCTCCGTTTGCCGCCCCGCGCGATGCCGCCCCCATCTGCGTTCATCCGCGTTTATCGGCGGTTCAACCTCCCCCGTTCGCGTATTTCGCGTATTTCGCGGTTACCGCCCCCCGATCTCCGAAACCCGAAATCCGCGCCCGATTTCCCCAGCAATCAAGGCTAATCGTGCCTTATCAAGGCAAACGCCAAATTTTCCACCATTGACGCCCCGCCCCGCCCCCCGGCATCCTGACCCCATGTCCGCCCCGCACAACCGCATTTTTCTGCTGCTGACCGCCCTCGCGGTCACCCTCGCCGCCCGCGCCTCCAATTACGACGAAACCAAGGTCGGCACCTACACCCTGCCCGATCCTCTGGTCTGCGCCGATGGCACCCCCGTGACCAATGCCGCCACGTGGTACAACGTCCGCCGCCCGGAAATCCTCGAACTCTATCGCGCCAACATTTTTGGCCGCAGCCCCGCCCCCGGCACCAATACCACCTTTAATGTCTGGGATACCGACACCAATGCCCTCGGCGGTACCGCCACCCGCAAGCAGGTTGAAATCAATTTCTCCGGCACCCCCGTAGGCCCCGTCGCCCATCTGTTGCTCTACACTCCCGCCGGCAAACCCGCCGCGCCCACCTTCCTCTGCCTGCAATTCGGCGGTAATTACACCATTTGCACCGATCCCGCCATCGCCATCTTTCCCGGTTGGAATCCCAAGACCCGTGCATTGCAAATGCCGGTCAATCCCGTGCGCGGCCAGGCCTCCAATAATTGGAACGTCGCCGCCACCCTCGCCCGCGGTTACGGCATCGCATTCGTTAACTACTGCGAAATTGAGCCCGACCTCCCCGGCGGCGCGGGCCTTCCCTACGGCGTCCACAAGAATTTCCCCGCCCCCGGCCCCGACGGCTGGGGGGCCATTGGCGCCTGGGCCTGGGGTGCGAGCCGCGCCTTGGATTATCTGGCCACCGACCACGACGTGGATCCCAAGCGCATCATTCTCTTCGGCCATTCCCGTCTCGGCAAAACCGCCCTTTGGGCCGGCGCGCAGGATACTCGTTTCGCCGCCGTCATCGCCAATTGCTCCGGCGAAATGGGCGCTTCCCTCTCCCGCCGCGATTACGGCGAAACCGTGGATGACGTGGCCCATCACTTCCCTTATTGGATGTGCGGCAACTTCCAGCAATTCGCCCATCACTGGACCAATCTCCCGGTGGATTCCCACTGCCTCATCTCTCTCATCGCGCCGCGCCCGCTCTTCCTCAACACCGGCAGCGAAGACCTCTGGGGCGACCCGCATGGCGAATTCCTCGCCGCCCGCGCCGCCACCCCCGTGTACCAGTTGCTCGGTCAGACCGGTCTCACTGAAACCGATTTCCCCGCGCTCGATCATCCCCTCCTGCACGACCTCAGCTTTAACTGCCACACCGGCAAGCATGATGTCTATCCGCTGGACTGGGAGCACTTTCTTGATTTTGCCGACGCGCATTTTTCGCAAAAAAATTAGCATCAATTTAACACTCGCCCCTCGTCAATCCGCCCGCCCCGGCGTAGAGTTCCGGGAGATTTCACCATGTATATGAATTGCCGTAATTCCGTCCTGGCCCTGTTATCCGCCGGCCTGCTGCTGCCCGGTCTTATCCACGCTGCCAATGCCACCGTTGGCGACCTCCGCTGCGAGCACCTCGAAAACCCCCAGGGCATTGATACCGTCCACCCCCGCCTGAGCTGGCAGCTCCATTCCACCAGCGCCAACGTCCGGCAATCCGCCTACGAAATCCTCGTCGGGCCATCCACCAGCGTCTTGCAACCCGGCAACACCAACATCTGGGACAGCGGCCGAATTCTCTCCGACGCCTCCGTGCTCGTGCCCTACGCCGGCCCGCCGCTCGCCGCCCGCACCTCTTACTACTGGAAGGTCCGCGTTTGGGATGCCGATAATCATGCCTCCCCTTGGAGCCGACCGGCCTGTTGGTCCATGGGCATCCTCAATCCGGCCGACTGGCAAGCCAAATGGATCGGCTGGGACGGTGCCGATGCGACCAATACCCTGAGCGAAACCTCCTGGATCTGGTCCTCCGCCAGCACGCTCGCCCCCGGCGCCGCTTGGGAAACAAATTACTTCCGCCGCGTCGTCACGCTGCCCGCCAACCGCGAAATCAAGCGCGCCATTTTTGAATACACCGGCGACAACGAATGTCGCGGCTGGATCAACCAGTTTGATCTCGGCGCCCGCAACAATTTCAAAACCGTCAAGTGGAACGACATCACCACCCGCCTCGAACCCGGCCAGACCTATGTCTTCGGCCTCACCGGCCGGCATAACGTGGACAGCTCCAATCCCGCCGGCGTGATCTGCCTGCTCAAAATCGAATTCACCGAAGGCGACCCGCTCGTCATCCCCACCGACGAGCATTGGAAAACCTGCAAAGACGAAGTGCCCGGCTGGACCGCCACCAACTTCGATGATTCCGCCTGGACGCCAGCCAAAGTCCTCTGCCCCGCCGGTGCCGCGCCATGGACCGAAACCCGCGTGCCCGAAGACCGCCGCCTGCCCGCCCGCTGGTTGCGAAACGATTTCACCGTCGAGAAACCCGTCGCCCGCGCCACCGTTTCCTTCTCCGGCCTCGGTCTCTCCGAACTCCATCTGAACGGCCGCAAGGTCGGTGATGCCGTGCTCTCCCCCGCCTTTGCCCAATACGAAAAACGCGATTTTTATGTCACCTACGACGTCGCCAACTATCTCCAGCGCGGCCCCAATGCCATCGGCGTGATTCTCGGCAACGGCCGTTTCTTCGCCGACCGCAGCAAAGTCTATGCCGGCACCGTCAGCTTCGGCTGGCCCAAACTGCTGCTGAATCTCCGCATCGAATATACCGATGGCACAGTCCGGCAGGTTGTCAGCGATGAATCCTGGCGGCTCACCACGCAGGGTCCGATCGCGGCCAACAACGATTACGACGGCGAAGAATATGATGCCCGCCGCGAAATCCCCGGCTGGGATCGCCCCGGTTTTGTGCCGCTTGCGCAAACCGGCTGGCAACCGGTGCAAATTGTCGCCCCGCCCGGCGGCGAACTGAGCGCCCAGACGATGGAACCCATCCGCGTCACCGGCACGTTGAAACCCGTTTCCGTCAAGGAACTCAAGCCCGGCGTGTTTATTTATGATCTCGGCCAAAACATCGCCGGTTGGTGCCGCCTGCATGTCACCGGTCCGGCGGGCGCGCACGTCCGCCTTCGCCACGCCGAAACATTGAAACCCGATGGCTCGCTCTACATGGCCAATCTGCGCGGGGCCGAGGCCACGGATTTTTACACCCTCAAGGGCGGCGAGAAAGGCGAAGTCTGGGAACCGCGCTTTACCTCGCACGGCTTCCGCTTCGTCGAAGTCACCGGCTTCCCCGGCACGCCCGATTTGAATTCGCTCGAAGGCCGCGTCGTGAATGACGACCTGCCCGTCGCCGGCGATTTCCATTGCTCCAACGAGCTCATCAATCGCATCTACACCAACATCGTTTGGGGCACACGCGGGAATTACCGCAGCATGCCCAGCGACTGTCCCCAGCGCGACGAGCGCCAGGGCTGGCTCGGCGACCGCTCCGAGGAATGCAAAGGCGAGTCCTATCTCTTCAACATCGCCCCGCTCTATGCGAAATGGCGGCAGGACATGACCGACGCCCAGCGCCCCAACGGCATCATCCCCGACGTCGCCCCCGCCTACTGGCCGATCTATTCGGACAACGTCACCTGGCCCAGCAGCGCCATCATCATTCCCAACGCCCTGCAACGCCAGTTCGGCGACAGCGCCAGCATCGGCCGCCAGTATGCCGGGGCGAAACTGTGGATGGAGCACATGCTCACCTTCGCCACCAATGGCATCATCAGCCGCGACAACTACGGCGACTGGTGCGTGCCGCCGGAGGAAGCCACCCTGATTCATTCGAAGGACCCCGCCCGCCAGACCGACAAGGCGCTGCTGGCCACCTCCTATTTTTACAACGATCTCCGCCTCATGGAAAAATACGCCAACGAGCTGAACCTCGCCGACGACGCCCGCCGCTGGTCACGCCTTGCCGAGGAATTCAAAGCCGCCTTCAACGCCAAATTCCTCGACCGCGACCACGGTCAGTATTCCAACGGCACTCAGACCTCTTGCGTGCTTCCCCTCGCCTTCGGTCTGGTTCCCGATGATATGAAAGCGAAAATCTTCGCCCACCTCGTGGACAAGATTGAAAACGACACCCATGGTCACATCGGCACCGGTCTGATCGGCGGCCAATATCTGAACCGCGTCCTCTCGGACAACGGCCGCCCCGACCTCTGCTACACCATCGCCAGCCAGTCCGATTATCCGAGCTGGGGCTACATGGTCAATCAAGGCGCCACCACCATCTGGGAACTCTGGAACGGCAACACCGCCGACCCCACCATGAACTCCGGCAACCATGTCATGCTCATCGGCGACCTCGTGGTCTGGTTCTACGAATACCTCGCCGGCATCGCCCCTGACAATGCGCAACCCGGCTTCAAACATATTATCATGACCCCCACTGTCACTGGTGATCTCACCTATGTGCAAGCCTCCCACCATTCGCCCTATGGCCTCATCACCAGCGAATGGCACCGCACCGGCAAACAATTTGACTGGCAAATCACCATCCCCGCGAACACCACCGCCACGGTTGCCGTCCCCGCAGCCAGCCTCACAGCTGTGACGGCGGAAAACGTCCCGGCCGGGCGTTTTGAAAACCACCGCGCCACCTACGAACTCGGCAGCGGCACCTACCATTTCAAAAGCGAACTGCCCTGATTTTCACCACGGATGGACACTGATGAACACGGATAATACAAACCATGTGACCACGGCCAGCCGGTTGACTTTACCATCAGCAGCACTCTTTGCTGCTTTCGTTGCGTGTGAACCACCCGCTCACTCGGCAGAGTCAAAACGCGGCAACCGTTTCTCCCTCTCCATGGGGGAGAGGGCCGGGGTGAGGGCGAGCGTTACACCATCTGGCCGCCGATTTCCCACGCGCGAATCCAGCGGCACGCCTTTAGCCAACTTCCATCCACCATCGGCGCCGCCATCGCCCCGGCACTGGATGTTGGGTGTTGGATGTTGGATGTTGGATGTTTCCCCATTTCTTCTATCCTCGCTTTTGATTATGCTCTCGTTCGGTGCCCGCGCCGCCCAGTCCCCCGCCATCCTGAAAACCGAATTCATCTACGAATCCGCGCCCTTTCCCTCCTGCCACGCCTCCACGCTGGCCGAGACCAAATCCGGCCTCGTCGCCGCTTGGTTCGGTGGCACCGCCGAACGCAACCCGGATGTCTGCATCTACGTCGCGCGTCAGGAACAAGGCCAATGGACCGCGCCCCAGGAAGTCGCCAACGGCGTCGGCTTCGCTACCAACCGGCTCCCCACTTGGAACCCCGTGCTCTTCCAGCCCAAAGGCGGTCCCCTCCTGCTCTTTTATAAAGTCGGCCCCAAACCCGCCGAATGGTGGGGCATGCTCACCACTTCCACCAATGACGGCCAGACTTGGTCCAAGCCCGTCCGCCTGCCCACCGGCATTCTCGGCCCCATCAAAAACAAACCCGTGCAACTCGCCGATGGCACGATCCTTTGCGGCAGCAGTACCGAAGGCGACGGCGGCTGGCGCGTGCATTTTGAGCGCACCGGCAACTTCGGCCAAACCTGGACCGCCACGCCCCCCGTGAACGACGGCAAAACCATCGGTGCCATCCAGCCCAGCATCCTCTTTCACCCCGGCGGCCGGCTCCAAGCCATCGGCCGCACCCACAATGACAAGCTGTTTCAAATCTGGTCCGACGACAACGGTTTCACCTGGGGCAAGATGACCCTCCTCGATTTGCCCAATCCCGACTCCGGCACCGACGCAGTCACCTTGCACGATGGCCGCCAACTCCTCGTGTACAATCACAACACCCGCGACCAGACCAAGAACAAAGGCCGCAGCCCCCTCAACGTCGCCGTCTCCGCCGATGGCAAAAACTGGTCCGCCGCCCTCGTCCTCGAAAACGATGCCAATGCCCCCAGCGGCTTCGCCTACCCCGCCGTCATCCAAACCGCCGACGGCCTCGTCCACATCACCTACACCTGGGAACGCAAACGCATCCGGCATGTGGTCATTGATCCGGCCAAGCTCACCCTCCGCCCCATCATCGACGGCATCTGGCCCAAGTAAGCCCAAACTAAAATGGGTAGATTAAATAAGTTTGTTCGGATCATGGCGGGCTGAAGTCGTCGCCGGGAAAGAAGCGGTCGCGTTCAGGGGATCCTTTGGGCACTGTGAAGCAACTTGCTTGAAATCTTGCAACCTCATTGCAAGATTTCAAAGATAATCGGCCGGGGAAATTGGCTTTTTCACATGCCCGCCATTGGCCCACTCAACGGCCCAAGCGGCATTTGAAATGCCACTGGCAAAAAACGTTAATTACTTCAACTGCGCCGCGATCTGTTCGCCGAGCGCCGCCGCTTCGCTGACCGGGCGAGAGGCTTCGCCGCGCTTCACGGTTTGATCGCGGAAGGAAATGGCTTTGAGCGAAATGGTGTCACCGTTGATGACCGCATGGGCGCCAACGGGACTCTGGCAGCCGCCGCCCATGCCGCGCAGGAACGAGCGTTCGGCGGTGACGGCTTGGAAGGTTTCGGCGTGATTGAGTTTGGCCATGATGGCGGCAATGCGCGCATCGCCGGCGCGGGTTTCGATGCCGATGGCCCCCTGTCCCACGCAGGGGAGCATGGTTTCCAAGTCCAGCACGGAAGCCAGCATACCGGCGGGCACGGCGTCGCCGCTGATCGTGCCATCGGGATTGATTTTAAATTTCAACCGGGTCATGCCGGCGAGCGCCAGAATGGTGGCGTCCAGTTCGCCGCGGTCGGCAACCTTTTGCATGCGCGTGCTGACGTTGCCGCGAATTTCGACGATGTTCAGGTCCGGCCGTACGGCGAGCAGCGACATCTTGCGCCGGGTGCTGCTGGTGGCAATGGTGGCGCCTGGCGGAAAATCCTGGATGGTCGCGTGCGGTGGGAAACCGCGCAGGGTGGCGGACGGGGCGCGGTAGATGAGCACATCGCGCACATCCTCGCGTTTCGGCGTGGCGGCCAGAATCAGGCCGTCCGGCAGGTCGGTGGGCAAATCTTTCAGGCTATGGACGGCAATGTCCGCCTCGTGATTGGCGAGGGCGACTTCCAGTTCCTTGGTGAACAGCCCCTTGGGCAGCGTCTCGCCTTTTTGGGAAAGGGAGCTCTTTTGCAGCTTGTCGCCCGTGGTTTTGATGATCTGCAGCTCGAAGGTCAGCGCCGGAAAGGCGGCGCGGCATTGGGCGGCGATCAGGTTGGCCTGCACCAGCGCCAGCGCGCTGCCACGGGTGCAGATGATGATGGGTCGTTCAGCGGCCATAATTGTCTGAACCATAAATGACAGAATTCCCGCCGGATGGGAAGCAAACAAGGTGTACTTTAATTGCCATAGTCATCGCAATTTTTGCTGCATCGCGGAGTGCGCCCGTCCTCGACTACAGCCGGACTGGTATCCGACGGTAAACGGGACTCCCCCTCTTTTTCCAGCAATTTACGATTGACAGTTGGCGCGGAGCCCGGAGCATATAGGCCAATTCCAACGACATGAACCAACGTCACGATACCATCCTGTTCTGGGGCTGCTTTATTGCCCTCATCACCACCAGCTACGCGTTCATCAGCCGCATGATTCTGTGCGGCGGCCAGTTCGTGACCGACTTCGGTCTCGACAAGGTGGACGTGGGCGAACTCCAGGGCGCCGGCATCTGGCCCTTCGGCGTGAGCATCATCATCTTCAGCCTCTTCATTGACCGCATTGGCTACAAGGTGGCGATGGTCTTTTCCTTCGTCAGTTATCTGATTTACTGCGCGCTGGCGTTTGCGGCGTACCAGAGCATTCAAGGCGTGAGCGGCGACGCCTTGGTGGCGGCGCAAAAGCACGGCCATCAGTTGTTATTCTGGGGCAGCATCATCCTCGGCCTCGGCAATGGCAGCGTGGAATCTTATATTAATCCCATTGTCACCACGATGTTCAAGACGGACAAGACCCGCTGGTTGAACCGCCTGCACTCCGGGTGGCCGGGCGGCCTCGTGCTGGGCGGTCTGTGTACCATTGCGCTGGCCAACAACAAGGACTGGCGGCTCACGCTTGGGCTGATCCTGATTCCCGCGCTGGTGTTTTTCTCCATTCTCGTCACCCGCAAATTCCCCAAGAGCGAACGCGAACAGGCCGGCGTCAGCTACCTGCAAATGTTGAAGGAACTCGGCGTGTTCGGCGCCTTGGTTGGCTTCGGTTTGGTCATTGCCCAGCTCGGTCAAGTATTCGGCTGGAGCGGCGGCGTGGTCTGGGGCCTTACCGGCGCGGTGGTGGCGTTGTTTGCCATTGTCACCAAATCCTTTGGCCGCGTTTTGCTGGCCGTGCTCATCCTCATCATGATGCCGCAGGCCATCACCGAGCTCGGCACGGACGGCTGGATTACGTCGCTCATGTCCACGCCCATGGAAGCCGCCGGGCATAATCCGGCCTGGGTGCTGGTTTACACCTCGGCCATCATGATGGTGCTGCGCTTCTTCGCCGGGCCGCTCGTCCACAAGCTCTCGCCGCTGGGCCTGCTCACCACTTGCTCCGCGATTGCGGCCATCGGCCTCGCCGCGCTTTCCAAGACCAGTGGCGCGGGCATGTACACCATCTTTGCCGCCGCCACCCTTTACGGCGTGGGCAAGACCTTCTTCTGGCCGACCATCCTTGGCCTGACCTCGGAACAATGTCCCAAAGGCGGCGCGCTCACGCTGAACGCCGTCGGCGGCATCGGCATGTTGGCGGTCGGCATTCTCGGCGCGCCGTTCATCGGCTATTTGCAGGAATCCTCCGCCACCCAACAATTGGCCGCGACCAATCCGGGCCTGTACCAAACGGTGAAGGTGGAAAAGAACTATCTGCTTGGCGCCTACCAAGCGATTGACCCGGTCAAGAGCGCCGCCATCACCGATCCCGCCGCGCAGGACTCACTCAAGACGGCCACCACCACCGGCCAGTTCAGCGCGCTGGGCAAGATGGCGTTGTTCCCGATCGGCACGCTGGTCGCGTACCTCGGGTTGCTGCTGTATTTCAAATCCCGCGGCGGCTACAAGCCGGTGCAATTGACGGAAATTGCCGGCAAGTGATTTTAAGCAGCCGTTTTTTTACGCCATTCCGCAAGGGCGGCGCGGACTTTTGAGACATTGGGATCTTCCAATTGTTCCAAAATATTCAGCGCCACCTCAGCGCGTGTGATGGCTTGATCAAGCAAGCCCATGCTGTGTAAAACCGAAGCGTAATTAAATTGAACAATTCCCTCACCCCTTCGATCATCAATTTCAACGCGTATTGCCAGGCTCTCATCGAGTAATTCAATTGCTTTTTTTGCATCGCCCAACGCTTGATAAGCCATGCCTATGTTGCCAAGTGAATTCCCTTGGCCTCTTCGATCTCCAATCTCTTGGGCAATATTCAATGCCCGTTCATAAAATTGCAAAGCTTTGCTGGTTGCCCCCAGTCGAATGTAGATGTTACCAAGGTTTCCCAGACAACCGGATTCCCCCTCTCGATCTCCTGTTAATTGCCGTAACGTTAATGATTGTTCGTACAACTCCTTCGCCTTTTGCAAGTCACCTGAGTTTTCATAGGCTATTCCAAGATTGGCTAGTACAGAACTTTCCGCGTTACGATCACACATTTCCCGGGCAACAAGCAATGCTTGCTCACAAAGCTCAATTCCTTTTTTCAGGTCACCTAAACGAAGACTAATCACAGCCAAATTAATAAGCCCATTAATTTTGGCTTTCTTGTGATTTATCTGCGCGCCAATATCAAGCGCTTGTTTCAAAACCAAGGCTGCTTGTCGCAAATCACCCAACCTGCAATAAACACCCGCAATATTTCCTAACCCTATGAATTCAATCGTTTTATTCCCAAGTTCTTTACCAATCGAGAGTATCTTTTGGAAATACTGAAGCGCTTCACGCCGCTTTCCCAATAACACCAAATGCAGTCCTAATTCATTCATCCACCCGGCCACTGTTGAGCGGATAAAAGCGTCCTGATTATGTTCATTGGTAGCAATCAATGATTCCAACTCCTTGATTCGCTCCATCCTGGCTGCCCTCGGCATTTTGGTATCCGCACCACCATCCCACGTTGCCGCGTCCAAAATTTCCAATTGCCCCGGCTCAAGATCGGGAAAATGCAAAGTATCACTGCGCCAGTCCAGGAAGTCTGGTGCGGAACGGGCCAGTTCGCCCAGCCAGAACTCGGTTACCCAGAGAACCACCGGTTGGGGAACCAAGGCTGGCCAGTCGGGCCGGCGCAGGTTCAAGGCATGCAAAATGGGCGGGTTGGGGATATCGGATGAAAGGGCGTTTTCCAGCCCCACAATCATGACCGGCCCGGAAATATCGCCGCCAAACTGCCGTTGAATGCCCGCCAGAATATCCGTCGTGTCCGGCTGAATCGTGAACGTTTGAAACAGCGTGCCCGGCATCGTTTCCGCCAGCAGTTTGATGATTCGGTGGGATTGTGCCGGGGTTTTCACCACGCCTACAAACAGGGCAAAACCGGTGGCTCGTGCCAACCCGCGCCGGAGTGAACGCAGCGCCTCCGCCAGCGGGCCCGCTTCAACCGTGCTGTTTAAATTTGTGGAGGTCACGGATTACGGGGTTCACTTCATACCAAGGCTCGCCATTCATGTATTCAAACACATGCAGATAAAACAGCATCTGCTGATGCTTTTCATCCTTGGGGATGTAGGTCTGCGGAGCCTCAAAATGCCGCAGCAACGGCCAGAAGTCATCCGGGATTTCACGCAGCAGGCTGTTGGCATAGTTGTTCACCGCTTTTTGGGCGTCCGCCTGCCGGATGGGCAACTTGTCAACGTTGTTGATGGCGGCCTGCATAAACATCATCAGATGTCGAGGGTGTCCGCCGGTCATTTGACACAGATAATGACCGGTTTCGGGCCGGTCAAACACGTCTTTAATATTTAGTCCGGCCACGGTGCAACGCCGTTCCAGCATTTCCCACATTTTCTCCATCCCTGGGGTGGTGGGGATTGGCTCAGACTTGTTTTTACCCCGGAGACAAATCATGGGCATGGGAATCTGATGGGCTCCAAAGGTCTGGGCAAGTTCCGCGCCGCGCGGAGAATAAATGAGCGAAATCGGAACGGTATAAACCGTATGCGCTTTCAAGCTGGCCAGTTGTTCGCCCCGCGAACAAAACAGCCGAACATGCGTGTTGCTTTTACCTTCCTCCAAGGAACGGAGTGGAATCTTATCGAGACCGTCAACCAACAAAACCAGCCCGCTAAAGTGACCGTCTTTGCGGAGCACTACATTGGCTTGCACCAGCAAATCATTTACCGCCGCCAAAATGCTGGTGTTATTTTTTTCGACCGCTTCGCGCAATAAATTACGGGCGGTGGGGCGGTTCTTGAATTCCACCGCCAATTTACCAAAAGGCACCTCTACATCGGCTCCCTTTAATTCCACATTGCTTCCCAAGGTCTTTACCAAATCGTCCCAAACCCTTTGAAAATAAGCGGTCGTTTCGGTAAAGCCAGGAATTCCCGCCTCTTTCAGTTGGCGTTGAACTTCACCGGCAATCAATACCAGCAAGTCCGGGAAATCCAGATCGTTGACATCCAGCGAATCGTTAACATCAAAGAAAATAACTTTGAATGGCGCGTAGGGGTTCTCTGGAGTAGCCGGGTCTTCCAGAAGCTTTTTGAGCCGCAGTAACTCGCTGGACTTGCCAATGCCACGGTGGCCGGCGAGCAATTTAATTTCCGGCTTGGCCGGATCAGCCCGGCGCAGACTGCGCGCATGGGAAGGTGCCGGACTATCACCGCGCGCCTTATCAAAATCCACATACCGTGGATCCACCGGTGAAATGGATTCATTCGGTTCGCATGCCTGAAACAGTTTCGATATGGGCAGAACGGTAGTCGTCATGGCTTTTGGCCTGCCCTCACTAAAGCGGAGTTGTGCCCGGACATCAAGTCGTATCTGCCGACATTCAGCCCACCTTTACCCACTTATTGCCCTTGGCGCCTTCGTAGATTGCCTGCATGGCGGTCACGCGGGCGGCGGCTTCGCGCGGGGTTACCAGCGGTTCGCCTTTGGCCCCGGCGACGGAGTCCAGAAACTGGTTCATCGGCACCTTGGGCGCGACGGGCAGATTCTTCACGGGCTTGCGACTGTCGCTGGCTTCCACCTTCTCGCTGCGATAATACAACTGATCGTTATAGACCACGGCATGACCTTGGGTGCCGCTGATGAGCAGTTTGACCGGGTCGTCAATGTCCACCCAGCCGGCGGCGAGGGTGCCAATGATGCCGCTCTTGAACTTGATCAACGCTTCGCCGGTTTCATCACAATCGCCGTAACGATGGGTCACGGGCTGGATGGCGGCGGTCACGGAGTCGATGTCGCCCAGCATCCACATGAGGATGTCGAGCTTGTGGGTGCCGAGATCGCCGAAGGCGCCGACACCGGAGATTTTCGGGTCGGCCATCCAGCGCCATTCGGTGTCGAACCAGCCGCCGAGCGAACCGTTGTGGCAGTTGGAGGCGCGGACGCGCGTGATGGTGCCGAAATTGCCGGCGGCAATTTCGTTCTTCAGGAAGATATTCTTCGGATCGGCCCGGGAGAAATAACCGGTGGTGAACAGCAGGCCGGACTTCTCGATGGCGTCGGCCATGGCCACGCTTTCATCACTGGTGATGCCGAGCGGCTTTTCCACGAACATGTGCTTGCCGGCTTTCGCAGCGGCGAGCACGAGGTCATGATGCCGGGTGGTCTCGGAGAGCACCACAATGGCGGCGACTTCGGGATCCGACCAAATTACATTCAGGTCGGACACCGGTTGCGCGTTCACTTCCTTCGCCCGGCGGGCGGCGCGTTCGGCGTCGTGATCCCAGACGTATTTGACGACGACATCCGGGCGTTTCTTGCAGATGTCCAGATAGCCGGGTGTGTGGATGTGGGCCACGCCCACGAAGGCGACGGTGATTTTCTTCGCGTCCTGCGCCCACGCCGGCAAAGCGGCGGCCGCCAGGGTAACCACCCCGGCAGCCGCGATGAATTCGCGACGGGAAAAATCAGTCTTCATTGTTCAGGAGAGCGCGAAGCCGCTGCGGTTGTCGCGTTTGATGAATTGGGCGGCCTCGGGGGCGTTGGTGGCCACCATGTTCGGGCCGTCCCATTCCAGTTTCTTGCCCACGCGCAGGGAGACGCAGCCGAGCAGCATGATTTCGGTGAGCTGCGCGCCCACGGCAATGCGGGAGTAGCAGTTCTCCGGCTTGTTTTCCTTGATGGCCTTGATCCATTCCTGGTGGTGCCGGCGGTCGGCATCCATCTTGACGGTGCTGAACGGATTGCGCGGCACCCATTGGCGGACGGTCGCCACGGCCGGGTGTTTGGTGTAATGGGTGAACTTCTTTTCATCGTTCAATTTGATGAAAAACTGTTCGCCGTAGTCGTCCGGGGAAAAGATTTTGCCCTTGTCGCCAATCAGCAGGCACGCGCTGCCGGGCACTTCGCCGAGCATCTCTTCAATGTCCGCCGTGAGGTCGCGCGGCGGCTTGTTGCTGCCGTCATGGCTCGTGGGATTGTCGGCAAGCGGCTGGCCGCCGTCATACCACCAGAGCGTCGTAGGAGCAAACTTCACAGTGTCGTGGCGGTGAAAGAAGCCGGCATGTGCCGCCGGAATTTGGAGCGAGCGGGCGGGGAATTCAAACCGGATCTTCGAGCCGATGGGATAGGACTCCTGGTTCATGGGGAACAGCGGTTGCGCCTCGATTTCCGTGGGATAGCCGAGGGCCAGGCCGCGGAAGGGCATGTTGACCGTGTGGCAGGCCATGTCGCCAAGGGCGCCGGTGCCAAAATCGAGCCAGCCGCGCCAGGCAAAGGGATTGTACACCCCGTGCTTGTAAGGCCGCACCTTGGCCGGTCCGAGCCATTGATTCCAATCGAGCGTCGCCGGCACGGCATCTTCCCCTTCGGGACGGCCCATGCCCTGCGGCCAGATGGGGCGGTTGGTCCAAATATGCACCTGGCTGACCTGGCCGATCACACCGCTCTGGATCACTTCCACCGCGCGGCGCAAACCGTCGGCCGAACTGCCTTGGTTGCCCATCTGGGTGACGACGCCGGATTCATGGGCGAGGTTGCGCAGGTAGCGCGCTTCGTAAATCGTCTGGGTGAGCGGCTTCTGGCAATAAACGTGTTTGCCCATCCGCATGGCCGCCGAGGCGGCGATGGCGTGAAAATGGTCGGGGGTGGAAACCGTTACCGCGTCAATGCCCTTGCCCATTTCATCGAGCAACTTGCGGTAATCCTGGTAAAACTTCGAGTCGGGGTACTTCTTGATCTGACCGGCGCAATGGGAGCTGTCCACATCGCACAACGCCACGATGTTTTCGCTGTTGCAACAATCTGTATCGCTGGCGCCTTTGCCGCCGGCGCCAATCGCCGCGATGTTCAGTTTGCTGTTGAGGTTTTGAGCCCGCACGAGGGTGGGGACGCCAAAGGCCACCGCACCGGTGGTCAAGGCGGCGGCTTGGATGAACTTGCGCCGATTCAATTGATGGGGTTTACGGTTTGGCATAATACGGATGATTACAAAGCCGCACAGCAGGCGGCGAGCTTTTTTTTGGATAAGTTGTTTGCAGCGGGGGGAATGGCACAAATCTAAGAACTTTGATTTGAAGGGGGAGGTTGAACCGCAGATGAACGCAGATGGGGGCGGCATCGCGCGGGGCGGCAAACGGAGCGGATCGGCCGGCG
This sequence comes from uncultured Verrucomicrobia subdivision 3 bacterium, assembly GCA_903872345.1. GTDB lineage: Bacteria > Verrucomicrobiota > Verrucomicrobiia > Limisphaerales > UBA11358 > UBA11358. Next base: position 28,265 of record CAIQKM010000160.1, on the reverse strand, counting down.
GGTTTGGCCGTTGCTGCGCCCGAGGACGGGCGCGCTCCGAAAATTGGGCGTTTGCCTTGATGAGCCTTGATTAGGCACGATTACAGGGGTTTTCTGCCTTGATTGGGGGTGGATTCGGGCACGGATTTTGGGGTTCGGAGCTCGGGGGGGCGATGACCGCGAAATACGCGAAACACGCGAACGGGGGAGGTTGAACCGCGGATGAACGCAGATGAACGCAGATGGGGGCGGCATCGCGCGGGGCGGCAAACGGAGCGGAGCGGCCGGCGGGTTCGGACGTTGCTGCGCCCGAGGACGGGCGCGCTCCGGGAATTGGGCGTTTGCCTTGATGAGGCTTGATTAGGCACGATTACAGGGTTTTTTGCCTTGATTGGGGGTGGATTCGGGCACGGATTTCGAGCTTCGGAGATCGGGGGCGGTAACCGCGAAATACGCGAAACACGCGAACGGGGCGGGGAGGTTTGATTTGGATTGATTTGGTTTGATTGCCGGGGGGTTTGGCTTGGTCCTGGCGGATGGGCACGTGCCCAATACTTAGGAACGTGGGGACGGGGCCGTCCCCACCCCGGGCGGACATGGCCGCGCGATCCACTGGGAGACATGTCTCCCAGTTCCAAAGCGGCGTCATGCCGCCGCACTCCACAGGGGCGGGCGGGCGCGAGTTTGGCCGTGACGGTGAGTTTACCATGTAAACTTCCAACCGGGTAATATAGCACGGATTGGGAAATGTCAAATGGGGGGCGGCGGGATTTTAGGGACGCAGTCTGACAATGCCCCGAGTCTAATGAGATGAGCGCCACCTCACCCCGTCCCTCTCCCCCATTTACCAATGGCGGAGAAGGGGGAGAACCCGGCCGGCGAGCGGTTTTGACGAGGTCACGGCTCTGGATTTGCGGGGCAGTGGCAGATGTGTCCGATGGAAAATGGCGGCATAGGGTTGGGGCCGCAACCGCGTTGCGGTTGAGGGCGGCCGGCGGCGGCGTACCCAGGGTAGCTCGCGGACTCGCAACCGCTGGGCTTTGGGTCGGAATCCCCTTGGGATTCGCCGAAGGCGGCGGTCGCCTTTGGCGTCCGGTTGGTATTCGGCAGCATCAGCTCTTGCCTCGGATGCCGCGATAAATGCAACCCACGCCCAGATAAAGCACCAGCAGCACCACGAGCCAAAAAGCGAAGGGATCGCGCGTCCGATAAAAGGTCAGGTTGATATGCCGGAAAGCGGTGATGTGCCCGAGGTAAATGGACACCAATCCCCAGGCGACGAAGCCGACGCCGAATACCACGGAAAGCACCCGCCGCCACAGTTTATTGTCTTTTAATGGTTCAAAGAGAAACATGGGGATGATGGGGGGAGAGCTAGGCTAACATCGGCTCGCTGCTCAGATTGCAACCGAAGCTACAACCAGCAAAGGGATGAGATGACACTTCACAGTACTCCTGTCATTTCGATCCTTTGGTAAAAAATACATCTTTCTGCCAATTGTGAAATGGTGTCCAGCCGGAACCAAAACGCGCTGCAAACTCGTCAGGCGCAGTGAAACCGGCGATCTCTCGACTCGTGGCTTGGCTTGCAACCGAAGCTCCGACGGCAGGCTCCGGATTGTTGAAACACATGGTCACATTTTACAAATCGTCATTTTCCGCGCAACTAAAACACCAACAACTTTCAGAACTGATTTCTAATAAAAATCGTGAGTGCTTTAGAAAATATTGCTTCTCATTCATGCCTATTTTCAGACTTATTACATTATGTAGAACATCATCCAATTGCTTTGGCTGTTTCGGCCGGAATTTAACAAGTTCTTGTGCAATCGCTACTGTCCCAGTGGCAAAAGGTTGGTCGTCTAAAAAAAGAGTAGCCCGAACTTCCTCCTCCTTCTTCCAGTTTCGTAGAAAATCTTCAGCAAATGCTGCTGATAATTTGTTATAGTCTGGTTTGGCTTCCATATTTTATCGAATTATTTTTGGCGGGTTGCATTCCTTCAAAATTTTCTTACCTTCGACTTCCGTAACAACATCCAACCTATTACGTGCACTAATCCATCCGAGTTCCATGTGTTGAAAAATATAAGTTGCTTTATCTGGCTGTACGCTAACTTTGACTGCGCTTGTATTTTCCGCCTTGCTTGAAATAACAACATCTCCCGGCTCTCTCTCCCAGCATAAGAATCCATGTGGTCCAGTGCTGCCGATAATTTTTCCGTCATCGGCGACATCCATAGAAATAGCCGCTCCAACCGTTGCCGGTCTCATCACATAGATGCGTCCTTTGGTAGGATCCTCTACAACTTTTGCTTGGTTGGGGAAAGTCACAAATTGCTGTGTTGACGAACAACCGGCCCAAAATAGTGAGACGGTAGATAGAAATGCGGCGTATACAATATTCATTTTTAGTAATTTCATGTGACATAACTAGCCAAGGCCTGTTTTTTATTTCGCTTCCGCCAATCTTTGTTGCTGATTGTGAAAGTTGCCCCTCCCCGCAAGCCTTCCCGGAAAAGGCTGCGTTCGCGTTTCCCATCCAGATGCTCAGGTGGCCGGGGGCGGCGGAGGCGATGGCAGGGCGCAATCATCTGCTAATAGGGAATTTGTGGCGGCGGCCGCACGGAAGCAAGCGCCAAATTGCGGGGCTTGCCGGGCGGGGCGCATCCTGCCACTGCCCCGGGAGCGTCCGCTGTTCGGAGCGCCGGCTTGTAGCCGGCTTTGCGCGTCCATGCCGGCGAAACGGTTGGAAAGTAACAACCGTGTACGATCATCGGGAGTTGTAAGCCGGTCACAGACCGGCGCTCCGGGGGCAGTGCGGATGCGCCCTGCCGGGCAGGTGCCGGACAGTATTCTTCGGGAATGACCGAAAGGGTGAATGGATTCAACGGCAGAGCGTGGCGAATCTGGCGGAGCGCGAGTTGTCCCAACTCGCAGCGGGTCGCAATAGCAGTGCCGGTGGAATGATTTCAACGCGGTCTTGCTGGCGGAGTGCTGCGATGCGTGTCGGGGTGCCGGCCCGACAGGCCGGGGAACAATTTATTGGGGATTACCCAGGCCTCCGCTCGCGGACTCGCTCCAGCCTGGGCTATAACCTGGCGGGCTTTCAGCCCTCGGAATTGGCGCTGCGGTAGTTCCGACCGCACCGGCCAGTCCCATGCTTGATGTGTGCCAAAGGAGTTTCCTCCTTTGGTGGACGCCACGCGGCCTTTCTGTTAAAAAGGGTCTGCCCGGGCGCAGATTGGGGCACTGTCCCCTGAGGCTAAAAAGATGAGCGCCACCTCACCCCGACCCTCTCCCCCATTTACCAATGGCGGAGAGGGGGAGAACGCGACCGGTTGTGAATAAAATTGTGAATAGAAGTTAACCCGACCGTCACATGTTTGTCACACGCCCGGTAGAACATGACCTTGCTCGATTATGAAAAAAATCCTCATTCTGACCGCGGGATTTGGTGACGGGCACACCGCCGCCGCCCGCAATATCCGCGATGCCATCGAAATCCTGGATGAGGACGCGCGCACGGAGGTGCTCGACCTCTTCGCCGGCAGCGACGGCGCCTTCAACACCTTGGTGGGCAAGACCGCCCTCGGGGTGGTGCATTATGCCCAGACCATCTGGGGCGGCTCGATGTTGCCCGTGGAAAACCAGTTTGGCAGCTTTGCCCGGCTGCAGCTTGCCTTGGAGAAGATTCTGGATGAAAACCAGCCGGATTGCGTGGTGTCCACCCATCCGGTTTACGGTCATGCCATCCAGAAAATTTACCGGGACAGCGAACGTCCTTTCCGCCTGTTGACGGTCATCACCGCTTCCGCGCAGGCGAGTCCGGTGTGGTTTCGGGCGCCGAGCGATCTTTTCTTTGTGGCCAATGACGAGGTGGCCGGCGTGTTGCAGGTGGGCGGCGTGACGCTCAATAAGATCAAAAATTTCGGTTTCCCGGTGAGCCCCGCCTTTGCGGACAAGCATCCGGAACTGCCCGCGCCGGTGGGCAACGAGCCGCGCCGCGTGCTTTATCTGGTCAATACCGGCCGCAAAAAAGCGGTGAAGGCGATTGACCGGTTGTTGCAGGTGGACGGGGTGCAAGTAACGGTGGTGGCGGGGCGCGACCCGGAATTGCGGGCGAAGCTGATTGAGAGCACCGCCGATGTGTCCACGCGGGTGCGCATTCTGGGCTGGACCAACCAGATGCCCGAGTTGTTTTATTCGCATCATATTGTGGTCAGCCGGGCGGGCGATGTGATTGTGCCGGAGGCCATGGCGGCGCGCTGTCCCATGATTGTGCTCCAGCGGGAGGCGAGCACGGATGACGATTCCGCGGCGCTGATCAACAAATATGAATGCGGGACGGTGGTGGAGCGGAAACGGGAAATCGCCGAGGCGGTGGAACTGGCCTTCGACAAGCGCGCCTCGGTGTGGTCGGACTGGCGCAAGGCCCTGAAGAAAATCAGCCGTCCGGACGCGGCGCTGCGCATTGCCGAGGTTGTGCTGGCGGAGGCGGTCAACGACCGGCCCGCGCGGCGCAACGTGAAACTGTTTGAGCCCGCCGCCGACCGGCTGATGCGGACGCCCAAGCTGGTGAATGGCGGCGCGCATCGCCCGGAGATGCTGTTGTGCGATTTCCACATACACAGCAATTATTCCGACGGCCAGCTCAGCGTGCCGGAGCTGATTGATTTCTATGGTGAACGCGGGTTTGACTGCATTTGCATCACCGACCATCTGGCGGATCCGAAACGCCTGATCGGCAAGGTGAGCGAATTGACGAATCTGACGCTGGCCCGCGAACAGATCGGCGAATATTTTGAGGTGATCGAACGCGAACGCCAGCGCGCGTGGCGGCGCTATCAGATGCTGGTGATGACGGGCATTGAATTCAACAAGGACGGCTACACGAGCAAGACCTCGGCGCATTTGCTGGGGATTGACTTGAAGTCGCCGATTGACGCGGGGCTGGACATTCCGGAACTGATCGAGGAGATCCACAAGCAGGGAGCCCTCGCCGTGGCGTCGCATCCGCATGTGATGAAAAGCGAGTGGGGTCGCAATACGCTGTATCTCTGGGAAAATCAGGAGAAGTACGCTCCCCTGCTCGACGCGTGGGAAATTGCGAACCGGAACAACATTTTCAACGACATCGGTCTTAAGCGCCTGCCCTTTCTGGCGAACAGCGATTTCCACAAGCCGAAGCATATTTATTCGTGGAAGACGCTGATCCACTGCGAGAAAAATTACGAGGCGATCAAGGAATGTGTGCGCCGCAACGAGCACGTGGCGATCACGCTGTACCGCGACTTTCCCGGTCAGACCAAAAAATCCGCCCGCCACCACTTTGCCGCGCCGGCCGCGCTGGAAAAAGTCGCGGAGACCGTGGTGCTGCAGTCGGCTTGATTTAACCGCATAGAACGCAGAGAACACAGAGAATTGGGGATTGGTACGGGCGGAACCGCAGGGCTTTGCGCAGTTGCTAATTTTCCTTTCCCGCTTTGGTCTTTGCGTTCTGTGTGGTTAAACCGCATAGAACGCAGAGAGCACAGAGATTAGGAAGCCGGGGATGGTCGGAGTTTTCTTTGGCGGAGTTTCGGACCAGATGAACTTGCGGATTTCGAATTTGTAAGAGCCGAAGTTGATCAGCAATCCATGACTAAGACGGGCGGATTTCAAATAACCGAGAACCTGAGCTTCGTGCTCGGGAGCCAGGGTTTTGGCTGTTTTCAACTCGATAATCAAGCTGCGTTCCACGAGTAAATCGGCTAGATAATCGCCGATCAGCGTCCCATCTTCGTCGTGTACTTTGATTGGGTGCTGTACTCGCACATCCAATCCCGCTTTGCGCAGCCGGTGTGCGAGCGCATTCTCATACACCTTTTCCAAATGACCATGACCGTGATAGGCATGGATGTCATATGCAGTCTGACGAACTTGATTGGTCAATTCCTGTATATCCTTCATATGCAATGTGATTTAACCACATAGAACGCAAAGATCACAGAGAGGGAAAGGCAAATCTTTGAAGAATATAGGGTGCGTAACAGTACCTCTGGTGCCTTTGGCCCATTCTCTGTGATCTCTGTGATCTATGCGGTTAAATAAAACCGGCGTCACCACCCGTTCACGGCGTCGATGAACTGGCGGAGTCGGCCGTAGTCGTGGCGGTTGAAGCCGAAGGCGATGCGGGGCAGTTCCAACTTGTCGTTATCTTCCACCTCTTCGGGCGTGGGCTGAATGATCGTTACCGGTGCGCCGTTGATGATGTCGGCGAAATCTTCGTTGAGGGCGGCCAGGGCGGACGGGCTGGGCAGGTGTTTGAGGCGAACCACGAGGAGATCCTTCACAAAGCGCGTGGACTGGAAATTTCGGTAGAAGCGCGTGATGATTTTCACGGCCTCGTCCGCGCTGTCGGTGATCTGGTACAGGTTCAGGTCTTCCGGGGAGATGAGTTTGTCGCGCAGCAGATGTTCGCGAATGTTTTTATCCCACGTTTTCCAGTAGGTGCCGCCGGGGCGATCCACGAGCACGAGCGGCATGAGCTGGCTCTTGCCGGTCTGCATGAGGGTGATGGCTTCGTAACTTTCATCCAGGGTGCCGAAGCCGCCGGGGAAGAGCGCGATGGCATCCGAATGGCGGATGAAGATGAGCTTGCGGGTGAAGAAATATTTGAAGGTGATGAGCTTCTTGTCCTCGGCAATGACGGGGTTGGCGGATTGTTCCCAGGGCAGGCGGATATTGACGCCAAAACTGTTTTCGGGACCGGCGCCTTCGTGCCCGGCCTGCATGATGCCGGGGCCGGCTCCGGTGATGGCCATGAATCCGGCGTCCTTCATTTTCCGGGCAAACTCCACCGCCTGCTGGTACTCGGGCTTGCTGGCCGCCGTGCGCGCGGAACCGAATATGGTCACCTTGCGCTTGGCTTCATACGGGGCAAAGACGCGGAAGGCATAGCGCAATTCGCGCACGGCCGTCTGGATTACCCGCACATCGCCCTTTTCGCGCACATCGGTGAGCAGCTTGAGGGCGTTCTCGATGATGTCGGCGACCTCGGTTTCATTGTACCCGCCGCCTTTCAACTGGATGAGCTCCTGAATGCGTTGTTTTAATTCAGGATCGGCGGGGTTCTTCAGACTCTTCCTCATGAAATGAGGATAACGGCCACCCCGGCAAATGCAATAGTGGGCAGCGGCGGGCATCCGAGCGCATCTTGACACTGCCCCCGGAGCGCGGGTCTGCGACCGGCTGACAACTTACGATGATCGTACACGGTTGTTACTTTCCACCCGTTTCGCCGGCATGGACGCGCAAAGCCGGCTACAAGCCGGCGCTCCGAACGGCGGAAGAATCGTGAAACCGCCCGGCCCTTGGCGAATAACCAACCGCTGGTGCCCGCGAAGCCAGTTCCGCCGGGCTGGAAGCGCCGGCTCTACGGCCGGCACGGATGCCCGCCGCTACCTTTCAGGCGCAGATTTCACGGGCGGAAACGTGCGTCAGATCGGGCACGGTCCAGTCGGCGCCGCAGGGCTTTAATTCGGCCAGCTTGGAGCCGCCGGTGGCGACGGCCAGGGTTTTGGCACCGATGAATTTGCCACAGCGAACATCAAAGGGGGTGTCCCCAATGACCAATACCTCCTGTGGTTTCAAATCAGCCCCCAGCACCCGCCGGCCGCGGGCCAGCGCCGCCGCCGCAATGTGATCCCGCTCCTCGTGATCGTCCGCAAAACCGCCCATCACGAATAAATCCCACAGGCCAAAATGCCGCAGCTTGATCTGGGCGCCAAGCTGGATATTGCCGGTGAGCAACCCCAGCATGGGGGCGTGGGGGAGTGCCTGGATATCCTGAATGAGTTTATGAATTCCCGGGCAGGACTCGCCGCCGTTGCGTTTCAGGATCTGGTCCAGCCAGAATACATACGCCTCAAAGAAAATGCTGAAATTCTCCGGCGTCTCGGGCTGCCGGTGGATGCGGAAAAACTCGCGGACCAGTCCCACGTCGGTGCGACCGGCAAATTTCATCCGTTCCGTGCCATGATGCAAATTGAACATCGTGGCGAAGGTTTTGGTAAACGCCGCCGTGCCCGCGCCACCGGTGTGGACGAGCGTGCCATCAATATCAAATAATACGAGCCTGACCATTCAGCACAGAATGTACCTGTAGCCGCCCGGGGTGGCAATGTTGTTCCCCCGCCAAATATGCCGGTTGCGCCGGCAACGATCTCCAGTAACGTTAAAGCCAGCCATTCGCCCTACGAGTTGGCAGATTCCCAAAAGAAATCACCCAATAATATGGTTTTTTCTGGCTACCAGCGGTCTTCCCTGCTAAATCAATCACGTGGAGAAAAACACCGCCAACCTGTTCCGTCAGAGCCATCACCGGCCCGTTACATCGGGTTTTTAACCGGGAATCGAGTCGCCCGCCAACCCACTATCCTCAATACTTTTTCCCCGGGCCAACATGAAGCTAATACAATTTTTAACGATCGTGTCCGTGGTGTCGGGCCTCGCCATCGGCAGCCCCGCCGCATGGGGCAAAACCCTGCGCATCGTCTCCTATAACATAGATTGCGCCGACCAAAGCAGTGACAACAACATCACCGGCTCCACTCACAGTCTGCCTACGGTGGTCCAAGGCATCGGTCTCCATCATCTCGGCACCAATGCGCAACCGGTGGACGTGATGAGCTGCGAAGAGCTGAACTCCACCACACTGGGAAATTTCACCACCCAGCTCAACGCCATCTACGGCGCGGGAACTTACACTTACGACACCACCACCGATGCCACCACCGGCGGGGGGACGGATGGCATCATTTACAATACTCATACCATGCAGGTCATTTCGGCACGCACGCTCAAGACGGGGCAGACCGTGCTCTTGCAATCCGGCGGCACCTACACCACCGCCCATTCGCCCGGCGGCGGCTCCAACGGAGTCACCCGCGCGCCCATGGTTTACCAACTCCGCCCCATCGGCTACGGCGCGACCGCCGATTTTTACATGTATGTCAGTCACGCGCGCAGCACCAGCGACGATTCCTCGGGTGACGCCCGCTACGCCGAGGCGCAGGCCGTGCGCAGCGATGCCAAATACAATCTGCCCGCCGGCGCCCACATCCTGTATGCCGGGGATTGGAATCTTTTCAACGGCAGCGGCGAGAACGCCTACAAATGTCTGACCGGCCAGACCACCTCGGACGGCATCAACTGGAGCGACACGAGCTCGATCTGGGCCAATACGAACCAGACCCAGGCGTATGATCCCATGTCGAAAACCGTGCCCCCCACTACCGTCACGTGGGGCAATGTTTCCGGCGATAACGCCACTTATCTTTACGGGGATTCCACGGCTTCGCTCACCTCGCGCATTGATGTCCAGTTGCCCAATGCGTTGATGTATGGCGTTTATAACAGCAAGGGCGGCGTGCAATTGGCACCCGACACGTCGGATCCCTACGACACATTGAATTTTCCTTCCTCACAATATCCTTACGCCTTCGAAACCTTTGGCAACAACGGCTCGGTGCCCCGGAGCAGTTCGCCGACCAGTGCGAGCAATCATTCGCTGAACGACCTCGTCAGCACCACGCCGAGTGCCAGTACGGTATATGCCGACATGTTGCTCACCGGCAGCGGCAGCAGTTCCACCGGCACCGATCATTATCCCATCTTTGGCGATTACAATGTGGTGACTGCCCCGCCTGCCAATATTGTTTTGAAATTGGCGGCATGGGGAACGAACGGTTTGTTTCAGTTTAAGCTGTCCTCGGCCACCAACCTTAATTTTTCCATTCAGGCTTCAACGAACCTGATTACCTGGACCAATATTGCCTCCGGCTATACGGACACCAATGGATTGCTCTTTATTCAGGACTCCAATGCGGACAGTTTTATGAAGCGATTTTATCGCGCCGCTTGGACATCGCCGTGATTGACCCGTTGAAGAGGTGGCAGCCGACGTAAGAAGGCTCAAATAAATAAACGTATTCGATAATATTTGAGCCTCCTTACGTCGGCTGCTACGGCGAAATCAGCTAGCGTTTTTGATTAAACGCCGCCTGCGAATATTTTTCCGAACGTAATTTTTCCACCTCGGCCAGCAACGGCGGGTCCGGCACAAATTCCGACCACTGCACGCCAAACTGTTTGGCGGCGACGGTCTGCATGGCGGTTTCCCAATCCGCGCGAGATAATTTCACCGGCGGCGGTTGCACGGAGCCTTGGATGAGCAGACCCATGAGGTTCCGACGCTGGGCGGCACCGGCGATTTTTTTGCCCTGCCAGAGGAGGTCAAATTTTTCGTGGCCCACAAAGCACTGCCCGGGCAATGATTTTTGGCAGCAGGGGGCGAGTTCCGTGACTACGCCCAACTCCGCAAATGCCAGCCGCACCCAGTCGTGAATGCGACGGTAGCTTTCCTCCGCCTTGAGCAAATACCATTCGTGGCCCGGCGGGAAAGCCGCGCTGTACGTCCAGTCCGCCGCGTGCGGTACAATGCCGCCGCCCGTGGGCCGGCGGATGAGCGGACGCAAATGAATGAGCTGCGCCACCTCGGCATATCGTTGGAAATAACCGAACGTGGCGGCCCGCTCGGTCCAGCCGTAAAAGCGCAGCACGGGCGTTTGTAACCGAGGCATGGCCACGAGCAATGCCTCGTCCCACGCCATGTTCAGCGCGGGATCACAAATGCCAGCAGGGAGGACAAAAAAATTCATGATAATTGTACGGGGATCATTTTACCCCCAACTGCGGACACAGTTCCCTGATTTCGCAATCGGCGCAAGCCGGCTTGCGCGCATCGCAACGGCGGCGGCCATGCCAGATGAGCCAGTGGCTGAAAAGCATCCACTGCGGCTGCGGCACTAGCTTGATCAACTCCTGCTCGATCTTTACGGCATCCGTGCCCTTCACCAGCCCCAAACGGTTGCCGAGCCGGGTTACGTGGGTGTCCACCACCACGCCCGCGTTGATGCCAAACGCATTGCCCAGCACCACATTCGCGGTCTTGCGGCCGACCCCGGCGAGGGGCGTAAGTTCGTCCATGGTGCGCGGCACTTCACCATTGAACCGTTCCACCAGCATCTGGCAGCAGGCTTGGATGTTCTTCGCCTTGTTGCGATAAAATCCGGTGGATTTGACCGCCGCTTCAAGGTCAGCGAGCGGCGCATCGGCAAAATCCTTGGCATTGCGGTATTTTTTGAACAACTCCGCCGTTACCAGGTTCACCCGCTTGTCGGTGCATTGCGCCGAGAGAATCGTGGCCACCAGCAGTTCCAGCGGATTGCGAAAATTCAGTTCGCAATGCGCGCCGGGATAGGTGCGGTCCAGCACGGCAATGATCTTGGCCGTGCGCTCCGCTTTGGCCGCCTGACTTTCGCGGGGCATGATTATTTGCCGGCGGCGGCACCGTTGGTAGTGCTTTGCTGGAGCAACTTGTCTTGAGCGGCTTTTTCATTCGCCGCCGTGCGGCCTTTGGCCTTCTCTTCGTCGAGCAATTTTTGCACTTCCACGGGCGGCTTGCCGTAGGCTCCATCCGACCAGCGATACAGGCGGCCTTCGCTGTCATTCAGGAAGGCATAAATCCACCAGACGAAGAACGCCACCACCACAAACTTGGGCCACGCGGCGGATTTCTCGGCGTAGCGGTCGCTGAGGTCAATCGTCGCGCCTGGCGGCAGCTTCGCGATGCCCGTCAGGCTGGTGCCGAACGGTACGTTGATCTTGGCCTTGGCATTCACCGCCCAGCCGTTCGCATCCAGAATGGGACCCAGGTTGCGTTTCCGCAGTTTGATGAAAGCCAGGATCAGGGAAGGTCCGGAAACCGCCAGCATGATGCCGCCGAACACAAACGGGATTTGCCAGGATTCAAATTTGCCAAGATAGACCAATACCGACGCAAACGCGGCGGAAATACTGCCCAAGGCCACGCTGATCAATGCGATGACGCTGGGGTCAAACGCCGATTTTTTGACCGGTGCCGGCGCCCCGGCGGTGGCACTGGCGGTGGCGGCGAGATTGGCGCTGACATCGTCATCCGCCGCAGCGGCGCGCTTGGCGATCTGTTCCTCAACCATGCGCACCAGCTTCTTGTACGGCGACCAGAAGGCCTGCCGCAGGCTGATGGGACTGGCCAATATCTTCGTGATCGTGGCGTCGTAATCGTTGCCTTTGCGGTCGTAGAAAACGCCGTTGCGGCCGGTCATCAGATTGTCGTCGTCGCCTTGCGAGAAAATCGCCACGATGCTGAGCTTTTCGCCCGTGCTTTTGCGCACGCAATCGCAGTAGGCCAGGTACGCGCCCGCCAATCCCGCCATCACGGCGTGGCGGCTGGCATCCTCGACGGTGAGGCACAGGTCGCAACTGCGCTGGTCCAGATACAGCCGGCCGGCCTGGAAAATTGCCGGGGTGGTGCGGCTGTAGAAATTTTTGAAATTAACAAAGTTCGTGGCCAGCGTGTACAGATCGCGGTTGAAGCGGATCAGTTTTTCCACCACGGCAATCGCATTCGCTTCCGGCTCCAGCGCCTTGTCCTTCGCGATCAAGGCATCAATTTCAACCTTGGCCGGGCTCGCCAGAATTTCATGGAGGCGCGGCAGGCCCAGACTTTCCACTTTTACGCCCACCTTGCTGGTGGACCACGTTTCAAAGGGCGCGAGCCGGGCTTTGATGGTGTTCCAGTCCGCCTCCGTCAAGACGGTGCGCGCACCCAACAGCGGCTGGATGGCGGCCGTTTGCAGCGTGGCCAGCGCGGCGGCCCAGGCGGGATTCAAACCCTCGGTGAGCGGCAGCGCCTTGCCGGGCGCAATTTGCGCCAGCGGCAGCGTGACAATTTCCTCGGACGCCAGGTGCAGTTCCTTGACCGTCATCACGAAATATTCCTTCTCCTCGCGATTCAGCGCGGGAATGGAGCGCGCATCAAACGCGGCGAGCTGGCAGCGCGCAAAGAAGTCATCCACCTTGCTGCGCACCGCTTTCACGGCGGCGGCGGCGGCGGCCGTGGCTTCGCCGAGCGGTAAAATCGTCTGGTCGGCCAACGCCTGTTTCCACCAGTCGGCATAGGCCTGCGCCTCGGCAAAAAACGCGTCGGCCTTGGTCTGGTTGATCCCGTCCTTGCCGCTGCGATCCTTGTCCGCGCCATAGATGGCAATGATCTCGGCAATCACCGCGCGGGTGGCTTCGCTGTCGGCGGCGTCGGCGGGAATAATGCCGTCGCCATTGAAATTGGTGGCGGCAAAAATCTTGGCCGTATCGGCAGTATCTTCCAGATCAATGGCTTTGGCATCCGCCTTGCCCAGATTCCGGAGAATTTCGCGGGCGGAGGACAGAATCTGCTTCCCCTCGGGCGTGGCGTCATTGATGGCATCGAGCGGCAGCGAGGCGGCGCCTTTCAGGAGTTCGTCGGGGGTCTTGAGCAGACCGGTGATCCACTTGGCGGCGGCGATAATTTCCGGCGCGCGCACGCGGCCATCTTTATCAGTGTCAATGAGATCCAGCGTGCGACTGTCAAACTCCAGCCCGCGTGTGGGACAGGCAAGCGCCACCCAGAGTTTCTGGTCGAGTTGATCCAGATTGGCGAGGTCGGCGCCGGTTTCCAGTTTGACTTGGTCAAAGCCGCCCGCGCGAAAGAATTTCCATGAATATGCCATGCGGCAGCAATTTGGCCTTTTGCCGCGCAAGGTTCAAAGGAAATTTTCGGGTTCTTGCGACGGGGGACGGGATTAACGCCGAGACGCCAAGGGCGCAAAGTGACGCTGAGAGGGACGAATAAATATCAAGGCCGAAGATCTGCAGATATGCAATACGATCAACCTCAACGAAATTCTCTCCGCGTTGCTCCGCGTCCTCGGCGTCTCGGCGTTAATCCCCATGCCCCGCCAGCTTCGCCCGCACGTTCGCCTCCAGCAAGGCCGCGACTTTCTCCGCGATGATTTTTTCGCAGCGCGCCACTTCTTCCTGGCGGAGTTTCAAATAATCGGCGGCGATGCTTTGCAAATCGTCCACGTTGTAGAGATACACGTTGTCCAGCCCGTTCACGGCGGGGTCTATATCGCGCGGGACGGCGATGTCTATGAGCAGCAGCGGCCGGTGCCGGCGCTTGCGCATCAACGGCTCCAGCGTCTTGCGGTCAATGAGATGATGCGGCGCGGCGGTGCTGCTGATGGCGATGTCGATTTTTTCCAGTTCCACGGGCCATTGGTCAAACGGCACGGCGCGGCCGCCCAGTTCCGCGGCCAGCGCCACGGCCCGCTCGGGCGAACGGTTCGTGACCACCACGCCGCGCGCGCCGCGCGAGAGCAGCGCCCGCGCTGTTTTCTCGCTCGTCTCGCCCGCGCCGATCACCAGCACTTCGTGCGGGGCCAGCGAATTGAAAATCTTCTCCGCCAGTTCCACCGCCGCCGACATCACGGAGACGCTGCCGCGCTGGATGTTCGTTTCCGTGCGAATCTGTTTCGCCACGTTGAACGCCCGCTGGAAGGCCTTGTTCAGCCGCGCGCCGGTGTGCTTGTGCGTAAAGGCCAAGTCGTACGCCTGCTTGAGTTGCCCGAAAATCTCCGTCTCGCCAATCACCATGGAATCCAGTCCGCTGGCCACTTTAAAAAGATGGTGCAGGCTCACCGGCTCGGCCAACTGGTACAATTCATCCCCCAGTTCACCGGTGAAGGCATGGTGAGCAATGAGAAATTTTTTAAGCTCGGCGAACGCCGTTTCCGCCGGCAGGGTCGTGGCCACATAAACCTCCACCCGGTTGCAGGTGGAAAGAATCGCCGCCTCCGTGGCCACCCCGGAATCCCGCAACGCCTGCAACGCTGCGGGAATCTTCTCCCCGGCAAAGGCGAACCGCTCGCGCAGTTCCACTGGCGAGGTGCGGTGACTCAGTCCAACAACAACAAAGCTCATTTCAAGGGGTCTTTAACCACGGATGGACACGAATAATCACGGATAAGCAGGGGAAATAATCCGTGCCATCCGTTTTGGTGTTCATGATCCGGTTGTCTTTATCCGTGTGCATCCGTGTTTATCCGTGGTAAAAAATATGTCCGCCATCCCGGCGCTTACTGGTGATGCAGCGGCGAATGGAGGTTGGTGATCCAGAAGGTCAGCAGCAGCAGCACGAAGGCGGCGATTGCACCAATGGCGAAGTTGCGGCTCGACCGGCCGAAGAACCGGTGCGCCACCTGCAATTCCAGATACGCCAGCCAGAACAGGCAGGACCACACCACCTTTTCATCCGAAAAGAAACTGCGCACATCCGAATGCGGCAGGTGCGGTCCCAGCGCCAGCCCCACCGTGAAGAGAATGAAGCCGGCCAGCACCAAGCGCTTCGCCGTCATCTCCAGCCGCTGGATGGAGGGAAACACCGACAGCACGGCGCTCGTCTTGTGCTCTTTCAGATTACGACGTTGCAGCAGAAACATGCCCGAGGCCACCGCCGCCAACCCAAACGAGCCATACGCCAGCAGAATGGACGTCGCGTGGATATTGGTCAGGCCGTTGGAAAAATCCGGCTTCGCGCCATGCGGCGGGTCCAGTGACGGCATCAGCGCAAACACGCCCACCCCGAACAGTACCGGCGCGGCAAAGGCGCTGATGAATTTCAGGCGGGGCAGCAGGCTGATCACCAAGCACGCCAGCGCCAGCGCCCAGAGCAAGAAGGTCGTCGCTTCGTAGAGATTGTTCACCGGACACGATTTTAGCGACAGTCCCCGCTGGATCAGCGCGGCGAAGTGCAGGGCGAAGCCCGCGAGCAGCAGAAAGTAATTCACGCGGTTGTCCCGCCGGAAACCTTTCCGCCAGAGAAACACCGCATGCAACGTCCCCGCCGCATAAAACAGCAGCGCGAGGGAAAACAGATGGCGGTCAATGAACCAGTTCACGCCAACAAGTTAAACGCGGAACCCGCCGGCGCAAGCTTCAAGCGCGGGGCGGAGAGGGGCGGATACCATCTGGCGGAGCGCGGCTGTCTCAGCCGCAGCACGTGGTGAAGCCAGGCAGCGGCGAAGTTTGCGCGCACCGTGTTGGCGGAACGGCGGGGGCGTGAAAAGTTCAACGCGGCTCGGTCTGGCGGTGCGCTGCCGCTGGGACAGCCGCGATCCGGCGAGGCGACGAGCCGTCGCCTCCCCGATTAACCATTGGCAATTGAAAATTGGAAATTCCGCGCCAATGCCGTAAGTTGCCGCCATGAAAGTTCCGTTAACCCTGGCCATTCTGCTGGTCGCGGGCTGCCTGGCCCCCGCCCAGACCCAGGATACTGAACTCGACCTGTCCGACGTCATGGACGCGGCCCAGCAATGGGCCACCAACAATCTGGATGATGATGTCCTCCGCGCGTTGTCCGATGTGGACCAGACCAAGGTGCAGGATTTTCTCAACCAGTTTCAGGCTTACTTGCAAGGGGATCAGGTGCTCGACCTCGGCCAGTTGAAGGAGACCGCCACCGCCATTCTGCCCCTGCTCGAAGCGCACGAAGAAACCCAGCCCTACGCCGCGTGGTTGCGGGAACGGCTGGATTACTTTGACGTCGCCGATCAACTGGCCACCAACGCTCCGCCGCCGCCCCAACCGGAGCCCGGCAAACCCGCGCCCGTCCGGCCCAATCCCACCTATCAGGCCGAGCAAACAATTTGGATTCAGAAGGTCGCCCCGCGCCCGTGGCCCAAAGGTGCCGCCGAAGTTGTTCCGGGGCTGAAAAAGATTTTTGCCAGCGAACACGTACCCCCTGCCCTCGTCTGGCTGGCGGAAGTGGAATCCGGCTTTGACCGCCGGGCCCGCAGCCCGGCCGGGGCGGTGGGCATGTTTCAACTGATGCCCGCCACCGCAAAGCAATACGGCCTCAGCCTCTGGCCCCGCGACCAGCGCAAGCAGACCGACCCGGCCGCCCGCGCCGCCGCCCGCTACCTGCACCAGCTCTATGCCCAATTCGGCGACTGGCGACTTGTGGTGGCCGCCTACAATGCCGGGGCCGGCAACGTCAAAAGGCTCCTCGACCGCTATCACACCACCAATTTCGAGCGCATCGCGCCCCATCTGCCGGCGGAAACCCAGCTTTACGTCCCCAAAGTTGCCGCCACCCTCCAACACCGCGAAGGTCTCGAATTGGCCACGCTGAAACTTCCCAACCTGTAGCAAACCTTTCAAGTAGCAGCCGACGTAAGGCTTGTCATTACCCACATTTTTTGGAGTTGGATAAGCGATGATGGGAACAACACATTAATCACAATGATTTCCAAGATGCGGTTGTTAGTGGATTAAAAATCAGATGGTGACAGGGCACCCCCATCCGGCCTCCGGCCACCTTCCCCCATCCGATGGGGGAAGGGAGAATCATGGGGCGCGCCAACCCGGGGCGGCGGTCGCTCTCGCGCCCTTGCCCCGGGCTATTATCATGCCGCCCCGCTGGGGCTTACGTTGGATTCACGAAAGCTGACGGAAATATGTGGCAGCATTAAACAAACAGCAAAAAGATGTGGGTAAAATGAAAAGGACGTAAGAGGCTCCTACTTCTCAGGCAAATTCAGCCTTTGGCCTTCAGCATGGAGCCTTCGTAGTCGCCTCCCGTTGCCAGCCACACACCAAAAACTGCGCGGCTTTTCGCAAAAATCAGCTTTTTGACCACGGCCATTTATGGTGAAATCATTGGACTATGAGTTTCTACGACAAACTGAAGTTTGATGCCAGCGGGCTCATCCCCGCCATCATCCAGGAACAGAAGACCGGCCGCGTCGTCATGATGGCGTGGATGAACCGCGCCTCTCTCGAAAGCACCATCGCCACCGGCAAAACCCACTTTTGGAGCCGTTCCCGCCAGAAATACTGGATGAAAGGCGAGGAAAGCGGCAATACCCAGACCGTGAAGGAAATTTCTTTCGATTGCGACGGCGACACCCTGCTCATCCAGGTCGAGCAAAACGGCCCCGCCTGCCATGAGGGTTACAAGTCCTGTTTCTTCCGGTCCATCGAGGGGCAAGGCGAGACCTTTAAAATTACCGAAGCACAGTTGTTGACGCCGGAGCAAATTTACGGCAAGAAGAAGTGATGGACGAAACTGTCTCTTTCGGCAGCCACCGGTATCTCGCCGTACTGGCGGTACTTGTGTTTGCCCGGGGGATGGATTTTCTCAGCACGTGGATCGCCACGCCCAACCTGGCGCTGGAGGGCAACCCCATTGCCAAAAAGCTGGGCTGGGGCTGGGGTTTGCTCCTGAACGCCGTCATTGTTTTCTTCCTGGCCTTCTGGCCGCCGTCCGCCATCGTCGTGGCCACGGCCAGCGTGCTGGTGGCCGCCCGCAATTTCCAGTTCGCCTGGCTGATGCGGTCCATGGGGGAAGTTTCCTATCGCAAATGGTACGTGGAGCGCATCCGCGGCACCCGGTTGCGCCTTTTTTTGTTCTGCCTCGCCGGCAACACCCTGCTCACCGCCGGCATTGGACTGGGCCTGATTTACTTCAGTCCGCCGTGGTCCATCCTGCCCATCTCCATCGGCATGGGCATTGTGACCTACTCGGTGGCCGTGGGTTTCTACACCATGCTCGGCGTCTGGAACGTCCGCCGCGCCATCCGCCGCGAAGACCGCCTGCTCACCGCCATGCCCGGCCGGCATCTGCCCGCCGAAGCCTTGGTCGTGGAAGTCTGCACCCGCTCGGCGGAACCGGTGGAATAATGTTGGGGACGCGGGAGGATTCATGCGGCAACCCTGTCATATTATCAAAGCCTCATCCGGCCTGTGCATCTGGCTTCTGCTGCTGCTCACCCCTCTGCGCAGCCCGGCCGCACCCACGTTTGACACCGGCAACCCGCTCAGCTTTTTCACGAATGTTGCCAGCCGGCTGGTCTCCGCCCAACTGGGACTGAACCTCACGCAACTGCCGGTTTACCCTACCAATTTATATACCCCGTCCGTCCAGCGGCTGCTTCAGGTGACCGCCAATATCTACGACGTCACCACCACGAATTTTTATCCCACCGTTTTCCGCCCGCTTTTTTCCAGCGACGCCACCGGCACCAACATCTTTATCACCGGCTATCAGCAGGTCGTTTCCGTGACCGGTCTGTATGATCCGCAACTCGCGCAACCGGCCGATGTCGCCTACCTGCCCCTGATAGCGGGTCCCTACACCAATCTGGCGATCAATATCTACGGCATCCCTTGGATTTTAGGGGCCAAAACCGGCCTGCCCGCCTTCAACCAGCTTTCCTTGCTGAACCAAGTGCAGGTCTCCCGGAAACTACAATTCACCCGGCCCAATACCAACGCCCCGCTCAGCCAATATCAGACGAATCAATGTTACATCATCAGCGTATCCAACAACATTGCCGTTACCTTTTGGAACTCCTATTCCAACGCCTATCCCCGGCCGGTGCAAATTTATGCGCAAGATATAGTACGGATGATTTGGAGCAACAGCCCGAGTGGCGCATACGGAGGAACAGTTAAAGCATTTAACCTTCAGACCAGCCTCTCCAACTGGACCGGCTCGGCTTGGAATTTAAAAATGGTGCCGGCTGCCAGAACACCGGCGACCGCTGCCTTCGTGCCTGCCAGTTGGGGTTATGCCTTTATTCCCATGACAACGTTTGCGCCAAGCTCCGGAACGTTTCAATCGCTGGCGCTAACGAATTCTTTCGACCCCGGAATCACCCCGCTGCCACCGATAAACTTGCTGACGACCAACTGGTTTTATTCGGTGATTCTGGACGGCACCAACGTGATTGATTATGTACAGATCGCCGGACCATCGGATGCTGCAAATATCACCGATGTTCTGGCCGATCCGACTCCCACGAATTACTCCATGTGGAGCACCAATTTAAACCAGAATGGCGTACCTTATGGCGTGTATAACCAGATGTTTGTTTCCATGGTCGGATCCATACCTAATCTAAGTTTTTGGGACCCTGCTCCAGGTTTTCCGAACGGTACCGGTTCAACGTCCATCGCTGACCAACAGGCCTATTTCAGAGATTTCTTCTTCCCCGGCAACACGGGCAATACCGCTTTGCAAATCCAAGCCCCTTATTTGCCCACGCGCACGTTGTTTTGCTCATACCTGTTGCAGGCGAATGATCCGCTGGTTCACTATCAAGTCAGTGACTTGGGCGGTCTGCCAGGAACGTTAGCACGTTGGTACAACGGATCTTATTTCAACGGCCTTTGGCAAAAATCTGACGATCCTTTGAACGATCCTTTGCCCGTAATCCTCCTAAATATCCTCGGCCGCTACCAGCCGTGGGGAAAACCGGGCGTTATGAATATTCTGACTGGTGTGGACACCAACTCCTGTAATCTCGCCATCAAAGACCCCTGTGTCATCGGTTCGGATAATTGGAATTTTCCCACCAATCAATCTTGGAATCTGAACTGGCTGGGCCAAGTGCATCGCGGCACGCCGTGGCAAACCATTTATTTGAAGAGTCCCGACATTCTGGCCGAAGCCAGTAACTTCGGCAGCGTTGGCACCAACACGTGGATGGCGTGGATGGGTCTCAACAACGCGCGCGAAGCCCAACTGACGAGTCCCACCAGCGACTGGCAGCTCGTGAGCCTGCTGGCCGACTTGCTCAATACGAATGACCTGACCACCCAGTTTTCCATTAACAATCCCGACCCCAATGCCTGGGCCGTCCAGTTCGACGGGTTTAATGTCATCAGCAACACTCTGTCGGATATCCTTGCCGGTACGGCCATGGTTCAACCTACGTTTAACGCTTACACCATCAGTTCCAATTCTCCGCCGGCTGCGTTCCTCGCCAGCGCCATCCAATCCTACCGCAGCAGCCAGCCCAACCAGTTGTTCCATGTCATCGGCGATCTTCTGGCCATCCCGCAACTTTCCCAGCAATCGCCGTATCTGAATTGGAACGACGCCAAGCAGCAAATCAATGGGATCAATGACACCGCCTACGAAGCGATTCCCAGCCAGTTGCT
The DNA here is from genome assembly GCA_903872345.1 of uncultured Verrucomicrobia subdivision 3 bacterium. Taxonomy (GTDB): domain Bacteria; phylum Verrucomicrobiota; class Verrucomicrobiia; order Limisphaerales; family UBA11358; genus UBA11358. Next base: position 7,379 of record CAIQKM010000160.1, on the reverse strand, counting down.
GCCCCTGCTCCGGGCCGATTCCATCGGCGCATTGCTGACTACCAACGGGCAGACCCAACTCCAATTCAGCGGCTACGATGGTCACGCCTATGCCGTGCAGGCCTCGGCCGACTTGGTGAATTGGATCAGCATTGCCACCAATTCCCCTGTGAATGGCAGCTTCACCCTGCCCCTGCCAACGTCACCCGCGAACGCCGCTCAATTTTACCGCACCCTGCTGTTGCAGTAGCGGGTTTCAAATCTCACGGATACTGAATCCAATTGGTCATGACGGCGTACGCAAAGGTCAATTCGCCTGAATTATAGCCCTTGTACCATTTGGCATGGCCGTCGGCAAACATCACATTCTGGCCCTTGCTGTGAATCTGCCAGTATTCGGTGTGGTTGGGACTGGCCGCGCCGCCGACGCAGTTTTGCGTGTAGTCATCCTTGTCCGCATCGAGGGGATCAAACTTCAGACCGGTGCCGTTATTCACCGTGCCCGCCGTGTCGCCGCCCAGCACAAAGGCCGAAGTCAGCAAAATGGCGGAACCTTTCACCGCCGCATTCTGTCCGCCGGAAGCCACAAAGGCCGCATTGCAACCGTTGAAATAATTAAACGGCCCCCGGTATTGCGGCGCCAATTGGATATTGCCGGGGCAATCGTAAACATTGGTGTTGTTCACATAAGTGAAAATTTGCTCCATCCAGCTCGCCTTGCCGGAACCGCCGGTGTCAACCGCCCCCCAATAAATGTCACCGCCGGATTCCGGATAGTAGTCGTTGTTGTCATCGGCAAACATCCGCATGCCCAGCCCGATCTGGTGCAGGTTGGAATTGCACGTGGTGGTCCACGCGCGTTGCTTGGCGGCGGACAATGCCGGCAGCAACATGGCCGCCAGAATGGCAATAATGGCGATGACGACCAGCAACTCGATCAAGGTAAATGCTTCCGTTTTCCGGCAAACCGCAAACGGCCTCTTTGTTTTCATACTCATCACCAGACAGTTGGGCGGCGCGGGAGGTTTCAAAAAAATTCGGCCGGCTCAAGCAAGAGCCGACCGAAGGCGAAATATTTTGTATGTCAGTACGCCCCGATCAACCGGGCATCTGATACGGGGGACGATACTCGCGGCTGAGCAGCTTGCTCGCTTCCGGATCGTCGAGGATGACTTCATCCGCCACACTCCAGCGGAGCTTGCGGCCGGTGAGCATGGAGATGAGGCCGAGATGGCCGGGAATGGCGGAGTGATGGCCGGTCTGCACCGGGGTGATCGTGGGCTTGCGGGATTTCACGCAGTCCAGGAAGTTCCGCTGGTGGTTGCGGGATTCATAGAGCTTCACTTTGCGCAGTTCCTCGGGCAGGTTTTTATACTTCTTCCATTCCTTGTTGGAACCTTCAAAGCCGCCGCGATCCACCCACACCCAGCCGTCGGTGCCAATCCACTTGGTGCCGCTGCGGATATCGGGATGCCCGCCGGCAATGGTCATGGTGATGTCCTGCGGATATTTCAATTCAATGCGATACTTGGTGCAGGTGTTCCAGAGGGCGTTGGCGGCGGGAAACTCCCCGTGACCTTCGATTTCCGAGGGGCCGTTGTTGTCGAAGTCCAGACCCCAGTGGGCGATGTCGCAATGATGGCCGATCCAGTCCAGGAGCTGACCGCCGCCGGTGTTGTAATTCCAGCGCCAGTTCATGTGGACGCGGGCCTTGATGTAGGGATCCTGCTTGGAGGCGGGTCCAATCCACGTGGCAAAGTCAAAATCCGCCGGCGGTTCGGTCACGGCTTTGTCCCAATCGGCCGAACCGGGAACCACGGTGGCGAGATATTCGGGATTGTTCGTGGGTTGACCGAGCTTGGCCAGCAATTCCGGCGCGGTGCCGGCGAAATCATGGTGGCTCGCGGGTAAACCGACTTCCACGTGGGTAACCTTGCCGATGAGGCCGTTGCGGACGATTTCGGCGGCCTTGCGGAAGGTGGCGCCGGAGCGCTGCCAGGAACCCATCTGCCAGATGATGTTGTTCTTCTCGACGGCGCGCACGATGGACTGCTGCTCGGCGATGGTCCGGGCCAGCGGTTTTTCGCCGTACACATCCTTGCCGCGTCGCGCGGCCTCGGTGGCGACCAATGCATGCCAGAAGTCGGGGATGGCAATCATCACGGCGTCAATGTCTTCACGCGCCAGCAATTCGCGGTAGTCGTGGTAGGCCTTGCAATCCTGGTTCTGGTAATGACCGTTGATGGTATTCACCGCATTCTGGAGATGCTCTTTGTCCAGATCGCACGCGGCCACCACCTGGCAGTCTTCCTCATTCAAAAAGGAGGCGGTATTGCTGGGACCCTGCATGCCCCAGCCGATCACGCCGAGGTTGATGCGATTGGAAGCCCGGCGCTTGGCCTGACCCAGGGCCAGATGCGGGGCAAACAGTGGGAGGGCGACCGCCGCGCCGGCCGTAGCCAGAAAACGCCGACGGCTGAGGGAATTAAGAGAGTGCTTTTTCAAGGGTGATTCGAGTTGTGGTTAATTGGTTGCGCTTATTTATTAATGAGACCAGAGGGTAACGCCATCAAAAAGTTACACTTTTTTGAGTTGGCCCGGTGAAACGGCGACGGTTATTCCATCCGTTTCAGCCCGGCGGCCACGCCAGTTTGCGTCCCCCCAGAATGTGTACGTGCAAGTGGGGCACGGATTCGCCGCCATCCGGGCCGTTGTTGATCACCAGCCGGTAGCCGGTTTTATCCACCCCGAGGGTTTTGGCCACGACCGCCGCCTTGAGCAGCAGATGCCCCAGCAGGGCCTGGTCTTCCGGCTGCGCCTCGGCAAGGCGCGGCACCGGTTTCTTGGGCACGATCAGGACATGGGTGGGCGCCTGCGGGGTAATATCGCGGAAGGCGAGGACGAGATCGTCCTCATAAACGATGGCGGCGGGAATTTCGCGGGCGGCGATTTTTTCAAACAGCGTTTTGCTCATGCCGGTTTAATACCGGAAACGGGCGCGGGCTGTACACTCTGAAATGTGGCGGCGGGCATCTCTGCCGGCCGCAGAGGACGGCATCTTGCCGCCCGGGGAAAACCGTGAAACCGCCCGGCACCTGACGAATGACCAACCGCTGGTGCCAGCGGAGCGATTTCCGCCGGGCTGGAAGCACCGGCGCTACGGCCGGCAAGATGCCCGCCGCTACGGCCGCCCGGACTTTTGCTTCGTCTTCGCGCAACGGCCCGGTTAAGCTGGGGTCATGCTGGAGTCGCAAAAAAACTGGCGGTCGGAAGCGGTGTTCCTGTTGATCGGGGGCGTCACGATTTCCTTTTGCATGGGGAGCGTGGTGGTGGGGCTGCTGCATCAATCCGGCGTGGCGGGTTTCAAATCCGAGGAAAGCCCGCTGTCCATCCTGCTGGCCACGCTCTGTTTTCATGGCGTGCTGCTGGGCCTGCTGATTCCGTTTCTCAAATATCATCAGACCGGCTGGGGCGAGGCTTTGGGACTTCAGCGGGAAGGCTTGGACAAAACGCTCTTTCGGGCCTTGAAAGTGCTCGGCGTGATGTTGCCGGTCACGTGGGGATTGCAGGGACTTTGCACCTATATTCTCACCCGCCTGAACTGGGGCGCGGATCAGCAAATCGCCGTGGATCTGCTGCTGAAAGCCCCTTCCTGGGGCTTGCGGGTTTACCTGGTTGTTTTTGCCATTGTGGTGGCGCCGGTGGCGGAGGAATTCCTATTTCGCGGCGTGCTGTTTCCCTTCATCAAGAATCTGGGGTATCCGAAGTTGGCGTGGCTGGTGCCGAGCTTCGTATTTGCACTGATCCACGTAAACCTGCCCACCTTCATCCCGCTGTTTGTGCTGGCCATGGCGCTGACTTGGCTTTACGAACGAACTGGCCGGCTGATTGCCAACATTGCCGTCCACAGCCTGTTTAATGCCGCGAACGTGATTTTACTGTTTATATTCAAACAATGACCGAATTTGACCTCATCGCCCGCCTGACGAAATCGCTGCCCGGAAACGCCACGGTGCTGACCGGTGCAGGCGACGACTGCGCGGTGCTCGACCTGGGCGTGCCGGATAGCCTTATCCTTTTCAAGACCGATGCCGTGGTGGAAGGCAGCCATTTCACCCGGGAGACGCCGCCGGAAAAAGTGGGACGCAAGGCGCTCGCCCGCTGCCTGAGCGACATCGCCGCCATGGCGGGAACGCCCACGGCCGCGCTCATTACGCTGGCGCTGCCCAAGGAGTTTGATGCGGACCATGTGGCGCGCATCTACGACGGTCTGAATGAACTGGCGCAGCAAACCGGGGTGGCCATCGTGGGCGGCGAGACCACCACCAATCCGGAGCGCATCCTTATTTCCATCGCGCTGCTCGGCACCGTGCCGCGTGGACGTCAGATGTTGCGCAGCGGGGCCAAACGGGGTGACGCCATCTTCGTGACGGGTGAACTCGGCGGTTCCATTGCTGGCAAACATCTGGATTTCACGCCGCGTCTGGCCGAGGCCCGCTGGCTGGCGGAGCATTTTGACCTACATTCGCTGATGGATTTGAGCGATGGTCTGGCCGGTGATCTGCCGCACATATTACGCGCGAGCGGGGTGGGCGCGGAACTGTTGAAAACCGCCGTGCCGGTGAGCCGCGCCGCCAAGCTGCGGACGGCGGAGAAACCGCCATTTGTCGCCGCCCTCACGGATGGGGAGGATTTTGAATTGCTGTTCACCCTGGCCAGCAAAGACGCGGTGAAGTTGGTGGATGGGTGGAAACAGGCGTTCCCGGAGGTGAAACTGAGTTGCATCGGGCGAATTATCGAAGGCTCGGGCGTAATTATCCGCGATCGCAACGGCATCATGCCGCTGAAATCCGGCGGGTACGTGCATTTTGCGGCGTAAAGGGCGGCGGACGCCCCCCGCGCTCAGTGACTGAAGGGATTGACCATCACCGGTTTGCCACAATAAATGCAGAAGGCGCGACCGGCGGAATTGATCCGTCCGCAGGCGGGACACGGCTGCGGCGGGCTTTTGGCACTCACTCCGTCAGTAGCAGTGGCGGCTTGGATTTTCCGCTGTTCCAGTTGCTCCACCAACTTGGTCAAGGCGTCATCGGCATAGCCGTGCTGCTGCTTGGCCATCGTCCATAGTGCCTCGGTGATGAGCAGCAGCCGATCCACGTCGTGCTGAAGCAATTCCACGCTGGTTTTGGCTTCGCGGGCGTTGACGTCGGCCATCTCGGCGGTGAGGGTGGGATAGCTGATGCGATTGACGGAGGGATAAAACATGGTTTTAAGGGGGTTGCGGGTGATTCAGTGCTGTCACTTCACCACGCCCCACCCCGGATGTCAAACGGGAAGACCGGTTGCCATCGCGATTGGGCGGGGAATGACCAAATTGTTCCCGGCTAATTTCCTTTTCTTCCGGCCCGATTCGGTGTTTCATTTAGCCGTTTCGAATATGCCCAAACGCACCGACATCCACAGCGTCCTCATCATCGGCGCCGGCCCGATCATTATCGGCCAGGCGTGCGAGTTTGATTACTCCGGCACCCAGGCGTGCAAAGCCCTCAAGGAAGAGGGTTACCGCGTCATCCTCGTGAACTCCAATCCGGCCACGATCATGACCGATCCGGAGTTCGCCGACCGCACCTATATTGAACCCATCACCCCCGAGGCGGTGGAGAAAATCATTGCGCGCGAGAAGGAGGAGATGAAACGGCTTGGCGCCCAGGGCAAACTGGTGCTGCTGCCCACGCTCGGCGGCCAGACGGCGCTGAACACCGCCATGTCCCTCCACAAAAACGGTGCGCTGGTGCGCCATGACGTGGAGATGATCGGCGCGAAGCCCGAAGCCATTCACAAGGGTGAAGACCGGCTGGCGTTCAAGGATTTGATGCTCCAGATCGGCTTGGACGTGCCGATTTCCGGCGTGGCCCACGACATGAACGAGGCCCGCACCGTGGCGGAAAAAATCGGGCGGTTCCCGCTGATCATCCGGCCGGCGTTCACCCTCGGCGGTACCGGCGGCGGCATCGCCTACAACCGCGATGAATTTGAAGAAATCGCCAAGCGCGGCATTGACCTTTCCCCCGTCAACGAAGTCCTCATCGAGGAATCGCTGCTGGGCTGGAAGGAATACGAAATGGAAGTGATGCGCGACAAGGCGGACAATTGCGTGATCATCTGCTCCATCGAGAATTTTGATCCCATGGGCGTCCACACCGGCGACAGCATCACGGTGGCTCCCATCCAGACGCTGACGGACAAGGAATATCAGATCATGCGCGACCAGAGCTTCGCCGTGATCCGCGCCGTGGGCGTGGAAACCGGCGGCTCAAACATCCAGTTCGGCGTCAGCCCGGAAAACGGCCGCATGGTCATTATCGAGATGAACCCGCGCGTGTCCCGCAGTTCCGCGCTGGCTTCCAAAGCCACGGGCTTTCCGATCGCGAAAATCGCCGCGAAACTGGCGGTGGGCTATCTGCTCGACGAATTGCGCAACGACATCACGCGCGAAACGCCGGCGAGCTTTGAGCCGAGCATTGACTACGTGGTCACCAAGATTCCGCGCTTTGCCTTCGAAAAGTTCCCGCAGGCGGACCCCACGCTCACCACGCAGATGAAGAGCGTCGGCGAGGCCATGGCCATCGGCCGCACGTTCAAGGAAAGTTTGCAGAAATGCCTGCGTTCGCTCGAAATCGGCCGCAGCGGCCTGGGCGGCGATGGCAAGGCCTGGCGCATCGGCACCGAACTCTACGGCGACCGCGACATCCTGCCGCGCGACGTGATCAGCCGCAAGCTGAGCGTGCCCAATGCCGAACGCATCTTCTTCATCCGCCACGCCCTCCGCGCCGGCTTCACCGTGGACGACATTTTCAATCTCACGAAGATTGACCGCTGGTTCCTGGTGCAGTTGAAGGAAATTGTGGATTTTGAGGAAGAGCTGGCGGGGTTGAAGAATTAGGTGTAAAAGTTGTTTCAAATCTATGAAACTATGAAAAATCGAGTCAGCAAAGCCAAAGAAGCAGAGCGACCGGTAGAACTGTTCTTCCTTGAAGAGTTGCAGTTTGATTTGAGAAACCCAAGATATGGAACCAGTGCAGCGAGGATAAAAACCGAGCCGGAAGCGCTAAATTACATAGTGGAAACGTTTGGTGTCGATGATGTGCTGAGTTCAATTACTGTTAATGGTTTTTTCGACTCAGAACCATTAGTTGGGGTAAGACTGGAAAAAGACGACAGGATAAAAATCATCGAAGGTAACAGGCGTTTGGCCGCATGCCTTAGAGTGCGTCTGAAAAAGGAAATTGGGGGTGTTTTGGCAGAGTCTGACGGCCAAATAAATGCACAAAACACTTGATCTGCTTGCTTGCTTTTGCGGCTGTCATTCGCGGTAGCGCCAGTGGGGCGATGAAAAAAGC
>CAIQKM010000159.1 GCA_903872345.1 uncultured Verrucomicrobia subdivision 3 bacterium | reverse complement strand
CCCCGGGTTAAATAGATGAGCGCCACCTCACCCCGGCCCTCTCCCCCATTTACCAATGGCGGAGAGGGAGATAACCCGGTCGGCGAGCAGTATTGACGATGTCACGGTTCTGGATTGGGGGGCAGTGTCGGGATGCGCCCGGCATGATCCTTAAGCCACCGCTTCCGTCACGCAGCGGCCGGGGCAGGTGAGATGCCGGACGGATTGGCGCCACGGCCCTAATCCGGCAGCCGCTGAATTCCTGAACACCGGCCCTCCTGAAAACCAAAGACGACCAGCACATGCGGTTTCGGTTTCACCCAATAAGTCCGCCGGCCACCGGCAATCTCCCACTGACCAGCCAGCCCCTGCCGGTGCATGAGTTCCAGAAACTCCGCCTCGGTCATATTGAGCGACACTTCCGCCAGGGACGGCACATCTTTCAGAAAATCCAATCCCTTCGCACTGCCGGTGTGATTTTGGTCCACAATCTGAAACGAGCTTCGATTGGCCTCGCTCAAGCTGGACCATTCTTTCCGCAAAAACTGACGGGCATCCTCTGCCCGGCCCCGCGATACCACCACATGTATCCACCCGCCACCGCCATATCTGCCCGCCACAATGCCATGCCGGTGCAAAAATTGAATCGTCAGCGGCCCCGCCACCGCCGTCTCTGCCTCTGGATAAACCGCCACCTCCACACCATCAATCCCGGCACGCTTGGGATTCGCCGCGCAACCATTGAAAAACAACAGCGCCGCCACCAAAGCCAAACTCAATTTAACACTGGCATTCATATTTCATCCATCACCGGACCATCGGCCCGATTCCGAAGCCGGCATTCCGGTTTTGACATTGGAAATTCTCACATAATCAACACCACGGTAGAAACATATGGCAAAAGCCTCCCCAAAAAAACAACAAATCAACAACTCGACAGGCAAATCGAACGCAAACAGCAGGCAGGAATCCCCGAAACAGCATTAATGTGCAGTGGGCGAGAGGGCAAAGTGTTGGCAGGAATTGTCGCAGAGTAGTGATGCGACCTGATTTTCGCCGGCATTTTTGCTGGCACTTGTCCTCAAACTGCCTGCTTGCCGGTTGAACTCCCCTGATATATTGGGGTATTGAAACTGGCTCCAGAGGTAGGACTCGAACCTACAACCACACGGTTAACAGCCGCGTGCTCTACCATTGAGCTACTCTGGAACCGAAAGGGCAAAAAATCTAACCGGCCAACGTTGAAAGGTCAATCGCATTCGTCACTTTTTTTGACACTGCGGACAAAAAAAGGTGCTGCGCGCCGCCTGCACGATCCGTTTGACCGGCGTTTGGCAATGAATACAGGGTTTCCCCGCCCGATCATAGACCCGCAGCCGCTCCTCATAATAATCCGGCGTGCCCGGGGCCTGCCCGAAATAAAACAAACCGTCCGATTTGCGCCCGGTAAAATTCAGCGGAATCGTGCTGCCGCAGGCAATCGCCTCATTCAGCACATCCCGGATGTTCGTCAACATTCCTCCCGCCTCCGCCACCGTCACCCGGTTGGCGGCCCGGCGCGGCGAAATGCCGGTGCGAAACAAAACCTCGCTGGCATAAATGTTGCCAATCCCCGCAATCAATGTCTGATCCAGCAGTTTCACCTTCACCGGCTGGCGTGATTTTTTCAACTCCCGCACCAGCGTTTCCGCCGTCAGCGCTTCATCCCATGGTTCAGGTCCGAGTTGCTCCGCCGAAGTCAGATCCAGCGTCAAACGGCCAAAATACCGGGTGTCTTCGTAGATGAATTGTTTGCCGCCCAAATCAAACACCACCGCCGTATGCTTGGGTAGCGCCTCTTTTTTCGCCGCCACAAACATCCGTCCCGTCATCCCCAGATGTCCCAGCAGCACAAACCGTCCCCTGCCCTTCTTGAGATCAAATAACAGATATTTGCCCCGCCGCCGAAGCTCCTGGATGGTGGCGCCAATCAACGTTTTGGAAAAAGTTGCGACCGGAGTGGGATGCAGCACTTTCGCCCGCCGCACCGAGACGGAACGAATTTTGCGGCCGCTTAACAGCGGCCGCAAATGACGGACCAACACTTCAACTTCCGGCAGTTCGGGCATGATCAGCCGGTCACCAGCGTGCCGACCTTCTCGCCCATCACCACGCGCTTCATGTTGTGCGCCTTGAAGAAATCAAACACCACGATCGGCATCTTGTTGTCCAGGCACAGCGAGAACGCCGTGGAATCCATCACCTTGAGCTGGCGCTGCAAGGCCTCGATATACGTGATCTTGTCAAAACGCTTGGCGTTTGGATTCTTCTTCGGATCGCTGTCGTAAATGCCGTCCACCTTCGTGGCTTTCAACACCACTTCCGCGCCGATTTCATTCGCGCGCAGCGCCGCCGCCGTGTCCGTCGAAAAGTAAGGATTGCCCGTGCCGCCGCCGAAAATCACCACCCGGCCCTTTTCCAAATGCCGCACCGCGCGCCGCCGGATGAACGGTTCCGCAATCTGCGACATCGCAATGGCGCTTTGCACCCGCGTGGGCGCGCCCAGTTTTTCCAGGGCATCCTGGAGCGCCAGCGAATTGATGATCGTCGCGAGCATCCCCATGTAATCGCCCGTGGCGCGTTCAATGCCGCGCTCGCTGCCGCTCAGGCCGCGAAAAATATTGCCGCCGCCGATCACCACGACCACCTGCACCCCGAGGTCGCGCACTTCGCAAATTTGCTCCGCCATGCTTTGCACCGCGTTGGGGTCAATGCCAATGCCCGTTTCACCACCCAGCACTTCACCGCTCAGCTTGAGGAGAACCCGCGAATAGACCGGACGTTTGATTTTGGTTTTAGGCATAGATGTATGAAAATTTCAGAATAGTAAGAAAGGTTTATCATTCAGCTCTCACTACGTCAAACCAAACAGAAGATTTTCAAAAGTACCCAGCCGCCCAAGACCGACTTAATCCAATTCCGGTTTACAAAATCCGCTTCAGCATGGCCTCGGCATGTTTGCGCGCCGCGTCGCTCTGGCCGCCCAGCATGCGCGCCAGTTCCGTCACCCGCGCCTTGCCGTCCAGCAGATGAATTTCCGAAATCGTCCGGCCGCCATTCACCTGCTTCGTCACCACATAATGCGCATCCGCCGGCGCCGCCACCTGGGGCAAATGCGTGATGCACAGCACCTGCCGCTTCGCCGCGATTTGCTTCATCTTCTCCCCCACGGCATTGGCCGTTTCGCCGCCCACATTGGCATCCACCTCGTCAAAGACCAGCACCGGGATTTCATCCTGCGCCGCCAGCACGGTTTTCAGCGCCAGCATCACCCGCGCCATTTCGCCCGAGGAGGCAATCGCCCGCAGCGGCCGGGCCGGTTCCCCCGGATTCGGCGAAAACTGAAACTCCACCACATCCAACCCGGAAGCCTGCGCCGCCGGCGCGGCGTTCACCGCCACGTCCAACTTGCTTTGTTTAAAGCCAAGGTCCTCCAACTGCCGGGCCGCCGCCCGCGCCAGTTGCGGCACCACTTTCTTGCGGGCGGCCGACAGTTTTTTGCCGGCGGCGGCGATTTCCGCGTCCAGTTTTTCCAAGGCCGCGTTGAGCCGCGCCAACTCCGCATCCCGCGATTCCAGCAACCGCAGCTTCTCCGCCGATTCCTCCCCAAACGCCAGGGTTTCCGCAATGTTCGCGCCATACTTGCGCTTGAGCGAATGAATGAGATCCAGCCGCTCCTCCAATTCCGCCAGCCGCGCCGGATCCACCTCCACCTTGTCCGCATACCGGGAAAGCGCCGTCTGCAGCTCCCGCAGCGTCTCCGTGGCCTGACTGTGATATTCCAGCAATTCCGCCGCCCCCGCATCCACCCGCGACAATTCGGACAGCAGCCGCCCCACCACCCCGCTCTGGGTCAGCAGGGAGTTTTCGCTTTCCGCCAGCCCGTCCAGCGCCGCCTGGCTCAACTGGAGCAATCTCGCCGCGTTGCTGGCCCGGTTAAATTCCTCCGCCACCGACTGCTCCTCCTCCGGCTGCAACCGCGCCGCCGAAATCTCCTGTACTTGGAACCGCAGCAAATCGAGCTGCTGCGCATACGTCTTCTCATCCACCACCAGCGCGGCCTTTTCGCCTTCCAACGCGTTGCGCCGCCGGATCAGCCCGCCAAACGCCTCGCGTTCCGCCTCCAGCCCGCCAAACGCGTCCAAAATCAGCAACTGCCGGGCCGGATGCAGCAGCGACTGATGATCGTGCGGCCCATGCATATCTACCAGCCATTCGCCGATGCCGCCCAGCGTCGCCAGCGTGGTCGGCGAGCCGTTAATGAACTGGCGGTTGGTGCCCGCGTTGGTAAAGGTGCGTTTGAGAACAAGCTGATGCTCCTCGCACGGTTCCAGCCCGTTTTCTTCCAGAAAATCTTTGATCGGCGCGCGAAGTTTTTTGATGTCGAAAACCGCTTCCACCGAACAACTTTCCTCGCCGGAACGGATCAGCGTCCGATCCGCCCGTTCGCCCAGCACCAGGTTCAGCGCCCCCAGAATGACCGACTTGCCCGCCCCGGTCTCGCCCGTAATGACATTGCACCCCGCTTGAAGTTCAAGCGTCAGGTCACTCACCAGGGCGAGATTTTTAATGCGCAGCGTCGTCAACATGACGTTAATCCGGGACAACTTTGCGGATTGGCGGCCCAAGGGCAAACAGAAAAGTGACGCAAATCGTTTTACCACCGGCCAGAGCAATGAAGATCATGGGGGAACCCAAAGAACGGGAAAGGGACACTGACAACCGCATAGAACTCAAACAACACAAAGAAAAAACCCGAAACCATCATCGTCTCGGGGTAAATCTCTGTGTTCTTTGAGTTCTATGCGGTTAAATCAGAAAAAGAAAAGAGGCCGGACACTACTCCGGCCTCGTTTGAGAACAAGCGCTAAATTTTACCACCGGCACCCCGGTGACAAAGACACAATAGCAGATTCCCCGGCGCTGGCTTGTCACCAGTTGTGGTGACAACGGGTAAAAAAACGTCCCCAGCCAAACAAGCCTCACCGCTGCAAGAACTTCGCCACCGCCTCCGTCCGCGTCCGCACCTGCAATTTCTCGTAAATGCGCCGGATATAGGTGTGAACCGTCTCGTAGCTGATGCCCAGTTTTTCCGCAATTTCCTTATAGATCAGCCCCTGAGCCAGCAGGTCCAGCACCTGCTGTTCGCGTTCGGACAATTCGGAGAGTTCGCCGCCGGACTGCGGCGCGACCGGCGCGGCCTTTTGAAAAGATTGAACCACCAGGCGCGCAATATGCGTGGTCATGGGCGATCCACCCCGCTTCACTTCCTTGATGGCCTCGATTAATTCCTTCGTGGGCGTGCGCTTGAGCATGTAGCCGCTGGCGCCGGCGGCGAGGGCGTTGAAAATGTTCTCGGTGTCCTCATACACGGTGAGCATCATCACCTGCGTCTGCGGGAGGATGGTTTTCAGCCGGCGGACACATTCCACGCCGTTGATGCCGGGCAGATTGATGTCCATCAGCACCACGTCCGGCTTCACGGCAGGCAGGCCGGCAATGGCGGCCTCGGCGCTGCCGTAATCACTAATAAAGCGGAAGCCTTCCGTGCGCCCGATCACCTTGGCGAGCGTGCCGCGCAGCTTGTCGTTGTCTTCCACAATGGAAACGGAAATGGACATGGAATTCGTAGCCAAGCCCAAGGTTACAAGGCCACACCGGCAAAATCAATCCAGTCTCTCGCCAAGGCAAAGGCGCTCGCGCATCCTGTCACCGCGCCCGAACCGTCCGCCGTTCGGAGCGCCGGTTTGCAACCGGCTTTGCGCATCCATTCCGGCAAAACGTGTGGAAAGAAACAACCGTGTGCAACGGTCGTAAGTTGATAAGCCGGTCACAGACCTTGTCATTACCCACATTTTTTTTGTAGGGATAATGAGGCTTAAACATATTTTTTGCCGGTCTGGCTGGTTGAAAAGCGGGTTTTGCAACATCGGGGAAGCGGACGGAAAAGTATGTTTTGTTGCTCGCCCTCACCCAACCATCTCCCCAAGGAGTGGGCTTTGCATAAACACACTTTCTGATCATTCGTCCACCCGTGCGACCAATCCAGCGGCTTGATTCGCGAAAGACGCGACAACCGTTTCCCCCTCTCCTCGGGGAGAGGGCCGGGGTGAGGGCGAGCGTTAACACTAACTTACCAGGCAACCGGCTATACTCAATGATCTATCAAATTGCCGGCTGGCTGCTATTTGCATGACAAGCTTGCCTTTGGCAGAAAAACAAAAATTGTGGGTAATGACAAAACTCGCAGTCGGTGCTACTTCAAAAACCGTTTTAAGATGCGACCGCCGGGTTAAAAAACTGCCGCAACCCCTCCGATCCCACCGGATCCTTTGCCAGCCACGGCACAATGACCGTCCGTTGGGACAGTTTGTTCACGACCTCGTGCAGATACGGCAACTCATTTTGTCCCCGCAATTGAAGCAGAGGGTCGCCGGAACCGCTTTGGCAGAAACTCTGGTTGATGATCCAGGCAAACGGCTCGATTTGCGCCCGGCGCAAATCCTCCTGCAACATGGCCGCCTCATGCACCGGCGTGGCCTCGGGCAGGGTGACAATCAGGACGCGCGTGAAGCGGCCGTCGCGCAACCGGGGCAGCAGGTTCAAGACCTCGCCGGGAATGTTGCTGGCCTTGCGCGCCACTTCGCGATGATAGGCTTCGGTGGCATCCAGCAGCAGCAGCGTGTGTCCGGTGGGCGCGGTGTCCAGCACCACAAAGGCGTCCTCGCCCTGGGCCACGGTGCGGGCAAACGCGCGGAACACGGCGATTTCCTCCGTGCAGGGCGACCGCAAATCCTCCGCCAGCAACGCCCGCCCGCCCGCATCCAGATCCTTCCCGGCGGTGGCCATGACCGATTCAACATACGCCCGCGTCTCGACCACCGGATCAATCCGGCTCACCTGCAACCCCGCCACCTGCCCGGCCGCCGCCGCGACATGCGCCGCCGGATCGGTGGTGCTCAAATGAACCTTGGCCCCGCGCCGGGCCAGTTCCGTGGCAATGGCGGCGGCAATGGTGGTCTTGCCCACCCCGCCTTTCCCCATGGTCATGATGACACCGTATCCGGCCGCCATCAGTTCATCCACCAGCGCAGTAAAACTTTTCTGCGCGGGCAACGGCAGCCCGACATCCGGCGAAGGCGTGACGACAGGCAATGTCTGCGGCCCAACCAAGGCGCGCAAGGCCGGAATGCCCACCAGATTATTGGGCCGCAACGGCACTTTGAAAACCGGCAGCGTCGCGAGAAATTCCCCTTTCACAGCCAGCGCCAGCCGTCCCCGCCGTTCCAAGGCCAGCGCCAGCGAATCCACTCCCGCCGCCCGAAAAAGACCATTGAGAATCAGCTCTTGATTCCGAATGCCAATTTGCCGCAACTCCACGCTGGTTCGTTCCGCTTCCGTCAGCGCGCTGATCTGGGCGCGACTCACCAGCACCAGCGTGGTGCGGGCGGCATCCGCCAGCATGGCCACGGAATTCTCATAAATGGTCCGCTGCTGTTCCAACCCGGCCAGCGGCCCCAGACAGGATGCCCCGCTGGTGCTGCCCTGAAGAAAGCCCGTCCACGCACCCGGCAATGTCAGCAATCGCAGCGTGTGGCCGGTAGGGGCAGTGTCGAAAATAACGTGGTCAAACCCGGCGGTCGCCTCGGGCTGCCCGAGCAATCGGGAAAATTCATCAAAGGCCGCAATCTCCATGGTGCAGGCCCCGGAAAGCTGCTCTTCCATGCTGCGGATCACGGACTCAGGCAATTGGCCACGATAAGGGCCCACCAGCTTTTCGCGATAGGCCAGCGCCGCCGCATGCGGATCCACGTTCAAGGCAAACAATCCCGGCACCCCGGGCACGGCGGTGGGGGCCGGACTCAACTGAACTCCCAAAACCTCATCCAGATTTGAAGCCGGATCGGTGCTCACCAGCAGCACGCGCCGCTGGCGGTCCGCCAAGGCGACGGCCGAGGCGCAGGCCAGCGAGGTTTTTCCCACGCCGCCTTTGCCGGTAAAAAACAGGAAGCGGGTGGGTGCCGTCAGAAAGGCGGCGAGCGAATGTTTCTCGGACAGGCTCATCGTCAGCACGTCCCGCCACAGCAGCGACCGGATTGGCCGGTCGTCGGGATGCCACCCGCTTGCAACTTCAGCCAGTCCGCCAATTCTTTGCGTTCGGGATAGCGGCCCGACGCCACAACCCTTCCGTTAAGCAGCAGGAGGGGCAGAGCACCCTCCCCTTTCTCAGCCAAGGCGATACGCACGGCTTCCGTCGCCACAAAAGCGCCGGGATTCTGCGAAAGCCCGTGGCGTTGCACCATAATCCCCTGCGTCTTCAGCCATTCCAAGTCGCCGGCAAACTTCACCAGCGCGGGGTCAACGCCCGGACCGCAGACCCCGGTGGAACAGCACATGGCCGATTCAAACACCTGGAGAATTTGGGCGGGCAGATTCATACGGCCTTGAGCAAACGTTTCGCCTCATCGCGACGGCCGGCGGCATAAGCTTCGAAAACCATCTTGATCTCATCGCGCACGCGACGGAACACCGTCAATTTTTCCTCGTCCGTGCCCGTGGCGTGGGCGGGATCATAAAAGCCCCAATGATGCCGGTTTAACTGGCCGGGAAACATCGGGCAGGCCTGATCCGCATTGCCACACACCGTCACCACCGTCTCGACCTCCTGTTGCAGAAAATCGTTCATGTGCTTGGAATGATGGCTGGAAATATCCAAGCCGATTTCCTGCATGACTTGAATCGCCAGCGGATGCACATAGCCCGCCGGTTTGGAGCCGGCACTTTGAACGTTCAAGATGTCCCCGGCGGCGGCGCGCAAAATGCCTTCGGCCAGGTGGCTGCGGCAGGAGTTGCCGGTGCAGAGGATCAGGACAGTAGGTTTGGTATCAAGGTTCATTCGTTTTTTTGGTTGTCGTTTTACAGCAGCAATCTTCGCGAATGCAAATGCAGGCCAGCACCGCCGTGGCCGCCCCCAGCACCGGGGCAAGCAGATAAATCCACAGATCCGCCACGCGCCCGGACACAACCGCCGGGGCCAGCGAACGGAAAGGATTCATCGAGGCCCCGCAAATGGGACCGGCAAACATCGCTTCCAAGGCAATCACCGCGCCCACGGCAATGCCCGCCGTGATGCCTTTTTCCTTGGAACCCGTCGAAACGTTCAAGATCACCAGCATCAGCAGAAACGTCAGAATGAATTCCAAAATAAAACTTTGCAGCCGGGCCCCGGCCGGATGCGTCCCGCCCAAATTCTGATTCGCCGGGAACAGCAGTTTCATCACCAAACTGGCCAGCAAGGCGCCGGCCAACTGCGCCAGCAGATAACGCCAGACTTCGCCCGCCGGAAAACGGCGGGCCAGCCAGAACCCAATAGTCACCGCCGGATTCAGATGCGCACCGCTGACATCCCCCAGCGTGTAAATCATTGCCAGCACAATCAGGCCAAACGTCAGGGCAATGCCCACGTGCGTGATGGCGCCGCCCGACGTCTCATTGATCACAATGGCCCCCGTGCCCGCAAACACCAGGGCAAACGTGCCGATAAATTCCGCCGCCAATTTGCGCATAAAGTTTAATCCATTCCGCTTTTCATTTCACCGCATAGAACGCATAGAACACATAGATTAAGGCCGTTCTGGAGAGCGTCGGATAAAATATTCACGGCCGTCTCCGAGACAATCCTCCACCCTCAATCCACCATCCTCGTTAGATTTTCTCTGCGTTCTTTGCGGTTAAATTTCCCGGCCTCAGCAACACTGCCGCCGGCTGATTTTTTTGGCGTCCAGCTTCAATATCTTTTGCATCTGGCGGGCATCGCGGACGGCTTCCGGCGAGGCTTCGAGCGACTGCTGCACCCAGGCCAGCGCCGCCCCGGCGCACGCCGATGCCGGCTTTTCCGGCAGCCGGTAATAGACCCAGCGTTCCGCCTTGCGCGAGAGCACCAACCCGGCCTGCTCCAGGATGGACAGATGTTTCGATACGGTGGACGGGGCAAAGCCCAGCAGTTCGGTGATCTGGCAGACGCAGAGTTCGCCCGGGCGCAGCGCCAGCAGCACGCGCACCCGGCTTGCGTCCGCGAGGGCCTTGGTAATGGCTATGAATTCGCGCATTTTTATATATTTCGCCAAATGACGAAATGAAAGTGACACGTTTCCGGGCGGCTGTCAAGTCAAGGGGGAAAACCGGTCGGCGGGGCCGGACCGCTCAAACCTCCACCCCGGCGGCGTGCAGAGCCTCCTTCAGCGGGCCAAGCTGCGCTTCATAATGCCGCCACCGGTCCAGCGACCGGCGGTAGATCGGCTGGCGCACCTGCCAGTGGCTGGCCGTGTCCACGGCGCAGGGATTCGTGTGCGGCGACAGACACTTTTCATGCCAACCCAGCCCGAGAAAATCCAGCGCCCGCCGCGCCGTTTCCTCCGTGTGCAACACCATGTCCTCATAGCCGATCTCCAGAAAATTCAGAGTCGGAATGGTCCGCCAGTGCGCCATAAGCCGGGCATATTCCCCGTAGAAATGACCGATATTCCGCAAATCAAAAGCGTAATCCAGTCGCAGGGGAAAGCGCTGGAAATAATTGGACAACCCCGTGTCCAACGGATGCCGGGTGCAATGAATAATCCGCGCCTGCGGAAACAGCCGGGCAATGAGCCCCAAATTCCGGAAATTGAGCGGATTCTTGTCAATCACGCGGGCGGCCCCCGGGCGGGCCTCCCGCTGCAAAATTGCAAGGTAATCGCCAGTCAAACGCTCCGCCATGGCGGGCGTGATCTCCCTGGCCGCCTCCGGAAACGTCGTCGGCCGGCCCGAGAATTCCTCCCAGTGCGCGGTGACATCCGTGAGGGCGGACAGTTCCCCGGCCGTGGCGATGGCGGGATGATTCGAAAGCATGTTCGCCAGCAACGTCGTGCCCGAGCGCGGCATCCCGACAATAAATAACGGCAACCGATTCTCCGAGGCAAATGGCAATGGCTGCGCCAGCAATTCCCGGCCGAACACTTCAATGATGCCATCAGTCAACTTCGCCACCCGCCCGGCATCATAAGTCACCAGACCATTGCGAATCCGGTTGGCCTGCCGGTAGCATTCGAAGGCCTCTTCATGGCGATTGCCATCATCGCAAATCTTGCCCAGCGCAAAGAGCAGGTGTTCGCGATCCTCCGGCGCGGTTCCTGGCTGATTCAACTGCCGGCGGATGCGATCCGCGTCCGCCTCCGCATCAACAGCCTTCGCATAGTTGCGAATATTCGTCAGATTAAACCACGCGGCGGGGAAGGCCGGTTTAATTTCCAGCGCCCGGCAAAACATCCGTTCCGCCCCGGCCATTTCACCTTGGTTGGCCAGCACCAGTCCGCGATTATTGAGCGTCTCCGCGTGGCCCGGGGCCAACTCCAGCACCCGGTCATAACTGGCCAGGGCTTCCGCATACCGCTTCATTTCCTGAAGCAACACACCGCGATTGTTGTGCGCTTCAATATGCTCCGGGTTGAGCTCAACGGCCCGGTTGTAGCTGGCCAGGGCTTCCTCCGGGCGGTTTAATTTTTTGAGGGTCAAACCCCGGTTATAGTGGGCATTGGCATAATCCGGCTTGAGGGCTATGGCGGTATCATGGCAAGCCAGCGCCTCATCGTAGCGCTGCAACCTTTGGAGAACCGCCCCGCGGTTGTTGTGACCTTCGGCATAATCCGGCACTTTGGTCAACATCCGGCGGTAAATCTCCGCCGCCGCCGCAAAATTACCCTGCTGATGCTCGCGCAACGCCAACGCATCCGCCTCGGCAATGCGCCGCCACCGATCCTGCCCGTGCAAGACTGTCGCGGATTGAACCGGTGCCGGCTTCATCCGCCGCGCCCGCAAATTCATCGGGAAAGGGTGTGATACAGGTTGATTTCCCCCAACCGGCGCACACGCCTGATGGACCATCTGGCCGGAAATACCGACACCGGTAACAGTGTGAATCGTGCTGCTTGCTTAATCTCTATCATACTTAGCCTCAATGCTTAAATATTTTTCAAAGTAGCACGCCTCCCCCGTTTCGCAACCGGATGAATGCATTTTAATTAAAGCTTAACAAGGCTTCCGGGACGCTAATGTGGTTTTAAGAACAGTATGAAGTCGAATAACATTGAAAACGGCATTCCAAGAGCCCCCCTTCGCAGCCCGGCGATGCCGACCGCATGGGCCGCCGCCCCATGGGCGGACCGATTTCCAAATCCAAACCAGTGGCGTCGCGCCACCTTGCCACCGCGACAAAGTCGGCTATTTCTTTGGTACAACCCCCGCGGTCAGCCGGGGCACGGGCACCTTCATCTGCACCACGGTGCCGCCATTGGGCCCTGGGCCAATCTCAAATTCACCATGCACATCCTGGAGACGTCGCCGCATGTTTTTCAGCCCATTGCGCAACGTTTTCCGCGAGACATCCCCCGCCCCGCGCCCGTTGTCGGTCACGCTGAGAATGAAATAGTCCGTCTCCAGTTGCAATTTCACCCGGGCCTCGGTCGCCTGCGCGTGTTTCACCACATTGTTCACCGCCTCCTTGTAGGCGAGGAATACATTGTGGCGCACTTCCGGAAGTATCGGCACCGGCGGCAGCAGCGTCGGCAGTTCCGCCCGGAAGCTTACGCCCGCCAGCGCAAAATAATCCTGCGCATATTTGCAGGCATAATTGGCCAGCCCTTCCAGCGTGTCGTTGGAGGGATTCACCGCCCACACGATTTCATCCAGCGACCGCGTGGTCTCCCGGGCCGTGGCGCAAATCTGCTGCGCGTGCTGCTCGATTTCGCCGGGAAGTTCCTTGTCCATCTCCGCCATCTCGCCGAGCAGCGTCACCTGCGTGAGGTTCGCGCCGATCTGGTCGTGCAAATCCCGGGCAATGCGCGCGCGCTCCTTTTCAATCAACTCCTTCTGATGCAACTGGCGCAACTGCCGCTTCAGTTTGGCGGTGGAAGCCAGATAAATCGCGCCGGCCAGCAGGCCCAGCACCGTCAACGTTGCAAAGATGATAAACGACCGCGTTTGCCAGAATGGCGGCTGCACCACGATTTCCAAAGTGGCCCCGGTATTGTTCCACGCGCCATCCTCGTTGCAGGCGATGACGTGAAAATGATAGTCACCCGGGGAAAGCCGGTTGAAATGCACCACGCGCTCGCCGCCGTCCACTTCCGTCAGGTTCTTGTCCCGTGGCTGCAACTGCCATTTGAACCGCGCGCCGGACCGGGCATTCTTCGGCGCGGAAAAATTCAGGCTCGTGAAATGGATTTCCAACTGCTCCGCTCCCGGCTTCAACGTCACCGAGCCGGCCCAACTGGAACTCAGCGGATTTTTTTTCTGCGGCACCCCGTCCACCGAGACCGCCTCAATGACCACGGTGGGCGGCCGGGGATTCTGGCGCAATTCCGCCGGGTCCAGCGAAACCAGCCCCTTCGTCGTGGGAAACCACAACCGCCCGTCATGCGTGCGAATGGCCGCCGGCTGCGCCCCGGTGGAACATTCGCGCGTGAGAAAAATCCGGCAGGAAACTTTTTTGGACGGATCCGACGTGGCCTCGAACAGCGATTTTTCATCCACCCGCATCAGGCCCTCATACGTGCCAATCCACAAATTTGTGGCGTCGTCCTCGGCCAGATAGCCCACATCATCCGCCGCCAGCCCGTTGAAGGACGAACACCGCTGCCAGCGCCCGTCCTCCAGCCAGGCCAGACCATGGCCGGAAGAACCAGCCCACAAAACCCCATTCCGCCCTGCCAGCAGGCATGACACATCCTTGACCGGCACGTCGGCGGGAAAGCATTTGCTCCCCAACAGCGTGTATAATCCCCCGCCCTCGGCCGCCACCCAAAGATTGCCGTGATCATCCTCCGCCAAAGCGTGCACCCCGCCAATCGGCAGGCCATTGCGCTGGTCATAGATCGACCAGTTGCCGCGATCATAACACCCCAGTCCATTCTGCGCCCCCACCCAGATCTTGCCGTCCCGGCTTTGCATCAGCGCAAAAATCTGAGCTCCCAATCCCGTCGTGCCCGGCACCGGTTGAAAGCTTCCATTCGTAAATTGAAATAATCCCTCCCCCGCCGTGCCCGCCCAAACCCGCTGCTCCGCATCCGCCAGCACCGACCACGGCCGGGAATTGTGACCACTCTGGCCAATGTCAAAATGGCGCACGGAATTGGTCAAAAAATAGGTCAGCCCGCGCAGATTAAAACTCGTCCACAACCCGCCCGCCGCATCCTCGGACACCGAGAGGGCCACGCCGTCCGCCAGCCCGGGCGGCGAGGTGAAAACTTTCTTCCGCAGCCGGTCAATCCCGCCCGTATCCGTGCCCACCCAAATATCCCCTTCGCGATCCGCGCATAGCGCCAGCACATAATTATAGGAAAGCCCTTCGTTCACGGTAATGTGATGACTCGTGCCATCCGGCGCGAACCAATAAACCCCCGACCCCAGCGTACCCACCACCAGATTGCCGTCAGTGTCCTCGCACGCCGCCGTGATATTGGCGTCAAACGGCACCTGCACCGAACTTCCATCCGGCTGCCGGTAAGTGGCATACACCGGCGAATTCGTCCACGGGCACGAACCGTAATCCCGGAGCACCCGGTCGCCATGGGCCTTGATCACCCGCCCATTCTGCAAAACCCAGGTGTCGCCATCCTTCCCCGGCACCAGCAAATGAAAAACCCGGTAATACAGGTTGGCCGGGAAACTCGCTGGCGATATGTCCAGCACCCCGTTCCGGGCGCAAATGAACCGGCCCGACTCGCTGCAAAACCAGACCGTGCCCGCCTCATCCTCCGTCGCAAAAATCACCCGACCGCCCGCCAGCCCGGGATTCATTCTCTGCACCACCCCGTTTTTCACCACGCACAGCCCGCCATTATCCGTGCCCACCCATAAATTCGTGGCACTGTCCTCGAAGAGAAACACCACCTTGTTGTTGGGCAAATCCGGAACATTGTTGACGTTAAACCGCGTGAACGTGCTGCCATCAAACCGCACCAGCCCGTTCAGCGTCCCCAGCCAGAGATAACCGTCATGCGTCTGCACCAGCGCAATGACCGAACTCTGCGACAGACCGTCCGCCGTATTCCAGGAATCCACAATGAACGGCGACTCCCCGACCGGGCCGTCCGCCTGCAGGCTGGACACGCCAAAACCGAGGGTGGCCAGCCAGGCAAACCCCATCAGACTGCGGAATATTTTATTGCGGACGCTCAAGTTCGTCCTCAGCATAAACACTGGCGGCAAAACAGGGAAAATAATTTTCAGAAAACACTTGCGACAATGGGCCGATGGGTTAGGGTTTAAATACCCTTGAGAACGGGTGCTCTGTTTTTCCTGTTTGAAAAACGGGCTTCGGCGGGTCTGATTTTCTTACCGTGTGTCAGGCCCGCCGATTTCTTTTATCCGGAGGGGCTTTGCCGTCAAAGTAATTCCACGCAGCTACAAACCACGCAGGCATTAAAATTGGCTGTTGAGCGTTCGATGTTGGGTGTTGGATGTTCCTCCCTTGCATCCGCTTGAAAATTTTGCATCAGCTCCGTTACCGGTTAGCCCTGCGGTATGCCAACGGCTCCATAAAATGTAGCAGCCGACGTCAGGAGGCTCCAAACAAATCAACCTTACCAATCGTATTTGAGCCTCCTAACGTCGGCTGCTACCCTTTTCTCTTCTCCGCCGATTCATCCCGCACAAACTGCACCAGCACCGCCGCAATGATCATGCAAATGCCCCCGGCCACCACCGCCGCCAGCCGGTTGTTTGCCAGCACATGGTTCATCACCCAGCCAAACCCCAGCGAGGCGCCGATCTCCGGCAGCACGATGAAGAAATTGAAGATGCCCATGTAAACCCCCGTGCGCGCCGGCGGCAGCGAACTCGCCAGAATTGCATACGGCATGGACAAAATGCTCGCCCACGCAATGCCCACCCCCGTCATCGAAGCCAGCAGCATCCACTTGTCGTGAATCACCGACACGGACAGCAGCCCCGCCGCGCCGCACAGCAGGCACACCGTATGAATCGTCTTGCGGCTGAACCGTTCCGACAGCGACACCAGCAGGAAGGAGAAAACGAACGTCACCACCGAATACATGGAGAAACAAAGCCCGCCCCATTCGATGCCCGAGGAATAAAGCGTGGATTTCTCATCCACCGCCCCAAAGACATTGCGCGCCACCGCCACCGGGAAATAAAGCCACATGCAGAACAGCCCCAGCCACGTGAAAATCTGCACCCACGCCAGCCGCTTCATCGTGGACGGCATCTCCTTCAACGCCGACAACACCTCGCGCGTGCTGCCCGCCAGTCCGCTCTTCTGCGCCTTCATCCGCTTGAACTCGGCCAGATTCTCCGGCGGATACTCCTTCGTCGTGAACACCGTCCACAACACCGCCATCAAAATGGCCGCCGCCCCCACGTAAAATGAATAACGGATCGTAATGGGAATCGTATGCCCCGTGCCCGAGGAACTGTCCAGGTGAAACCAGTTCGTCATCATCCACGGCAGCGCCGACGCCACCACCGCCCCCAGCCCGATGAACAAACTTTGCACGCCGTAGCCCTGCGTGTGCTGCTCATCCGGCAGCATGTCCGCCACCAGCGCCCGCAGCGGCTGCATGGAGATATTGATCGAAGCATCGAGAATCCACAGCAAACCCGCCGCCATCCAGAGCGTCGAGGAATTCGGCATCAGCACCAGCGCGAAGGAAGTCAGCAAAGCCCCGTAAAGCAGAAACGGACGCCGCCGTCCCAGCCGGCCCCACGTGTGATCGCTCACGTTGCCGATGATCGGCTGCACCAGCAATCCCGTCAGCGGCGCCGCCAGCCAAAGCATGGGAATCTGGTCCGGTTTGGCCCCCAGATATTCGTAGATGGCGCTCATGTTCGCCATTTGCAAGCCGAAGCCAAACTGGATCCCCAGAAACCCGAAACTCATGTTCCAAATCTGCCAAAAATTCAGGCGCGGTTTTTGCATGAGTCAGTATGTCGGAATGTGTATGTGCGTGTCAGATAATTTCGGTTCATTTGGCCGCCGCCGTCGTCACCACCGGGCGATGGAAAATGCGCCATTCAAAACCGTTCAGGTGCAAGGCCGGCAGCCCGCCGGCCGTCCCGTCGGGAACCCCGGCAATTTTGACCGCCTGGAAGCCGGCCGTTTCCGTGAGGTCCACCTTGGCGTTCACCGGGCGGCTCGAAAGATTGATCACCACCACAAATTCATCCTGGTCATCCGCCCGCCGGAATGTCACCAGCCGCGTCTCGTCGGAATTGCGCAGCCAGTCCACCCGGTCCGTCCGCAAGGCGGCATACTGCTTCCGCAACTGAATCAGATCGTGATACACCTTCCGCAGCGGGAGCCGTTCCTTGGGCGCCCAAAAAATCGTCAGCTTGTCAAACAGCGCCGGATCGCCGGATTCCGTCGCATCCCCCACTTCCATGCCGTTGTACAGCAGCGGCACGCCGTCCAGGGTGAACATCAGCGCGGAGGCGGCCAGCGAACCGCCCAGCCCATAGCGCGCCACCGCGCGGGCTTCGTCGTGATCATCGGTAATGCGCAGGTGCAGCGCGCCCTTGGGAAACTCGCGGTGGTTTTCCTCCCACGTCCGGCGCACGTCCGCCGCCGGCGCATCATGGATCAGCACCCCGTTCATGGTCGCCAGCAGCGGCCAGGAATAATCAATATCAAACGCCTTTTTCAGCAGCTCGGGCTTGCTCGCCTCCGCCAGCATCATGATGTCCGGTTTCACCTCCGCCAGCGCATCGCGCACCTGTTCCCAGAAATCCGTCGGCACCATGTAGGCCACATCGCACCGGAACCCGTCCACATCCGCCTGCGTGATCCAGTATTTGAGCATGTCGATCATGTACGTCCTCAAACCCGGGCTGGCATAGTTCAGCCCCGCCACATCCGTCCATTCCGGCACCGGCGGAATCACGTGCCCCGGCGCGTCCTGCTTGTAAAAATCGGGATGCGCCATCATCACGCTGTCCCAGGCCGTGTGGTTCGCCACCAAATCCATGATCACTTTCATGCCCCGCTGATGCGCCCCCGCCACCAACTGCTTGAAATCCGCCAGCGTCCCGTAGTTGGGATCCACCGCGTAATAATCCTTGATCGAATACGGACTGCCAAACTCGCCCTTGCGGAACTTTTCTCCAATCGGATGAATCGGCATGATCCACAGCACGCCCACCCCCAGATTTTTCAAGTCATCCAGATGCGCCGTCACCCCCGGCAAATTTCCCGCCGGCGAAAAATCGCGCGGAAAGATTTCGTAGATGGTCCCGCTGCGCAGCCAGTCCGGCGAAGGCCGGGCCGGCACGGCGGCCAGATTCTGATCCGCCAGACTGCGGGCCGACACCAGCATCAACGCCGCCGCCAGCAAACCGGCCAATAAGCTTGTTCCTTTAAAATTCATGAGAATAAATAACCCTTCCGCCCAAGCACGACAATCGCATGAGCATGTGATTGAAGATTAAACATGGTAAACCGCCCCTGGAAATCCGCCGCTCAGTTGAGCGGCGTATGCTGGGCAAACCAAGTCAGATCCTGGCTCGCGGCCGAACCCGCCGACACCGCATAACCCTGCGTTGCATAGGCCACGTAGGTCACCGGCACGGGCGTCATCTGCCATTTATGCATTTCCGCATGACCGTCGGCAAAAGCCACCCCGCAGGCGCCGCCATGGTTGCTCCCGGGCAACTCAATGAACTGGCTGCCCCCTCCCTTGTAAGTCGGATCCACATAAAATGCGCCGTCATCATTGCTGTCCGGATGCTCATCCGTGAACAGCCACGAATCGGTTGGCCCCGGAGTGTGAAAATCAGAAAACTTTTTGACGTTGTAAAACCAGCTTTGACCCGCGAAATACTTGATGCCGCCGCCGATGGCGCCGTTCATGGCGCAACTGCGGTCGCGATATTGCCAGCCTGCGCCATGCTGGGCGGGACTCAGATAATAGTCGGCCGGACAATGGTAAATCGGCGTCGCCTTGGCCACATAGTCGCCCATGGAGGAAAGCTGGTCATTGATGATGAACTGCACATTTGTGTTATACCCGGCCGTGGTCCAGTCCAGATCGGACGAGGCCGAACTGTACACCCAACTGATGTTGCCCACCGCCCCCGCCGCGCTGGCGTGCTTGTCCGAATTAAACGCCAGATTGTCGCCAAAATCATTGGCATACATGTGCCAGGCCAGCGTCAGTTGCTTGTAATTGTTCATGCAGCTGATCGCCTGCGCCTTCCGCTTGGCGGCCGCCAGCGCCGGCAGCAGCATCGCCGCCAGAATCGCAATGATCGCGATCACCACCAGCAGCTCAATCAACGTAAACCCGCGCCGGATCCGGCTGGAAACACCGCTCTGTAGTTTAATTTTCATTTTGAATGGTTGCCGGTTTGGGCGTGGCGCCCAAACCGGCGCTGCAATCGAATTACGGATTCACCAGCCGGAAGAAGGCCGGGGCCGCAGTCTGCGACCAACTGTTGGAACTCGTGCCATCCGTGGCGTTCAAATCCTGCCACGCGCCGCCGACCAGATTGGTCTTATACTGCAAATGTACGCCTGGACGGCCCAGCCAGGTGATGGGCAAATGTCCGCCCGCCGCCGGCCAGATCGCCAGATTGCCAAACGAAATCTCGGCGGCTGCCGACAGATTCGTGCGTTGAATGCCGAACTTGTCCAGCGGGAAGGTGTACGAGCCATCCGCCCGGATCCACCGGGTATGGTTCAGGGCAAAACCCGCCTCATTGTCCACATTGGTATTGATGGACGAGGTATAATGATAGATGCCGTACTTGTAGGTCACCTGCAGCGGATTCCCCGCCGGAATCGTGAACGTACCGCTGTACAGCAGACTGCCCACCGGGTTGTTCGCCAGCACATTGGTGCCGTAGTCGCTGCTGATCAGCGGATCCGTGGCGTTGTTCATCACCGGCCATTGCGGATTGCTGAAATCACCATCCACCATCACCAGATCATTGACCGGGTCAAACGGATTGCCAAACACATCCACCGCATTCGTCATGTTCACCGTAAAGGTGACCGTGGTCGGCGTCAGCAGGATGTTTTTCGGATCCACTCCGTTCCAGTACAAAGCCGGCAGAGTTTGCGCCGTGGAGCCCAGCAGGAACGTGTGGTTGCCCACGCTTTCCCACGTGGTGGTGCCGCCGCTGACAATCTGGAATTTGTATTGCTCGCCCGTGCCGGGCTGGTTGTGGTCAATGTAGGTGCCAACATATAGGTTGGGATTCGTGCCCGTGGGATTGTTTGTCAGCAAGAATATGCCGGCCGTCCAGGTATTGGTCTGGAAAGTGCCCGCCGCCGTCACGGTGTCACCGTTCCCGGGATTAAACGAGCCGGCCGCCAGCGGCGCCGTCATGTCCACCTGAAAGGTGATGGGCGTGGCGTAAACATTGCTCACACCGTTGAAATAGGCCAGCGGGAAGACGTACGGGCTGGCCGGAGCCGTCGGCGTGAAGAAAATTCGGTTGTTGCCGGATTCGTAGTTGTTGCCGCCGCCCGCGCCCGGCACGATCACAAACTTGTAATTTTCATACGAACCGGGGTAGTTGCCATCCGCGATGCCGCCCGAATAAATGTTCGAGGCGCTGCTGGTGGGATTGTTGGTCAGAATAAACCCGCCCGCCGTCCACTTGGGATTTTCCACCGTGCCCAGCACCTGAATGGTGTCGCCGTTCGCCGGATTGAAATGTCCCAGATAAATCTGCGGTCCCATATCAATGCTGAATTGCAGATTATTGGTCGTCGCGCTGGGAGTCGGATACACATCGTCAAAATAAACCACGGCCAGCGTCTGGCTGGTGGCCAGGGTGAACGGGCGGTTGTCCACGCCTTCCCACGTCGAATTGGCATTGGCCACGCTGTTGAACTTGAATTTGAACTGCTCGCCGGTGCCCAGCGGATCCTGGTCCTGATAAGTGCCCACGTAAATGTTGGTATTCCCGGACGACGGGCTCAACTGGAAGCCCGACCATGCATTGGTCTGGAACGAACCGGCGGCATAGACCGTGTCGCCATTGTTCGGATTGAACGCGCCGCTCGCAATTTGCGCGCTCATGTCCACTTGAAACGTCACCGGATACGACGGCGTGGTTGCCTGGGCAAACGTGTAGTTCGCGTACGCCGTCTGCAAAAAGGCGCTCCAACCCTGCCCATAAACACCAAACACATTGCCCGCGATGGCTTCCGTGGAACGGTAAGCGCTGCTGGAAATGTAGGTGCCCAGCAGCTTGATGGTATGCTGCGATCCGGCCGTCAGCCCCAGTGCCGACGCGGGAAACGAAAAGGTGAAGGGATTTCCGGCCGAGGTTCCCGTGGGGCTCAAATTGGCGCTCGTCACATAGTTCAGACTGTTGCCATTGCCGCTCGCCAGTTGCCAGACCCCGCCAAAACTTGCCGTGTTCGGTCCCAGCGCAATTGCATACTGCGGCGCAAAACCGTTCGTAAACGTCAACAAGCTGCGCCCCTGGCCGCTCACCCCGGAAATGCCGATGCGCAACGCGTCGTTCTGGTCGTTAAAACTGGACGTGTCGCTGAAACCGCCACCCGCGCCGGTATCCACATAAATGACCAGGGTGTTGTACATATTGCCGCCTTGGCCCGCCGTGATTGAACCGTGAATGTTGGTGCCGTCATCGGTCAGGGTCAGCACCCCGTTGCCAATGTCACCACCGAAACCGGTGTTGCCGTTGCCGGCAAAGTTGATGGCCAATGCCTGCGGCCCGCATAGTAAGACCGCCCCGGCGGCCAGCGCCGGGAATAGGCAGGCCCTGATGAGTGTTGATATCGGTTGGAACGTTTTCATGACAATTGATGACGGGTATTGATTAGATGATTTGGGTAACGGATTGTGTCTTCAACATAGCATCCCCGCGTCAGCCGCCTATCGCATCTTTGTGCGGTAAGCCTCCGGCCGGGAGCCGATCGGCAAAAAACCCTGTAAAATCAGGCCGATAATGCCTGCCGCTTATCCCCGCAAGTATTTCACCACCGCCTCCGTGCGGGAGTGGACGTGCAGTTTTTCATACACCGTCCGCACATAACTGCGCACCGTATCAATGCTGATGTTCATGCGATCGGCGATTTCCTTGTAAGCATAGCCGTTCGCCAGTTGATCCAGAAATTCGCGTTCCGCCGGCGTCAGCTTGGCCAGCGGCGAGGCCGCCCCGGTCGGTTTGGAAAAGAAACTCACCACCCGCCGCGCCAACTGCGGCGTCATCGGCGACCCCCCGTCAAACACATCGCGGATCGCCTCCAGCAGCCGCGCCGACGCCGTGCGCTTCAGCAGATAGCCGCTCGCCCCCGCCCGCAGGGAATTGAACAACGAGTCGCTGTCCTCATACACCGTCAGCATCATGAACTGCACTTCCGGATGCGCCGCCTTGAGCTGGCGCACACATTCATATCCCTTCATCCCGGGCAGGTTGATATCCATCAGCACCACGTCCGGCAGCGCCTTGGGAATCTCCTTCAACGCCGTCTCCGCATTGGCATACCCGCCCGCCAGCTTGTAGCCCGGCGCGCGCTCAATCAGCGCCGACAGGCTGGCCAGGATGCCCTCATCATCATCTACAATGGCAACTTTGATCTGCATAATTTTGGGAAGTAGAGTAAAACTAGAATTTTATAATCACCGGTTCAATCACGAAACTGTGGCGGAAAAATTGGATGTTGGATGTTGGATGTTGGATGTTTCCCCAGTCTGGGCTTTCACCCCGGAAATTTCACCCGAAACTCCACCCGCGCCCCCTGGCCCGGCTTCGTGATAAACGTCAGTTGCCCGCCCACCGCCTCCGCCCGCCGGCGCATGTTCACCAGCCCGTTGTGCCGCCCGTTGGTCGCCGCCGCCGCCAGATCGAACCCCCGCCCGTCATCCGCAATCACCATCACCAACTCCCGGTCCGCCACCTTGATCTGAAAATTCACCACCGCCGCCCGGGAATGTTTCAACACATTCGTCAGCGCCTCTTTGCCAATCAGGAAAATGTTGTGCCGCACATCCGGCGGCAGCGCCTGAACCGGCAAATCCGGCGGAAAATCCAGCCGGCAGCGCGTGTTTCCGGCCGAAAAGGTTTCGTTCGCAAAATGCACCAGATAATCCACCAGGCTCTGGAGGGTGTCACTCCCCGGCCGCACCGCCCACACAATCTCCTCCAGCGCCAGCACCGTCTGATCCGCCGATTGCGCAATCTTCTCCGCATGCACCTCCACCTGCGCCGGATTGTGCCGGTCCGCCTGCAACAGCCCGCCCAGCAATGAAATGCGCGTCAGCAGCGACCCCAGTTCATCATGCAAATCCTGGGCGATGCGCGTGCGTTCCTGCTCCAGTGCATGCTGCTTTTCCATCCGCTGCAACTGGAGCTGAAACTTCCGTTTCTCCCACACCCGCACCGTAAAAATCACGCTGCCCAAAATAAACAGCGCCAGCCCCCCGTCAAACCACCACGTCTGCCAGAAATACACCACCACAAAATCGTTAAACGACGTCGCCACTGCCATGTCGCTAAAACCCCAACCGTTGCCGCCGCCGTCATGCCGCAGCCGGATCTCGTCAAAACACGCGTTCGCCTTGAACTTGGTCGTGATGCTTTCCGGCTGGTTTTCCGCCGTGGCCCCGTGCGTCAGATTCGGATCCAGCCACACCGTCACCATCGCATCCGCCCCGGGAATGTATTGCACCCGGAAAACAATCGTCTTGTCGTGATTATGATTCGGCAGTTCGTAGGGCTGAAACTCCCCCAGCCGCGAGGCTTCCGGGTGCGCCGAACGCAGATTGTATTCGCCGGCCAGCCGGTTGGACGGCCCGGTCTCCGAAGTGTACGCCGCCGAATAGCCCCACGCCTCCAGCGCATTGCCCACCCCCAGCCGGAACTGATTGGTTTCCACCAGTTGAAACAAAGCCAGGTACGGCTCGTTGGAAACATCCGAAAGCGGATCCACATGAAACTTGAAGAACAGCACATCGCTGGCCTGGCCGTCCCGCTTCACCTTGCCCCCCAAAATATCCGAGCCCGTCGCCGCCAGATGGATCACCCGCGAACCCGGGTCGCTCCACAAAATGGTGGCGCGCGCCGGCGGACAAAGCAGGAGCGCCAGCAACCAGCCAACGGCCAAGGCAACGAAACGGGGCATGAAAAAAGTATGCCGCCGACCGGTGCCCGGCACAAGCGGCATTGAGAATTTCCTCCCTACCGCATATTTATGCGGTTGCCAGCCCGACCAATGTTTGAAATAGTGACTTTCATGAATCCCCCGGTCCTGCCTTATGGCTGGCGTTTGTGGTTTTCGCGGCTCGCGCCACGCTGGATTCGTCCCCTGCCCCGCCCCGGCTCTTCACGGCCTTAGCCTTGAATTTTTCACCACCTTGAACCCCAACCATGTTGCTCCCCCTGCCCTCATCCATGGATCAAATCCCGGCTTCAAGGTTGACCTTTCATTTTCCCGTCGCTCCGGTGCGTACTTCCCGTTGGCCTGACGGTCCCGCTGTGTGGAGGTATGCCCGCAACTGTCAGGCGACCAGCCGGTCGCCTGCGCCAAAGCTGCGTAAGGAGGCGCAGGGCCTGCGGACGTATCACCCACTCGTTCACGACCGGACCGGGTCATCGCCCAATTGACCCGGTCCTCGTGAAACCGAATTTTCACCCCATTCCCCTTATTCTCGCTGGCGGTTAAGTTTTACGATTCAACTACTTGCAATCCGGACCCGCACCCTTCATCTTGTCGGCCGCACCGAAACATTGGCACGACATGAACCGCGCGCAACCACCTCAGGTTAAACTGAAAGACTCCGGTGCCAACCCGGTCCGAGGGGTGCTCCGAAACTTGACCCTTCTCCTCGCCCCCCTCCTGCTCGCCGGTTGCGTCAGCCACGGCCTCGTGACCATGGCAACGCGCGGACTTTATGCCACGGTGTTGCCGGCCGGGTTTGAAACCCTTGACCAGCCGGTTCACCTCGCCGACCGGCAAACCAGCTTTGCTGCCGGCGAAATACCCGTGATTGTCGTGAACGGCTACGACCGCGCCACCGTAACCCTCGATTTGACCGGCCCCGCTGCGGACCAGCCTTTGATCTCCCGGGAAGTTTATATTCCCCCGGGCAAGGTTCTGGCCCAGCCTTTGAACCTCACCGCTGCCGGCACCTATGAGGTGGCTCTGCAAATGGGCGGCCGCGTAATGGAGCATTGTCAATTCCACGTCAACCGCCCGCCCGTTCCCGCCCGGCCTCTGGTCGCCTCCACCGGCAGCAATGGCATTCTGACCCTTGAAGGCGCCAATGCGGATGCCTTGGCCGATGCCGGTTCATCCGTCTTTTATAATCAAATCCGCCTGCTGGACCGCGAAGACGGCCCGGACAATCCGTGGCCCAAACCCGCCCCCGAACCCACCCTGCGCGATGTCGGCGGCAAAACCCGCATCTATCCGTGACGAAAAGCAGTCCGCGCGCATCCTGCCACCGCCCCGTAGCGGCGGGCATCTAGCCTGCCGTAGAACCGGTGCTTCTAGCCCGGCGGCAATGATATCGCAAGCACCAGCGGCTGGTTATTCACCATGGGCCGGGCAATTTTACGGTTCTCCCCGGGCGGCCAGCTGCCGCCCTCCACCGCCGGCACGGATGCCTGCCGCTACACTACAGGAGCCTCAAGATGCGCCCGTGCGCTCCTTGCCGCCAACGGATTCCTTGACCAAACCCCGCAAAGCCGCTAGACCTTGCACCACAAATTTATGGCAAACAAAACCATCATCAAACCCGCCCACTCACCCGCCGCCGTCGGCCCCTACAACCACGCCGTCCGCATCGGCGACCTCCTGTTCTCCGCCGGCCAAATCCCGCTGAATCCGGCGGATGGCACCCTCGTGACCGGCGACATCAAAGCCCAAACCGAACGCGTCCTCCAAAACGTCAAAGCCATCCTGGACGACCAAGGCCTCACCTTCAGCAACGTCGTGAAAAGCACCGTCTTCATGACCAACCTGGCCGACTTCGCCGGCATGAACGAAGTGTACGCCAAATATTTCACCGAAAATTTCCCGGCCCGCTCCACCGTCCAGGTGGCCGCGCTGCCCAAGGGCGCGAACGTGGAAATTGAAATCATCGCCCATTTCTGATCCGTCCACATGCCAAACCTCGTTCAACTGCTCATCGCGCTCGCCCTCGGCGCCGGCGCCGGGCTTGTCATCGGCTGGCTGCTCGGCACCCGCCAGCCGACCGCTCCCGCCGCGCCCGCCCCCAACGCCAATGCCGGCCTCGAAACCGAACTCCGCCAGCAACTCGCCCAGCGCGATACCGACCTCGCCCGCACCCGCGACCAGTTGACCCAAAGCCAGACCGCCCTTGCCACCGCCCAGGCCAACCAGTCCGCCGCCGAAAAAATGCTCGCCGGCCAGAAAGAACTGTATGCCCAGGCCCAGGCCGACGCCAAGGCCGCCCAGGAAAAAGCCCTCGCCGACCTCCGCGACACGTTCAAAGCCCTCAGCGCCGACGCCCTGAAACAGTCCGCCCCCGAATTCCTCCGCCTCGCCGAGCAAAGCTTTGGCAAATTTCAGGAAACCGCCAAAGGCGACCTCGCCCAGCGGCAGGAAGCGATCAAAGGTTTGGTTGAACCGCTCAAACAGCAGCTCGATAATTATCAGCGCAATCTGCAACAGAGTTCGGCCGCCCAATCCTCCACCCTCGGCGAAGTCAAAAAGCAGCTCGAACTCCTCTCCCAGCAAAGCACCACGCTGGCGCAGGAAACCCAACAGTTCCGCCTCGTGTTGCACTCCAATCAGGCCCGTGGCCGCTGGGGTGAGGAAACCTTGCGCCGCGTCGTGGAAGCCGCCGGCATGAGCGCCCATTGCGACTTCACCGAACAGTCGCAATCCGAGGACAAGAAGCCCGACCTCGTCGTCCGGCTGCCCGGCGAACGTTTCATCATCGTGGATGCCAAGGTGCCCGACCTCGATTTTCTCACCGCCCTCGAAAGCGCCGACGCCGTGAAACGCGCCGACTCCCTGACCGCCCACGCCGCCAAATTAAAAGCCACCATCAAGGCCCTGGCCGACCGCGACTACCCCAGCCAGTTCCCCAACGCGCTGGACTACGTCGTGCTGTTCGTCCCCGCCGAATCCCTTTTCAGCGCCGCGCTGGAAGGCGACCGCGACCTCATCATCTGGGCCGCCGAAAAGCGCATCCTGCTCGCCACCCCCGCGTCCTTGATCGCCCTGCTCCGCTCCGTCGCCGTGAGCTGGCAGCAACACGCCCAGACCGAGAACGCCCAAAAAATCGCCGAAGCCGCGCAACTCCTCTTCACCCGCGTCGTCACCTTTACCGAACATCTGGAAAAAATCCGGGGCGGCCTCGAAACCGCCAACAAAGCATTTAACCAAGCCGTCGGCAGCTACGAATCCCGCGTCCGTCCCGCCGGCGAAACCCTCCAAAAACTCGGCGCCGCCACCGGCGCGAAGGAACTCACCGAACTCGCCCCCTTGGATGCCACCCTGCGACTGACCTCGGGCTGAGGTACACAACACCTTCGACGGTGAAGGCGAATTCCCGTTTGGAGTTCCGCCTTTAGGCGGTCCGGAAGTTCGGAGTTCCGGCTTCAGCCGGTCCCCGCCGTCCCGCCGCCTAAAGGCGGAACTCCAAACACACGAACGAGACAACACCAATACCACTAACGGAGAACAGTTTATACATTTACTCTCGAATGCCTTTGGTTAAACTCCAAGCATGTCCGGCCCGGAATATCGGTGGCGTCAACTCAACCCGCGGCAGCGCGCCGAATTGCTCGCCTGGCGTCAAGCGCGGGGGCAGCCGTGGCATTCACCGCCTCATCGGCCCAACTTCGGCCATTTGCGTTTTCACCTCGCGGCAGCCTGCTACGAACATCAATCCTATATTGGACACAACCCGGAACGCATGGATGCCTTCGCGCGTGATTTGCTGGGCGTGTTCACCATCCATTGCCGACAGACCTTTGCGTGGTGTGTGCTGCCAAACCATTACCACGCGCTGGTGGAGGCTCCCGACATCCTTGGATTGCTGCATGAACTGGGCCAGTTTCATGGGCGAACGTCTTACGCGTGGAATGGTGAAGAGCAGGCGCGCGGGCGCAAGGTATTCTACCGCGCGGTGGAACGGGCGATGCGCTCCGACAGGCATTTTCATGCGACGCTGAACTATGTGCATCACAACCCGGTGCATCACGGTTATGTCGCACGCTGGACGGACTGGCCCTGGAGCAGCGCCACGGAATATCTGACGCAAATGAAACCGGAGGAGGCGAAACGAATCTGGCACGAATATCCGATCAAGGATTACGGAAAGGGCTGGGATGATGCGGAGTTGTGAACGTTTGGAGTTCCGCCTTTAGGCGGCGGGGCGGTGGGAACCGGCTGAAGCCGGAACTCCTAACTCGAAACCCGGACCGCCTGAAGGCGGAACTCCAAACTTACGAACTGGCGGTTGTGGCCGGTCTCGGCCACCGACGCGCAATCACTCACGAGCGTGGCGGGACCGCAACAACCCATCTGACGTCTTCGGATACGCCACCCAGAAAAACACCAGCACCACGGCGACAACCAGCGAAACGCCGGCCCAGAACAGGATCCAGTTCGCCCCTTGCGGCCGGCCGCAGGCGGTAAACCAGACCCCCATGCCGAGGTAACCGATCAGGTTCCCCACCCCGTTGTTCATGAGCGTCATCAGGGCTTGGGCCCGCGCCCGCCAAGCGGCCTCCACCCGCTGTTCCAGGTAGATCTGGCCGGTGATGAAGAAATAGACAAACGACACCCCGTGCAACGACACCCCCGCCAGCAGCCAATATTTGCCGTTCACCGCGCTCAACGCAAACCGCACCACCCCCGCCGCCAGGCCGAGGGCAAAAATCCATTTCAACCGCCATTTCAGCAGCAACACCCCGACCGTGAACATGCCGATGATCTCCGTGATCTGCCCCAGCGACATCCAGGCGCTCGTATGCGTCAGCCCCAATTCCTGCATGTGCGCCGGGGAATAGGGATAAAACGCCGCAATCGGGATGGCATAGAGTGCGGTGGTAATGAACACCACGCGATGCTCCGGATTCCGCAGCAAGGTGAGCGCGTCCAGGCCAAGCCGCTCGTGCCAGGTCAGGTGGGCCGCCGCCGGCGGGGTTTCCAGTTCCGGCAGGCAAAAGGTGAACCCCGCCACCAGCACCCACACCACCGCCCCGGCAAAACCGGCCAGCGCGGAAGTGTCGGCCCCCAAGGCGCTCACCAGCCAGCACCCCGCCATCCAGCCGATCGTCCCCATGGCCCGCACCGGACCGAACTCCTTCTTGGCATCCTTCAACCGGGCAAAGACAATGGTGGTGGCAATGCTCCAGTTCGGCGCGGTGCAAAAAGCGTGCAGTTGAATCAACGCCAGCACCAGCCAGGGATTCAATTTGAAATGGATGGCCGCGCTGGCCAGGGCCATGGCGATGGCGGTGGCGATGGACAATCCCCGCAACACTTTTACCGGCGAGGCATGGCGGTCCGCCATGGCCCCAAACATCAGCGGCGACACAAACGCCGCCAGCGCCGAGGTGGCAAATGCCAGCGCCTTGAGATGATGCATTCCATGCGCGTCCAGCACCGTGCCCAACGGTACAAACCAGGCGGCCATGGCGGCCCCCTGGATGAAGAACAACCCCATCAACTCAAAATATTCCGCGCGTCGCAACGTCTTGAACACGCGCAAGGAAGTCATGAATGGCGGCAAAATTCAAGTCCAGAGCGCACGAGCCGGTTGCCACGACCGCCTTTAATCCACTGGTTAACCTTACATGATTTCGCTCCGGAGGACGAGCGCCGCCTTGACCTTTGGCGCGGGCAAATTATGATTAGGGCCGATTTTTATGACAAAAATTCAAAGCATTGAGGCGCGCGAGATTCTGGACTCACGCGGAAACCCCACCGTGGAAGTGGATGTCACGTTGAACAGCGGCGCCTTCGGCCGCGCCGCCGTCCCCAGCGGGGCCAGCACCGGCGAACACGAAGCCATTGAACTCCGCGACGGCGACAAAACCCGTTATCTCGGCAAGGGCGTCACCAAGGCCGTCAAAAACGTCACCGCCAAAATCGCCCCGGCCATCATCGGCCTGGACGCCGTGGATCAGCTCACCGTGGATAAGACCATGATCGAACTGGACGGCACCGAAACCAAGTCCAAGCTCGGCGCCAACGCCATCCTGGCCGTTTCGCTCGCCAACGCCAAGGCCGCCTCCGCCGCCCTCGGCCAGCCGCTCTTCAAGTATCTCGGCGGCCCCAACGCCAAGGTGCTCCCCGTGCCCATGGCCAACGTCATCAACGGCGGCGCGCACTCCGACGCCCCCATTGATTTCCAGGAATTCATGATCCAGCCGCACGGCCTGCCCACCTTCAGCGAAGGTCTGCGCGCCATCACCGAAATCTTCCACGCCCTCAAGAGCGTGCTCAAGAAGCGCGGCCTCTCCACCGCCGTCGGCGACGAAGGCGGTTTCGCCCCGAAGCTGGACAGCGTGGAAGACGCCATTGAATCCATCCTCAAGGCCGTCAAAGACGCCGGCTACAAGCCCGGCAAGGAAATCTTCCTGGCCCTCGACGTCGCCAGCTCCGAGTTCTACAACAAGGACGGCACCTACACCTTCAAGAAGTCCACCGGCAAGACCATCACCGGCGAAGAGCTCGTGAATTACTACGCCGAACTCGTGGCGAAGTACCCGATTGTTTCCATCGAAGACGGCTGCGCCGAAGGCGACTGGAAGCATTGGAAGCTGCTCACCGACAAGATCGGCAACAAGGTCCAGCTCGTCGGCGACGATCTGTTCGTAACCAACGTGAAGTTCCTGCAAAAGGGCATCGACACCGGCACC
This sequence comes from uncultured Verrucomicrobia subdivision 3 bacterium, assembly GCA_903872345.1. Classification (GTDB taxonomy): domain Bacteria; phylum Verrucomicrobiota; class Verrucomicrobiia; order Limisphaerales; family UBA11358; genus UBA11358. The sequence continues at coordinate 83,839 of CAIQKM010000159.1, read as the reverse complement.
GCCAACTCCATTCTCGTGAAGGTAAACCAGATCGGTTCCCTCACGGAAACGCTGGACGCCGTCAGCCTCGCGCAGACGAACAAATACACCGCCGTCCTCTCGCATCGCTCCGGCGAAACCGAAGACGCGACCATCGCCGACATCGCGGTGGCGACGAACTGCGGCCAGATCAAGACCGGCTCCCTGAGCCGTACCGACCGTACCGCCAAGTACAACCAACTGCTCCGCATCGAACAGTTGCTCGGCAAGAACGCCGTGTACGCCGGCCTGTCCGCCCTGAAGAAGAGCTGATCGCCGCTCAAAAGAGTCACATCTTTACACCAGCCGCCCCGGGAAACCGGGGCGGCTTTTTTGCTGCGGCCAAATGATTGGTGCGATTCGGGCGAGCCGCCATTTCGGACTGCGCCGGCAAAGCGAAGCGGCGACGGCGCTTTCCCACTCGCGAGTCCGGCGGCATCGCTTTTCATAGCGGGGTCGCCGCTTCGCTCTGCCCCGCAGTCCAAATTCGCCTGGCACGCGGCGCAAGGCAGATAAAGTCCGGGAATGCCGTATCAGGTCTTTCCCGTACCTGTGGCCAAACCGCTTGCCATGACCATCAAGTTGCTAACAGTTAAACGAGAAGCGGATCGAACTGCTTGCGCACCGCCGCCGTCGGCTCCGCCAACGGCATTTTCATACCACTTGGACAAATACCGGTTGCAGGCCTGCGATTTCGTGATAAATTACCCATTAGAAATGATTTACATGAAAAAACTACTCCTACTCCCGCTCGCTTTGGTCGTCACCACCGGCCTGAAGGCCGATGGCGTTGCCTTTCAGGCTTCCCTGACCCCGGACATCGCCATTCATCCCCGCACCACGGAGATTGATGGTCTCTCCCTCAACATCTGGGGCGAGAATCCGCAGCATAGCCTTAACCTCGGTTTCGTCAACGGCAGCACGGGCGACAGCTCGGGCTTTAGCTGGGGGCTGGTCAATTACGCGGACACCTACACCGGCGTGGCCTGGGCTTGGATCAACTACAGCAAGGTCAAATTCACCGGGTGGCAGGATGGTCTGATTAACGTCTCCCAGGGTAATTTCATCGGCCTGCAATCGGGCTGGATCAACGTGGCGGAAGAATTTCACGGCCTGCAGCTCGGCCTGGTGAATTACTCGGAAAACCTCAACGGCGTCCAGGTGGGCTTCGTCAATGTGGCGCGCAACAATCCGTGGTTCACCGAATTTCCGGACAAGCTGGCCACCGGCTTCCCGTTTGTGAACTGGTCGTTCTGATCATTTCATGACAGACAAAACCGGCCGCGGGAACCGCGGCCGGTTTTTCGTTTCCCGCGGGGAGGCGACAACTTGTCGCCCGTCAGGAATAAACCAACCGAGGGACGTGGGGACGAGCCGTCCCCACCCCGATGCGGCACCTTGTCGGCCACATTCTTTATCAAGCGCACGCCGCCCCGCGCTGCTTCCCCCTCTCCTCGCCCAACGAGGAAAGGGCCGGGGTGAGGTGGCGCTCATCTATTTAACCCGGGGCAGTGTCAAGATACGCCCATTCGGAAGTTTCGCGGGAGTTGCGGCCTTAAAAAATTCTGTTAAATTGTCGTTGTGAGCCAGTTCTTCCGTCCCAACATCCAGCGCAACGGGCGTATTGCCCGGGGCGTGATCGGTTCGCTTTGCCTCGTGGCCGGCATCATTGTGGCGGGAGATTATTCGCTGTGGGGACTGATTCTCGTGGTGGCCGGACTTTTCGCCCTGTTTGAAGCCCTGCGCGGCTGGTGTTTTGCCCGCGCCTGCGGGATCAAGACCAAGATCTAATCAAGTTCGGGAAATTAACGCGGAGATGCTGAGATCGCAGGGTTACGCGGAGAAAACTATACCTCACTAATAAGGTCGTTCTGGCCGATTGAAAATTTTCCGGATCTCCTCGGCGTTCCTCCGCGCTCTCAGCGTCTCTGCGTTTAACCCCCCATCAGGCAAAGGCGCCAAACAAGGCCCGCAGTTCTTCATCCACCATGGATTCATCGGCGAGGGTCTGGACAATTTCATCCCGCAACAGCACGCGATACCGTTTCCGCAGGCGGTGGATGGCCACGCGCACGGCGCCTTCCTCCATATCGAGCACCTTGGCAACTTCGCTTTGGGCGGACTCGCCTTTGCCGGCCATGAGAAAGGTTTTCAACTGTTCAAACACCTTTCCCTTGCCTTCGGCTTCGCATTCCTTTTGCAGACGCTCAATCACCTTGGCGAGCAAGGCCAGGGCCCATTCGCGGTCAAAAGCCTTGTCGGGGCTGGGTTCGTTGGTGGCGGCGACCTGGAATTTGGTGTCGGCCGTCTGCCAGTCGAGGGACAGCGGCAGTTCACCGCCGCCGCGTTTCTGGCGCTGGGCTTTTTTCCATTCGTTGATGAGAAAATGTTTTAGCGAGGCGAGCAGGAAGGCGCGGAAACGGCCGCGCTCGGCATCGAGGCCGGCGAGGTAATTCTTCTCCAGAAAGCGGGCGAAGAAGGCCTGAACCAGGTCCTCGGCATCCTCCTTGCCGTAACCGCGCCGCCGGACGTAAGCGTAGAGCGGATACCAGTAGGTGTGACAAAGTTCCTCCAGCGCGGCGGTGGATTGCGGGCCGGCATGTTGACCGGCGGCAAGCACCACAGTCCAACGCGTCGTGGCGAAAATATCGCCCGGCGTGCTGCTGCAAGGACTGGAGGTCTGGCTATTCAATTCAGTGCGTTCATCCTAGCCAAGACCGGGCGGTGATGAAACACCGAATCTGAATTTTTGGCGGCGGGGTGTGACCCTCAGGTCGCTTCAGCGTACAAAAGGCTACGGACGATTCGTGGATCTTTTGGGAAAGCCAGTTGGCAGATAAGTGAGTGTGTGACGCTCTCCCTCAACCCTCTCCCCACGGAGAGGGCTTTTCCCAGACACACTTTTTGATGGTTCGTCCACCCGTCCGACCAATCCAGCGGCTTGATTATTCTCCAGACGCGGCAACCGTTTCCCCTTCTCCCCGGGGAGAAGGCCGGGATGAGGGCGAGCGTTATCACATACTTTTCTCCGTCCTCCGCTGCCAGGGGGACCGCCGCCCGGCAAAAGTTTGTTTAAACCTCATTATCCAACCACAAAAAAGATGTGGGTAATGACAAGGTCTGAGACCGGCTCAGATCTCCCGGTCGTCGCACACGGTTGCTTCTTCCCAACGTTTTGCAGGAACGAACGCGCAAAGCCGGCTGCAAGCCGGCGCTCCGCCAGCAAGGCGTTCCAAGTTCGCCGGTTATTTGTTTTTTGCGGCGTTATCCGGTCCCACCAGTTCCAAATAACCCCGATAGACATCGCCCGGGCCGTTGGTGATGCAAAAGAGCAGGCGCGGTTCGCCAAGCACCACGTCAAAGGGCGCGAACTGAGGGGAACCCGGGGAATGGTAATGATAAGTTGACGGGATGCGTGACCGGATGGCTTGCAACCGGGTGGCGAAAGTGGTGGATCGATTGGAGGCTCCGAGTGAAGCCGCTCGACTGGCACCGGGCATAGGCACCGGGTGACCGTAGGGACTGTTCGACGAGTCAGGTGCCATTACCAGAGCAGCCGGCGGCATAGGCAATCCGGTGGCCGGATCAATCGTTGCAGGAGTAGTCGGGGGAAGCGGAATGGGAGCGGAACCGGCGGCCGCCAGCCGCAGCCGGTTGGATTCGATCATGAGGACCTGTTGTTCCGGGGACAAGTTACCCGGTGAGACGAGTGTTGGCGGTGCCGTAGGAGCCGAGGTCTGTTCTGCGTCGCCGGTTTCCGGCGTCATCGGCACCTGCCAGGCAATGTTGTCCTGATAGTAAATGGGCGGGCGGCCCGGCTGAAAAGGTTGAAACCAGGAACAGTTATAATCGTAGGGGCCAGCGGGCGTGTTGATGCTCGCATTACCACCACTGGCGGTGGCGCGCAAGGCATAGCCGGCCGGCACCTTGGCCGAAAAGCCGATCATGGGCGTATTGCCGCCGCCAAAGACGTTTTGAATCTGAACAGCGACTTTGATTTTGCCGTTGGCATCCAGCGGCTGGGGGTTGATGTGATTGAATTGGATGTAGCCGGTGATCGCCCCGCCCGAATGATTTCGAATGGTAAAAACTTTCACCGGCGTGGCGTCCCGGAGTTTGACCGGGTGGCGGGTCATCGTCTCTTCGATTTGGGTCTGTGCATCGGCGGCTTCGGCGGCGCCAAAACCATCCTCTTCTTTGAACATCCAGGTGAATACCGAGGAGGTCCCAGTCCCCCGCTCCGACCACGAGGTAAACAGACTGGAACCAAGATTCACCGTCTGGCCGTCCAAGCCTTTCACGAGAGCGGAAAGTTTTTCATCGGAAGAAATCGTGGTGTCGGTCCACACATTCACCGAACGGGTGTCGGTGGTGGCGCCAACAATCTGGTTGGTGGCGCGGCAAAGGACGATGATCTTTTGCGGGCCACCCGCCATCGCGGACCAGTAGTTTCCGCTGACCAGAAAAATCAGCACCGCCAGCACCACCGCGACGCCGGTGAAGGTGAAAACCGCAGCGCGGCCAGCCTGTCGGGGCGTGGTGGCGGCACCGGCCGATTCGCGCATCGCCCGCGCTTGCAGCCATTGCAGCAATACCGGCAAACCACTGCCGAGAATGCAGACGAACACCACCAGCAGAGTGGTGATTTGATTGAGATGGTCCAACAAGCCCCGGGCCCACGAGAGGAAAAATTTCGCCGCCACCGGATCATGCACCATCGAATCGTACACGTGCGTGCCGGAGCCCTTGCCCCCGAAAGCCATGTAACCATTCGCCCAACCACCGAGAGCGATGGGGGCAATGGCCCCGCCACCAACGGCTATCAGCAGGGCGAGGGCCAGTCCACCAAAGGAAAACAGGCCCATGGCAAAGCCGCCAAACGCAAAAATTCCCGTGGCAAAACCACCGAGGGCGATTCCGCCGGTGGCCATGCCGCCAATGGCCAAAACACCTTGCGCCCGGCCGCCAACGGCGATGATGCCCTTGGCCACCCGCGACCGGCCGGTTTGCAAATCAATGCCGGTCACCACATGGATCAAGGGCAGGCCGAAGAGAGTCTGCTTGGATTTATATTCGTACCCTTGCAGATAGGCGTACCCGGCATACGGCGGAACTCCGGGCCGGCCGGAACCGGTGATGGTTTCGACGCAGGTTTTAACTTCGCTGGCCTGCTGGAAGCGCAGTTCGGGACGTTGTTCCAGGGCGCGCAGGACAACTTCATCCAAGCGCACATCAATCTGCACCTTCCGGGACGGGGCCACCAACCGACCGCCGGGCAGTTCGCCGGTGAGCATTTCGTAGAAGACCACGCCCAAAGAATAGATGTCAGCCCGGTTATCCACGTGCTGGGGATCGGTCTTTTGCTCGGGAGCGCTGTAACTGGGCGTGCCCACACCGCCCTGGGTGAAGTCGGCGGGACCGGCGGGAGCTGCGCCGGCCTCGGGCGCGGTGCCCAGCATTTTGGCGATGCCGAAGTCGGCGACTTTCACTCGACCGGTTTTGTCGAGCAGCAGGTTCTCGGGCTTGATGTCGCGGTGAACAATGCCACGGTCGTGGGCGTATTGGAGGGCATCGCAGAGGGACGGAATAATGGCCAGCGCCTCCTCGGGTTTGAATTTCCGTTCCCGCAGGAGGTGGCGGAGGTTGACGCCATCCACGAATTCCATGAGCAAAAAGTAAAAGCCGCCCGCCTGACCGAAATCGTAAATGGTGACAATGTTCGGATGATTGAGGGCAGCGAGAGCCTGCGCTTCGCGGACGAAACGTTCGGCAAACTTGGGATCGCGCACGCGTTCGGGCGCAAGAAGTTTTAGGGCGGCGAAGCGGTTCAGGGTTTTCTGGCGGGCCTTGTACACCACGCCCATGCCGCCCCGGCCAAGGCATTGAATGATTTCAAGCTGGGGAAAGTGCGGGGCGATCTGCTCGGGCGGCAGCGGTGGTTGCGCGGCGGCTTCGTCGCCATCGGTGAAGACCGTCTCCGTGCGGAGGTTCAGGCCAATCAGACACGCGGGACAGAGGCCGCCGGGAGCATGTTCCGGGAGCGACTGGCCACAGTACGGGCAAATGATTTGGTTGCTCATACCCGTTACTTAACGCCAGGCCGAAAATTGTTACAGGCCAGGCTCATGATTTATTTCCGCGCCAGGACAGCGGCAAGGTAACGCAATTCGCCATCGAGGTCCATATCGCCGGCCAGGGTCTGGGAGATTTCCTCGCGGAAGATGGCGCGGAAACGTTTGCGCAGCCGATGAACGGCCACGCGGGCGGCCCCCTCCCCCACCCCAAGCTGGGTGGCGATGGCGGCATAGTCCATGCCGCCGTGACCGGTGAGCAGCGTGTCTTTGAGAATGGCAAAGTCAGCACCTTTGCCCAGGGCGGTAAATTCGGATTCAAGGCGGCTGAGCGTCAGATCAAGCAAGGTCATGGTCCATTGGCGGTCGAAGGTTTCATCGGCGGCGAGAGCGATGGCGGCATCGGCCGCATAGCGGGTTTCGGCCAGCTCGGTGTCGAACGGCAGATGCACCTGGCCGCCACCCCGGCGCTGGGTGGTGGCGCGTCGCCATTCATTGGCCATGAAATGTTTCAAGGCGACGATGAGGAAAGTGCGGAGCCGGCCCTTGTCGGGATTGGCGGCGTCCAACCAGCGCTTCTCCAGCAGACGGCAAAAGAATTCCTGGGTGAGGTCCTGGGCATCGTGCGCTGACTGGCCCGCGCGCCGGACGTAGGCGTAAAGCGGATACCAGTAAGCATGGCAAATGGCCTCCAGCGCGGCGGAAGATTCGGGCGAGGGTCGCTGGCAGGCGGCAAGCACGACGGTCCACCGGGTGGGCGGGAAGGCTTGGGGCGCTATGCCGGATGTGCCGTGATGACTCATGCTGATTCCGTTCGCAGGTAGGTTAACGGAATCGGCGGAATTGTTACAGCCGGATGGAGGGATTGGCAATTTTCAATTGCCAAATGCCAATTTGAAAATGGTTTAAAATGGGAAACATCCAACGGCCAAGAGGCGTGCGGCAGATTGCACCTCCCAAGGGCTGAAAGCCCGCGAGGTTATAGCCCAGGGTGAAGCGCGTAGCGCTAGCCCTGGGACAACCGTCACAACACATCTCCCGGCCTGCCGGGCCGGCACACTGTTACACATTGACGCGGTGCCGACCCTACAGGCCGGAGAACCATTTGATGGTAATTACCCAGGCCTCCGCTCGCCGACTCGCTCCAGCCTGGGCTATAACCTCGCGGGCTTTCAGTCCTCGGAATCAGCGTGTTGTCGGAGGGCTATGCTGAAACCCAGCCGCGCCGCCATGTTGCCATGCCTATTTGCCTCGGCGAATTGAAATGGCGCCATTCACGGTATTGGCCTTGAATTGGGCGCCGCCGCCATTGAGAGTACCGTTCAGCTTATGCCCGACCGGGCCGTCTTTTTTGGGCGCCAAGGCGGGAAACTCGCTGGTGATATGGCCGTTGACGGAGTTGGCCGATACGTCAACGCTGGCGTTGGCGGGCAGGGAGGTTTCGATGCGGCCGCTGACATTGTCCAGCGACACGATTTGCCCGTCGTCCAGAGTGGCAAAATCGGCGAGGAGGCGGCCGTTGACGTTGGAAAGATTCAGGCCGCCCGCCACGCCACTGGCCTTAATCTCGCCGTTGACGTTGGAGGCATGAATGTCGCCGGCAACACCTTCGATGGCGGTGCGACCGTTCACGTTGGAAATGCTGTCCAGGCGCGCATGGCGCGGCACTTGAATGACATAGTCCGCCGTAGGCGTGCCATCGCCGTGAAACTTCAGCCAGCCGATAAACCCGCCATACTCTTCGCTGATATGAGAGGGATGAATGATCAACTCGTTGGTGGCGGAACGGGTGTCAAAGTTGTACGCATTCACCAGGGCGGGGTCCTTGCCATGCACGGTGGCTTTGAGAACGACTTCATTTTTGTCGGTGCCGGTGATTTCGATGCGCCCGTTGACATTATCAATGCTGAAGCGGCCGTCGGGAGCGAGCGGAAAGGCGAGATCGATTTCGCGTTCCGTGCTGCCTTGGGTTTGGGTCCAGTTGACGGCGGAGAGTTGGTGGGTAATCCACCGAAACGAGACAAAGGCCAATCCCGCCACCAAGACCAGCATGATGATGAACGCCACCAGAAAGCCGATCAGGATTTTGCCAGCCCCCCAACCGACGCTGTGCGGCACGGCACCGGGGGTGGCCGGTGGGCGGGCGGTGGGCGGGGGGACGGCGGGACGCGGGACCGGGCCGGCGGCAAACCATGATTGCACGTCCGCGCGGCCCAGAATAATCAGAGCCCAGATGCCAACGCCCAAGCCCAGCAGGCTGCAGGACAGGATGGACAGTATCCCCGCCGCAATGCCCCAACCGTGGCTGCGGAGCCGGGACATCTGGTAACCTCCGTACATAACCAGCAACGCCGGTACGAGCCGGAATAACACGAACCCAATGCCAGTCACCATGCCGCCAAACATCCAGCCAAACCCCAAGAGGCCAGCCAGCCAGCCCGGAACAGCCATAATCATCATCAAGGATAAGGGTATGGAAATCAGTTTCAGTCCCGCGACGATCATCAGCCCGACGGCCGGCGCCAGGATCATCGGCGGAGCAGCGACACCGGCGACACCGGGAGCAACGGGCGGCGGATTCAACCCGCCGGGAGGCACGGGCCGGGCACCCGCTCCCACGGGAACGGGATGCAGCCAATGGCGGAGTTTTTTGCCCTGACCATCGGTGAATTCCCGGCAGAGAATGAGAATCCAGTCAATTACGGCCCAGATGCCCAAACCGCCGAGGGTAAATAGTTGCAGAATGCCGGTGCCGATTTTGCCAACGTAAAAGCGGTGCGCGCCAAAGATGCCGAAAAAGAAGGCGAGCAGGAACGCGGGCAAAATGATTTTTTCACTTGTGGCCGGCGCATCCGGTCCAACCGCTTCATTGGCCGGCGGCAACCAGTTGCGGAGTTTTTTGCCCCGGACATCCGTAAACTCCTTGCAGAGAATAAGAATCCAATCAATCACGGCCCAGATGCCCAAACCGCCGAGCGTGAACAGTTGCAGAACGCCGGTGGCGGTTTTGCCAACGTAAAACCGGTGCGCCCCGAACACGCCGAAAAAGAAGGCGAGCAGAAAGGCGGGCAGGATGATTTTTTCGCTGGAGTCCGGCCGACCGGAAGTTGCCACCACCGGCGGCACCGGTCCGGGACCGGCGGGGGTGCCGCTGATGGTTTCCACGTCGTCCTTGATCTGGCTGGCGTGGGCGTAGCGGCGGGCGGGATTTTTTTCGAGGGCGCGCAGGACGACTTCATCCAGGCGGACATCCACCTGAACTTTTTTGGACGGAGCTTCAATCCGTTTCCCGGGCAGTTCACCGGTGAGCATCTGGTAAAAGACCACGCCGAGGGCGTAGATATCCGCGCGATGATCCACCTCGCCGGGGGCCTTGATCTGCTCGGGGGACATGTACTGCGGCGTGCCCATGATTTTGCCGGACTCGGTAAACTCGGAAGTGCCGAGACCGGACTGGCCGGCAGTGGCGGAATCGTCGTCGCCGGACACGAGCTTGGCGAGGCCGAAGTCGGCGACCTTCACGCGACCGCGGCGGTCGAGCAGGATGTTCTCGGGTTTGATGTCGCGGTGAACGATGCCCTGATCGTGGGCGTATTGGAGGGCGTCGCAAATCTGCGGAACAATGGCGAGCGCTTCGCGGGTGGAAATGCGGCCGCCATTGAGCAACTGGCGCAGGTTCACGCCATCCACATATTCCATGAGGATGAAATACAGGCGGGCTTCCTCGGGAGCCGGCGGCACGGCGGCGGGCCGCTGGACCGAGCCGAATTCGAACAGCGTCACAATGCCAGGATGGCTGAGGCGCGCGAGCGCCTTGGCCTCGCGGGTGAAGCGAGTGGAGAAGGCGGCGGTATCGCCAATGCCGGGCGGGAGAATTTTCAGGGCCACTACGCGGTCGAGTTCCTTCTGGCGGGCTTTGTAAACGGCACCCATGCCGCCTTTGCCGATGAGTTCGATGATTTCCAACTGCGGAAAGAGCGGCGCGAGTTCGGCCACGGTGGGCGGCTGAAACGGCGGCGCGGGCGGCTGGCTGACGGTATCGGCCGCCGCACCGGCTTGGAGCAGGCAGACAGGACAGAGCCCGACGAGCATGCCGTCCGGCAGAGGCGTCCCGCATTGCGGGCAATGGCTGGGCTCAGGCATTGGCGGGTTCATTTTAACCGTGTCCATGGCTACACCAGAAGCAAAACCGGCAAAATGTTACAAAAAAGATTGGCAGCCAAATGCCGCCGATGACCGGTCGAACCGGGTCAGTCGAAATAGAATGTGCAGGTAAGGGCGCGCACCGGGGCATGTTTAATGGCGGCCGGCCAGGCCGGATATGGGGCGCCGGTTTCGAAGGCATTTTTGAAAAACTGGACGAGATCGTCATTGAGCGTCTTATCCACGACGGTCACAGCACTGATGTGCCCGGTGCTGTCCACATTGAATTGAATGGCGACCGCCCCGGGATAGGTTTGGGCAAACAGGTCGTGGTTGACGGCTTCCCTCGCTTTGGTTGCGGCATTGAGAATGGCCTGCAACAGGGTGTTATCGTATTCCGTAAACAGATCGGTGTCTTCCTCGGAGGACAGGGTGGCGCTGAAGTCGCCTTTGGCATATTCCAGTGGGGCGGAATCGGCCGCCGGGGCGGCGGCTTCGCGGGAAACGGAAAAATCCCACGTGTCGTAAACGGCATTGCGGATAATGAGCTTCAACTGGTAATTGCCGCTCTTGCGAATGGCGAGAGGAATCATGGTGGCCTTGCCGTAGTTGGCTGCACCATTTTGCGACGAGAGGAGGGTGCCGGATGCAAGTTCAATGAGCTGGAGTGTAAATGGCTGCTGGATGAATTGGATGCCATCGGAATCCCCATAGCCAACAATAACCGCTGCGGGATTTTGGCTGGCGGCAAAGGTCCGGTAACTGGTATAGCCGGATGCGGGCATGTCCAATTCGCGATCAGTGAGGGCCAGCGTCGTATAGACGCCGCGGGTTTTGGAGACATTGGCCGCCGAAGTTTCGCAGCCAGTGTTCACCAGCAACACCCCCAAGGCCAACAGGCAAAAAAACATCCAACGGATCCAATTCATCCGAAAGTTTGTGCAAATCAGAATATTGCCGCAAGTATTCTAAGGTAACAATTCGGCTTCATCCGGCGGCCATGGCGTGACCGGCCACATGGCCGGTGGTCCAGGCGGCCTGAAAATTAAAGCCGCCGGTGACGCCGTCGATGTCCAGCAATTCGCCGGCGAAATGGAGGCCGGGGCAGCGTTTGCTTTCCATGGTTTTAAAATTCACCTCGTCGAGTTTCACCCCGCCGCAGGTCACGAATTCATCCTTGTTCAGGCTTTTGCCGGTGACGGGGAATTCGGTGCGGAGCAGTTGCTGTGCGAGGGCCTGGGCCTGGGGGCGGGACAGCGCGGACCAGCGGGTGTCACGCGGGACGCCGGAGGCGGTGACGAGTTGTTCCCAAAGGCGGGTGGTGAGCGGGAAGAGGGGGACATTGAGCAGCAGCTTGGCGCCGCAGGTGACGCGGCGGGCTTGGAATTCCTGCTGGATGGCTTCGGCGGAGGATTCGGGCAGCCAGTTGATGAGCAAAGGAAATTGATAATTTAGATCGTGCAAGGCGCGGGCGCCCCACGCGGAAAGGCGCAGGACGGCGGGGCCGCTGAGTCCCCAATGGGTGATCAGCACGGGGCCGCGTTCGCGGAGTTTGGTGCCGGGCACGGAGACTTCGGCGGTGACAGCCACGCCGGCGAGGGAGGCCAGCCAGGGGGACGCGATTTGCAGGGTGAACAGGGAGGGCACGGGCGCTTCGATGGTGTGCCCGAGGGACGCGGCGAGTTGCCCGGCGGCGGCAGCGCGGCAACCGCCGGTGGCGAGGAGCAATCGGTCGCAAGCGAGGGTTTCAGTGCCAACGACGAGTTCAAATTGTCCGGCGGCGTTTTTCACCACGGACTGGACGGAACTGTTCAGGCGTACGGTCACGCCGGCGGTTTGGGCGGCGTGGACGAGGCAGTCCACAATGGTCTGGGAGGAATCGGTAACGGGGAACATCCGGCCGTCGGCTTCGGTTTTGAGTTTCACGCCCCGGGCCTCGAACCAGGCGACGGTGTCGCGGGCGGAGAATTTTTGGAATGGGGAGAGCAGCGCCTTGCCGCCGCGCGGATAGCGGGTAACGAATTCGCGGGGCTCAAAACAGGCGTGCGTGACGTTGCACCGGCCGCCGCCGGAGATGCGGACTTTGTCCAGCACGCGCGCGGTTTTTTCCAGCAGGATGACCCGACTCCCCTGCTCCGCCGCCGCGATGGCGGCGAAGAATCCCGCCGCGCCGCCGCCGACCACAATGATTTGCCTCGAATTCACCGGCATAAAATCGCATAATCCGGGCTGTGCCCGAAGACAATTTGCCAACTCCGTCCGCCACCGCTGCCACCCCGCATGTTCGCCGCAAGCGTTACAGCGGGAAAAACCCCCGTCGTTTTGAGGAAAAGTACAAGGAACACGGGAGTGACGCGGCGACTTTGGCGAAAGTGATTGCCTCCGGCAAGACCCCGGCTGGAACCCACCGGCCAATCATGGTGCCGGAAATTCTCGCCGTGCTCGCCCCGCAACCGGGCGAAATCGCGGCGGACTGCACGCTCGGCTACAGCGGTCACACGCAGGAACTGCTGGCGCGGCTCGCGCCGGGCGGACGCTTGGTCGGACTGGATACGGATCCGATTGAGCTGCCCAAGACGGTGGAGCGCCTGCGGGCGCTGGGCTTTGGGGAGGATGTTTTCACGGCGCACCGCACCAATTATGCGGGGCTGCCGCAGGTGTTGTCCGGCTTGGGCATAGAGGGCGCGGACATGATTCTGGCGGATCTGGGCATTTCCTCGATGCAGATTGATGATCCGACGCGCGGTTTCTCGGTGAAGCTGGATGGTCCGCTGGATATGCGGATGAATCCGCAGCGCGGCGTCCCTGCTTCGGTGCTGCTGCAAAAGACCAAGACGGACGACCTGGCGAGGATGCTGGAGTTGAATGCCGACGAGCCTAACGCCGTCAAATTGTCCCTGACCCTGGCGGAACAGCATTATGCCACCACGCGGCAACTGGCCGAAGCCATTCGCGCCACCCTGCCCTACCTCGGCAAGGAAGATGCGGATCTGACCGTGCGCCGGGTATTCCAGGCGTTGCGAATTGCCGTGAATGACGAGTTCTCCGCGCTGGACATGTTTTTGCGGAACCTGCCGTTCTGCCTCAAGCCGGGCGGCCGGGTGGCGATTCTGACCTTTCATTCCGGCGAGGATCGCCGGGTGAAGAAAGCGTTTGATGCCGGATATTACGACGGCACTTACAGCGACATCGCCAAGTCGGTGGGCCGACCGACGCCGGAAGAGCAGCATTCCAATCCGCGTTCGGCCCCGGCGAAATTGCGCTGGGCGGTAAGGGCGAAAACGGCGGGCTGAAGTGCGTCCAAAGCAGTAGCAGCCGACGTAAGGAGGCTCCAGATAAATGAGCGCTTCGATGATATTTGAGCCTCCTTACGTCGGCTGCTACGCATCACGGGCGACTAGCGATCCACCGTAATCCCCAACACATCCGCCACCGCGCGTTCATGGCCATCGGTGGGTTCGTTGAGGATTTTCATTTTGCCGGTGCCGGGGTCGCGCACGGCCATGACGGAGCTGCCGCCGCCGTCGAGGTTCAGCGCGATGTTACAGCCGAGGCGCTGCATTTCCGCCCCCAATTCATCATAGCTCATGCCGTTGGCGATGCCGGGCTTGCGGCCATCCACCAGCAAGATGATGAGTTTTGTTCCGGTGGCGTCGAGACCGACGGCGGTGCGCGGATGGCGGATGATGTTTTTATGAGGTATGACCTGCCCCTTCAGCACCAGGACGGTATTGCCGCCGATTACCTGCCAATCGTTGGGAGGGGGCTGCGAAACGGCTTCGATGGCCACTGATCCGTTGGTATGAACCACCAAACAGGGACGGGCGTTGGTGCTGGCGGACCAGACATGTCCGTCGGTGACGGCCGGCCCCTCGGTGAGGGCCCATTGATCGGCGCGATAGGCCGCCTTGGCGCCTTCGGCATCGTTGACACCACGGGCGATAAAGAAATCACCATTGATGACGAAATCGAATTTCTCGCGGTCGGCGATGCGGGTGGGTTCCATGAGGGTGGTCTCCCATTTGCCGGGGCCGTCGGGGTCGGGGCCACCGGGAGCCACGCGCAGGTGCAAGTGAGGGGTGGTGAGGTCCACTTCGGCTACAAAAAAACGGGTCGGTGGATTGGTGCGGGTTTCTTCGTGGAAGGTGATGCCGGGGAGCGGCTGATTAGTGAGCAGTTCGGTGACGTCAGCGCGCAGGGTTGGAACCGGGGCGACGAGCAACAGAGCAAGCCAGACAGGATAAAACGCATTTCTCATTGTTTTGCCGTCAACCAGCAGCGGGTGATGATTGGCGGCTGACAAAATAGCGTTGCCCCGGGCATCAGTTCAAGCGGCAAAGGGTAACGATTTGGCGACAGGCACAAGGGTCTGGGCGGGCGCCACCGGGCAGAGTGACAGGTGGCGTCAGTCCTCCTGGTAACGCCAGCTTGATGCCCCCCGTCAGGGAGTGCAGTGGCTGCCACCCTCCCCCTCATTTTCCGCACCGCCGGACTTGTTTTTCCCCCGGTCCACCGGCATCCTTCCGCACGGTTTTGCTAATGCAACGCATTGGAATTGATTGCAACTAAACAACGATTTGTCGGCACCGGAAATTTCCATTATGTCCAAATATAAAATCGGGGTTGATCTGGGTGGCACCAAGATTGAGGGCGTGGTTCTGGACGCGGACGGCCGTGAAATTTTTCGCAAGCGCGTGCCCACTGAGCGCGAGCTCGGCTACCAGCACATCTTGAACAGCCTGAAAAACCTGCACGCCGACCTCGTTGCCGCCGCCGACGGCCACCCCACCACCTTTGGCATCGGCACCCCCGGCACCCTTTCCCGCCACACCGGCCTGCTCAAAAATTCCAACACCGTCTGCATGAACGGTCAGCCGGTAAAGGCCGACCTCGAAAAAATGCTCAACCGCCCCATCGAAATCCAGAACGACGCGAACTGTTTCGCCCTCGCCGAGGCCGTCCTTGGCGCCGGCCGGGGCAAGCAACTCGTTTTTGGCGTCATCATCGGCACCGGCTGCGGCGGCGGCATCGCCTACAACGGCCAAGTTCTCGCCGGCCTCCAGGGCCTCGGCGGCGAATGGGGCCACTCCAGCATTGATCCCAACGGCCCCCTCTGCTTCTGCGGCCATCGCGGCTGCGTGGAAACCTTCATCAGCGGCGGCGGCCTGGAAAATCGCTACGCCGAACGCTACGGCACCCGCCGTCCCCTCAAGGAAGTGGAAAAAGAATATTTCGCCGGCCAGCCGCAGGCCGTCGAATTCATGACCGCCTTCTTCGACCGGTTCGGCCGCGCGCTCGCCAACGTCATTGACATCCTTGATCCCGATGTCGTCGTCATGGGCGGCGGCGTCTCCAATTTCCCCGCCGTTTACACCGATGGCGTGGCCCGGGTGCGCCACTATGCGTTGACCGACGATCTGGAGACCCCCATCGTAAAACATCAACTCGGCGACTCTGCCGGCGTGCTGGGTGCGGCGCTGGTGGGAGTTTAATATTTTTGAACGGCGGCGCGGCGGCTATGTCCAAAGCCTTATGAAGCCCCGCTGGCTGTTCCTGACCGCCACCGGCAGCGTGTTAAGCGCCTGCCTGGTGAACGCTGAAATCTCCGTCAAACCAAACAGCCGGGCGCTCCTGCGGGATTTTCCCCTCTCGTTGGACATTTCCAACTCCCCCGCCCTGCCCCTGCTGCCCGGGCTCACCAATCTGCCGCCATCACTGATGAACACCGGCCTGGCCCTGACCTTAAACATCCCCTCCAATCGAATTTTATTCCGGTCTCCGACCAGACTCGCCCCCGACTCGCTGGAACCCGTCAAACCCGGCGTTTACCTGGCCAAGCCCTATACCATATTGGTCCTCGTCCCGGGCGAGCGCGCCACCGGCGACGCCATGAAAGAAGGTTGGGACAACGCTCCGGGAACCGGCAAGCTGAGGATAATCCGGCCGGAAGTCCGGTTGGAACCGCTGCCGGACAATTCCACCTCAAAGTAAATCAATAACTCTTCGCCTTGTGATCCACCCCGTGGCACGTCAGTGAGCACGTGCCCTTGTATTTGCCGGTGCTGATGTATTCCAGCCGCCCGTTGGACGACGGCGTCACATACGTTGTATTAAAGTTGATCAGATGCGGTGCGTTGGCCACGCCATGCGAATCATGGCAGGTCGTGCAGGCCGTCTGCTTGTCCACCACGTGGGTGCGGTGAGACGGGAAGCTCTGATTCGCCAGAATGCTGTTCCGGCTATGGCATTTGTAACAGAGCGCATAGGCCGTCGGACTTTCAATTTGATTGTCCGTCACCACCAGATTCCGTTCCAAAATGGGGGCAAACATGGAACCATGCGGACCATTCGCCCCGCTGCCGCCCGCTTTCGGTCCCTGATCGCTGTTGTGACAATCCGTGCAATAGGTGAGACTGGCAACCGTCCAAGGCGACACCAGACTGGGCACGCCCGTGGGATTGCGCCCGGAGGCTTCCACCGGATGGAAACTCTGGTTGGCCGTCGAAAATTGCAGCCGCGTGTTCGTCTGCGGATACTGCCGGGACACCGTGGCCGGCCCGCGCGCAATGCTGTCCGCATGGCAGCGGAAACACACCTCATACTCCCGCAAGGCCGGCTTGATCACGCCGCCCGCCGCGGAAAGCCCCGTCACCTGATTCAAGGCGCCGGACACGTTCGGAGCGGTGGCAGTCACCGCGTTTGCCGCATGGGCGTTGTGGCAGTCCGCGCACACCACATGCCGTTGCTTCGGATTCACCGGATCCTCGGTGGAGGAATGAGCCGCACTGTTCAACGTGATGGGATGGATGCTCGGCTTCTGAAAATCGGCCGCCACATTCTTCTGCGCCGTCAGGCCGTCGTGACAGACCAGACAATTTTGCTCCAGCACCCGGTTGATCAGCAACTTCTGCCCGGTGCCGGCCTGATGGTTGGCATGGCAGCTTTCACAGCCCGTGGCGGCAATCGTCGTGACTTTGGCCTGCACCACGCTGGTCTTGGCGTTGCTCGTCACTTTGGCCGCCGTTTTCACGGCCAGTGCCGCCGGAACAGCGGCGGAGGAAAGGGCATGGACGGAGGTGGACCATGAACCGGGGTTGTGGCAGGTCAGGCACAGCGCCGAACCCGTGTTGTCCATCACCAGAAAATTGCCGTTCGCATTGTTATGCGGATCATGACACGAGGTGCATTGGACCAGCCCGTCATGATCCAGCCTGGCTTTGACCGCCGGCAAGGTCGGATCCTTGACCTCGGAATCAACTCCCGACAGGGTCGTATCGTATTTGAAGGAGATCGGATGGTCCTTGGACAAATCGGTGCCGAGATTGTCCGGGTCGTTGGCCGGCATCGTGGTCACGCTGTTCTGCATTTGAATCAACGATGGCGAGCCGCTCACGCTGCCCAAGGCCACCGTGCCGTCATGGCAGCTCAGGCACAGCCGCGAGGATCCGTTCGGCTGGGGAACCATCACGTTCAGACTGGTCAGCCGCGTGCTGGAATAAACCACATAGTTCGAAACCGACGACATCGAGTGGTTCCACAGCGGCGTCACCCCCGATGCATGATGAACCGTGTGGCAAAACACGCAAACCGCCGTTTCCGTGCTGGCCTTGATGGAACCCGGCCCGCTGACGGACAGATTGTGCACCGTGCCCACCACGCCGCTGCCCATGACGGTATGGCCGCTGCCCGCCAGCAGTAAAAACAAAAATATCCGTGCGGCGGCGCGCCCGAGCGCCGGTCGCCGCCATTGTGGAAAAATTAATTTATTCATGGCTCGCCTGTGTATTGAAACACCTGCACGCGGTGGTTAAAACTGTCCGCGACAAAAATCCGGTTGTCCGCCCCGATGGCAATGCCGCTGGGCAGCGCAAAACTGCCCGGCTGGTTGCCGCTTTCGCCGACATTCAGGAGCAGCCGGCCGGCGGGGTCAAAAATCTGAAAGTTATCAAATACCGCGTCCACCACGTAAATATGACCGGCCGCGTCCGCCGCCACCCCCTTGGGCCGCGCAAAATGTCCGGAGGTATCCCCGTTGCTGCCAAATGTGGATACAAAATGACCGTCACGGTCGAAAACTTGGACGCGGCTGTTTAGCGTATCCGACACCAGTAATTGCCCGCCCGGCCCTTCTCCAATCGCCGTCGGGTAATTAAACTCTCCCGGCCCGGTGCCGCGCCCGCCAAAACGGAACTGGTACTTGCCATCCAGCCCAAACACCAGCACGGCGTGCATCAAGGCATCCACCACATACAGCCGCTCACCGACAATGGCCAGGGCGACCGGCCGCTGCAGCGGCGCACCCAGCGCAAATACCAGACTGCCCGCATCCGTCAAGGCCAGCACCCGGTCCAACCGGGAATCCGCCACGTAAAAGACCCCGTGCCGCCGCGCCACCGCCACCGGACTGGCAAATTTGAACGCGCCCGCCCCGGCAAACCGTTGCCAGCGTTTGCGGGTGAAATCACAGTAGCACAACAGGTTGGCCTCCGTGTCGGTAATGCACAGATTGCCGGTCTCATCCAGCGCCACGGCAAAGGGCTTGCGCAGCCGGAGGCTCTCCCCGTTCTCACCGGTCAGCCAGTTCGCCAAAGAGTGGAAAAATGCCGGCCGCACGCCGATATCCGCCGGTCCATGGAGACATTGGCGAAAAACAATCCGCGGCGCATCCGGCGGTGCCGGCCAGACCCGGGCGGTTGCCGTGGTCGCGGCGCGATCAGCCGGGCGTGGCGACCCGGCGCAGGAAACCAGGATCCCGGCGGCGAGCAGGATGATGGAACATTTCCAGTTCATGGTCAGAAATTACGGCGAAGCCGCAGAAAAACATAGTCCCGAGTGCGGGTTTCTGCCGTGTATTGCTGGTTCTCGTGCTCATACCCCAGATGAATTTCCAGTTTGCCCACCGCCCAGTCCAGGTAAGTGCGCCCGGCCAGAAACAATTCATCGTTGCCTAAACCGCGTTGTTGCTGCACCCCCGCCTCGCTATGCCAGCTAATGTGGGAGGTCGGACGCCATTCATAATGCAGCATGGCATTGAAGAATGTTGACGTCTGGGAATGATTGGTCGAGGTGCCGCTGCCCGGCGGATAATAGTTCCATTGCTGGCTCAAATTGATCCCGGCGGTGGAGTGCAGGGTTACCGGCGTCGAATAACTTTCCGAGGCCGTCATATCCTGATAATCATACAGCGTGGAATGATGGTCCGTGTAGCTCCCCTGCACCATGAACCCGTGCCAGCCCACATCGGCCCCCACGGAATATTCCCGCAGATCCTGCAAGACGAAATCCTGGGAGGCGGAATGATTTTGCGTGAGATTGTACCGCGCATAGACTTCCGCCCGCTCATGCCAGAAACGCAGGCTGATCCGGGCTTCGTCGCTGAAAACCGAGTAACTGCCGGATGGGTTCGTTTGCACGCTGTACGACACCGCCACCGCGTCGCCCGGCTGGACATTGTTCGGTCCGCCGCTCGTGAAAGTGATGATCCACGGATCGGCGGAATAATTGACCGTGTATTCCGCCGGCGCCAGCTGGATGTTGTTTTTGGTGATCACCGGCGTGCCCACATCGCGCCCCGTGTTCAAACGTATCTGCATCGCCCCCGTCGCCGGCACCGTGTACCCCTCGTTGGCAATGTAGATTTCCGACCCGGAAACCGACTGGTTCACCAGGTCATAATTCAGGTCGTTGCCAAGCGACAGCCGCATGCCCTCGCCCAGCCGTTTCGTGTAACTTTCCCCATAGCCGGCCCCGATGGTCGTTGAATCCTGGTTGCCGGTAATGCCGGTGGTGTTCAGGGTGGAAGCATGAACATTTACGCTCGAACTCAAACTCTCATATAGCTGGTGCGAAAGCCCCGCCGTCCCGAAATTCTGGAGCGAGTCCAGGCCGGTGGCGGAGTAGTCCGACAAACTGTAATTGCCAAAAGCGCTCAGCGTTGACGTGAGAACGCGATGGTAGTCCAGCCCCAGGTTCAAATCGGAGGAATCCTGTTCCGTCGAGTTGATATTGTAATAGAGCAGCGTCGAAGTCAGCGTGCTTTTCTGAAAATGCTCCGCATCCGTCAACGCCACCCGGTTGTAGGTATTGTCGTTGGCGTAACTGGAAAGCTGGTACGCCGTGTTGTAATTCAACTGGCTGAACTGGTAGTTCAGGTCGGTGGCATCCAGGTCTTTCCGCTCATTCCGCGCGTGCAAATTCACCGTGGTCTGATCCATCACCGTATCCTGTGTGGCGCCTTGCGTATCCGTATGCGTCTGGGAAACCGACACACTCACCGGCACCGGCCCCGTCCGGTAGCCCGAGGATGCCCCCCAGCCCTGCGTGTCCACCGTGGCGGAATTGAAATAATCGTAGTGGTAGTCGTCGTGCGTGCGGGTGTAGTTCAGCGTGGTCGCGTAGTCTTTTTCCCGGAGCAACTGCCCGGTCAGCGTGCCGTTCAAGAGCAGCGCATCGTTGCTGCTGGATGTTCCATTCCCACTGTACTGCTGCAAATTATAACCCGGCTCGGCCAGCAGCGAAAAGGCCAGCAAATCCGGATGGTAGAGAAAATAGTCCCAGCCAATGCCCACCCCCGGCGCCAGATACAGCCGCGAATTGTTCAGCGACGCGGTATTGGCCTGCTTGGACGTGTATTTGTCCTGCTCGTCCTCCAGATCCATCTTAAGATACCGCACCTGCGGCAGGGTCAGGTCCGGCACTTCCAATTGGTCGGCATAAACCGTCTGCGCGACCGACCGCGTCGCCTGGGCCGCCATCGCCGCCGTGGCCAGGGCCAGCGGCAGCCGGAAATTCTTTTTGGAGAAGGGATATGCCATGGCTTTATTTGGGCCGGGCGGCCGGCTTTAGCAGGTTCTTGTCCGTGCCAACATGCGGATCGTGACAGACGGTGCAGCTCTTGCCCGCCGCGCCCGCGTGGCCTTTCACCGCTTGCAAGTCCTTGTCGTCATGGCAGTCGCCGCAGAGTTTCACCACGTTTTTCAGCAGCAGTGCAGCTTCTTTCGCCTGGTGCGGGTTGTGGCACGAGGTGCAATCTTCCACCACGTCATGTTTGAATTTTGCCTTCTCCAGAAAATTGTCGTGGCAATCCCAGCACAGGGCCGGCGCGGTCTTTTTGACCAGCCCCTTGGTGTTCGTCGCATGGGGATTGTGACACGCCAGGCAGTCGCCGTCGTCCACCGGCTGGTGCACCGACTTCATGCCCTTGCCCGGAATGTCGTCATGGCAGTCCGCGCAGGTGGCCTTCACCGGCTTTTTCAACAGACCTTTGATCTTCCCGGCGTGCGGCGTATGGCATTCCAGGCAGTCGCCATCACCCACCGGCTGATGCACTACTTTTTTCTTGGCCGTCAGGTCGGCATGGCAGTCGGCGCAGGTGTCCTTGACCGATTTGATCAGCAAGCCCTTGAAATTCGTCGCGTGCGGCGAATGGCAGTCCAGGCACTCGCCCGCTTCCACCGCCTGGTGGGTAAATTTTCCCGCCTCCAGCGGATTGTCATGGCAGGTCAGGCATAACGCCGTGCCGGTTTTCAGCAGCAGTTTGGGGTTGGTGGACTGATGCGGATCATGACAGCTCATGCATTCTCCGCTCGCCACCGGCTGATGCTGCGCCTTGCGGCCCGTCAAAAAATCCTTGTGGCAATCGAAGCACAGCCCGGGTGCCGGCTTCACCAATTGCATGGCAAACGTGGATTCATGGCACCGGGTGCATTGGTTGGCCGCGTAGGGCGGATGCAGTTTGGGTTCCGGCGGCTTCGGCCGCACCGGCTGGGGAGCCGGGGCCGCCGGGGCCGCCCCGCCTTTGCCCGCTGCGTTCGCCGTCGCCACCCGGTTGGTGGCCGACACCTCCGCCGGCACACCATCGAAGAAAAAAACCAGCCACTTCCGTTTGGTTACCTGGCTGCAACCGCTCGTCAACACCACGGCGGCGGCGACGGCAACAAGGAACCATTGATAAGGCCGGTCTAGCTTCATGATATTGGTGGTGGCAGCCGTTGGTGGTTATTTTTTGCTGCCGTACCCATAGACCCCCACCTTGTGCGGGCCCAGTTGGTTCACGACAAACACCAGGTACTCGATCTTGAAACCGGGCGCGGCATAACTCGCGAAAGCGCTCACGTCGTCATAATCCACCATGACTTTGGCCGGCAGGTTCTGGGTAGCCTTGCCTGCGGTCGGATCGGCAAACCACGTCAGCAACCGCCCCTGGTCGTCAAATACCTGGATCACCTGCGACATCGCGTCCACCGTGTACAAACGATCCTCCCGGTCCAGGGCGATGCCCTTCAGCCGGGCAAACTGTCCCGGCCCGTCGCCGAAACTGCCCACCGACCGCAGATACTTGCCGTCGGCATCATAAACCTGCACACGAAACGCCCCCGTGTCGCCCACATACAGCCGGCCCTTGGAATCCAAACCCAGGTTCGTGGGGGTAAAAATTTGGCGCGAGTGCTGCTTGGCGTCGTCGCCGCGCGGAATGCTGAACAGGGGCGCGCGCGTGACTTTGTCAAATACCCGCACGCAATGCCCCTTCAAATCCGCCACATAAATCCGATCCGCGCTCACCGCCACGTCGCGCGGCTTCATTTCATCCAGCTTGCCCAGCGAAGCGGTAAAATTCTCCGACCGGTCAAAGATCACCACCTGGTCGCGCAGCGAATCCGCCACGTAGGCGTTGCCATCCGTGTCCAGCGTCAGGTTCAGCGGCATTTTCAAAGCCCCCTCGCCTTGGGCGGCCATCACCCGCATCCGCTTGGTCGGCATGTCCACCAGCACCACCGAACCCAATTCCGTGTCGCAGATGTAAAGCGTGTGGCCATGGGACGCAATGCCATAAGGCTTGGCCAGTTCCCGCCGCAGCGTCTGCGCGCCCGTCAGGTAGCTCACGAACGACCGGTTCGCGGCGCCATTCAAATCCGTCTCCGAACTGAAGGAGGTCAAATACTGGAAATGCGGCTCATCCGGCGGTGCGGGAAAGAAGTAGTAGGCGGTTTTGGCGGTTTTGGACGAACTCGCGCACCCCGCCGCCAGGGCGAGGACGGCGCCCGTCAGCAAGACGGTGCAAAACGTTCGGAGGAGAGGGGTGTTTTTCATAAGTCGGTAAAAAAGATTGTCTTGAGTATGTTTATTTGGTGTTGCCACCGTGAATCATGCCATCAGTCTGCGCCAAACCACCTGGCCCAACTACACGTATTTTGTCCTAGTGTTCGCATTTTTTAGCTTATCCGCCCCATCACCCGAATAACCGCCCCCGCTGCTTAAAAAAAAGCGAGGCTCCGAAATCCGGAGCCTCGCTGGCCGTCAAGGCCGGATTACGCTTACTTGTTATGGCAGGTCAGGCAGAGCTGGCCGCCGTTCAAATCCACAATCAGCTCATGGCTGACCGTGGCGGACGCACCGATCGTGCGGTGAATGTCATGGCAGGAGGCGCATTCCACCGTCTTGGTGGCGCCTTGCAACATGCGCGGCATCAGCGTGCCGCTGACCGGTTGCAGGTCGGGATCAGCCGAAGCGGCCGCCGTGTAGCTCACACCGATTGGGTGCATCTTGGTCAGGTCCGTACCACCGATGGCTTCCACCGCGAAGCTGGGCGCAAACACCGCCGCGCCGGCATTGCCATTGGTCGCACCCTTGCCGGTGTAACCGGCCGTTTCATTGATGGCCACCGAGCCGTCATGGCAGCTCAAGCAGGCCACGGAGGAACCCAGCGAGACCGACAGACCGAGGGCGTTAAACGTGGCGCTGCCCGCCTTGTCGTACGTCAGATAGGTGTTGCCGGAAAGGGCGTGGTTCCACAACGGAGCGTGGGAGACCGTGGGATCCTGCGCTTTGTGCGGAATATGGCACACTTGGCAGGGGTTTTGATACTTGTTGGTTTCGCCGCCCCAGGTGAAGGTGGCGACGCCGAGGTTGGTGACGGCGCTGTAGCCGCCGGTGGAGGTGAAATCGTGGCCACTGCCCACGATGCTTGCCTTGCTGGTGGATGACACAAAGGCCATCACGGCCCCCAAGGCCAGGACTGTTGTTATTTTTTTCATATTAGTTTACTGCACGTGCTTGGTTTGTTTTTTGATATGTATCCGGCACCGGCCGATGCCGGACCATTCCAGCGAAACATCGCGCAATGAGATCATGGCCCGATTTTTCGTTGAAAGTGTGTTTTGCATGGTGGCAAATCCTCGTTACGCCGCCGCCAGCATCCCGGCGGGCTCCGGCTGCAGCCAGCCCGGCATGGCCGGGATCGGCGGCGCGGGCAGCCGGCCCGGGGCCGCGGTGATTTTCGCGAGCAGTTCCGCCGCGCGCCCGGCGATGATCGCCTGGCAGCGGGCCAGCTCATGCTCGCGATGCTTGGTGTTCTCGCGCACAATCGCTTCGAGATCGTCAATGTCGTAGAGGAAAACGTTGGGGAGTTGCTGAATCGCGGGATCCACGTCGCGCGGCACCGCAATGTCCACCAGGATCAGCGGGCGGTTCCCGCGCTCCGGCAGGATGTCGGCGATGTCCGCCGATTTCAGCACATAGTCCGGCGAACTGGTGGAGGTCACCACGATGTCCGCCGCAATCAAAGCCCGGCGGGATTCGCCCATCCCCACCGCCCGGCCGCCAAATTCCGCCGCCAGCTTCTCCGCCCGTTCCAGCGAACGGTTGGAAACCAGCACCGACTTCGCGCCGCGCTTGGCCAGATGCTTCACGCAGGCCTCGCCCATCTTGCCCGCGCCAATGATCATCACCGTCTTTTCGCTCAGGTCGGCGTCAAAAACTTTTTCGGCCAGTTCCACGGCCACGCTGCCCACCGAGGTCGCGCCGCGGCCGATGCCCGTTTCCGTGCGCACCAGCTTGGCCACCTGCAACGCCGATTGGAACGCCCGGTTCAGCCGCTTGCCTGTGAGCTTCGCCGCCTGGGCGGATTGATAGGCGTGCTTGACCTGGCCCGTAATTTCGGTTTCGCCGATCACCAGCGAGTCCAGCCCGCTGGCCACCGAGAAAAGGTGCTTCGCCGCATCCAGCCCTTCGTGCACGTAGAGGTAGGGGGTGAAATCCAGGCCCGTGTCTTCGGCCAGTTCCTGAAAGAGCCGGGGAATGCTGGCGCTGCTGCGTTCCGTCACGCCGTAGATTTCCACCCGGTTGCAGGTGGAAAGCAGCACCACCTCGGAAAGCCCGCCGCGCAATTTCAGGCGGCAGCCGCTGCATTGGAGCCGTGACCGGTGCACCGCCAGCTTCTCCCGCAATTCCACCGGCGCCGTCTTGTAACTCAGTCCTGCAACAAATAATTTCATAACAATTCCAAGGCCAACCTGATTTTGCAACCACATCTACAATTTCTAATGATGTGGGACTTTCGACATGAGTAGACTAAATTTACCCACCCCACCCTGCTCACCATTCCTTGCGGAAGGCTTAACAATTATTGCAGCTTCGCCCGCCACATCCGGCCAATTTCCGCCAATTTTGGTGCATATCTCAACCGCCGGTTGCCGGCCTGCGAAAAGTCCGATGTTTACCCGGCCACGAGTTGCCGCCGCCCCGTAAGGCACCAACGCCGCCCGCCCGCCGCCGCGTGATCGCACGGCGGGTTTTTCCCCCTCTCCGCCATTGATAAATGGGGGAGAGGGCCGGGGTGAGGTGGCGCTCATATCTTCAGCCACTGGCATCAGCGTCAGGCTATGCCCCTTCCACCCTCGATTCTCCCTCATCGCTTCGTTGCGCATTTGAATAGCTGTGGTAAACCGCTCAGTGCCCCAGCCGCGAGGTCATCGCATAGATGATCAGCCCCAGCAGCACCAGGCCCAGGCCGAAGGCGACGTAGCCGAACGTCCGCGCAATGTTTTTCCAGCGGAACCATTCATCCCGCACGCGGTGCTCATCCAAACGGCCCTCCTTCACCAGGCGGTCGTACCAGCGTTTCCGCTCGTACAACATTTCCGTTTTCGAGACGCGGCCGGAGAAGATCACCGTGTCCATCGGGAATTTCTCAATCCGGAAATGCGTGTTGAAAAAGTGGATCGAGAAGATGAATCCCGCCGCCAGCAGCGCCTCGTCCGAATGCAGGATGAGCGCGATGTTGATCGCCCAGCCCGGCAGGAAGCGCGTGAAGAATTCCGGGAACCACATGATCAGCCCCGAGATGCCGATGATCGCCACGCCCCAGAACACCGCGAAGTAATCGAACTTCTCCCAATACGTCCAGCGGTCAAACTGCGGCTTCGGGCCCTTGCCGAAGAACCATTTGTTGTGGTCCACCAGGTCGCGCAAATCCTGCCAGTTCGGGAACATCGAGTCCGGACCGAACAGCACCGCCCACAGTTGTTTGAAGGTGAACTTGCCATCCGCCCCGTGCAGTTTCTTGCGCCCGCGCCACGCCTTGGCGGTCAGCGACACCAGGTGCAGCGTGAAGTAGAAGAACGTGATCACCGCGCCAAACCGGTGCAGGATGCGCGCCGTTTCCGGTCCGCCAATGATCGCAAAGATCACCTTCGCCCAGTCCGTGTAATAGAACTTCAGCGGCATGCCCGTGACCACCAGCAGCAGGAAGCTCGACACCACCAGGAAATGCAGGAACCGTTCGAACGGCACAAAGCGCGTGAACCATTCGTCATCGTCCTGGGTTTTGAATTTCGCCTCGCGGAACGTCTTCGAGTCCCGCATATACAGGTACACCGCGCGGAACAGCCACGACAGCGTGTGCAGGCCGAAGAAGCTGAACGTGCCGATCAACAGGCCCGTCATCGCCAGGAACACCACGTGCAGCAGCGGATAATGCACCTGGTCCATCGGATTCGCATGCGGCTGAAATTGCGTGAACTTCGCCGTCGCGCCCGGATGACACTTCTGGCACGTCGCCAAAATGTTCGTGGCCGAAAGATGCGAGGCCGGATTGGAAGGCGGCAGCACATCATGGTAACCGTGGCAGTCATAACAGGCCGCCACTTCCGACGCCACATTCGGCTTGCCCAGCGCCATCGACTTCCCGTGATACGTCTCCCGGTAATGTTCCAGCCGGTCCTGATGGCACTTGCCGCAGCGCTCGTCGCTAAGCTGTTTGAAATGGCCGCTGTTCGGCGGCTCGATCTGATGCGAGCTGTGGCAGTCCGTGCAGACCGGCCCCCGGCCGTCGCCCTTCACCAGCAACTGCCCGTGCACGCTCTTATTATAGATGCCCTCCACCTTCACATGGCACTTCCCACAGGTCTTGGCCACGTTGATATGGTTAATGGGCGAATCCCGGTCCACATTGCGTTTGATCGCATGCGAACCATGGCAGTCGTTGCACGACGGCGCCACGATCAAACCCATCTTCAGCAGCGCCCGCCCGTGGATGCTGTCCATGTACTGCGACGCCGCCTCCGGAAATTCAATCTGGTATTCCTTGGTAAGATTCGTGTTGCTGTGGCATTTCGCGCACGTGGCCGGCAGGTTCAGCTTGTACACCGGGCTCTCGGTATTCTTCACCGGCAGAATTTCGTGCGAACCGTGGCAGTCCCAGCATTGCGCCGCGCCCGAGGCCCCCATCGAATGGCTCATCCCGTGGATGCTCGTCTCGTAAAGCTTCTGTTCCTTGTCATGGCACCCGCCGCAGTTCGGCGCCGGAATCTTGGCATGCACCAGCTCCTTGATCCCGTCATGGCAGTCCACGCAATCCAGCGCGCTATGCACCGACGCCGCAAAACCGTTCGTGGGAAACAGCGCCAGCGGGGCCGAATGGCCGTTCACCATCCGCTTGTTGGCCGGATCGGTATGGCAATCGAGACAATCCGAACTGGCAAATTTGGGCGCCGCATTGGTCGCCGGGGAAGCCGCCGAAGCCGTCGGCACGCTTCCGATAAGCACTGCCGACAAAATTAGCAGGAAAACTGACAGTCTGTTTGATTGGTAAGTGGAACTCATACACCCACACAATCGGGGGAAACCGGGAAAGCTGCTTACCGGTCCTTGCGCATTGCTTGGCATTTTTAGCTGCATCGCCTGCGCAAGGACCGGTGAAGTGAATCTGACTACGGCCCGCCGTTGTGGCAGTCAGTGCAAGATCCGTCGTAGTCGCCGCCCGGATGGAGGAACTTCTGGCCCGCCGGCGCGAGCTTGTCCAGTTCCGCCCCCGCGCCCTGCGCCAGGATGGTATGGCACGCGTTGCAATCGTTCGCCTTGATGCTCAGCTTGCGGTCCTCGGTCTTGTGCTGGCCGTCATGGCAGCGGAAACAGCCCGGCCAGATCATGTGGCCCACATTGTCCGGATACGAACTCCAGTTCGCCTTCATCTCCGGGAAGAAGTTGTCCGCGTAAATCTGCTCCACCGCCGCCACCGCGTCCGGCAGGCGCGGATCGTTCGGGTACCGCGCCGTCAGCAGATTCGTGATGGTCACCTGCGCCTGCACATCATTCGTGTAGGTGCGGGTCAGCGCATACATCGCGTTCGTCTTGATCCACGGCATGCCCGGGTCAATCTTCTTCAACGCCATCGCCTGGTTCACCGCGCGCTCCGGCGAGAGATAGCGATGCGACGGCCGGTTGTGGCAGTCCATGCAGTCCATCTTGCGAATTTCCATCTGGGACACGTCATTCGTAAAATTCTTGTCCTTGAACACCGTCACCTTGCCCGTGGCGTCCGTCACGCGCACCCAGGGAATCTTCTGGCGCGCGGCGTCCGTCGCCACATATTCCACGTTGTTGCCCGGCAGATTGTGCCAGTGAATGCCGCCCACCGGCCCGCGCGTCGGATCGCTCCCGCCAATCTTCAGCAGCAGCCGGATCGAATACGGCGTGTTCGTCGCATCGCTCTGGTAATAGGTGAACGTCCGGTCCAGGTTGCCCACAAATTGCTGCGGCCAGTGGCATTCCTCGCACGTGTCGCGCGACGGACGCAGGTTCTTGATCGGCGTGCCGATCGGCGTGGGATACTTTTTGAACGCCACCGAGTACAACTGGTACGAGCCCGAAATCTTCGACTTTACAAACCATGACACACCCTTGCCCACGTGACATTCCACGCACGCCACCCGCGCATGCGGACCGTGGTCGTGCGTCACCTTCTCCGGCTTCATCACCTTGTGGCAGACCTCGCCGCAGAACGACGGCGACTCCGTGAAATTAAAGGCATGGTACGACCCCACCGCCGACAGCAGCAGAAACACCACCCCGCCCGAAATGAACGTGATCAGCACCCGGCGGTCGCCCGGCCGGTTCAAGTCCAGCCGCAGCGTCGAAATCCCCGCCCCCTTGGTGCGGCGACGGCGTTCCAGCCAGGCCCCGCCCAGAAAGAGCGCAATGCCGCTGATCAGAAAACCCGGCACCCCCATGTACGTCAGCAGGCTGACATACGGGTTGGAAAATTTCGACAGCGCGTCCAGGGTGAACAGCAGCAAAAAGGAAAAGAGGGCGCCCACGCCCACGATCAGGCCCACGAAACTGATCCAGTTTCGGAAGAGCGACGGGGCGGAGTTTTTAGGTTCGTTATTCATGTCAGCGGATTAATTGGGAAAAGGAAGGTTGCCGGCCGGCAGTGGGGAAACTTTCGTCCCGGCCCAGGATAGATTGGGCCCGGACTGATTCCGGCCGGCAACCGAAACGGTTACTTCTTTAGCGTGTGGACATACGCCACGAGCGCCTTGATCTCGTCGTCGGAGAGCGCGTCAAACGGCTTCATCAGCGTCTTGCCGTCGTCGTTCTTCAGGCCTTCTTTCAACGCCTTGAACGCCGCGTCGTCCTTGATGTCCGCCTGGACTTTCGCGTCGGTGAAATCCTTGCACCCGAGCTTGGCGCCCATCTTGGTCTGGCCCGCGCCGTCCGCCCCGTGGCACTTCGCGCAAAGATTGTCCCAGTTTTCCTTGGCTTCCGCCGCACCGGCCGTGTAAGCCGCCGCGAAACCGAACACTGCTGCTAGAATGAGTATCTTTTTCATCGTCTGATCCATTGGTTATTTTGTTGTTGGCGCCTCTGCGCCCTGTTCAACCTCATTCTTGCCGACCCGCCGGTTTCGACTAACCCGATCTTGTTCAAGACTTGGCATATCTTGATAAATCACCCTTAAAACCACCCGGAAGTCCTTATTAAACTGATATTGGAAGGATCAGTTGGTTAATTCCATTAATGTTTGGAGCAACCCAAATCCGCCCTTTCTAAAGCTTTTTTTGCTGCCCGCCTCCTGCAAAAACCAAAAAATACTGTCCCACTGCCGATCAAAGGCGCCCTGTCACTTGCATACACACCGCTTTTAATTCCACCTCCGGCGCAAGAATTGAAAAAGGCGCAGCCACCCGGCCGCACCTTTTCATTTCTTATAATTTATTTGCCACCCTCGCCAGCCGCCACCGCCTGGCGGCAGTTCTGGATGTTCGATGTTGGGCGTTGGATGTTGGATGTTTTTTAAATCCATCCTCCATCCTCAACCTTCCATCCTCGCCCTACTTCCCCGCCCCGGTCCACTTCCCATTTCCTTCATCCAGATACCGCACCCCGTTCAGCTCCGTAAAGTTCAAATACTGATCCCACGTCCCACCCGCCACCGTTCCGTGCGCCTCGCGATGTTCCAGTTGCACCGTTTGCAACGGCGGCCCCGACCCCGCCAGCGCCTCGCTCAGCACCCGGCCATCCAGCGGCTGCGCCGGCTTCACATCCATCAGCCACAGCAACGTCGGCACCACGTCAATGTTGCCCGAAGGCAGCGGATCCACCACGCCCGACCGGAAATCCGGGCCCGCCGCCGCGCAGGTGTTGTGCAGATCCGTGGGACTCAGCGTCACGTGCATCCCGCAGCCCGCCGAATATTCATGATAGCCATCGTTGAACACTTCAATGTGCGGATGCTCGTTCGTCGCCGGAATGCGGTTCCAACGCGTGGACACAATCACGTCCGGCGCCGTCGCCCCGCCCACATGCACCTCGGACAGCGGGAACGTGCCCGGCAGACCCGCCTTTGTGAAAATCACGCCCGCAAATGCCTGCTGTTGCAGCGCCGCCACCACCTGCGCCGTCACCGTGGGCGATTGCCCCACCACGTAAAGCATCACCGACCCGCCATTGCCCACCACCACCACATCGCCGTCCTGCGGCGGCTGTTCCCAGGTGGTTTTGGCATTCAGACCGGCGGCCCGGAGACTTTCGCCAATATCACAATTCGCGCCAATCGTCGAAAACCCGTGGTCCGAAACCACGATGATATCCGTCTGCTCGCGCACCCCGCGCCGGTCCAGCTCGTGCAGCACCGTCGCCAGCCGGTCATCGCAATTGCGAATCGCCGCCAAGGCCTCCGGCGAACCCGGTCCGTGGGCATGTTGCGAAAAATCCGGCTCGCTCAACCACAACACCGAATAGCGCGGCAACTCCCCGCCCGACCAGAATGACTCCGTCAAACACCGCGCCGCCCATTGATCCCGCCCCACGTTCGGCGACGTCGCCTCCGGAAACACTCCCAGTAAATTCGTCAGCCCCGCCAGCCGTGACGCCGGCAGACTGCCCTCCGCATACCAGACCGGGTTGGGGGAATCATCATTCCGCACCTTGCGATCATGCAGCAGCGCCACCGGCTTGGCCCCCACCACCGCCGTGTGCAAATCCTGCGCCTGCACCTGCTCCGCCAACGTCGGCACCCCGATATAATGGCCATCCGTCTGGGAATCCCCCAGCCGCACCGCCCGCAACGATTGCGACCCGTACGGCTGTAACGGATCGATGGAACGCCGATATTCACTGTTCGCCGAAATGTGGTTGTGCTCCGGAAACGCCCCCGTCGCCAGCACCGTCCCGTTCACCTCTGTGGAGGTCGGGTAAACCGAATGATGATTGGCAAACCACACTCCCTGATGCCGCAGACCGTCCAAGGTCGGCGTCAGTTCCGCCGAAACAAAATCAGGACGCATCCCGTCCCACACCACTAGGATAAAATACTTCGCGCGCCCCGCCGCCATGGCCGGCACCGGCGCGCCCAGCCCCAGCAAAACAATTAAGCACGAGATAAATGGGTAAAATGCTCTCATCATCCCCATACAATTCCGGTTTTGCCCCCGGAAATCAACTGTGAAAGTGTAACAATCCGGTGAACGTCCCTTGCGTATAAGCATAGCCCCTCTGTAGCAGCCGAGGTAACAAGGCTCCATATTATTTTTCCACCCGCCGCCCCGCCGCTTAAAAGCGGAACTCCGAACGGGCAGGAGTCAATAATTTAGCGCCTGGGGGGAACCGGGGCTTGGGATCGGCACCAGCCGGACGCGCAAGTCTTAGCCAAGGCATAAATTCATGGTGGACAACCTCAAACTGCTCTTGGTAGGGTCGCATCAAATGAAAGCGTTAAATGGTGAAACTCGGGACCCTGGCTTACAACTATTACCGTGAAAGATGATGTACCTGACATTTCCGAATGGTTTGCCTTGGCAGTTTATTATTACAAATCATTTGCCTTCAGCATTCTCGTTTTGATGTTAATTGGAATATGGTTGAAGTTTGGAAAATGGGGTAAAAATGATGCATCTCAACGCAGGGCAATCTATTTCCTCCTTTCTCTGCCATTTGTGATTTGGATCGCCTACTTTACTGTAACCGCCAAAGAGGCGTATGCACTGACGTCACTCGATTCAGAAAACAATTTGCAAGCCGAGGCTATTTATAAAAATTGCTTTTCGGTTAGTCTGAAAGAAGCCGTTAAGATTGCAATCAATGATAATCAGACAGGCAACGTAAGGTTTTACGCAAGCTGTCGCATAGCGGATTTAATTGCTAATAATTCACCTCAAACAAAAAAATATGCACTCGAACAGGTTGCCAATGCAGCACCCTTTTTAACCGGCTTCGGGGGAACAAATGATTTAACCTGTGGATACTTTATTCCCAATAGGCAAGAGGGTCCATTTACGGTGACAGAAATTATTACCAGGCGATTGGAAGGCGAAGAGACCGGTCGATAGCATAGTATTTTTCTCGTCTTCCCCCTGATTTCCACCCCGCTCTACTGAGCGAAAGGGAAAGAGATGGAAATGAACGAATTCCAATGCCATCTTCATGCCCCATTCACGAGCGGACAGATCTTGGCCAGAGCATCAAATCATGGTTGATACTTGGGATAAAAACGCATCAAATGGCAAGGGAGCTTATTATATTCAGGTTATTGTAATTCCCCCGAAGCTGCTTCGTTCCCTTCGCAACCTTCTGTTCAAATTTTAATGCGCCTTGATCCGCAATACCGTGACGGAGCGCGGTGCGAACGGGTACGAAAAATTGGCGGCGGCATTATCCAGTTGAGAAGTCACGGGGGTGACTTTTTCCTTATGGTTGATGGTGTTGAAATCATCGCTGCTGTGGCCGGTCACGACAGTCGCGATGGCGGCGGGATCCACTTGCGCGACGCCGTCGAGGTGGATGCCTACGGTGGCGGCGGCGGCGCCGGGGTTCACGACTTTGAGGATAATTTCGCCGGCGGTATTGTCGCGGGTGGCGCTGGCGTAGAGGCTTTCGGCACCGGCGGAACTGCGGGTCACGCCGTCGCAATTCACGGGAAGGACCACGTCGCCCCGGTTGCAGCTGTAGAGTTGTTGGACATAGTAATTGGCGGTGCGGCAGACGTTCAGGCTGTCCACCCAGATGAGGTCGGGGGTCCATTGCCAGGCCTCGGTGTTGGCATAGAGCGGCGCGTAGGAAGCCATGCGGACGACGTCACCGTTGCGCTCGAGGCCGGTGAGATAGGCGGCTTCGGAGAGGGCGCATTGGAGGGTGTTCCGGTTTTTGGTGCTGACGATGGCCACGCTTTGCGCGGCGTATTCGCCCATGAACACCTTGGGGCCGGTGCGATCGTATTTGTCGTAGCGATGGGTATTCTCGAAAAACCATTCGGGCTTGGCGTAGCAATGTTCGTCGATGATGTCGGCGTGAAGTTCGCGCAGTTTGGCCCAGGCGAACTTGAAGCGTTTGTCGCCGGGGTCGGGACCGGCGGCGGAGACGAGTTGCACTTCGGGATACTTGGCCTTGATGGCGGCGGCGAATTTCGTGTAGCGATCAATATATTGCTGACCCCACTGTTCATTACCCACGCCGAGCAACTTGAGATGGAACGGTTCGGGATGACCGAGGGCGGCGCGTTTGGCGCCCCAGACGGAGTCCACGGGGCCGTTGGCAAATTCGATGAGATCGAGGGCGTCCTGAATGTAAGGTTCCAACTGGTCCACGGGACAGAGTTCGCCGGAGTTGAACTGACAGGCCATGCCGCAATTCAGGATGGGCAGCGGCTGGGAACCGATGTCTTCGCACATCTGAAAGAATTCAAAGAAGCCGAGGCCGAAGGACTGGAAATAATCCGGCGTGGGCCGGTGGAGAAATTCATAGTTCCAGCGGTTGATGAGGAGCGGACGTTCTTCCACGGGGCCGATGGTGTTCTTCCACTGGTAGCGACGTTCCAGCACGCTGCCTTCCACAATGCAGCCGCCGGGAAAGCGGAGGAACCCGGGATGCAAATCGGCGAGCGCCTGCACCATGTCCGCGCGCAGACCGCCGGGGCGGTTCTTCCAGGTGTGCCGGGGAAAGAGCGAGATGAAGTCCACATCCACGGTGCCGCTGCCCAACACCAGCACGGCCAGCCGCGCCTTGGGATCGGTGTCGTTCGGGTGCAGCACGGCGGTGTATTTCTGCCAGCCGCCGGCGAGGTTGGTCACATCCACGGAATCCAGCAGCGAACCGTCGCCACCGTACAATTGCAGGCGAAGGGTCGGGTTGCCGTCCACCAAGCGCACGCGCGCGGAGAAATCATAGGTTTCATCCCTGGTCACGCCCATGCCGCGAAAGCCTTCATTGGAAAGGCCGAAGGGCGCGGAACCGGCGGATTGCAGACGGACGTAATGGGGGTTCTTCGCATCAAACGGACCATCGGTGCGGACGGAGAGTTCGCCCTTGGCGAGCGAGGGGCTGATTTTGGTCCAGCCCATGAGCGGATCGGGAAATTCGAAGCCGCGATTTTTAACCAGCTCGGCATAAAGCCCGCCATCGGCCCCGAAATTGATGTCCTCGAAAAACGCGCCCCACATGGCGGGGTTGATGGCGGCGCCGGGCTGATCGGCGTGAATGGTAATGGCCGGATCGGCGGCGGCGCGGCAGGCCAGCAAGGCGGTGGTCAGAGCGGCCAGACAGGATTTTAGGTTCATAGGATGATGATTATCGTTGGAGCCGGAAAAATTTGGCGCCGTTGGTGAGCGGCAGATTCAGCCACCATTGATCGCCGGATAACGTGGCGGTTGCGGTGACCGGAGTCCAGTTGCCGCCGGCCAGGTTGGTGGTGGATTGCACGCCATACCCCACGGCCCACGAGGGCCAGGAGAGGGCGAGACTGGACGGACTGTTGGAACTGCTGAGTGAAACCGGCAAGGCCAGGGCATCAGGCCCGGCCTTATCATTGGCGGTGATTTCCGCCGGGGTCAGCCGGCCATCATAAATCCGCAACTCGGTGATGGTGGCGTTGAGCCAGGCATCGGCACTGAAGAGAGAACGGCCAATGAACGACCAGGCGGTGCTCACCCCGGACAGCGCGGGCAGCGTGGCGGTAAGCTGGCTTTGCAGGACGGCATTGGTGTAAATCGCGCAGTAGTTGTTGGTCGGATCCACCATGCAAACCACGTGCACGGTGCGATTGTCCAGAATGCCGGGGGTATCGAAATTCACCGTGGCAGACGTGCCCAGGCTGAGGCGCTGCCCCGTCAGAGAAGTATGCGGACTGTAGAACAGGTAGTTCTGGCCGGAGCTGCCGCTGATATTGCCGAAGTCAAACACGCGCGCCCAATTGCCATTGGCACCGAAGGTGGCCCAGCATTCCACGGTCACCGCCGCCGAGCCGGAGACGAGGCCGCCGGGGAGATTCGCATAGCCGCCGGTGGTGCCGGTGAGAACGAGCGCCCCATTGGTGATCGAGGCGTTGCCGGTGAGAGAGCCGTGGGCCATGCCGACGGTGTCCCAGACATTGCTGGTAAAACTGTAACGGTGGGCGAGCGATGGATTGGCATCGGCGAGCATCAGAATCTCGGCGGCGGACAGGGCGCGGCCAAAAATGCGAAGGGAACCGACGCGACCATTGAACAGGGGATCGGCCGGAAACTGGCTTTTGCCCACGTAATTACTCGCGGCCAATATCTGCCAGGGGCGGATGGTGATGCTGGTATTGGTGGCGATGGCGGCACCGTTGAGATAAAGCACGCCCGTCGCGCCATCGAGCGTGACGGCGACGTGGCACCATGAACCCGTTGGCAGGGCGGCGGGCGCCTTGATCTGTTGTTCCCCGCCACCGCCGCCGGTGGTGATGGCAAAGCGCATCCGGCCGTCATTCGCGGCCGGAGTCAGAAAGAAGTAATTGGTGGTGCTGGCGCCGAAATCAAAAATCCGCTGCCACGCGGCGCCGCCATTCCATTTCACCCAGGTGGCAATGGTGCTGCAATTGGCCACCGGCGCGGCGAGGACGGCAAAGTTGGTATTGCCATCCAGATTTAAAACGCTCCCGCGCGAGGCGTCGTTCGTGATCACCGCGTTATTGCGCAGGGTGCCGTTGTAAAGTCCGCGATGTTCGCGGGCATCTACATGGAAAGGATAGAACGCGCTCCAATCATTGGTCAGGGTCGGCCAATTGTCGGCGGTCCAGTTCAGTTGCATCAGGCCGACCGTGGCCGCGCCGTTGTTGTTGCCATCGTAATAATGAAAGGTGAACCAGTTGGTGCCATTGTCATTCATGATGGCCGCGTGGCCGGGGCCGATGTAACGGGCGTTGCTCTCCAGAAACATGGTGCCGCCGCCATTGGTCATATTGATGCCGGCATGGTCAAAATAAGGTCCAAAGACATTGGTGCTGCGGCCCACCCGAATGTTGTAAGTGCTGTTCACACCGGCGCAGCAGCCGCCAAAATTCACGAACAGGTAATAATATCCGCCATGCTGATACAGGTAGGAGCCTTCCTCGGTATTGCTGAAAAAGGTGGGGCCATTATTGGAGACGCGGTAGATCGGGGAATTGGGCGCGATGCGTTTGCCGGTGGCGGGATCCAACTGCATAATGAGGATGCCGTCGGAATAGGAGCCGAAGGACATCCAGACCGAACCGTTGGTATCCACCATGATGCCGGGATCGATGCAGTTGTAGGCGGTGAGGTCGGTATTGGTCGTGATCTGACCGCTGGCATTGGACTGGATCACTTTGCCCTGATCCGTCCAAACCGGCGAGGTCAGCGAAGGGGAGGTGACGAGCCCGATGGCAGAGTTGATAGTCCCCCACGAGGAACACGCGTAATACAGGTTATATCGGCCGTTGAAATAGGCGATGTCCGGCGCCCAAAAATAACCGGTGAAACCGCTGACGGCATTGGTGGTCCAGGCGGGCGGATTCCCCGAAAACACGGGGTTCACGGCGGACCAGTTGCGCAGGTCGGTGGAGGTCAGACCGCTGATCCCCTGGCCGTCGCCATAAATAAAATAGCTGGAGCCGTTTTTGATCAGGGTGGAAGGATCGTGCAGGTAATAATAACCGTAGAATGGCAATTGGGCGCGAGCAACGGCCGACCCGCCGAGCCAGAGGGCACTCGCGAGCAGGGTCAACCAAATACGGCCCAAGCAATTCATTAATAAAGTGAGTCTGCATTGGCCCGCCCGCCCCGGGCGAGAATAAACCGCATGAGGCCGGTTACACGACGCCCATGCGGTTCGTCCCAACAAATCCGCCCCAATGGCAGATAAAACACAATCCGTCAACAGGTTGCAAAATCGGCACCTCGGTGACGCTTGTTTCGCCCGCCGGCGGCAAAGGCAGCCGATGCCTTTCCAAAAAGCAAGCTGATACCAAGTAATGCGCTTTATCGGACGAAATCCCGACAAAAATCACATTGCGTCCGCTTGGGAGGAACGTCGGACCGGTTTTACTTTGACAGCCCGGAGATTTTTTGGGACAAACGACAGGATTCAAACCGTTTGCCCATCACCCGCCGTATGAAAACCCTGTTTAAACTGACAACCGTCTGGCTGCTGCTGCCAATCTTCGCTCCCGCATGGGCCAACTGCCAGGCGCAGGGTACGGCGTTCCTCTATCAGGGTTCGCTCAGCGATGGCGGACAGCCCGCGACGGGCAACTATGACCTGACCTTTACGCTGTTCAGCACGAACAGCGGGGGCACGGCGGTGGCGGGCCCCATCACCAACAGCGCCACGGCGGTGACCAATGGATTGTTCATGACCTCGCTCGACTTCGGCTCGGGAGTATTCAACGGCACCGGTTATTGGCTGGAACTGGGCGTGGAGACGAATGGCGGGACCGGTTTTGTAACCCTGGCGCCCCGGCAGGCGGTCTTGCCCGCGCCGTATGCCATCCTGGCCAACAACGCCAGCAACCTGTTGGGCACCCTGCCCGCTTCGCAATTGAGCGGCACGATTCCGGTGGCGAATGTCACGGGCGTGATCGCGCCGGCCCAGGTCCCCGGGTCGGTGGTGGTAAACGGGGCCAATGCGGTGAATCTGAATGGCACATTCAGCGGCAATGGCGCGGGAATTGCGGGCGTGAATCTTTTCTCGCTCAACACGGGCGGAGCCATCAGCGGCACCCTTTCCGGCGGGACCTTTACCCTTGCCTCGTCGCCGTTTACGGGCAGTTCACCCTACGGCGTGGTGGCGGCGGATGTGAATGGCGACGGTTATGTGGATTTAATCAGCGCCAATTATGGCAGCGGCACGCTCACGGTGCTCACCAATAACGGCAATGGCGGGTTCGCCGCGGAAACAACCCTGTACGGACTCAGCGGTCCCCGCTGTTTGACGGCTGCGGACGTTAACGGGGATGGCAAAGTGGATTTGATCTGCGGCAACAGCGGCAACACCCTGTCCATATTCACCAACAACGGCAACGGCCTGTTTACGCTTAAAAATCCGCCGCTGACCGTGGCCTACCCGCCGTACTGCGTGGTGGCCGCCGATGTCAATGGCGATGGCAAAGTGGATCTGCTCAGCGCGGGTTACAATTCCGCCGGCGGGGTGACGATCCTGACCAATAATGGCAGCGGCGGATTTGGTTCCAATACCACCGTGACCGCCTGGCAACCGGTCTGGCTCACGGTGGCGGATGTGAATGGCGACGGCCGGCCGGATTTGATTACCGCCAATTACAACGCCAATTATCCCGTGACCATTTTCACCAATAATGGCAACGGCGGTTTTGTCACCAATGCCACCCTCTACGCCAACTACCAGCCATATTGTGTATTGGCGGTGGATGTGAATGGCGACGGCCGCCCGGATCTGGTCACTGCCAATTACGGGTCCGCCAACATTTCCGTGTTTTGGAACAATGGCAGCGCCGGCTTCGGCGCGGTGTCGAACTACGTTGCCGGCAACCAGCCATATTCGGTAGCGGCGGGCGACGTCAATGGCGACGGCAAGGTGGATTTGATTGTGGCCAACAGCGGCGGCAGTTCGCTGACGGTGCTGACCAACAATGGCGGCGGCGCGTTCGGCCTTTATGCCACGCTGACGACCGGCAACTCACCCCGCTGCGTCGCAGTGGCGGATGTGAACCGGGACGGCCGGCCGGATTTGATCTCGGCCAATTTCGGCTCCAGCACCCTGACGATTTTAACCAATGCCGCAATCATGCGCGCCACCTTCCAGGGCAACTTCACCGGCAACGGCGGCAACCTCACCAATCTGAACACCGCCAGCCTGACGGGCACCCTGCCCCTCAGTGTGTTGCCGACCGCCGTGGTGACGAACAATCAAACCGGCGTCACCTTGAATGGCGCGCTCAGCGGCACCTTTACCGGGGACGGCAGCGGGCTGACCAATCTGCCAACCGGCTCGCCGTCCACGATCACGGGACTGACGACGAATGTCATTGTAGGCGGACTGGTGCTCACGTACACGAACGGGATTTTGGTGAACGTGCAGATATATTGATAAGTGAGCTGACCGGTGAATCAATTTACGCCGGGAAAAATGCCTTGAGCTTGCAGTCTGCGCCGAGTCGGCGCATCTTCGCGTTATGCCTACCTTGGCTGACATGGCTGCGGTATTGAACCGGCCGGTGATTGCGCTTGCCGGTTTGCAAAAGCGGTTTGAACTGCCCACCCCGCCGGATGGCATCTATGCGGACGCCTATCTGGAATTTCTGCGCACCATCGTCTATCTCCGCAGCTTTGGCATCAGTGAAGAAACCTTGCGCGACCTTTGGAGTCTGGAGAAAAAGTTGTTGCTGCTGCTCCATGTGGAAGCGTCCGGCAGTCCGCGTGGTTTCTGGATGCCTGCGGCCGGCCCGGCCACCGGGAACGCCGGCTGCTGCTGAGCCATTTTGATCTGGGCATTCCGCTCAATGGCCGCGAACTCCAGCCGGGCCTGGATTTCAGCGACCAGTTGCCCGAATTGTTTTCCGGTCGCGAAATGGGCGAGGATGCCTGGCGGGTGTTGCACCAGTGCATCGAACTGCGCGAAACCATCCTGCGCGACGTGCGTACGGAACTGCCGGTGCTCCGGACGGCGGCCAAATGGGCCATTCACCTCCCGGCCCCGCCCAACCATTGACACATGCACTTAACCGGCTAGAATCGCCCGCAATGCAATCTCAGGGGCAATCTCAAGGACAATCCGGGGGGAGAACTGCGCGACTGGATTTTTTGGACCAGATCCGGGGTCTGGCCATTCTGGCGGTTTTTCTTTACCACAGTCTCACCACTTCATTTGGCTACGGTTATTTGAAATGGAACGGATGGTTCCATGATTTTTCGGAGCGCCCCGCCTATCTGGCGCTATGCCCCCTCACCTACGGCACCATGGGCGTCGCGATATTCTTTGTCGTCAGCGGCATCTGCATTCACATTGCGCACCAGCGGTCGAGCCGGAAGGATTGGCCCACGTTTTTCAGCCGGCGGTTTTTCCGCATTTATCCGCCGTATCTGCTGGCGCTGCTGGGATTCAGCTTCACGAGTTTCGTCTATCCCGCGCACGCGTTTGGCGATCACCTTTCCCACGTGGCCGAAGCCGGAACCGTGAGCAATGGCTGGCAGGTGATCACGCATCTGTTCCTGCTGCAAAATTATAACGCCCACACGCTGTATGCCATCAACGGCGCCTTTTGGACGCTGTCCGTAGAGTGCCAGCTTTATCTGATCTATCCGCTGCTGCTGTTCTTGGTGCGAAAACTGACGTGGGGCCGCACGTTGATCCTGCTGGCGGTCCTGGAATGCACGGAGCGTGCCATCACCACTTACTGCGTGAACCATGGCATCGTAGTGCCCAACTGGCTGGCGTTCTCGCCGTTTTATTTCTGGTTTAGCTGGTCGCTGGGTGCGGCGGCGGCGGATGCCTTCCTGAACGGGCGGCCGTTCGGCTTGGCCAAAAAATCCGCCCTTCTGTTCACCGGCCTGCTGGTGGTGGCGTTCTTTTTCAAGCCGCTGGAGGAATTCACGTTTACCATCGAAGCCCTGGCCACGGTCTCCATCGTCGGGTTGCTGCTGAACCGCCAGACGACGGCACCGGGAACCGGACGCGGCCCCATCGCGCGCGCCTTTGATTTCATTGGCCTCACCAGTTATAGCCTCTATTTGCTGCACCAACCCCTGCTCTATCTGGTGCCGCACCTGGCCACCAAACTGAACCATGGTCAGCCGGCGCATCCGCTGCTCAATTTCGCACTATGCCTGGTCGCCCTGGGCCCCATCCTGCTGCTCGCCTGGGGTTATTACCGGTTCGTGGAACTGCCCAGCATTGCGGCGGGGAAATGGTTTATTGCCAACAAGCTCAAGCCTTCGCGCGACTGAAACGAGAATGGAAGATGGAGGATTGAGGATGGAAAAAGCCGTTTTCACCATCCTCCATTTTCAATCCGCCATCCTCGTTTGAAAAACCGCCAGGCAAATCCGCTTCAAATC
Source organism: uncultured Verrucomicrobia subdivision 3 bacterium (assembly GCA_903872345.1). Taxonomy (GTDB): domain Bacteria; phylum Verrucomicrobiota; class Verrucomicrobiia; order Limisphaerales; family UBA11358; genus UBA11358. Next base: position 41,763 of record CAIQKM010000159.1, on the reverse strand, counting down.
TTCTTCGGCGGGAAGTTGTACGGCATCCAGTCGGGATATTTTTTAAGTTCCTGCCGGAGGTCGCGGGAAAGCGAGATGCCCCAGGTTTCAAAGTACGGGGCAAAGTTGCGGCCGGCGGTTTCGGACAGGTAGCGGACGAAGAGGTCGCGCTTCTGTTGATCGTCCTTCGGGCGTTCAGCATCGCTCAGGGCGTGGTAACGCACGAAGGTGCGCTTGTAGAGGTCCCAGCCGAAATCATTCTGGATCAGGCGGAAGGTGGTCAGCGCCAGGAACGGATCGGACTGCCACTTCTTGAAATCCGCTTTCTTGCTGAAATATTTGGCCAGCATTTTCTGGGTGCCGGCGTTGGATACGCCGGGGTGGGCGTTATCGCGTCCGGCGGCAATCTTGTCAAAGCAGTAGAGGGAAAAGAGGTTTACGGTCACTTCGGTGGTGCCGTCGAAGACCCAGTCCTGATTTTGCATGTTGTGGCCGATCTCGTGGAAGAAGCCCCAGTTCGGACCGCCATTGGCCGGGGCGGCAAACTGCTCCGGGTTGGAAATGAAATCCTCGGTGGACATGCCCAGCTCCGGGCAATGATGCACCATGATAGGATAACCGCTGTGCATGAAACCGCCGCCGATGTGGACATCCGTCACCAGCCGTTGCGCGCGGTAAAAGGGCATGGGCAGTTGCGCGAGATCCATTTCCGCGCCGATGACATTGTTCCACAGTTCCATGCGCCGGGCCGGGTCATGGATTTTCTTCAGCACCGCAGTGGGCAGCATGATGATGATTTTGCTCGAACCCATTTCGCCCCAGGGCGCGCCGGAGTCGGCCAGCATCTTTTCCCATTCCTTGTCCGTGGTTCGGCCCAGTACGTATTGCGGAGACATGACGGCGTTGGAAATGGTGATGTCCGCCGTCCACGCCGCTTCCTTGGTGGGACAGGTGATGTAAATCAATCCGCCAAACGGATTCGAGGCGAGCGTGTGGGTAGTCTTGAGGGCCGTGTCATTCACGAGCAAGGGCAGGCGACGCCAGGCTTCGGTGGCGGCAACCCACTCGTTCAGATTGTCCTCGTGACAGCCGATCTTCACTTGCAGTTTGCCAGCCAATTCCGCCGGGACATCCACGGCGATCACTTCGCCGGGGGCGGCGTAGAGGCCGGTGGAGTACATCGTGGGGGCGAAGGGATCCGAAAAATCGAGCGGCGAAATCAGGCGCAACATGGCGTCGCTGGGCGGCACATGGCTGAGGGTAATTGTTTTGCTGATGCGCGGGGTGCCGGGCGCGACGGGTCCGGGAAACACGGCGGCGGACGGATGCGCGCCGAATTTGCCGGCGGGAGCGTTCAGCATTTCCTGGCAACGATCGAAGACGGCCTGCCGCAGCTTTTTCTCCTTCACCGGCAGCGGATGGGCGGTGCTGATAATAATGGTGTCCGGGTCGGCGGCCGGGGCATTGGTGACGGTGTCGGCGAACGCCGGGAGGCCGCAGAGCAGGCCCAGCGCGAGGCAGGTGAGTTTGAGGTTCATGCTTTGGTTTTTTAGGATGGGTAAAATGGAATGCTGGGAAAATTACGGCGTCGGCTCTAACTTTAGCCATGCGGACAGGACGCGGAAACCGCCATCGGAAAGCGTGGCGGGTACGGGTGGCTGTTGGCCATGAAACAAGGCGATTCCCCAACCGGCGGCATCTGCCTCAGCCGGCTGAGTCTGCCATTGTTGCAAGAGTTGTTCGGCTTCAGGTGTGCGGCCACTTTCGCGCAGGGCCAGTGCGCGCAATAACGTGCCGGCACTGCCCGCTGAAGCTGGCGGATGGGCGGACAGGATTTTTGAAAGCATCGCCTGAGCGTGGGGCGAATCCTTTTGCGTTTGGTAGCATTGATACGCCAGCCAGTCTTCGAGGCGTTCATCCAGATCGGCATCGTAGGGACGGCCCGCACCAAGGTTTTCCGGCCATTCACGGGCCTTGGCGATGAACGGGAGCGCGGCGGCCACCGCACCTTGACGCATTTGCTCCAAAGCGAGCATCAGGCAGGCTTCCCGGCGGGTGGCCCGGGCTTCGGTGCTGCCTTCGCAGGGGAGCACATCGAGTCCTTCGAGATGGTCCAAGGCGGCCTGATATTGGCTGGTGAGAAATAATGATTTGGCGTCGAGCAAAGCCAGCACGGTGTTGCCGGGAAAACGTTCGGCGTAACTGGCGACCATGTTCAGCGCGGCGACGGGATCATTTTGTTTCAGGTACAGTTTGGTCAGCATCGCGCCGTAGCGCCACTGGCCGGGATCGAGTTCGGCAGCGCGGTTCAGATCACGCGCGGCGGTTTCCTCGACCACTTGGGCGCGGGCGGCGTAAAAGGGACCGAACTGGGGTTGCTCGCCACAGGCCAGCAGGAGTTCACGAGCTGCCGTAAGTTCACCCTGACTCCAGCGCAACAAAGCCAGATAGTAGCGGGATTGCCAAGCGGTGCTCACTTGATTGGCCCACTCAAATACCGGTGCGGATTCCACGCGGAACGGAAAGACAAACGCCGGGGACGCGGCTTCGGCGCGGGCGAGCAGATTCGTGTCCCGTCGCAAATACGCCTGCCAATAAAGCACCTCCGCGTTGACCGGCGAAAGTTCCAACACGCGCAGGGCATCCGCATCCAGCCCCACATTCCGGTACCACGCCGCGAGTTCCAGACAGGTTTCCTGCGGCAATTCGTTGCGCAATTGACCGGTGAAATCGGCGGCATTCCCCTGCCCGCGCAAATAGTTTTCGAACCGCGCAAAGTGGTTGAGTGAATCCAGGTTCAACAACGTTTGACAGGCGGTGGCAGCGGCAACGCGGTCACCGGTGAGCCGCGCAATACAGGCCTGGAGCTGGATGGCGTCCTCATTCTGACGATCATAGTCCAGACTGGCCGTGGCGCTGGCGAGGGCGCGGTCGTATTGTTTTTCGCGCAGATATTCTTTGGCCAGTTCCGTGTCGGCGGCGCTGCGCCAGGCCATGGAGAGTTGCGCGATGCTGAAGGCGTCCTTGGCATCCGCTTTCTTGCCTAGCGCCGCGCTGGCGAGGCCGAACTGGTAATTGGCACCCGGATCGTAAGTATCAATGCTCAAGGCATGACGGGCCAACTCGGCGGCGGCGCCCCAGTCGCCGCGACGATTCGCCAAGCCCGCCAGTTCCACCAGCGCGGGCGCGTAATTGGAATTGATGTTCAGGCACGCGGCAAAATTGGTGGCGGCGGCGAGATAGGCGCGTTCGCACAGATTTTCCCGGCCCTTGAGATAGAACCCATAGTCGGTGTTCCAATCGAAGTTGGCCGGAGCGGCCGTGGGGCGGCTCAACACGTCGTCATCACCCGCATTGTATTGAAGTTTGTTGCCGCCCAGACAGACACGCAGGGCCTTGGGTTCGACGGCGAGAGGCACCACTTTTTCCACAGGCTGCATTGGTTTGAGCGCAACCGCCTGCGACCAGAGCCGATTCGTGCCATCGAATACTTCCAGCCGGTCATTCAAGACGCGGCTGGGAGAAATGCGAATGACCAACCGGCCGTTGACCGGGGTGACATTCAACGCGCCCCACGGACTGGCGCTCACAAAACCTTTGATGCCCTTGACCGGCTGCCAGTGCTCCGTCCACGTGTCCGTGGCGTAGGGTGGAAATTGCTCGTGCTTGAAGGGTGTCTCCGTGCTTTCATCGGCGGTCTGATTGAAGAGGCGACCGGACTGAACTTCCACGTACTGGCCATTGGTGTCGGAGAGCAGGTTTTCCCAAATCATGCCCTGGCGCGACAGGCCCCAAATCCACACCTTGCGGCCGGGCTTGTCGCCATAATTCGCCGAGTGCGCCATGCCAAAATCATCGTCGTGATAGTAGCCGCCAAAAAATTCCGAGAGCCGGCCGAAGACGTGATAGGACTTGTACGGTCCGAAATCATTGCGGTCGTACCAGGAAATATCGTGGCCGTTCTCCGGATTCACCGGCCAGTCAAAGACCTTGCCATCGTGCCCCAGATAGCGTGTCCCGGGATTGATAAATTGCAAGTTGCCGGCGGCCTTGATGCCCACATTCATCCACGTGTAATAGGGCTGGCCCGCACCGGAAGAATTATGCCAAAAGGAGCGCGTGGTAAAGCCAGCCTGCCCGGCGGGCAGATTGATTTCCAGCCGCCAGCTCGTGCGCGTGAGCAAATCCAGCGTGCCGATGATGCAACTGACGCTGCCGTCCGGATTGTGACGCGTGGTGTAATCCACCGGCGAAAAACAATTCGGCGTGTGGCCGATGATCCCGTAGTTCGCCTCCATGCCGCCGCTGGTCCACGGGCCGCGCATGGAGACATCGCGGAATTTCACGACGTGGTTGTAATAGAGAAACGAACGGCCGGTGGATTTCTCAATCGCCGCCCAGACCTTGCCGCCGACCTCGGGGAGAATCAGCAGTTGCAGATAATCATTGGAGAGTTCCACCACCTTCCATTTTTTCTGAATCGGCTTATCCGTAAACCCGTCGTAACGGAAGTACGGATAATAGCGGGTCATGGCCGGCACCGGATCGGGATCGGAATACGGATAGGTGGTAAATGTTTGTTCATATTCTTTCACCGTGGCGGAACTGGAAAACGGCGATGCCGACGCCCCCGTTGCCCACAGCAGCGGCAGCAAGAGCGCGGTGCTCAATGCGCAAGTTTTTCGATTCATCATGGGGCGGCGGGTTACGGGTACAAACAATGCATCATTGCTCCATCACATAGAATAACCACCCTTTGCCCTTGGCGACGGGAATGGCATCCGTGGGCTTGAATTGGGCGGCCGATTGAAAACCGGCGATTTCAGGCGCGATCAGCACAGCCTTGGCCGGATCAATGCCCAAGGCTGACCAGTTGAAGGTAAGCTGCACCGGCGCATCCGCCGGTGCCCAACTGGCGACCGAGAGCAGCGTCTTGCCCTTGCCCACATACGCCGTGGCCAGAATGTTCGTGCTATCCGTGTGCACCGGACAACGCGGCGACCAGTAGCCATACATTTGGGCGTCCTGAATTTTGAACTCGTCCCAGACTTTCCAAATGGGCGAGGGATCGCTGCCCTGATACGGAATGCGACTGGTCATGCCATAGAGCATGCCGCGCCAGCGATTCCCGCCATCCTGCAACATTTCGCCCATCATGCCGAACGGTATGCCGGACATTTCGACCAACCAAAAATCCGGCGGCATGTCGGGATTGAAATATTCGCCGAACCAAAGCCGGTCCAGATAGGGAAACTGTTCCATGTACACGTTGGCGCAACTGCCGAAACCATCGTGCGGGTCGTATTGGTTGGCGGAGTGAAAATCAATCAGCGAACCGGGGTTGCCGCGGTCCAGCACCTTGCGCACGCGCTTCATGGTGGTACGGTCGTAGGCAAGGTCATCAATGTAGAGACCGTCGATGCCCACATTTTTCACGAGCCACGCGAGACCTTCGACATAATAGTTGTCCCAGCGGGAACTGCCCTTGTCAATGAGTGCCGCGTCCTTCCACTGCGGCACGAACCAGCCGGGCAGATAGTTGGTACGGACATGTTCCTGCAACCACGCATCGCCGCCGCCTTTGCCGACGGGGAAAATTTCATCGCCCAGACTCAGCAGCGCCGGCAGCTCGGCCGCGTGATTGGAAAGTTCGCGGATGGTGTAATAAATTTTCACCTTCAGATTCTGCGCGTGCGCCTCCGCCACATAATCACGCATCTGTTTCACGTGCAGGAAGGGATAATTGATGTAGGGATTCGGGTCCGAGGCGTGATGAATATTGATGGTATTCGCGCCGGATTTCACGACCTCCGCCACGGGCTGATAACTGTGAAAGAATCGGCGGCTCCACTGTTTTTGCGTATTCAGCGGCTTGAAGGGCGTGAGCAACAGATCGAAATCAAAATGCAGTTGCTGTCCGGCTTCCAATCGCCGCGCGCCGCCGAAGCAGCTCACCAGCAACGTGTCGTTCGTCTCGCGCAAGGTGATGCCGCCTTTGCCGCCGTTATACCAGGCGGGTGGCATGTTCAGCGGTTTGTCTTCGTAAAAATTTGTCAGCAGCGGCGGCTCGAAATTTTCACCCTTCAATTCAAAACGCAGACCGGCATCCGTATCACCCAGCCAGGCGCTGTCCTGATGCAGCTTGAGATTCCAGTTCCAATCGAAGCTACTCGGACGCCGCGCGCCTTGAAAGCCCAGCCCCATCAAATAGCGGGCCTTGGCTTTGACCATGGGCAATTCCAGCCGCAGGTCGCGCAGGTCCACCGCCTCATCCGAACTGACGGTAACCTTGAACGAGCCAAAGCCATCGAATTCCAAGTGTCCGCGCACTTCCAATTTCAGCGACCCGGCGGTGCTGGTGGCAACCCAGTCCACCCCGCCATCGGTTTCCTTGGTAAACGTACAGGGACCGTTGCTCCAGACGCGCCGCAGGCCATTCGTTTCCTCGGCCACCAGTTCCATGGGCGAGGTCAGCAGGGCGGTGCCGGTTGCTTCCAGATGGGTGCCTTCCGGGCAAAAATAACTCACAATTTGGCCGGGCAACCCGGCGGGGCCGACGGTCAGTTGCCGCCCCAAAATGGAGACGGTGTCATTGGTGCGATGCACGGGAATAAACGGCTGCACCACCTCATCATCCTGCGCCAAGGTGGAGTCGAGCCAGCGCAGACGGGATTGTTGCTGCGGCACGCTGTCGCCGTGATCGGCCAGCGGAGCGCCCGCCACCGTGACGGTGAGATTAACGGTTTGCGCGGGTAAACCGGCCGGTTGAACCGTGACGTGCCCGGTAAAAGTTCCGGGCGCGGCGTCATCGGGAATCTGCACCCCGCACCAAAGCGCCTGCACGCGGCCAGCCGCCACTGAAACATGTTTGGTGAAAGCCGCGCCCAACCAATTGGTCCCGCCGGTATTGATGCAGCGCAGCGCCGCGGCGGGAATTGCCCGACCATCGGCGGAATGCAAATCATCGAAGAGAACCGCCAGATCGGTAAGATCGGCCACGGCATACACTCCCACCTGAAACGCGTAAAATTCCCCCGGTGCCGCCGTACCGGCGAACTCCGTTTTCGGCCCGGTCTTAATCCAGCTCACGGGCAAATGATCCGTCATGCGAATAGGCCGCATGCGGTCCTCGGGAAACAGCAGGAACGATTCACCCGCATGCACGGCAACCAACTGCTTTTCTTCGTCCGCCGTTGCGGCGATTTCCATCGGATCAAAGCGGTTGAAATCATCAATCGCCTCCAAAGCGGTCACTTTGGCCACCGGCAGGCGATTGAGGGTGGCGATCAGCGGGTCGCCCAGCACCAGCCCGTTTTTTGCCAGCCAGTCGGCCTCCGCATGATTCACCGGCGGTTGGTAGGAGGACGTGGGATAATTCCGCCCCCGGGAAACGCTGGGCAGATAGTAGGCGTAATAGGTCCCGGCGGACGGCGCTTGAAACACGATGTCGCCGAGCGGCGCGGTAACGATTGCCAGCATCACATTCGTCAGCGGCAAACCGGTGTCCGCCGACACCACAATGACATTTTTCTTTTCCGGGGCGGCATCGTCGCGACGCCACGGTATTTGCGCCCGGACCGCGTCAGCCGGGGCGGACACGACGAGCACCGCGCGATGATTGCCCAGCGATGAAGGATCCCAAGAGCCTACGCCATAGGTCACCTCCGGCGGCAGCGAGCCCGGCCCGACCGGGGCATCCGCCGCCGCAAGGATGCCCGGGATGCCCAGTTGAAACACAGACAGCATTATGGCCGCCCGCCGCAACAGATGAATCTTCTCCATTATTGGTTAACAGCTTGGAAGATCGGGGAAGGTTGTAAAATCCCACATTCGGGGGAGAACCGCCGTTTTTTGCGGATTCCAAAGTGCGCATTCCGCTTTGCGACCACGCCATTCATGCTATGGTACACCGTATGCAATTCCAGGCGATCATCCGCCGAACCTTTCCCGTTGCCGCCTGCCGGCGCGGGCTGGCCGCCATTTTCATCCTGATCGGTTGTGCCGCCCCGGCCTGGGCCGATCCGCTCGCGGTGGGCGGGGCCGTGCCGCCCTTCGCCGCCAAGGACCAGTTTGGCAAGGAATTCAAGTTTACCCCCGGCCAGCATTTTTTGCTGGTGGGCTTCGACATGAATGCCGGCAAACTGGCCAATCATAAATTCGCCGACCTCGGTCCCGGCTGGCTGGAACAGCATGGGTCCGTCTATGTGCTGGATATCCACACCATGCCCGCCGTGGCACGGCTATTCGCCCTGCCCAAAATGCGCAAATACCCCCACCGCATCGTTCTGGCGGAACCCCCCACCCTGCTCGCCCCCTTCCCGCACCAGCCGGAAAAAATCACCATCCTGGAGCTGACTCCGGCCGGCACCATCCGCGCCATCCGTTATTGGGATCCGGCTGGCACTACACTTGGTCCGAATCTGGAGACGCAGCCAAGCTCATAGTCAAGATGGTTCCTAATTAATAAAGCAAGGTGGATGTTTGCAGACGAAGCACATATCAGGATTTAGCCAGCCTCGTATATCCCGGATTCTATACCGTATGCGATCCGCCGGTTTTTCAATCAGGACAACCGCAAAAAAGAGGCGATTATGGAAAAAATCAGCAGCATGACGAAGGAAACATGCCTTCCAAAAAATTGGTTTTAAACCAAAGTAGACGAATCCAAAATGGCTCGACCAATTCTTCAGGCATAGAAATTTCGATTCCTTTATTTTCCTTTAATGGCGCGAAAATCACCTTGAGATATTGCCAAAGTTTGCTTTCATCTATCCGTCATCATGCAGAGGGATATCCATTGTGTCATCGGATCCGGTCCGGCGGGCATCGCGTGCGCAACGGGCTTGTTGGCGCGTGGCCGGCAGGTGTTGATGCTGGATGCGGGGCTGGAACTGGAGCCGGAACGGGCGGCGCTGGTCGCAACCATGGCGGGACAGCAACCGGCCGAATGGTCGGTGGCCGGGCTGGCGCAGATCAAAGCCGGCATGGATGCCGGGGCGGGCGGGGTGCCGCTAAAACTGCTGTTTGGTTCGGATTTTCCCTATCGCGACACGCAGAAGTGGATTCCGTGGTCCAGCCAGGGTGCGGAGTTGAAACCTTCGCTGGCCTTGGGCGGGTTAAGCAACGTCTGGGGTTCGGCCATGTTGCCCTACCGGGATGAGGACATGGCGGGCTGGCCGGTGAAAAACCGGGAGCTGGCGGAGCATTACCGGGCGGTGGCGCGGTTTACGGGGCTGTCCGCCCAAGTGGATGATCTGGCGGAATGGTTTCCGCTGCCCGGCGAGGATTTTTCGGTGCTGCGGCCGAGTCGGCAGGCGGAGATATTACTGGGCAATCTCCAGCGTCGCCGGACGGCGCTGCGCGCACGGGGCTGGCGGTTCGGGCGTTCCCGCGTGGCGGTGCGGGTGCAGGCCGGCGAACGCGGCGCGGGCTGCAATTATTGCGGATTATGCATGTACGGCTGTCCGTATGGGGCGATTTACAACAGTGCGAACACGGTTCGGGAACTGCAACGCAATCCCCTGTTCACGCTGCGCAAGGGCGTGGTGGTGACCCGCGTGAACGACGCGCCGGCGGGAGCCGCCGTGGAAGCGCGAGACATGGTCAACGGAGAGGCGCTGAACTTGCCGGTGAGCCGGGTGTATCTGGCGGCCGGGGTGATGCCGACGGCGCAGATTGTGCTGCGTTCCCGCGCTGCTTATGACCGGTCCGTGATCTTACGCGACAGCCAGTATTTTCTGTTCCCGCTGCTGCTGGCCAAGGGGGCGGGGCGGGTAGCCCGGGAACCGCTTTACACGCTGAGCCAAGCGTTCATTGAACTGCAGCGGCCGGAAATTAGTCCGCACACGGTACATTTGCAAGTTTACAGTTACAGCGACATCATCGGCCAGGCGCTGCGCAAAACGTTTGGACCGCTGGCCGGGCCGCTGGAGCGGGTGGCGCGCGGGATGGAGGAACGAATGCTGGTGTTCCAAGGTTACCTGCATTCGGACGAATCGCGTTCCATTGGGATGACCCTGCGGCGGGAGGGCGACCGGGACCGGCTGGACCTGCAAGTCTTGCCGGGACCAAATCCGCGTCCGGCCATCAAGCGGGTGTTGCGCGAACTGTTGCGTCAAACCCGCGCCTTGGGCGGCGTGGCGCTGCCGCCGATGTTGCAGATTGCCGGGCCCGGACGGGGATTTCACAACGGTGGATCCTTTCCCATGCGCGACACCCCCGGCGAACTGGAAACCGACCGGCAGGGGCGGTTGCCCGGCTGGCAGCATATTCATCTGGTGGATGCCTCGGTTCTGCCCAGCATTCCGGCCACGACCATTACTTTTTCCGCCATGGCCAACGCCCATCGCATTGGCTGGGAATCCTCTGCATGAACGCAAAACCACTCTGTGCCATCACCGGCAGCAACGGCTATGTTGGCGGCTGCTTGAAGCAACATTTTATTGCCCGCGGCTGGGACGTGCTGGAGCTGACGCGCCAGCCGAAGCCAGGCACCCGCGCGGTGACGTTTCACCTGGGCGGGGACATTTCCGCCGCCGCGCTGGCGGGCGTCACCGCGCTGGTGCATTGCGCGTATGATTTTAAACCGCTCAAATGGGCGGAGCTGCAGGCAGTCAACGTGGCGGGCACGGAAAAACTGTTTCAGGCCGCGCGCGCGGCCGGGGTCCGCCGGATCATTTGCATTTCCACCATCAGCGCCTACGAGGGCTGCCGCTCACTTTATGGGCGGGCGAAGCTGGAAATCGAGCAGTCGGCCCAAAAGCATGACGCCCTGGTGATCCGGCCAGGGCTGGTTTATGGCAGCGGTCCGGGCGGCATGTTTGGCAAACTTGCGGCGCAAATTCAAAAATCAAACATTATTCCCATGATTGGCGATGGCTCGCAGATTCAGTATCTGGTGCATGAAGCGGAGCTGGGCGCCTTTGCCGAAAAATATGCGGCGGAAACGCTCACGCCCGAACCGCGACTCATCACGGCGGCCAACGACCAGCCCTGGCCGTTCAAAAAACTGCTCCAACAAATCGCCCGCGGGCTGGGCCGGAACCCGAAGTTCATCCCCCTGCCCTGGCGGCTGGTCTGGGCCGGATTAAAGGGGGCGGAAACTGCCGGGCTGCGGCTGAATTTTCGCAGCGACAGTCTGGTGAGCCTGATGTACCAGAATCCGGCCCCGGATTTTTCGCCCAACGCGGCCGCCGGGCTGGTGTGCCGGCCCTTTGAAATGGACAAACTCCGGCTCTGAAACACCGGCCGGAACCCTCCGGCTGGTATCGGCAACGCGCATTGATTGAGATCGGAGCAGTTAAGTAAATCCGTTGGGTAAATTTGTCCATAAAAGATTGAGTCGCGGATGCAACTAAAGTAGGATTTAATGTTGCTGGAGGCCGGAATTCTAATTGCGACAATTAGAACGAGCGGTTACAATTGTGCCATGAAGGTTTCTGAGCTCCTTCAGCAAGCTCGATTAATGAATAATATTAATGCGCTGGTTAGGTCGATAATTACCTACGCTGTGTGTATTCCCTTGGCGGCGATCATCGGCTATATGCTGACAAAGCCGCTGGATTACTCAGCGGCCGCGTTTTATTCCATGATCGTGATCATCTTGATCTTCCCGATCATCGCCCGTTTTCACCATCCGTTGCTGTTTCTGTGTTACAACCTGCCGATCAACCTGTTTTTCGTAAAAACCAATCCTTCCATCGGCATGGTCATGATCATGGTCAGCCTGAGCATCTCCATTTTTGACCGTATTTTGAGTCGGCGATCTCACTTTATCTCGGTACCGGAAATGACCGTGCCGCTGGTAGCCTTGGTGGCGATTGTCTTTTTTACAGCCGAAGTTACCGGCGGTTTCGGGTTAAAGTCTTTAGGTTCTGATGTTTATGGCGGTAAAAAATACGCATTCCTCATCGTAGGAATCATTGGATACTTTGCCTTTACCGCTCGTCCCATCCCGGCGGAAAAAGCCACTCTATATGTCAGCATGTACCTGCTGGGCGGAGTGCTCTGCGCCGTCAGCGACTTGGTGCCCCTGGTGCCCAATGGTCTCCGGTTTATTTATTTATTTATTCCCCCTTCGGGTGCCGGGGTGGACAGCTTGGGCAACTATGAAAGCCTTGAACTGGGGGTAAGCCGGCTATCTGGCGTTAGTTTTGCCGCCTCCATATTCTATCTGTGGATGCTGGCATTTTACGGAGTCCGGGGAATCTTTATGACCGGCAAAATCTGGCGGGTGGGACTGTTTGGCCTGGCCTTTGTAATGATCGGATTGGGGGGATATCGCAGTTTGATCATGCTGGCCTTGGGCGTCTTCCTCATTCTGTTTTTCATGGAGAAAATGCATCGGTCACCCTTGATGTTTATTTTCCTTCTATTGGGGGTGGTGGCGGTGGGCTTGGTCATCCCCTTTGCCTCCCGGCTGCCGTTCGTCATGCAGCGCGGCCTTTCCTTTCTGCCGCTGGATTTCAACCAGGAGGCCATCGCTTCCGCCGAGGCCAGCAGCGACTGGCGTATTAAGCTGTGGACGGGCATGGCGGAACAGATTCCCAAATATTTCTTTGTGGGCAAAGGCTATGCGATCAGCTTGGAAGATTGGTCAAATATTCAAAGCGCGGCCGCCAGCAGCGGCTTGGGCGGGGAGAACGACAACCTCGCCTTGTCGAGCGATTTCCACAACGGCCCGCTATCCGTGATCATTCCATTTGGTGTTTGGGGCGTGTTTGCGTTCATCTGGATCATGGGGGTGGGCACTTGGATCCTGTACCGCAATTACCGTTATGGCCGGCTGGAATTAAAAAAAACCAATCGGTATTTGCTGGCCATCTTTGTTTCCAAATTCTTGATTTTTATGACCGTATTTGGCGCTTTTCAAGGCGACTTGGGGACATTCCTCAGCTTTATTGGTTTAAGCATAGCCCTGAATTACGGGGTTGCCAAAGCCGGTGGCCAGCCGCTGCCACAACCCGTCGTCACCAACCCGCCGCCTAGCCGGATGTTGTTGCGTCCGCGGCCGGTACTGGCCCGTCAGCCACAAGGATGAAAATTTCACCATTACCATTTTCCCGACTTGAAAACCATCACTGAAATGTCTCGATCAGCGGGCACTTTTAATAAAAAATCAAAGCAGCCTGGTTGGTCCTTTTAGAGTCACAACCAACCACATAGGGCATTAAGTAGTAGCTGATTTAACATTATGAGAGAAGTGCTGGCCTTGCTCCGTCCGTTCATGCCGTTTGGCATATGTGCGGCCATGGCGGCATTGCTCGCTTACCTGCTGGCCCGGCCCTTGGATTATACCACCGCGTTTTTGCTTTTAGCGATGGCCTTTCTGCTCGTCTTTCCGCTTTTAATGCGCTGGCACTACCCGATGATGGTGTTTTCCCTGCTGACCCCCGTTAATTTGTTCTTTTTCAAAGGTGCTCCTCCCTTGTGGATGATCATGCTGTTCCTCAGCTTGGGAATTTCAATGATTGAACGTTCGACCGGCCAGCAAAAGCGGTTTATCTCCGTACCGCAGGTGTCCGCGCCTTTGGTCATCCTCGTCTTGGTGGCGTTTTTCACGGCCGAATTGACGGGCGGCATGGGATTTCATGCCTTGGGCAGTGATGTATATGGCGGCAAAAAATATGCATTTCTATTCGCAGGAATTGCCTGTTTCTTTGCCCTCACTGCCCGGCAAATACCACCGGAAAAAGCAGACTTTTATATGGGGTTGTTTCTGTTAAGCTGCCTCCCTTCCGCCCTTTCCGATCTGGCGGCCATCACCCCCAATGGCCTGCGGTTTATCTATATGATTATTCCGGCCAGCAGTGCCGGCATGGATGACATGGGAAATTACGACAATCTCGAACTGGGGGTCAGCCGCCTGTCGGGCGTCAGTTTTGCCGCCATCTCATTTTATATGTGGATGTTGGCCCGCTATGGCATCCGGGGGATTTTTCTGACCGGCCGGCTCAGCCGCATCCTGTTGTTCCTGGTATCCTTTGTTTTAATCGGCATGGGCGGCTACCGCTCATTCATCTTGCAGGCCGTCGCCCTCTTTGCCCTGCTTTTTTTCATGGAGCGGCTTCACCGTTCCCCGCTGGTTTTCATTTTTATTTTGGCCGGGGCCTTGCTCTCCCTGGCCGTGGTGCCGCTGGCCCACAAACTCCCGTTCGTCATTCAGCGCGGACTTTATTTCCTGCCTTTGGAGTTTAATCCCGAAGCGGTGGCCGAAGCCAAGGCCAGTTCGGACTGGCGGATAGATTTGTGGACTTCTCTGCTGCCAGAGGTCCCCCACCATCTGCTGCTCGGAAAGGGATATGCTATTACGCCGGAAACATTTTCTGAAATGATGGACAATGGCTCCCTGAGTATGAGTAAACAGGTGGATAGCACCCAGCAATCGCTCTCCTTGTCATCCGACTTTCACAATGGCCCCCTATCGGTGATCCTGCCGTTTGGTGTCTGGGGCACAATTGCTTTCCTTTGGTTTCTAGGTGCCGGCTTTTGGGTGCTCTTACGAAACTATAAATCCGGCATTCCGGCGCTGCTGATTTTAAATCGTTTCCTGCTGGTCGCCTTTCTGGTGAAATGCCTCATCTTCTTCACCGTCTTTGGAGCGCTGCAGGGGGATATCTACCTGTTTTCAGCTTATATAGGACTGAGCATCGCCTTTAACAACGGCGTATGCCGGCTGCGGCCGGTGAACCAGCTGAACCCGAACGAATACCACCAGCCCATCAAATTCAAGCGCCCATTGACGGCCGCTGCGCCGTTATCATCCGCCCATCCGTCGTGAAACCGAAGTTGCTGATTGTTGAACTCTGGGGAGTGGGGGATCTGGTTATCGCCACACCGCTTATTCAAGCGGCCACAAAACATTATTCGGTCACTTTGCTGGCCAAACCCTTTGCGCTGGATCTGCAGCCGCGCTTCTGGCCGGGGGTAACGGTTATTCCCTTTGACGCTCCCTGGACGGTATTTCACAATAAATATCACGTCTGGAAATGGCCCCTGGGCGAAATGTTGAAATTGCGCACCCGCATCGCCGCCGAACGGTTTGACGCCGGCGCATCCGCCCGCTGGGACCCCCGCGATCATCTCTTGCTTAAGCTGGGGGAAATAACCCGGCGCTTGGGGTTTCCCCGAGCCGGCAGCCGCCGGTTCCTGACCGACCCGCTGCCCAAACCCCCGGCCACCGAACACCGTTACGAATTCTGGCGGAAGCTGGGTGTTGAACTGGGCATTCCTCTGCCTGGCCGTGAGACCTTGCCGCTCGCCCAAAGGACACCTCGGGGCCGGCTGATCGTTCACAGCGGGGCACGCCTCTCCGCCCGGGTCTGGCCTTTGGAAAATTACCGCATCCTCGTGAACCGGCTGCGGGCAAGCGGACAAACCGTGCAGGTTCTATGCGACGCCAATCAGTTAAATTGGTGGCAGCAGGCCGGGGAAACGGCCAGCGCGCCGGACTCGGTCGCCAGTTTATGCAATCAGCTTGATACCGGCGACGCCTTCATCGGCAATTGTTCTGGACCGGGACATCTGGCCGCCATCATCGGGCTACCCACCTTCACCCTCTTCGGACCGTCGCTTCCGGAATGGTTTCTGCCCCTCCACCCGCTGGCGGAATTTGTCGAGGGTCCGGCCTGTCCCTACCGGCCTTGCTCGGATTACTGTCATTTTTCCGAACCCCGCTGTCTCACCGGTTTGACCGTGGATGTGACTTGGAAGCGCCTGACACCGTTTCTGAACCGGTTGTCGGCCAATTCCCGGACACCCCAACTAGCCCGGACGGGAATTGTTGAATCTATCCGAACATGAACCAACCGGCCCGCCAGCAGGATTCCCCCGCGCACGCCGGCACCGTTGCCTTGGATCAATGGCGCGGGCTGGCCTTGGTGCTCGTGGTACTCGCTCATGCCTTGCACGAGACCGGGCGAATGGACGGGTTGGGCCGGGTGGGCGTCAACCTCTTCTTTTTTATTTCCGGCATCCTCGTATTCCGTTCCCTGTCAGGCTCCCGGCAACCCGAGCCGGGGAAAGTCATCACCAGTTTTTGGTACCGCCGCTTGCGGCGGCTCTATCCCGCCCTGCTGGCTTATGTCTTTGTCATCGTCATTGCCCAATACTGGCTGCAAAACATTCCCGGAATTCCTGCTTTCTCATCCTTTGCCAACTGCCTGCGCACCGCCCCCGCCGCCCTGCTCTATTTTGAAAACTATTTTCATTTGCCGCCCCTGTCGCTTGGCCATCTGTGGAGCTTGAGTTGTGAAATGCAGTTTTATCTGGTCGCTCCCCTCATTTTTTTCCTGGGCGGTACGGATTCCCGGCGGCGGCATTTTGTGTTTGGCGTCTGCCTGTTCCTGCTCGCCGGCTTGGGCGTGTCCGAACCGTTCATTTTTGCCAACCCTTCCGAAGGTCAAAAATACCACTTTGAATTTGCCGTCTGGCCGATGATGGCGGGGTTCTTCTGCGAATACCGGCGGGACTGGATCAAACAACTGCCGACGCGCTGGATCAAAACCGTTTATTGGAGCATTTTGTTAGTTTGCCTGCTGGGCACGCCCCTGATGTTTTTGGGACCAAAAATGAAAATGCCCGTCATCGCGCTGGGCGCCCTGCTGCTCGCCCCCTGCCTGCTCGCCTATGAGCGGGGCTGGCCCGTGCCGGCCGGAGCCGGTCGGGTGTTGAAATGGCTGGGGGAACGCACCTATTCCATCTACCTGTGGCAGCAACCCCTGACCATTTGCGGCTTTTTGCCCATTGTCTGGTGGCCGGCGGGCGCCATTGTTGCCGTCTTTTTGGGTGCCCTCTGGTTCCGGTGGTTTGAGCAGCCGTTCCTCAGCGTCAGCCGGAAACAAATCATCCGGGAAACATGAAAAATCCGGGCTGGCGCGGATGGAGTTGGCTGTTGCTGGCCGGATTGGCCGTCTCCCTCGGTTTGAACTGTTTTCTGGCCGGCGCCCTGCGCCAATATTACCAGCAGCAGTTAGCCGCCCAAATCTGGCCCGCTGCTGCGGGCGATCATCCCGTCATCACCGGCGTCACCAACGGTTTTACCCGCACGATTCTGCTGGTGGGAGATTCGCGCATGGCGGAATGGCCGCTCCCGGCGCCGCCCGGAACCCGGCTGGTCAACGCCGGCATCCGCCGCGCCACCACCGCGCAAATTCTGCCGCAACTGCCCGGCTGGCTGGACTCCTTCAAACCCAACCTCGTCCTGATTGAAGCCGGCATTAACGACCTCAAATACATCGGCTTGGAACCCAGTCGCGCCGATGAAATCATCGCCCTGACCTTCAACAATCTGACCAATCTGGCCGGCCAGAGTCTGACTCGCCATTGTCCGGTCATTCTGCTGCCGGTCTGGCCGCCGGATCAGCCTGACTGGCGGCGTCAGTTCGTCTGGAATGCCGCCATCTCGCAATCCGTCAATCGCCTGAACCGGCGTCTGCTGGCCTCCGCTGTTCCTCCCGATCTCCAAGTTGTTGATTTGTTTGCCTTGGCCGGCCTTCATCCCAGTTCGGAAACATACCGCGACACCCTGCACTTGCGCCCGGAAACTTACCGGTGCCTGACGGAAACCCTGACCAACCAGCCGGTCTGGCGTATTACCGGCGCGCCCTGAACCAATACACCAACCAATAGCCGAACATTCAAAGGCCGGCCGCCCCCCAAAACACCTTTAAAATCGACGTTTTTCATTGTCATTTAACGGTGTTTTTTTAAAATAGAAATGAGGAACCATCAACCATGCGCCCGGCCCACATTTTAATTCTGCTCACTGCCCTCTTGGGCACCACCTGGCTCACCACCCTGGTGGATGACGGGCTGGGTCTGGATTGGACCGCCAACGTCACCCGCAATTGGGAACAATATGGATTTTCGAACCTCCACGGGAAATTGGTCGTCAATCCGGGCGGCTACGAAGCCGTCACCCATCCCCAATACTATGCGGGCCACCGGCCGGCGAGCCTGTATCCGCTCTACTTTATCCACCACCTGACCGGCGGGTTGAACCTGGACTTCCTGCCTTTCTATCTGATCGTGGCGGCGGTGGTGTCTCTTTCCATCTGGCAACTCCTGGGGCGCGGCCCCATCGCCTTCTGGTTCGCGGTCACCCTCATCCTGTCACCCGGTTACATCCGCTGGCAAACCACGCAGGACCCCAATCTCGCCGCCGTCATGTGGGGCTACCCGTTCAGCGTGGTGGCTTTTGCCCTGCTCCAAAAATCCCGGCTGAAACCGGCGGAATGGCTCCTGCTCGGCGCCGCCACCGCATTATATTCCGCCATCAACTGGTCGGCCGCTTTTGTTCATGCCATGCTGTTTATGGCCCTGCTGCTCCATCCCCGCGTCTCCCGCCGCAACCTGCTGGCTTACGCCAGCGTGGCCGCCACGGTGGGCCTGCTGGTATTGAGCGCCAGTGTGGCCAGCAAAATGACCAATGCCGCCGGCCAGCACGCTCCGCCCTCCTCCCTGTTCCAAAGCTATTGCTGGGGCAATCAGGGTTATGGCGCGGACTTGACGACGAAAACGGCGATCATGCGCCTCACCGCCGTGAACCTCATGGGCCTGTTGCCCGTGCTGATGTTGCTGGGCTGGCTGGTCTGGCGGAAGAACGCCTTCCGCCGTTCCAAGATTGGACTGCTGTTCCTGGTGCCCCTGGTCGTCCCGCTCCTGGAAATGACCGCCTTGCGCAATTATTTCGGCCATCACCCGTGGATGTCCTGCAACTTCGTGCTGCTGGGACTGGTGCTGGCCATCGTCACCTGGCAGGCCAACCAGACGGGCCAGCCGGACAAAGCCGCCCAACCGGTCAAATTGCCCTGGCAAATCGCCGCGCTCGCGGGCCTGCTGCTTTACGGTTCCGCCGTGCTGGAGTTTTACCACATCCATAACGCCGCCGAAATCAACCTGACCAAGTTCCTCCGCGCCCAAACCTCCCGCGCCACCACCATTGCCATCAACCCGGACACGGACCCCGAGCTGGCCACCATGATCGAACTCCGCCTGCCCGAACTGTTTGACCGCAATGTCATTCCCGCCAACATCAAAACCAATGCGCCCGCGCCGATCGTTTTATTGACGGCCGTGGCAAGCCCGCCAGCCGGCCATTTGATCGCCCGCAGCCAGGCCACCGGCGGTTCGCCGCTCATGGAAAAAATGCTGGCGTGGTACAGCCGGACCATTGCCCACCGCCGGGCCGGGGATAAACTGGATTTTGCCGACAATTATTATCTGTACGAATATCCGGCCCGATGAACACCCTCCCACCGCCCGAACTGAGTCTCGTCATTCCCTGCTACAATGAGGGGGAAATGCTGCCCCTGCTGCGGGATCGCCTGGTAACAAGCCTCGGCGCCATGGGCGTGACCTGGGAAGTGATCCTCATCAACGACGGCTCGCGTGACAACACCTTCGCGCAGCTCGCCGCCATGCATGCCGCGGAACCCCGCTTCAAGGTGCTGTCCTTCTCGCGCAATTTTGGCCATCAGACCGCCGTCTTTGCCGGCCTGTTCCATGCCACCGGCAATTTTGTGGCCGTGATGGATGCGGACCTCCAGGACCCGCCGGAATTCGTCGCCACCTGCATCGAAAAGCTGAAGACCGGGTACGATGTGGTGTACGCCGTCCGCCGCCAGCGGAAGGAAAATATTTTCAAGCGCACCTGTTATGCCGCCTTCTACCGCCTGCTCAAATCCATTGCCGAGGTGGAAATCCCCCTCGACTCCGGGGATTTTTGCGTGATGCGCCAATGCGTGGTGACCGTGCTGCGCGGCATGCCCGAGCGGGATGTCTTTGTGCGCGGCCTGCGCGCCTGGAGCGGCTTCCGGCAGATCGGCATTGAATACGAACGCGCCGCCCGCGCCGCCGGCGAAACCAAATATCCGTTCCGCAAACTCGTCAAACTGGCCATGGACGGCGTCTTTGCCTTCTCTCCCCTGCCCTTGCGGGTGGCCACCTACGTGGGTTTTGGCAGCCTCCTGCTCTCCGTGGGCGCGGCGGTGTTTGTGATCCTGTGGAAAACTTTGGGCTTCCGGCTGTTCGGCCATTATCCCTCCGAAGTGCCCGGCTGGACCTCCATGATCTGTCTGATCCTGTTTTTGAGCGGCATGCAGTTCCTGATTCTCGGCGTGATGGGCGAATTCATCAGCCGCATCTACAATGAAGTGAAACAACGCCCTCGCTGGATCATTCAGACCGCGCTGGGCTTGACGGCAAATCAGGTGCCGCCCCTCCCTCCGGCCGGCGGCCCGCTGCCGTAAGCGGGGTTTGGTTCAGGTCAACCCGCCGATTCCGGCGGTTTGCGCTTCACCGTGCGCAGCCCCAGCACGCTCATGAAAAAGCTCGAGAAAACCCCCTGTATGCCGAGCAGAATCAGCGTGGCCGCCGGAATCACCCGGCGCAGATTATCCTCCGTGGAAGGCAGCGGGCCGAAGTGCATGGACTTCCACACCCACACGCCGTAGCCGAGAAATACCAACCCCGCAAATAATACCACCAAGCTCGCCACCAGCCCGGTCTCCAGCGTCAGCACCTTGAACAGGCGGGACAGCTTGGGATCCTCCGGCAGCAAGCCTTCGCCGATCGCAAAAATTTTGGTGTAAAAGGCAAACGCCACCAACTGAAACCCCACCACCAAGGCGAGACTCGCAATCATGAGCGTCCCGACGTCCAGCGTCACCCCGCCCACTTTAAGATTCCCCACGGAAAGCGTCACGCCCAGCACCAGACCCAGCAGACCGAGCACCAGCCCCGGCACCAGAAACAGCCAGCGCGGCGAATAGAGCAGCATGAACCGCAGATGCCGCCAGCCGTCGCGCCACGGCTTCAAATGCGGCGGACGGGAACGCCCGTCCTTGTGCAGCGTAATCGGCACCTCCGAAATCCGGTGGCCCTTGAATGTCGCCTTGATCACCATCTCGGACGCAAATTCCATCCCCGTGGTCTGGAGATTCATCTCCAAATAGGCTTTTCGGGAGAACGCGCGCAAACCGCAATGAAAATCCCGCGCCGGACAATTGAAAAACACCCGGCCAATCGTCGTCAGCACCGGATTCCCCAGCCACCGGTTCTTCCACGGCATCGCCCCCGGCATGATCACCCCGCCCCCGCTCGGCAGGCGACACCCCATCACCACGTCATAGCCCTCCTGCATTTTCTTCACGAACCGGTCCGCCTCCGAAAAATCGTAACTGTCATCCGAATCCCCCATGATGATCCATTTGCCCCGCGCCGCCTCGATGCCGCCGCGCAAGGCATTGCCGTAGCCTTTCAAAGCCACCTGCACCACCCGCGCGCCGAGCTTCTCGGCAATCGCCTGCGACCCGTCGGTGCTGCCGTTGTCGGCAATCAAAATCTCGCCGGTCACGCCGGAGCGCTGCAAGCCGAGCTTGGCTTTCTCAATGCAACGGGCGATGGTCTCCGCCTCGTTCAGGCAGGGCATCATTATGGTTAGATCCAAGGATTCGCTCATGACTGTCAAAACTTACCAAATCCCCGGGGCGAAAGGCGAGTTGCAAGTGTAAGCCGGGTCTCGACCGGGTGCATCTGGCCACTGTCCTTGCTCCCTCTCCCCGCCCAAGCGGGGAGAGGGCCAGGGTGAGGGGATTTGAGCCGGTAAAATCATTGGCTTCTTCACCTTGGCCATCCCAACCTCGGGGCAGGCGAGGGGGGGAAATAAGGACAGTTTTTAGTTGCCGAAACATGGATCACTTTACGGTCAAATTGCCAGTAACTCCGCGCCGTGGACGAACGGCAGGGATTGGCGGACGGTTTGGGTCAATGGCCGGATGATTTCCACCGGTTCGACCATGGACGGTTTCCGCAATGTTTTTGCCGGCGCCGGTTTTGGCGCTGCGGGTTCTTGCCACTCCGGCACGCCGTAGCGGTAACCCGGCGGCAACTGCCAGAATAAATCCCGCCGCTCCTTGAAAAGCAGCTCCGCCAGCCAGCGCCGGAAAAATAACCGGACAAAATCCGGCTCTTCCGCCTGCCCCGCACGGTCACGCCAGCGGGCGTGGCGGGCGAAGGCCTGTTCCATCCGCCGCACCAGTTTCGTTTCAAAATCCGCCGGCAGTTCCGTACGGAAAAAAGTTCGCAGTTCGTGCAGCGTCACATCGGCGGCGTGGACGGGGTCAATGCCCGTGTGCCGGTCCATTTCCGGCCGCGCACATTGGTTTTCCAGTTGTTTCATACGCGCAATTTAATCAAGGCGGTGGGACAAAGGTTGTCCGAGGCAAATTGTTTCGTGTCCGCCGTGGCCGCCTTACCCCGACGGGGTAACGTCATCCAGCCCGGGGTTGGAGCGCAGCGACTACCCTGGGTGAACAATTTGAAATAATTTTCAACCCCAACGGGGTTGCGTCGTTTTGTTGCCGGGGTGACGCCACCCCGTTGGGGTTGTGAAAAAACCAAACGCATTTCCCAGGGTAGGCTCGCAAGCTCGCCAACCCTGGGCTTGGGGCCGGAATCCCTTTGGGATTCAGGGGCGGCGAAGCTCATGCGTGGCCCTCCACCAGTTTGATTTCTGCCTCGGTCAATCCGTAGAGCTGATAGACCAGCGCGTCGATTTGCTGATCCAGCGTGGCGCATTTGTTCTCGTAAAACTCGCGGTCGCGCTCCGTCTTGGCCGTGGGCAGCTTGGCCTTGGCCGCCAGCATCTGCTCCACTAATTCCACCAGCCGGTCGTGACAAGACTTGTCGGCGGGGTTGGAAAAGTCAATTTTGTGGATTGGCAGTTCACCAAAATACTGCTTCGTGCAAGTAATCCATCCACCGCGAAAGACATTGCTGATTTGCCGGAGGTGCCAGAAAAGCAAACTTGAATTCAGCAAACCCAGAATATATTCGGGCTTCAATTTTACCGAATTGGTAAGTGCTATCGTAAAACCACCGCTTGCCATCGGGCAAAGTTTCCCGCGCGTGTTTGGTGGAATTAAAGCGAACGACCCGCGATCTGCCAAAAGCGGAATACAAATCTGTGCCCGCTAGTGAACTGGTAAATTTCGCGGCGCACTGTAGCCAAACCATTTTGAAAACTGTTTGCGTTTTAGTAGCGCGCCTTTTCGCAACTGCAAAATTTCAAAAGCCTTCGGATATAATTTTTGAAATTCCTTTTCAGCCATCAATTCGCTTTTCCCGTTTTCAACCTTGTAAGGAAAAATGACTCGCCACTTGTCGGCAGGATGAAAATTATAGCGCGAAAAATCAGAAGCAAAAAGAGGAATGCGTAAAATTGCCGGCTCAAGATTGCACCCCATGGTATCCACCATGAACACATCATCGTTTCCGGTGCTGCTTCCACGACTTATTTCGACTGGCAAGTCAATCAGACGGGCCGAATCTTGTTTGATTTTATCCAAAATGGAATTTGCGCCTTTGACTCCGAAAGTCCAAGACTTTGGGGTTAAGGTTTCTGATAAAAAATCACTGAAGTGTAAATTGGATAATGACTTTGGATTGGCTTCCGTTAGCGCATAAATAAATTTCGGCTGCGTTTTCTTTGCCAGGAACAAAAGGCAGGTGTATGTAGTCGCGTCGAAAACCTGGCTCGAGCCAAAATCCACAACATTTTCAAGCGCGGCATTCGTTATGATAAGTTTGCGCAAACCCTCGCCGTAGTCTGTTTTGAAAAATTTGTTTGGAACGATTTGCCCAAGCAATCCACCAGCTTTAAGAAGCTTGTAGCCACGTTCTATGAAGTTCACATAAAGATCAAAGTTGCCGCAAGCTGACTGATAATGGCTTGAGAAATAATCTAATTGTAGCCGTGGAAATCCTTGGATTCGCACATACGGCGGATTGCCGACAATCGCATCAAAGCCGCCTTCGTTTTCGGGTTCCGGCAGGCGCGGCGGCGCGGCCTTGAACTTTTTGCCCTTGGGGTAGTTGCCGTGCAGTGGTTCGCCGCCGGGAACATTGTGGGGCATCACCTCGCCGGGCGCGGGCTCGCGCAATTCGCCGCCGGAAGCCTTGCGGCGGAAAATTGTGGGGAAGCGTTGCGCGTAGTCCAGCGGGTTGATCTTCTTTTCCTCCTCGTCGGTCAGCTTGCCGCCATCCGCAATGTCCGGCCCGATGAGCGAGTTGCCGCACACGATGTTTTTATCCAGCGAAGGCAGCAGCGTGAAATGAAATTCATCCTGATACTCGCTGGTCGTGCCCACGGTCTCATCTTCCAGCAGTTTTAAATAAAGCGAGAGCTGAGCGACCTCAACCGCCTGCCGGTCAATGTCCACGCCATAGATGCTGTTGGTCAGGATGTCGCGCTTCTTTTGCAGGGAGAGATGCAGCGTGCCATCGCGCCGCACGCAGTCGCCCTTGCGCACCTTGCCGGGATTTTTGGAGTAATACTCGGCGTGGTATTTCAACAGCACGTCATAGATGCCCAGCAGGAATGAACCGCTGCCGCAGGCAATGTCGGCAAACTTGAGTTTGGAGATTTCCTCCGGCGTCTTGCCCTCGATCATTTTGCCCACGGTGTTTTCCACGATGTAGCGGACGATGTATTCCGGCGTGTAATAAACGCCTCCGGCCTTGCGGACTTCCGGCTTCTCCACCACTTTCGCGCCGTCGGAAATGACCTTGCCCAGGAAACGCTCGTAAATGCTGCCGAGAATGTGGATCGGAATGACGTTGAAATTGTACGGCGAAGTCGGGTCCGTCAGTTCCTCGCAGATCCGGGCAAAGACTTTTTCATCCGGCTTGAAACCCGGCGCATCGAGGCGCGGATGGAATTTGAAGACGACGCCGTTGTATTTGCGGTCCAGCCGCAGCGAGGCGGCGATGAAATCTTCCCAGAGGCCGTCCGCCTTGCCGAAGTTTTCAATCACCGGCGACTCAATGCCTTTGTCTTCCAGAAAGCGCGTGAAGACGAGGCGGTCGAGCGTGCGTTGCGTGACTTCGGTGAGCGTCTCGCCATCAAGATCGGGATTGGCCCGCTTAAACGCCTGCGCCAACTGCTGCCGGTAGCCGTCCAGTTCTTCCAGGAAATCCTCATCGGGCTGGGTGTCGCCGCCCTTGAACAGACCGCGCTGGAATCGCTTGCCGCGGGCCACCGGCCGGCTCTCGGCGAATTTCTCCAGCGAACCATCGGCGACGGCTTCCCGGGAAAAGAGCCAGTAGATGCGCGCAAATTTTTCCGAATCAACATAATCGGCGTAGGTGAAACGCTCAACAATCCGGCTCAAGGTGTCGTTGATGTTCGGCTTGAGGCGGCAGTCGAGGATGAAAAAGTCCTCAAAACTGGTCAGCACCGCGAAGGGCGAGGTGCGTTTGGTGAACCAGCCATAGCGGATGGCCTGATGGCAATTGTCCGAGGAACCAAAATCTTTGGAGGGCCGCTTGGCTTCCACATAAAAGCGCACGTCGCGGAAATTCGGCGCGAGATGAAACGCGTAATCCGCCCGCTTGCGGGAGGAACCTTCGTTCACGCCGCGTTCCACCTTCACCTCTTGCGCGTAGGGATTGGTCTGCTCGTCGTGGTTCACATCCCAGCCCAGGGCCGTGAAAAATTTATCAATGAAATCTTTGCGGACTTCCGCCTCCTGATAGTCGGACGAGAGATAGCGGTCTTTGCCGGACTCAAAAATTGCCACGAGCTTTTGAACTCTGGCAAAGGCGTCGTCAAACTTGGTCGGCATGAAACGATGTTGCCGGAAAATCTTTAGGCGTCAAGGCGTTGGTGTCGTTCGCCAACATGGTGACAGGATTTTTTCATCCCCACACTGCACCTGGACCGCCAATGTCCACCTCCTCTGCCATAATGGGCAGATTGAAAATTCACATTTCAACCCGGCCGGCCATGCCCGCACCCTCCGCCCACCCGTGCGTCAAACACCTTCGTTGCCTTTGTTGGACTTCTGTAAAATTGCAATTCAAGCCCCCCCCGGGAGAGACCCGATCCCCCGCCCTGCCCCAACCCGAAATCCGCGCCCCGTTCCCGTATCCGCCCCTCCGTTCGGCCGATCAGTTCGTGGACGGGGCGGGTTTTCCAACCAGTTTGACTATTGGCCGGGATGTGAAAGAATAACGTCATGAAGACATTTACCGCCGTGATTGAGCGCGACCCGGTCACGCGCCTGCTGGTCGGATATGTGCCGGGTTTTCCGGGGGCGCACTCGCAGGCGGAAACGCTCGACGAGCTAAACGCCAATCTGCGCGAAGTCATCGCCATGCTGCTCGAAGATGGCGAACCGCAGCTCAACGCCGAATTTATTGGAACTCAAAACGTGGCGGTGGCCTGAACATGGGTTCCGTCCCCGTCCTCAAACCCGCCGAAGTCTGCCGCCTCCCTTGAACGCCTCGGCTTTGCGCTCGTGCGCCAGCGCGGTTCCCATGCCCAATATCGCCATGCCGATGGCCGGGGCACGACCGTGCCCATGCACAAGGGCCGCGACATTGCCCCGCCTTTGCTCCGGCAGATCGCCCGCGATATCGGCCTGACCATGGAAGAATTTCTTGCCCGCCGCTGACTAGAGCATATCAAGAAATAGTGTAGCCGTTCGGAGCGAGGATTTTTGCTGGCTGGCGAGGCTTTGGCGAAGGAGCATGTCCACTTGGACCTGTGACTGAGCCGAAACGAAGCCAGCCAGCAAAAAGACCGCTGCTATTTCTACCTGACCGAATGGCTACAGTATTTCTTGATATGCTCTAGCCGAAAAGAGGCCAAAAGGGTCAGTCAATGTTTTTGCGCTATTCTGTTTTGATTCCGCCAAGGAGCCTCGATAATTCCCCGCTGCAGCCCGAACCATGCAGTTAACAGGGGAGCGCATGCGTCTCGCGTGCCGTGTTTGGCTTCCCGCCGAACACCTTCGTCCCACGATTATTTCCCCACCAAACGGTTGACCGGATCCGGGCCAGCGAGAACTCGCCAACACCCCGCTTCTCCGCGTCTTGATTCGTGTTTATTGGTGTCCATTCGTGGTTCAACTGAATGGTTAGGGCTTCAGGCCCGGCATCATCCGTAGCAAAAGCCGGGACTCCATGGGGCTTTCACATTTTTTCATGCCCACCCCGCACCTGGACCGCCAATGTCCAACCCCTCTGCCATGATGTCCTCAAAAAAAACATGAACCAACACCAACCGTCCCCCGTGGCTGCGACGCCCCCGTCGCAGAGGGTGTCGGCGACGCCTCCGTCGCCGCTCCACTCCGCCAGTCCAACGCCCGCCACCCTTACCCGCGCCTCTTCCTCCGTCATTGGATGCTGGGTGTGGTGGCCGTCCGCAAGGACTGTTGAATGTTGGATGTTTCCCCAATTTTAACCCTCAACCCCCTCATATATCATGAAACGCACCGGCAAAATCGCCCGTCTCCCGCACCAACTCCGCGACCAACTCAACCAACGCCTCTACAACGGCGAACCCGGCGTGGAACTCATTAAGTGGCTCAACGCCCTCCCCGAAGTCCAAGCCCTCCTCGCCGAACACTTCAACGGCGTCCCCATCAGCCCCCAAAACCTCTCCGAATGGAACAACGGCGGCTTCCTCGACTGGCTCGCCATCCAGGATCTCCTCGAATCCGCCCGTGAATTCGCCGCCGACGCCGCCCAACTCCCCGGCTTCACCGACGGCCACCTCGCCGACTGCCTTGCCCACACCATCACCGCCCGCTACGCCGTCCTCCTGAATAAAATGCCCCTCGACGGCCCCATCCCGCCCGACGTCCTCGCCCAGTACAACCTCCTGCTCCGCCTCCATCGCATGACGTTCCAAGTCCAGCGCCGCGCCCTCCAAGCCCGGAAAGACCGCCTCGCCGAAGCCCAAGCCGAACGCAAATCGCAACCCGCCCCGCCCCCCGTGGCCGCGACGCCCCCGTCGCAAAAAAGTGGTAGCGGCGCCTCGTCGCAGAAGGTGCCGGCCACGCACCCGTCGCCGCACCCCTCCGCCAGCCCAACGCCCACCATCCTCCCCCCGCTGGCCACCCCGCCCCGCCCCAAGACGTCCCCCATCCTCGCCGGCTTCTATCAAAAACCTTGAAATCAGGGTAAATCAAACCAAATCAAACCAAATCAAACCAAATCAAACCAAATCAAACCAAATCAAACCAAATCAAACCGAATTAGAACCCGAAATCAACCGCCACGGCTTATCCGATTGGTTGCTAAAATAAAAACCAGGGGCAGGAAATAAACGCAGAGACGCCGAGCCGCACAGATCCGCGCGAAAAAACCATTCCCAGACGGACGGCGTGGCGCCCCAACCGGTTGAGATTCACCGGTTCCATCTTGGCGTTCCTCTGCGCCCTCTGAGTCTCTGCGTTTTGTTCCCGTTTGCAACCAACCGAACCGGTTCATTGGATGTTGGGCGTTCGATGTTGGTTGTTGGATGTTTTGGTGCGGTTCCCCTTTCGTCCCTTATGTCCCTTTCTCAGCGCCTTTGCGTTGAAATCAAACCAAATCAAACCAATTTGCGAATCGTGCCGCGTGGGCGGTTTCCAAGGCCCGGACTTCCGGCTGTCGCGGACTTCCGGCTTTTCGTCTTCCGGGGTTTTGCTATGCTCGATGGCAACAAACATTGAAATCGCTCATTCAAACCCGCGATACCCGTTCCGAACGCGTCTTTCTGATCGGCGTGGAACTGAAATCGCGCGAGGCCGCCGACGTGCGGGAATCCCTGGAGGAACTGGCCGAACTGGCCCTGACCGCCGGCGGGGAAATCATCGGCCACGCCACCCAAAAGCTCGATACGCCGAACGCCGCCACTTACATCGGCAAGGGCAAGGCCGAGGAACTGTCCGTCTCCTGCCGCGAAAGCGATGTGGACACCGTCATTTTTGACGACGAGCTTTCTCCCGCCCAGACCCGCAACCTGGAAAAAATATTCGAGTGTAAGATTCTCGACCGCACGGCGCTGATTCTCGACATTTTCTCCCAGCGCGCCCGCACCCGCGAAGGCAAGTTGCAGATTGAGCTCGCCCAGTTGCAGCATTTGCTCCCCCGCCTGACCCGGTTCTGGACGCATCTTTCCCGCCAGAAAGGCGGCATCGGCATGCGCGGCGGCGAAGGCGAGTCCCAGCTCGAAGCCGACCGCCGGAAAACCCAGGAGCGCATTGACCGCATCATCCGCGACCTCGAATCCGTCCGCCGCCAGCGCGAGACCCAGCGCGCCGGCCGCCAGCGTTCCAACTGGCCCCTCGCCTCCATCGTGGGCTACACCAACGCCGGCAAATCCACCCTGCTCAACCAGCTCACCGGCGCCGAGGTGCTGGCCATGGACAAATTATTTGCCACGCTGGACCCCACCACCCGGCGGCTGAAGCTGCCCACGAACCAAAACGTGCTGCTGACCGACACGGTGGGCTTCATCAAAAAACTGCCGCACGGCCTCGTCGAAGCCTTCAAAGCCACACTGGAAGAAGTTGTCCAAGCCGACCTGCTATTGCACGTCGTGGATGTCAGCCATCCGCAAGCCTTCGAGCAGATTGACGCCGTGAACACCGTGCTCGGCGAAATTGAAGCCGGCAACAAGCCGACCCTGATGATTTTCAACAAAATTGACCAACTCCCCGGCGGCATCCCCGCCGCGCTGCGCGAAAAATATCCCCAGTCCGTCGCCATCTCCGCCCGCTCGGGCGAGGGCATCGAACCGTTGCTGGCGGAAATCGGCACCCAGTTGCGCCCCATCCGGGAATTTCTGGACCTCCGCGTGCCGCTGGAAAAAGCCGCCATCATCGCCCGCATCCACGCCATCGGCCAGGTGGTCGAAAGCCGTTACACCGGGAAGCACGCCCGTTTCAAAGTCCGCATCCCGCCGCATTTACTCGAGGAATTCACGCCGTTTGTGGTGGAGAAATGACCCGGGCCTAAAAAAACGAAGCGGCGGACAGCCGGTTGGCCATCCGCCGCTGAGATTATTAATATATTGGATTACCGGTTCGAGCTGTTCAGCTTGCTGAGCAGGCGGAGCAGTTCCAGATACAGCCAGACGAGGGTAATCAGCAGGCCCATGGCGCAATACCATTCCATGAACTTGGGCCGCTGCGCGCGCACGCCGTCTTCAATCAGGCGGAAATCAATCAGCAGGTTCGCCGCCGCGATGCCGGTGGTGACCAGACTGATGCCAATGCCCAACATGCCGCCCTGATGAATAAACGGCAGATGGACACCAAACAGCGAAAGCACCATCTGCACCAGATAAACCACCGCCACGGCCGCCGTGGCCGCGACAATGCCCGTGACCAAACCATCCGTCACCCGGATGATGCGCGTGGCGTAGAGCCCCAGCAGCACGAACAAAACCGCCGCCGTCAACATGCCCGCGTTCAGGGCAATGCCCGGGTAGCGGGCGTTGAAAAACATCGCGATGCCGCCCAAAGCGAGACCTTCCAGCACGGCATAAACGGGCGCCAACACCGGCGTCCACTCCGCCTTGAACATGCCGATCATGGCGATGATGAACCCGCCCAGCACCGCCCCCATGATGGCGCCGCCTTCAAAGGCATGGGTCCAGGCGTAATCACCCGCCAGAATGCACAGAACCAGCAACACGCCAGTCCGGTTGATCGTGCCTTCCAAGGTCATGGGCCGGCTGACTTCGCGCACTTCGTCCAGACCCCGCGTTAAAAATGGATTACTCATATATTTATTAAAAAGTTGGTTTTCGCTTCACTCCGAAGCGAGGGGAATTATAGCCGAAGATGCGCAAAAAAACAACTGCGGTCAGACAGTTGCCGGATCACCGGGCGCATCCCGCCGTTTGCCCTCCGGAGCGCGGCTCTGTGATCCGCAGCAATTGGCGAATTCCCAGCGTTGCCACCTTGGCTTAACCCGCCGGTTGTCTGGCCAAGTGGCTGCGGGTCGCAGACCCGCGCTCCGCTGGCCAGGCACAGTGTGCCTGCCTTTTCCGGGGCATTGGCAAGATGCGCCCCAAGCTCCGGAAGATGCCGCCCGCCTATTTACCGGCGGCCGCCGATCCCAGCACGTTGAACTCGCGATAGACATCGAAGCCCGACGGCCCGGCCTGAAATTCGAAGCGGACGGCCACCACGCCCTCCGCCTTCACCGGCAGGCGCGCTTCCGTTTCGCCCCCGGTGGACTTGCGGGCCACGCTGCCGAGCGAAACAAATTTATCCGGCGCGGCGGCAAACGCGGCGAGCACCGTGTAGTTCTGGCCGGCCCGGTCATCCGGATGGGCCGCGAAGCTGCGGATTTCCGTGAGATTGCACGGTTGCTTGAAATGAAAGACCAGCCAGTCCCCGTCGCCGTAGCCGCGAAAGGTCTTGCCATCGTCCAGGGTTTCCCGGCCGCCGGCACCATTGCGCGTGGTGCCGTTGAACACCGCGCCGGGATTCGCCCCGCCACCGGTATGGCTGCAATGATCCTCGGCCTGCGCCAGCAGGCCATGCAGCAGGTCATCCTTCACCACATCCGCCTCAAAGCCGGGCGCGGCGTCATCCGCCGGGGCGGCGGGCAGCGGTTTCAATTTCCCCGTGACCACAAAATGATGCCGCCCCGGGGCAACCGTTGCAACCGCTGCCGCCGCATGGCCATCGAGGGTAATGGCCGACTGCTCAAAGCGGGACAGCGGCACCGCCACTTCCGCGCTCGTCTCCGCCGGCACGGTCACATCCAGATCCAGTTGATTGGCGCCCAGTTTCCATGCCACCGCCACGTCACCATGCGGCGTGGGGACATGACCCCGGGCCCATTGCAAATCGCAGAGGGCCGGCCGGATGGCAATGGTTTTAAAGCCCGGGGAAGCCGGCGTTACGCCCAGGATGCGGGCGGACATCTGCACCAGCGGCGTGGAACACCAGCCATGGCTGAGATCACCGCTGTCCCACATTTCGCGGAAAGATTGAGTTTCGGGGACAATCTGCCAGCGCCGCAACTGGGCCGTGCCGCAGGCATCAAACAGGCCGGCATGATCGATCGCGGCAAACACCCAGTGCATGAACCAAGGCTGCGTGTTCAGCGGTTTTTCCAGCAGCACCTTTTCCACGATGGCCGTCTGCTGTTCCCGGGGGGCCAGATCATACAGCACCGCGAGTAGATTCACGTGCGGACTGAAAGTCTCGATGTCCTTGTCCGCCGGCAGCCATCGGCCGGGTTTCACATGCGTCTGAAACGGCTTGCCATCGCGGTAAAGCCCCTTGTCCGGCACCCAGAGTTCGCGGTTGAAAGCCGCCGCGAGTTCGCGCCGCTGATTGGTATATTGCTGCACCCTCCGGGTGTCGCCATTCAGGGCCGCCACGCGCGCGCCCAGTTCCAGGCCGTGATAGTAAAACGCCGTGAGGTAGCCCTGCCCGATCACGGCTGGCGGATGATGGCACGGAATGCCGGCAATGTTCACCCAGTCCATGAACATGTAATTTGGCGCTTCGGACAAAATGCCGTTGGTGCCGCGCCAGCCGGCGTAGGTATCAAGCAAACCGTGAACATAGGGCGTCAGCTCCCGCACCAGGGATTCATCGCCGGTGTAGTCATAGTAATCCATCAGCATTTGCAGCCAGGCGATGGAATAGCTCGTATGAAAATTATGGTAATGTTCATCCTGGAGCAGCCAGGCAAATTTCCGCAGATCCTGGCGGGCCAGCCAGGGCTGGGCAAACGCGTAGTGATTCACCATGGATTCGATCAAATAATCGCCCGGATCGCTGATCGGCTCCTGATGATTGGGCGAGTCCAGATGATGCGTCTGCAAACAGATTTGCACCGCCCAGCGCGACACTTCCCAAAGCCGGGTCAATTTGTCATCACTGCACGCAAACTCGCCCCGGTAGGCCAGCGGCTGCGACGTGAAATTCGCGCCCACATCCACGATTTCCACCGGGGACGTGACATGCTTCAAGTCAATGGTCAGCGTCGGCGCGATCTCCGTCAGGAACGGAAACTCAAAGCGCAGTTCCCGGCCGTCGAGCTTCACCCGGTTCTCGCTGTGCGCTTTGAAGCTCAGTTCCGCCCCCGCCCCGCCGCGCACCACCAGGGTGGGATACGCGCTCAACACGCGGTCATACACCACCTTGAAATTGCCGTCGTTCGTAAACGTGCGGCTGACCGGCATGCCTTCGATCCGCCTCGCCAAATAGCGGGTTTCCATGCGCGGCGGCAGTTCGGAGGGGATGAGCTGTTCCCAGACATCCGGCACTTCCAAACAGTTGGGCCAGGCGGAATCATCAAACCCGGACGACCGCCAGCCGGCCGGTTCCTTGGCGGCGTCAAAGATGGTGGAGCGCGGAAACTGCCACGCCGGCAAGGCATGCCAGGTCGCATCCGAAGTCACCGTGGTCACCCGCCCGTCCGCGCCGGCAATGGCTGCTTCAAACAAAAACCCGGAGTGCCCGCGGGAAACCGTGAAACTGATGGGCGACTGGCTGAACACCTCCGCCGCAATCACATTGGTGCCCGCCGTAAAGCAAGCCGACAAATCGCGCGTATCGTAAAACCACCGGTGTGTGCTCCCGCCCTGATAATCGCGCCCCATATCCACGGGCCCGCGCGACACGAGCCGGCCGTTCACATACAGCCGGTAAACCATATCCGCCGTCAGCCAGGCCGATACGGATTTTGGGGGCTGCGCCAGGATGATTTCCTTCCGAAACATGGCCGCCGCCGGGCCGGAAGCGGCCGAGGTTTCACTGGCCGTCCAGATCCAGTGCGCCGACCAGGGGGCGGGCTTTGCCACGGTGTTCTGAAACTGGTAATCGCGTGTCTGAACACCTTGACCACCCACCGTCACCGTCATGCCGGGATAATTCACCGGACCGCGCGGATCAACGTCTTGCGCGAACAACGGACAGCCGATCGTCCACCCGGCCATCATGGCCACCAATATGGGTTTAAAAATATTCACGGGAAGCAGGCCAGCCAGTATGCCTGAATCGGTGCGAATTGACAATTTTCAATTGCCGAAATTGGCGAATGCACGCGCGCGGGTTTCAAACCCCAGCACACCAAACTTATAAGCAATCGGGAAACAGAAAAACGGGCAAGAAAACAATGCCAACCCCGGCCGTTCCGGCACGGGTTGCCGGCCGTCTTTGAATTGCGGTGGAATGCGAACTTGTGCCAGGCAAACCGGATCAAACAGCCGGCTCACCGGCTGAACCGGTTACCTTCTCGGTTCCGGCGGAGCCGATTGCGGCAACTGATCCCCCAATAATTGCTGGGTCAATGCCGTGGGCGGCAGGATTACTGCCGCCGGGTTGCCGCTTTGGATAAATTCAGCCCGCTGTTTTTCCATCATGATGACCTGCGCTTCCGGGGTCAGGATAACATTCTCGCCCGAACCGCCCGAACCACCCGGTCCCATGCCGGGATTGTTCTGCGGATTTTGGTTATTGCCAGCTACGCCCATGCCCATACCGGGCTGCATACGACGACCCGGGAAAAATCCCGGCGGGCGCGCGCCGCCGCCGGGACCGCCCGGACCACCGGGCCCGGGTGCCGGGCCAGTCAACGCTGGCGGCGGTGCGAGCGGCAGTTCCTGAACCGTTCCGTGATTGTTAAAAGTGATCGTCTCCGCCTTTTCGTCAATCTTCACCACTTCAATGTCATCCTGGGAGTCCCCCTGCGACATGGTGTAAGACTCTTCCTTGCCCGGCGGCTGACCGGGCTTGTTGATTGGGGCCACCTTGAACAGCACCTGAAGGGTACCGAACATATTCATAATACCGTTCGGGGTGATCTTCGGCGGCGGATCTTTGGGTGCCTCTTGCGGCAGCGGCGGCGGCGGCGGGGGCACCAGACCAAATACATTCCGGGCCACGATGCCGGCGTAGGGATTGTCGGGCGACGCCTTGTCCGTGGACGTCTTGTCCTGCGCCTGCACCGCCAGGCTGCAAGCCAGGCTGCCGACAAGACACATGGACACTTTTCCGAACCGCTTCATGTGAAAAATATAGCTGATGGTTGAATAAACACCAACTGCCATTTTTGGTTGCGAAAAAAAACCACGAACGGACACGAATAAACACGAATCCCGGCACTGGAAGAATAAATCTACTGTGAAATATGGCATGACTTGAGGCTCCGCCCGTTCGCCAGGCGAAGTCCACCATCGGCGGACCGCGGCTGTCCCAGCCGCGCTCCGTCACATCATCTGCTTTCCCTCTCCCATTCGTGTTTATTCGTGTCCATTAGTGGTTAAACCTCCCCTTTCTGCCCACAAAAAAACTGCCGCAGAAAAGTTCTGCGGCAGTTGTGAGAGTAATACTCGTCCGGGGCTCAGTAAGCGGCCTGGGCGCCCTTGATGGAGCGCTTTTGCATCCACGGCATGAGCGCGCGGAGCTTGGCACCGGTCTTTTCAATCGGGTGGTTTTCACCCTTCTTGAGCAGCGCGTTATACTTCTTGTAGCCGGTCTGGTATTCCTTGACCCATTCCTTGGCAAACTTGCCGGACTGGATGTCCTTGAGCGCGGCCTTCATGCGTTTCTTGACGCTCGCGTCAATGATCTTCGGGCCCACCGTCACGTCGCCCCACTTGGCGGTTTCGGAGATGGAGAAGCGCATGCCGCTGATGCCCGCTTCGTTCATCAGGTCAACGATCAGCTTCAGCTCGTGCAAACATTCGAAATAGGCCATCTCGGGGGAGTAGCCGGCTTCGACCAAAGTTTCGAAACCATACTGCACCAGCGCGCTCGCGCCGCCGCAGAGGACGGTCTGTTCACCGAACAGGTCGGTTTCGGTTTCTTCCTTGAAATCGGTTTCGATGACACCCGCGCGGGTGCCGCCGATGCCCTTGGCCCAGGCGAGCGCGATCTTCTTCGCATCCTTGCCGGGGTTCTGGTACACGGCGATCAGGCTCGGTACGCCCTTGCCTTCGGTGTACTGGCGGCGGACGATGTGGCCGGGACCCTTGGGGGCGACCATGATCACGTTCACGTTCTTCGGCGGCACGATGGTCTTGAAATGAATCGAGAAGCCGTGCGAGAACACCAGGGTCTTGCCCTTGGCCAGATTCGGCTCGATGTCCTTGATGAACGCGGCGGCCTGCTTGGTGTCGGGCAGTGCGACCATAATGACGTCGGCGCGCTTCACCGCTTCGGCGGTGGTGAATACTTCAAAACCCTTTTCCTTCGCCACGGCGATGGACTTGCTGCCTTCATACAGGCCGATGATGACCTTGAGGCCGCTTTCCTTGAGGTTCAGCGCGTGGGCGT
This sequence comes from uncultured Verrucomicrobia subdivision 3 bacterium, assembly GCA_903872345.1. Taxonomy (GTDB): domain Bacteria; phylum Verrucomicrobiota; class Verrucomicrobiia; order Limisphaerales; family UBA11358; genus UBA11358. The sequence continues at coordinate 5,701 of CAIQKM010000159.1, read as the reverse complement.
GGCCTTGGGAGCCAAAGCCGAGCACGGCGAGGGTTTTGTTTTTCAACACGCCGAGGTCGGCGTCTTTGTCGGTATAGACTTTTGCCATAAAATAATGATTAACTGGGATTGCGGTTTTAAAACGGATGACTGTTTTTGATGCGGCCCGTCACTTGCGGGGCAGCGCCACTTTGCCGGTGCGGGTGATTTCCTGCACGCCGAAGGAATTCATCAGATTGATGAACTTCTCCACTTTGCTCTCGTTGCCGGTCACTTCAATGGTCAGCGACTTCGGCTGCACGTCCACGATTTTGGCGCGGAAAATGTCGGTGATCTGCATCACTTCGGCGCGGGACTTGGAGTCCACGCCCACCTTGACCAATACCAGTTCGCGGTCCACGGCCTCGCCGGCGAGGAAATCCTCCACCTTGATCACATCGGGCAGCTTGTTGAGCTGCTTGATGATCTGCTCGATGGTGGCTTCGTCACCATGGGTGACAATCGTCATGCGCGAGAGTTCGGAATCATGGGTCGGCCCGACATTGAGGGTGTCGATATTATAGCCGCGGCCGCTGAACAGTCCGGCCACGCGCGTGAGCACGCCGAACTTGTTCTCGACCAAAACTGAAATGGTGTGTCGCATAAAAAAACCGTCAGGAACGGACGAAAATTCTAGCAACCGGAAGGATGGGGGTCAATTTGCAAATGAACCGTTTTTGCGGGAGGGCAGCCTGAAGCATGTGGCCGGTCCCGCTCGCCCTGCAATTTTGGTCGTGCTTTTTTCAGGGGATGATTTTTAATGTGGGGATGAGCATTTGGATACTCGCTTTTGTATTAATGGCCTGCCTGGGCGCGCTGGGCTTCCGGCAGGGGGCCATCCGCGTGGCGTTCTCGTTTGTGGCCATCATCTTGGCCACGTTGCTGGCGGTGCCGCTCGCCGGCCTGTTCAAGCCGCTGCTGCCGTGGTTTGGAGTGAAAAACCCGGTGCTTATCTGGGCGCTCGGGCCGTTCCTGGGTTTCTGGCTGGTGCAGGCGCTGGTCAAATACGGGGCGTTTCATGTACATCGGAACCGCGACGTCTATTACAAACACAAGGCCAGCGAGCTGGAATTGTCGCTCTGGACGCGCCTCAACAGCCGGCTCGGGCTGTGCCTGGGGCTGCTCAATGGCACGGCGTATTTCATCCTGATCTGCTTCGTGATCTTCAACCTCAGCTACTGGACCACCCAAGTGGGGGCCTCGACCAACCAGCCCTTCGCGGTACGGCTGGTGAATCAGTTGGGCAGCGATCTGGAAACCACCGGGCTGGCCCGGGTGGCGCAGGGCGTGGGCAAACTGCCGGCGGATTTTTATCGCGATGCGGATCTGACCGGTTTTCTGCTGCAAAACCCGCAGGTGGGCCCGCGTTTGCAGTCGTACCCTGGGCTCACTTCGTTTTTTCAACGGCCGGACATCCAGTCATACCTGGCCGACGAAAACTTCACCAACCTGATTTCCACGGGCGGCTCGGTGGGCGATCTCTGGAATTCGGGGCCGGTGCAGCAGTTTTTTGGCGATGCCGGACTGCGGCAGTTGGTCACCGGCGAATTTACGACGAATTATGATGATATGGTGAGCTATCTCCAGACCGGCAAATCCGCGAAGTACGACGGCGAGAAAATCCTGGGCAACTGGACGGTAAACATCAATGTGACCCTGGCGTGGATGCGGCAGGATCGTCCCAAGATGACGGCGAACGAAATGCGCGCCGCCCGCGCCTGGTATTCGCAGGCGTATGGCAAGACCACCCTGCTCGCGACCGGCGAGGGCGAAATTTTCATCAAAAATTTTCCGGTGCCCAAAACGGAAGCCGGCAAAGCCCCGACCACCGACTTGATGGATGTGCAAGGCCACTGGACCAAGAGCGACGCCGGCTATGACCTGGATTTGAAGATCAACGATCAGGACAAGTTTTACAGCGGTCCCGCTGACGCCCTGCGCATGACGCTGAAGGACGGCCGGAACCAGTTGATTTTTGACCGGCAGTGAATCCGGGTTAACCACGAATTGACACAAATAAACACGAAGGGGCAGCCAGTCGGCTCCCCCGCGTGGCAACGATCAATTAACTGCGGTTGTCGCCGATACATGTCTGTGCGAACTTGCCAGCCCCCTGCTCATCTGCCTGCTGATTCGTGTTAATTCGTGTCCATTCGTGGTTCAATGGAACTGTCCGGCGGTTTCTTTTGGCTGGACAGCCAGTGTCCACCTTCCCTGATACTCTAGCGGCATGTGTGGACGTTATACGGCGGCGAAAGATTTTGGGGAACTGCTTCGATTGATCGGGGTGGTGATGGCGCGGGTGCCGTTTTTCGCCCCGCGCTACAATATCGCGCCCACGCAAACCGCGCCGGTCATCTGTCAGGAAAATCACCAGCCGGCGGTCCGCCTCATGCGCTGGGGACTGATTCCCTCGTGGGCCAAGGATGTCAGCGTGGGCAACGCGCTGATCAATGCCCGGTCCGAATCTCTGGGCAGCCGGGCGGCCTTCCGGGAACCATTCAAGCAGCGGCGCTGCCTGATTCCGGCGGACAGTTTTTATGAATGGCAGGAGCGCGCCGGCAAGCGCCAGCCCTTCCGGGTGATGCTCAAGAGCGGCGCACCCTTTTGCTTTGCCGGGCTGTGGGACCGCTGGATCCGGCCGCCCTCGCGGGCCAATTACGATTCCGACCTGGCGGAAGCCCCGCCCAGCGAGACGATTGAATCCTTCACCATCATCACCCAGCCGGCCAATGCCGCCATGGCCCCGCTGCATGAACGAATGCCCGTGCTGATCGCGCCGGAACATTTTGCCTGGTGGCTGAATGACACCAATCCGTCAAGCGAAGCCCATCTGATGGCGCTGGGCCATCCGCTGAACGAGCCGTTGAAGATTTATCCGGTAAGCGACAGCGTGAACAGCCCCAAAGTGGACGATCCCCGCTGCCTGGTGCCGGTGCGGATTGACCGGGATTTTTTCGAGCGCCAATGGTGGGGGGATAGTTAAAATTGAGGTCAGATGATCATCAACTATGGAATTTTTAGAACCCTTGCATCTGAATCCAGATTAATATTGAGGCTTGACGGATTAGCTGAGTGAGTGTCTATTTCTTACAGTTTCATGAAAAACGAAATGCAAATTCCAAACTCGCAAGAGAAAATCCAGTATTTTCATCCTCCTGTTTTGGAGTTTAAAAACGCAAAAATGAAGGTGTTACCTGAATTGAAGCGGCCAATTAGCACCGAAGAAGCGGTGGTTCAAATTGTTCGCTCCTTTGGGGCATCTTTATCCACCTTGGCTGACTAGCGATTGAGCTTTAGTTGCTTAGCTGGAATCTTACCATTTTTAAGCGCATATTTGATCGCAGGTAAAGGGTAACCGGTAATGGGTTCCAGTTCTTTCAATATGCGATCAATTATAACAGTATGGTTTATGTCCAAAGGCCATGGGCGTTTACCTGGAAATCTGACCATGTAATGGCTGCCGCCATTAGGGTTGTCAATGGTGCAATTACCCAAACAGGCGCAATTTGCATATGCCTCAGCAAACGAAATATTGCACATTTCAATATTTCGAGGCACTACGTACTCATATGCATCACTCAATACAGAATTTTGTTGTGTACAATCACAAGTGGACTTTCCAACGAGTGGAAAAGTTCTCGGTAATTGATGGTCTTCATATCGGTTAATAGGTTTTCCAGCAAAACCATTTTCACATGCAACTCCAATAAAAAATTCGTTTCCATCCTTTACTGATTCGTGCTTGCATAACAGCTTGCCCATTTCTTCTGCCCAAAGATCAGCAAGTCCACCGCACCTTTGGCACCCATTTGGAATTGGATGGCTTATTTGCACATTAGTTCCTGGAAATGAAACAGAGACCGATTTTCCCATCAAAAACCAAGCACTCAGCAAATTATATATTTCCCGCTTTAACTTAATTGGATGATTTTGCCACTCAAAGTTTTCCAGCAAAAAAATAAAAAAATCTGAACATACAATTTTTATTTTCCCATCCTCAACTAACTGAGAAATTTCCCCCAATGCTTCTGAAACAGAATATAATTCGTATTCATTTCGCGGGAAAGTCTGATCAGAGAGGACTGGCGATAAGCAAATTAAAGCGGGCATATTACGGGTTAGATTTTTTTAAACCGCTTTTGCGCACGAAGCATTCTCCCGGTGAGTTCCAATGCCTCACCAAAAAAACAAACAGGCCAGTCGGTCAGTGTACCATCCTCCTTGACAGATAAATCATGCACAGTGGTTTTCCCTTCCCGAGCTTCAAGAAAGTATATTTTACAATCATTTTGTATCGAATTGACATCATCTTCAGCAATACGAACACGAAAGGCATTTACCAAATGTTCACTGTGTGTTTCTATGATGACCTGCTTCCCAATAGATATCATCGCTAAAAAGAAGTCTGCAATCCGAACTTGTAATGCCGGGTGCAAGTGCAATTCTGGTTGTTCAACTACCAATGTGCCATCAACCGGCAACAACAATCCCCGGACGATAACAGGAACAATTTGTGAATAACCAAAACCAGAATCCGCCAAGGAATGTTTGGTGTTTCCATATACTGACTTCAGTTTTAGCTCCAGCAATATACTATCACCCGCCAATTCATATTCAAATTGCTCCTGCCTTATGCCATCAAATTTGCCTGTTCTGAAATATTCAAGCCACCCTCCTAATGCAACAGATAATGTCTGATCAATTTGCTTGCCCAATTCAATGGGCAAACAATTTGCAACAATTGAATCGTGCTTATCTCTCAAAATATAAGGAAGAAATTCCCCCGTAGGATCCATTCCAGGCGTAACATCTAGGTCAGCGACGTAAAAACGTTTCCCAGGAGTTCTTAAAGGAGCAACATAATGAATATTAAATAAGGCGTTACGCCAGTCTTTAAAAACAAGTTCTAAAATAGGTGGTATGGGCCACCGTTGCCACTCATGCTGGTTTTCTGAACGTTTTTCATTCTCCTTTGGTACAGCTTCAGCAATTATTACAGATGGTAACAGTCCCTTCAAAAGACATACGAATGCAACTTTATCAACTTCCTCATCTGATTGTGGCATAACTACACGAGACATGCCACATTCTTCAAAATAGCGTCGTGGAAAAGTTAATTTATATAAGGGCACATTTCCTTCGACCTCACTTGTCCTATTTAATGACAAAGCGAAAACATTTTCTCCTTCAACTATTATTGAAAATTCCGCCTTATTTAGCACTCCAGCCGCCGATAAAGCGCTTCCGCTTTTGTTATTTCCTGCCGACTTTTTAATCTCCGCTGTAAATTCATAGCTACAATCTAAATCATAATCTATAGATGGCCCCGGATCCTCACTAAATAAGTATTCTCCCTTCTGATTGGATTTAATGTACTTTAAAAAAGTGACCATTTGGGTAGGAAAAACATCTTTAATTCTAAAACCCAAAGTGATATTTTTTTCAACATTATTTTCTGAAACAAACGCAGAGTAGCTGCCAAGGTCGACCTGAGTCCCTTTGAATCTTAACCTACCTGTTTCCTCCTCAGCATTTTCTTTTAGAGTGCGTCTGAAAAATCATGAATGCTGAGGGATCAAGCCAGACGGCGGAGTTGGATTCGGATCATGGCGATATAGATCCAAGCCTCGGCACTGGACTCGGTGGTTTCGTAATCCCGCACCAGTCGCCGCTGGCGCAT
>CAIQKM010000158.1 GCA_903872345.1 uncultured Verrucomicrobia subdivision 3 bacterium | reverse complement strand
TTTTTTCATCGCCCCACTGGCGCTACCGCGAATGACAGCCGCAAAAGCAAGCAAGCAGATCAAGTGTTTTGTGCATTTATTTGGCCGTCAGACTCTGCCAAAACACCCCCAATTTCCTTTTTCAGACGCACTCTAAGAAGTGCAATGATACAATCATCGGCAATGATAGAATACGCCTGTCCGAAATAGTCAGGTAGGCGGTCATCAGACGGGAATTGGTCTAAAAGCAGCGAAGAACGAGAAAGGCACGCAATTAAACGTTTACGAAGGGATCCAATTCGTTCTTGGATGTTTTTCCAATCAATCTCCGGCCAACGTAGGTCTTTGCTACAATTTAACTTTTCAAGTCGGCCAACCAGAGCCTCGATCTCGCGGAACTGATGTGAACATTTGCTGCATGCTTCCAGTCCCCGCGCTACAATCTGGGCCACCAACAGGTAATGCTTGGCCTTGAGTTGATTTCCAGCCTCTTGACCAAACATGGACTCTGCTTGTTCCATGATGCTGATGACAAAGCCTTGAATTTCGGTCACGACTGCGAGCGCGGACGTTTCAATGCCCCACCAAGCCGGGCTGACCACGCGACCCTCCACGCGGAATTCAAAATTAAATTGAGACTCCAGTTTTTTTAGTTCGGCCACCAAAAGCGCCGGGGCACCCTCCATCACAACCGATTCCGGCTTGTCCCATCGTATTTGCTCGACCTTCTTTTTTAGTAAAGGCGCATCGAAACGGCCAAAGGCCTGAGTTGAGGCCAGAACGACTTCGACAAAGGAGGCGCACGACATATCAGCAATCGCTAGCGACCGGATGCTTAAATCATCCACCTTTGCTGCGTCTGGCCCACTGGCCGACATCGCCTGAAGTTTCGGTGAAAGCACTTGAAGCATGCGCACCGCTTCCTTAAAAGCGCCCAAATTGGGAGCAATACGGCAATACCAGTGTAATGTTTCCGCTACGCCCATGCAGGCGGATAACTCATTCCGCTTTTGAAGTTCCTCAATGATCCGGGTTAATTGCACGGATATTGAATCCTCAATCCAATCGTTATCTGGCACGGTTTCGGGACGCAAGACGGTTCCCGACTGCAGTGCAATGCTGACTTCGTTGTAATCTGTCAAAAGCCATTCCTTGTGACGATACCGTCTCCGAAACCATTGACTTGATGGCGAAATCTTTGACTTCTGTCCCGAATAGTAACAGCCGATGTGAAACAGCGCATTGGCAATATCCGTAAGCGTTCGACCGGATAAACGCTCATCGCTAGCAGCAAGAGAAATAAGGTTTTCACAACTGCCCAGAAGCTTTTCAGCCTGCCGTTGCTGATAATTCTGGAACGCTGGATTTTGCCAATTAAAACCTACAGGCGTGGCAGCGATTACAATCTTCACGAATTTTTTTTGCAAAGATGGAAGAATGGCAGTTGGGTCAAAGAACTGAAAAGAACGGATACCCAAAGTGATAAAGCTAAAAACAGCGAACAACCCCAGCACGCAAACGAAAACAAAATTGAGGATATCAACCTGGAATCCATAAGCATTTAACCCTGAAAGCAAGATGGGAACTGCAGCAAATAGTGTGAGAATTTTGAAATAGACCTGACTCACTTGTTCCTCAGCAATCAGAATGCGAATATCGCCCGGCACCCGCGCATATGCACTGCTGATCACGGCGCTAATGGCTGCAAAATACAACCCGAGAAGTGTTGCGGCAACTTGAGCAAACGTGGTGACGAGCTGAACCGTAACGGGTTCGTTTACTTTTAACGCGGCAAGGAACGGAAACCGACCGGCAAATCTACTCAAATAATCACTACTGTCCGGTTTAAAACCCCAGTAAACATTGATGATCGGTGATGTCTGATGGCGGAGGAGTGGGCGGTTGTTGAGTAAGCGCCTGTAAAATGGGCATTTTCTCGAAGAGCGTGAGGCTTAAAATCTGTAAAATA
>CAIQKM010000157.1 GCA_903872345.1 uncultured Verrucomicrobia subdivision 3 bacterium | reverse complement strand
TGGTTGAGTTGGTCGCGGAGTTGGTGCGGGAGACGGGCGATTTTGCCGGTGCGTTTCATGGTTTAAGCGAGGGTGGAGGGTTGAGGATGGAGGATGGAATGGGACGGCGGGGGCCGATGGGAAAACATCCAACATCCACCGCGTAACACCCAACCTCCAATGACGGAGGAAGAGGCGCGTGGGCAGAAGTGAGGCTGGTGTGAGAGCGGGAGCAAGGACCGCCGGGCTGGAAGCGCCGGCTCTACGGCAGGCAGGATGCCCGCCGCTACGGGGGACGGGTGCGCGCCGGAGGCGCGGTTATGCGGGCGGGGCGCAGCAGGATGGCCAGGCCGGCGGGCGGGGTTAGTTGTACGCGGGCACGGTCTGGTGGTTGGACGTTGCTGCGGGTCACAGACCCGCGCTCCGAGGGGAGGCGGTGGTTGGTTCATGGGTTTTTAGGTGATTATGGCAGGTCCTTGAAAAAAATAATACGCGCTCACAGCGCACTCGGGTGGGAGGGCCGTGGTTATTGGGGGAAAGCGGGGTCGAAAATTGAAATTTTGCTGAAATCAGGAAAACTGATTTGAGGAAACCCGCGTAAACATTGGGTGGAAACGGGGGCGGGTGAAAAAGGCGTGGGAAATTTTCCCAAATCGGGGAAAAAGCCAATGTTTTAACGATAAAGACGCATTACGGCGGAAGCCTATTTTAAAGATTTTTTAAACCACGGATGGACACCGATCAACACGGATGGGGAATGGGATTTTAACGCGGAGTCGCGGAGGGGGAGGAGGTTCGCAGAGGGGGAAAGGCGGGGCGAGACACGAATTTCACGAAGGGGCACGAATTGGGCGGTATGTTGAACAGACTCAGAACTTGCCAGAAAAGTATAATGCTATTGATCCCTTCAAGGGCCGACAAGTCGGTGATTAGCCCGGCGGGATTTCAGGCCGCACGGCTCTGAAACAAAAAATCGTGCGCGAGCAAGTAAGTGTGAAGTGCCTGAATAATCTCATGCGCATGGTCGATAATGAAATCCGACGGAATCTCATCATCTTTGTATGTCATGGCGTCTCCCTTGGATAAATATCCCAGGGCTTGCGCTGCGCGCTTCACCCTGGGCTATAACCTGGCAGGCTTTCAGCCCTTGGGAGGAGCGCGCTCCGTCGGAGGCGTTCCGCCCTGTCTTGTCTTTTTCCCGTTCGCGTGGTTCGCGTAATTCGCGGTTAAACCTTCCCCTGCCCTTACACCAATCGCTTCAAATCGGCGACGAACTGGTCCACGTCTTCGGGGGTGGTGTCCCAACTGCACATGAGGCGGGATTCGTCGGGGGTGATGACGCCGGTGTAGAATTTCCAGCCGAGGTCGTTCATCTGCCTGCCGGTCGTGCCGGGCAGGCGGGCGAAGACGGAGTTGGATTGCACGGGGTAGGAGATGGCCACGCCGGGAATCGGGCGCAGGCCGGCTGCGAGGCGTTGGGCCATGGCGTTGGTGTGGCGGGCGTGACGGAGCCACGCGCCGTCTTTCAACATGCCGAGCCAGGGGGCGGAGAGGAAACGCATCTTGGAGGCGAGCTGGCCGCCCTGTTTGCAGCGGTAATCGAAATCGCGCGCGAGGTCGCGGTTGAAAAACACGACGGCTTCGCCGAGGGCCATGCCGTTTTTGGAGCCGCCAAAGCAGAGGACATCCACGCCGGCGCGCCAGGTGATGTCGGCGGGGGCGACGCCGAGGGTGGCCACGGCATTGGCAAACCGGGCGCCGTCCATGTGGACGCGCAGGCCGCATTGGCGGGCGGTTTCCGTGAGGGCGGCGATCTCCGCCGGGGTGTAAACGGTGCCGACTTCGGTCACCTGGGTGAGGCTGAGGGCGCCGGGTTTGGGATAATGAATGTCGCTGCGGCGGCGCACGGCGTTTTCGACGGTGTCGGGGCGCACCTTGCCATTGTCGCCGGGCAGGGTGAGGATTTTGCTGCCGTTGGAAAAGAATTCGGGCGCGCCGCATTCGGCGGTCTCGATGTGGGCGAGGTCATGGCACAGTACGCTGTGGTAGGACTGGCAGAGGGACGCGAGCGACAGCGAATTGGCGGAGGTGCCGTTGAAAACGAAAAAGACTTCGCAGTCGGTCTCAAACACGGCGCGGAGGGCGTCGGAGGCGCGCTGGGTCCAGTGATCGTCGCCGTAGCTGACTTCGTGGTCGCGGTTGGCCTCGGCCATGGCGGCCCAGGCTTCGGGGCAAACGCCGGAATAGTTGTCGCTGGCAAAATGACGGGTATGGCTCATAAGGGGTAGGGTTGTCAGTTATTTTGATGGCGGCCGACGGCGATTGACCACGGGATCGGGAGCCCGGAAAAGTTAGTGATTACGCTCGCCCTCATCCCGGCCTTCTCCCCCGGGGAGAAGGAGAAACGGTTGCAGCGTCTGGAGAATAATCGAGCCGCTGGATTGGTCAAACTGGCGGGCTTAGAATCTATCACGGTCACCGGCTGCCGATTGGCAATCGGCGATACGGCAGATTGCCAATCTGCGCTACAACGACTGGCAGCGATGAGAATGGCAAAAGACAACCGGCTCATAATCGTTCATCCGCCAAGGTACGCGCTGCGCACCTGGGGATTTTGGCGGAGCGAGGGGGAATCGCCGGACAAGGTGATGCGGCCGGTCTCGAGCACGTAGCCGGCGTGGGAAATTTCGAGGGCGCGATTGGCGTTCTGTTCCACGAGGAGGATGGTCAGTCCGCGCGCGCGGTTGATCTCCACAATTTTTGCAAAAATCGCGGCGACCAGCAGCGGAGCGAGGCCGAGGGAGGGTTCATCCAGCATGAGGAATTTTGGGCGGCCCATGAGGGCGCGACCGATGGCGAGCATCTGTTGTTCGCCGCCGGAGAGGGTGCCGGATATCTGCTGCACGCGTTCCTGGAGGCGCGGGAAGGCGGCGAAGACGGCGTCCATTTCGGCACGGATCTGTTTTTTGTCGCGCACGAGGTAGGCGCCCATTTCGAGATTTTCGAGGACGCTGAGGTTGGCGAACACCATGCGGCCTTCGGGCACGTGGGCGAGGCCGCGTCGGACAATTTCATGGGGCGGCAGGCCGGCGATGTTTTTGCCTTCGTACAGGATTTCGCCGGACTTGGGTTTGAGCAGCCCGGAGACGGTCTTGAGGGTGGTGGTCTTGCCGGCGCCGTTCGAGCCGATGAGGGTGACGATGCTGCCGGGCGCGACGGACAGCGAGATGCCGTGCAGCGCGTTGATGGCACCGTAACCGACGGTTAGATTTTTGATCTCGAGCATCGGAAATCAGGGGGTTGACCGGGAGGGATTAACCGCAAAGAACGCAGAGAGCACATAGACAGGCAGGGTTTGCGAGGGGCTGCCCCCCCGGAGCGCGGCTGTGTTGGAAGCCGGCCACAGCAAGGTTCGACAAACGATTTGCTTTGGTACGGGGCGATTCCGGGTGCTGCCTTTTTGGCAATATTTTAGGAGCGCCACCTCACCCCGACCCTCTCCCCCATTTACCAATGGCGGAGAGGGAGAAAACCGGTTGTGTGAGTGGTTTGCTGGCTGATTCCGGTTCAGGATTGTAGGGCGGTGGCTGGTCTGAGACACAGCCCGGAGGGGATTAACCGCAGAGAACGCAGAGAGCACATAGACAGGCAGGGTTTGCGAGGGACTGATCCCCTGGAGCGCGGCTGGGTTGGAAGCCGGCCACAGCAAGGTTTGACAAACGATTTGCTTTGGTACGGGGCGATTCCGGGCGCCGCCTTTTTGGCAACATTTTAGGAGCCCCACCTCACCCCGACCCTCTCCCCCATTTACCAATGGCGGAGAGGGAGAAAACCGGTTGTGCGAGTGGTTTGCTGGCAGATCACGGTTTAGGATTTGGAGGTGGTGGCTGGTCTGCGACACAGCCGGGAGGGGATTAGCCGCAGAGAACGCAGAGAGCACATAGACATGCAGGGTTTGCGGGAGGTGGGTGCCGCTGGCGGATGCCATAGGGGTGACACACTGCACCGGCCGGCGAAAGCGGCGGAGGGCCGCCGCACTCCAAAACCTGGCGGAGGTATCGGCGGGGCTATGTGTGGTTGTTACGTTCACGCGGAAAGGGGGGTTACTCGCCTAGATAGGCGGCGATGACTTTGGGGTTGCGGCGGACTTCGTCGGGGGTGCCTTCGGCGATTTTGACGCCGTAGTCCAGGACGGCAATGCGTTCGCAAATGCCCATGACGAGTTGCATGTCGTGTTCCACCAGGAGGATGGAGATTTGAAATTTGTCGCGGATGAAACGGATGAGGCGGGTGAGCTCGACCTTCTCGGTGGCGTTCATGCCGGCGGCGGGTTCATCGAGCAGCAGCAGCTTGGGTTGCGCGGCGAGGGCGCGGACGATTTCCAGGCGGCGCTGGTCGCCGTAGCTGAGGCTTTTCGCGGGTTCATCGCGGTACTTGGCGAGCTGGAAAATTTCGAGCAGCTCGATCACGCGGTTCGCGATGGAGGCTTCCTCCTCGTGGTAGCCCCGGCCCCGCCAGAGCGCGTGGCGAACATCGCCGCGCAAGTGGAGGTGGAACACGGCGCGGACGTTGTCGAAGACGGAGAGGGAGGCGAAGAGCCGGATGTTCTGGAACGTGCGGGCAATGCCGCGCGCGGTGATGAGGTACGGCTTGCTGCCGACGATGGACTGGCCGTTAAAACTGATCTGGCCGGAGGTGGGCTGATAGACGCCGGTGATGAGATTGAAGGCGGTGGTTTTGCCGGCGCCGTTGGGTCCGATGAGGCCGATGAGGTCGGTGTTGCCGATGGCGAGATCCAGCTCCGACACGGCCGTGAGTCCGCCGAAGCGGATGGTGGCTTTGTCGAGTTGGAGGAGGGCCATGGGAAAAATCGGGGTTTAGCGTTGACGTTTCTTAAAGGCGAACAATCCCTGCGGCCGGGTGAGCATGAGGACGATCAGCAGCAGCGAATAGATGATCATCCGCGTGTCGCCGACCCAGCTCAATGGGTACATCTTGGCGACGCCGGGGATTTGCTGGACGCCGGCGAGAAAGCGCAGGCCTTCGGGCAGCAGGGTGAGCAGGATGGCGGCGAGGATGACGCCGACGGTGTTGCCCATGCCGCCGAGAATGACCATGACCACGAAGGCGATGGATTGCATGAAGCCGAAGCCGCCCGGGGTGATGTATTGCTTGGAATGCGCGTACAAGCCGCCCGCGATGCCGGCGAAAAATGCGCCGATGACGAAGGCGGAGACTTTGTATTTGGTGGTGTTGATGCCCATGGCTTCGGCGGCGATTTCGTCGTCGTGGACGGCAATGAAGCCGCGCCCGTAGGTGGAATTCACCAGCGAAGCGATGACATAGACGGTCACGGCGGCAAGCCCGAAGGTCCAGAAGAAATTGGTCCAGCCGTGCATGACGCTGTAGCCGCGCGCGCCGCCCACGGAATCCACGTTTTGCAAAATCACGCGGATGATTTCGCCGAAGCCGAGGGTGACAATGGCAAGGTAATCGCCTTTGAGTCGCAGCGTGGGAATGCCGACCAGCAACCCGGCCACGGCCGCCATTAAACCGCCCGCCAGCAACGCGCCGAGAAACACGCCCCCAGAGGCGAAGGCATTCAATTGGCCGAACTGGTTGGTGATGACTCCCGCCGTGTAGGCGCCCACCGCCATGAAGCCGGCATGGCCGAGCGAGAACTGGCCGGTGTAGCCGTTGATGAGATTGAGACTGACCGCGAGGATGATGTTGATGCCGATGTCGTAGAGGATGTAGAGCCAGTAGGGGTTGATGAACTTCGAGAACAGCGTGACCAGAAAACACAGGGCGAGCGCGCCCAGCAAACCAGTTTTGGCATGGCGCAGGTTCAGGTTCATACCTTCTCCACCTCCTTCTTGCCGAGCAAACCGGACGGTTTGACCAGCAGGATGACGATCAGAATGGCGAAGGCGATGGCGTCGCGATAGGTCGAGGAAATATAGCCGGAGACCAGCGTTTCGGTGACGCCGATGATGATGCCGCCCAGCGCGGCGCCGGGCAGATTGCCGATGCCACCCAGCACGGCGGCCACGAAGGCTTTTAGGCCGGGCATGATGCCCATGAGCGGGTCAATTGAGGGATAATTGATGGCGTACAGAATCCCGGCGGCGGCGGCGAGGGCGGAGCCGAGGGCGAAGGTGAAGGAGATGACGACGTCCGTATTCACGCCCATGAGCGCGGCGGCTTCGGGATTGAAGGACACGGCGCGCATGGCGCGGCCCATGCGGGTTTTCATGACGATAAACCGGAGGCCGAGCAGCAGCAGGAGGGTGACGGCGAGGACGATGAGCTGGTTGCTGTTCACGCTCAGACTCAAGACTTTGGTGACTGGCCAGGTGGGCAGAATATCGGGAAATTTCTTATTGGAGGCACCGAAGAAGAACTGGCCGGCGTATTCGAGAAAGAGGGAGACACCGATGGCGGTGATGAGCACGGTGAGCTTGGGCCGCTTGCGCAGGGGCTTGTACGCCAGTCGCTCGATCAGCACCCCCAGCGCGGCGCAGATCACCATGGAGAGGCCAAAGATGATCAACGCTCCCGCCACGGATGGCAGCGGCACGAAGGTGGCAATTTTGGGGGCCAGATAAAATCCGGCGAACGCGCCGAGCATGAAGACATCTCCGTGGGCAAAATTAATGAATCGCAGGATGCCGTAGACCATCGTGTAGCCCAGCGCGATGAGCGCGAGAATGGACCCGAGCGCGAGGCCGTTGATGAGTTGCTGGAGTAGTTCGGTCACGGGGCGACGGTCTGAATGTATTTGATCGCGCCGTTGGTGATGGTGAGGATCACCGCGGACTTGGAGGCGTTGCGGTTGGGATCAATCGTGATGTTGCCGGTGACGCCTTTGAAATCCTTGGTGGCGGCGAGCGCATCGCGGACTTTGGCACCGTCAGTCGTGCCGGCGCGCTTGATGGCGTCCGCCAGGATCATCATGGCATCATAGCCGAGCGGGGCCATGGCGTCGGACGTTTCGTTGTATCTCTTTTTGTACGTCGTCAGATAGGTCTGAACTTCGGGGGAAGTATTATCGGCGGAAAAGTGGGTGGAGAAACTATCGCCTTCCAGTGCCTTGCCGCCGACGGGGATTAGCGTGGGGGATTCCCAGCCGTCGCCGCCCAGCAGCGGGACGTTAATGCCCAACTGGCGCGCCTGCAGGGCGATCAGGCCGGCCTCGGTGTAGTAGCCGGGCACAAACACGACTTCGGGGCTGGCGGCCTTGATGGCGGTGAGCTGGGCGTTGAAATCCTTGTCGCCGCCGCTGTATTTTTCCTCGTCCACAATTTTGCCGCCGCTGGCGAGGAACTGTTCCTTGAAGAATTTGGCGAGGCCGAGGCTGTAGTCGCTTTTCACATCGGTAAGGACGGCGGCGGTATGGGCCTTGAGGGTCTTGGTGGCGAAGTTGGCCATGACCGTGCCTTGGAAGGGATCAATAAAGCAGACGCGAAAAATGTAATCGCCCACCTCGGTGACCTTGGGATTGGTGGAGGACGGGGAGATCATGGGAATGCCGCTCTGCTGGCAAATGGGGGCGGCTTCGAGGGAACGGGAGGAGGCGACTTCGCCGAGCATGGCCACCACGCCGTCGCTGGAAATGAGTTTGCGAACCACAGTGGCGGCCTGGCCGGCCTGGGACTGGTCGTCTTCGGTGTGGAGTTCGATTTTCTTGCCGAGCACGCCGCCGGCGGCGTTGATTTCATCCACGGCCTGCTGGATGCCTTTGTGGGTGGACTGGCCGAAGGTGGCCTCGGAGCCGGTCAGGGAGCCGTATTCCCCCACCTTGATGACGTCGCCGCCGGCATTGGGGCCGGGCGACGACTGATTGCAACCGGTGAGCAGGCACCCGGCAGCCACGACTGCCAACGAAAAAAATTGTCCACGCCAGATATTCATAAAAGCTCCGTGTTTGGTTCGCATCCGCAAAAACTTGGCCAAGCGTAATGGTTTGCTGCGGAGTTTCAAGCCAAAGGACGCGTTTGCCGAGTGAGAATGGCGGGATTTGGAGCCGGGAGTAGATTATGCTTGGCAAAGACTGGGGTCGGCAGAGAATGATTTCACTGGGTAAAGGCAGCCCGGCCTCAGAATAGACAAGCAAAACGGTTTTTGCATTTATGTCGTAGAGACCAGGTAGTTAACCGGTTATTGAAGTGAATCAACCTTGAAAACCAGCGTCATAATTGCGGTTGTTTTAGCGTCGGTCCGCTCGGAGGCAGCCGATCCGCCCAGTTGGCAGGAGCTTTCCTCGCGCCTGTTCACCAATGCCGCGATCGTATGGCAGGCGCCCGCCAATCAACTACCTAAAAGCCTGTGGGTTTATCAAAGAGAATTGCCACGCTTTTTTTCTTCTACGGTCATTTCCAACGCCATGGTTCTGGGTTCCCTCCAGCACAAGGGTATCCCCCGGCCTTCTACGAATGACTTTTACATCGCGAAAGACAAACCGCCTGGCTATTGCTGTGGTATACCAAGCATTTTTGGCATCCGGCCAAGTGATGCCTCACTATACTATTCAGCCGCCAACGGAGACGATGGCTCGGGGGGGCAGCTTCCCAGCGATGAAACCATCATCATGGTGGCATTGAATGACGCATCCAAACTGGGCCTTGACCCGGCTAAGTTGGTTCTGGAAAGCTTTTACACCCACTTCGCCGATGCCGGAACAGATGACAAACAATCCGGCAAGATCTGTGGTCGCGGGGTCTTTTTTTCCCGCCAACTGGACGGAATTAATTTCTTCTCGGCTGATAATGCTGGCGATGGAGCAGAAGGTTTATCCCTGGAAATGGGCAGCTATGGACAAATTCGCTCATTTTCCCTGCGCTGGTCGGAGATGCACCGTTATGAAAACCACACATCTGCCAGCCCTGCTGATATGATCGCCTGCATCAAAGCGCATATAACCATGGTACTGCCGCATGATGGTGAAGAAGATTATTTCCCAAGGTTGAAAAAACTGGCCGGCGTCAAGAAACTGACCATCACCAAACTGACGCCCTACTATGGGGAAGGCATATTCGGCGAATCGCCTACCAACGACGCCCCCGCCAAATTTGCGTTTCCGTTCGCGGAGTTGGAAGCGGTGGCAGATTTTGGAAACAGCAATTGCCCGGTCCAACTGATCTCACCGATCCTGGCCTCCGAAGTCCGCCGGTTGCTGGGGAGATAAACGCATTTTTCCCTTTTGGGTGGCTGAAAATTGGATTATCAAAGGTGGCCGCGCCGTTGTGGCCGAAGTTCATGTTTGCCAAACCAGAGGATTGTCATGATGAAAACAACGCTAATTGTATTCGGATTATTGACCGCCCTCGCCAGTGTTCGGGCCGGTGAGTGGAAGCTGGTCTGGGCGGATGAGTTTAATTATTCGGGGCTGCCGGACCCGGCCAAGTGGGGTTATGAGGAGGGATTTGTGCGGAACCATGAGAGCCAGTATTACACCCGCGCCCGGCGGGAGAATGCCCGGGTTGAAAACGGGATGCTGGTGATCGAATGCAGAAAGGAACATTTCAAACCGGAAAACCATGCCGCCGTGGAATATACTTCGGCCAGCCTGAATACCGACGGAATAGCCAGTTGGTGCTATGGTCGGATTGAAATGCGGGCCAAATTGCCGAAGGGCAAAGGCGTGTGGCCGGCCCTGTGGATGATGGGCACCAACCATTCCGTGGTCGGCTGGCCGGCCTGCGGCGAGACGGACATCATGGAACTGGTGGGCAAGCAGCCGAACACGATTCACGGCACGTTGCATTTCGGGGCGAAGGGCAAACACCGTTCCGATGGCGGCAAATTGGAGGCGGACCGGCCGTCGGATGATTTTCACATTTACGCCGTGGAATGGTATCCGGATCGCATTGATTTTTTCTACGACACGAACAAATACCATACGGTGACGTTGGATAAGGCGGGGCAAGGCGCGGACAATCCGTTTCGCAAGCCGCATTATTTGTTGCTTAATTTCGCGCTCGGCGGAAGTTGGGGCGGGCCGGTGGATGATGCCAATCTGCCGCAGAAATATTTGATTGATTACGTGCGGGTGTATCAGCAATAAGGATGGGAATATTCCAACATCCAACATTCGTTTTGACTTGGCCGAGCGAGCAGATTGTTTGCCATTAAAAGTTAAGCAGGTTTTTACCGAGCATATCCAAAATCCAAGACCCAACATTGAACTCCATCATTTATGGGCAGCTTTTATACGAATTACACCCTGCGCGGCCCCAGTCAAAAGGCGGTGGCGGCGGCTTTGGCCGGTCGGTCCGCACTGGTCACGCCGGAGCAGAACGGTTGCGTGGTCGTTTTTGACGAGGAATCGGAGGATCAGAACCAGGAGGTGATTGCCGGGCTGGCGGGGTGGTTGTCGGAAGAATTTCAGTGTCCGGTGCTGGCGGTGCTCAACCACGATGATGACATCCTGTGGTATCAGCTTTACCTGAACGGGACACTAGCCGACGAATATGATTCCAGCCCGGGCAATTTCGACGCCGATGCAGATGCCGACAATGAACCCGCCGGCGGGGATGCCGAGAAATTGTGCCAGGCCTTTGGCTCGGTCAAAGTGAAGGAGGTGGCCGCCATTCTGCACCCGGGCGAAATGGACGGTGATGGTTATACCTTCGCGATGGAACGGCACAACGACCTGGCGGAAGCCCTCGGTCTGCCGGAATTTTCCGTGGGGGTGGGATTTGAATATGCCACGATGGGCGAATTGCCGGATGGCCTGGATTTTCGTCAGTTGATCAAAACCAAAAATCTGCCCGGGACGGAAACAGCGTCGCGCCCGGCGATTGGCGGCAAACCGGAAATTGCGCCGGGTTATTACAAGGTAATGATTCCTTCCGGGCAGCCAGGCGTCGCGCCCACACAGTCGCTGCCCATCGGGTGGCTGCCGGGGATATGGGCGGACCTCGCCTGTCCGGAATCGGAGCTGAGCAAGGAATTCTGGCAGGCCACCGCTGCTTTGCGGGGAGGTTTTAACGGGTTGGGATTCGCCATTATCGGGCACAAAAAATTATCCCGCATCCTCAATCCCAGCCATCGCGACAGCGGCGGCATCTATTATATAGATTCCAGCCGGCGCCAGCTTGGGCAGGTCGTTTACAACAAATACCATCTGGCACCGCAAAACGCGGACAAGGAGACGGTGGTCATTATGTTTGCCGTCGGATTTGGGAATGAGGTCTTGCACTGCACCAACAATACCAACGATGTCCTCGGGGCGCCGGCGAATCATACGGTCATCCGCCTGCCATCAAATGACGTGGCGTCTGTTTATGAGCGCTTTCTGGCGGAGCTCAAACAAAGGACGGAACCGCCCCGGCAGTTTCCGGATCTGGCGGCGGTGCAAGCCTGGACGGATACGATTGCGGTGGAAGCGCTGGTAGACCGGGTGCAGCGGGGCTTGTATGTGCCGATGAACCGGTTTGAAGTGGCGATGGCCAAGCGTAATTTGCCGGCGGCGGAAGCTTGACGATTTCCAAGACAAGGCAACCACGAATAAACACGAAGGGACACGAATCGAGAAGCGGGGAAAGAGAACTTTTCCACGCCCCGGGTGCTGGCGACGCTGGGGCAGAAGGCGTCGTGCTTTGTGGGTTCGAGTGATTCCAAAATGGAAACGGTTGCGGTGGATGTGTTCTGTCCGAAAAAAGGTGCGGCCGACTTTGCCATCTGCACGGTCACAGTGAAGCAAGGGACCAGGGTGGTGGCTAAAACGGTGGCCAAGTTTAAAATTGGCGCGGAATGAGGGTGGCGGCGAGGCCATCCTGAAACTGCCCGAGAAACGTCCGCCGAGCGGAGCCGTTCGTTTTCACAAAACTATGGAATAGAGCCACGCTGGCCGACCATCGTGAATTGATAAGCCGGTCACAGACCGGCGCTCCGGGCGGTACGCGGATGCGCCCGGTTTGGTTTGGCGATTGACTCGCCCGGGTAAATCTGGCGCATTGATGGTTAATCAGTCTGCCATGAACGTGCTCCACAACCGGTCGCGCAAGGCCATTGTCGCCATTACCCTGCTGGCGTGGTTTGGGCCGGCGTTGTTCCTGCTGCCCCAACTGCTGAAAAACGGGGTATCCGGCAGGCAAGCGGTCCTAATTTGCCCGCTGATGTATGGCTTCACTACCAGCATGTGGTTCCAGGCAGTGGACCGCGGGCATTGGGCGGGCTGGTTCAATTGGACGGCTATGGCGGTGTGCTCCCTCGCCTATCCCGCCGGGTTCGTGATTTTAATGCTGCGCGCCGACCGGCGGCGGCCAGCGATATTGGCAGGTGGGCTGCTAATTGCCATTGCCCTGGCCACTATGGCGTATTGGCTGTTGCGCGCTTAGTCGGCTCTCCCGCCCTTTTATTCCCCCCCCGCTGCGCCTAAATTCAAACAAGTGTTTGACAAACGGGCATAAATTACCTACCGTACGGTAAGTTATGTTGCAGAGCGGCCCCGAAACGCGGCGGCAGATTCTCTCGGCGGCGCTGAAGCGCTTTGCCGACGCGGGGTATGCCACGACTTCGGTGCAGCAGATCGTGGGCGATGCGCGGGTGTCCAAGCCGGCGCTGTATTATTATTTTCAGGACAAGGCGGATTTGTTCCGGGCGCTGGTGCATGAGGCGCATGATGAGCGGTATCGCATCCTGCGGGAGGCGGCGGCGCAGAACACGGGCATTCAGGCGCAGTTGGAGGCCATATTGGAAACGCTGTTTGATTATTGCTGCCGGAACCGGAATTTGATGCGGCTGTCGTTCGGCACCATGTTTACCTCCGCCGGCGAGCTGCCGGATAATCTGGCCTGCACGGAAAAGTGCGAGCGGAACTTTGAATTTGTCCATGAGCTGATCCAAGCGGCCCAGAAAAAGGGCGAACTGAGCCGGGACTTTGACAGCCGGGAGCTGGCCTACGGCATTTACGGCCATGTGAATTTTTATCTGGTGTCGCACCTGATTGCGCCGGATTTCAAGCCGGACCGGCTGACGGCGCAGCGGATTGTGAAGCTGTTTCTGGCCGGAGCGGGTGGCACAAAGGCAAAGGGAGCCAAAACTTTAAAACGCAAAGTTAAACCGAAATTTAAAACGAAATCGCATGAATAAGAAACTGCTCTTGGGAATTGCCCTGGTGGTCGTGATCGCCGGTGCGCTGGTGGGGGTGAAGGCCCTGCAAATCAAAACCATGATCGGCGCGGCGGCCCTGTTCGCCCCGCCGCCGGAAGCCGTCTCCTCGAGTCTGGCCACGGAAGAACAATGGCCGGAAACGCTCTCCGCCGTGGGCACCGTGAACGCCGCGCAGGGCGTGACGGTGTCCCCGGAAATCGCGGGCACGGTGAGCGAAATTGATTTTGAATCCGGCGCGACGGTCCGGAAGGGCGACCTGCTGGTGAAGCTGGACACCTCCACCGAGGAGGCCCAGTTGCGCGCCCTGGAAGCCCAGGCCAAGCTGGCCAAGCTGAACGCGGAACGCAACCGCCAGTTGCACACGGACAAGACGGTCTCCCAATCCGAGGTGGACGCCTCGGAAGCGGCGCTGGAACAGGCGGAAGCCAATGCGGACAATGTCCGCGCCATCATCGCCAAGAAGACCATTCGCGCGCCGTTCAGCGGCAAGCTGGGGCTCCGGCTGGTAAACTTGGGCGAATCGCTCAACGCGGGCGCGGGGATCGTCTCCTTGCAGGCGCTGGCGCCGGTGTATGTGGATTTTTCGCTGGCGCAGCAGGAACTCGCCCGCATCCAGACCGGCCTGCCCGTCCGCGTCACTTCGGACAGTTATGCCGACAAATCCTTTACCGGCACGGTAACTGCCATCAATCCCGATCTGGACACCACCACGCGCACCATCCGGGTGCGGGCCACGTTTGACAATGCGGATTCGCTGCTGCGTCCGGGCATGTTTGTGCGCACCACCGTGGAACTGCCGGGCGCCAAGCCGGTGCTGGTCATTCCGTCCACCGCCGTGCTGGGCGCGCCGTATGGCGATTCCGTGTTTGTGATCAACGGGGCCACCAATCAGGTGGTGGAACAGAAATTCATCCGCACCGGCCGCAACCGGGGCGATTTTGTGAGCGTGGAGAGCGGCCTGAAGGCGGGCGACAAGGTGGTGACGGCCGGCGTGTTCAAACTGCGCAACGGCACGAGCGTGACGGAAAATAACAATACCAACGTGGTTCCCCAAACCTCCACCACCCCCACCCCGCCGAACAGTTGAGCCGGCGGCAACCTCACCACTATTTATCTCATGCAAATCTCCAGCGTCCTTTCGGAATCTGAACGCGCGATGCCATGAAATCCATTACCGACCTTTTCATCCGCCGGCCGGTGCTCTCGGTGGTCGTGAACCTGATCATTTTGATCGCGGGTTTGCAGGCCATCAGCTCACTGAACGTGCGGCAGTATCCGCGCAATGAAAACGCCACCGTCACCGTCACCACCGTGTACGTGGGCGCCAGCGCGGACCTCGTGCGCGGCTTCGTGACGCAGCCCATCGAACGCGCCATCGCGGCGGCGGACGGCATTGATTACATCGAATCCGCCAGCAAGCTCGGTCTCTCCACGATTACGGCGCGGCTGAAATTGAATTACGACGCCAAGAAGGCGCTCACGGAAATCAATTCCAAGGTCAGCCAGGTGCGCAACGACCTGCCGCCGGAGGCGGAAATCCCCACGATCAACATCGAGACGGCGGACTCGCAATTCGCCTCGGCATACCTGAGCTTTTCCTCCGGCATCCTGGAAGCCAACCAAATCACGGATTACCTGACCCGCATTGTGCAGCCGCGCCTGGCCGCGCTGGAAGGCGTGCAGCGCGCAGACATTTTGGGCGGCCGTACGTTTGCCATGCGCATCTGGTTGAAGCCGGATCGGCTGGCGGCGTTCAACATCAGCCCAAACCAGGTCCGCGTGGCGCTCTCGGCGAATAACTTCCTTTCCGCCGTCGGTCATACCAAAGGCTCGCTCATCGAAGTGAACCTCACGGCGAATACGGATCTGCGGTCGGTGGATGAATTCAAAAATCTGGTGGTGCGCCAGAACGGCGACCAGTTGGTGCGGTTGCAGGACATCGCGGATGTGTCACTCGGCGCGGAAGATTACGACAGCGAAGTGCGCTTCACGGGCGAACGCGCCGTGTTCATGGGCGTGTGGGTGCTGCCCAACGCCAATTCGCTGGATGTCATCAAACGCGTCCGCACGGAAATGGCGGCCATTGAAAAGGAACTGCCCACCGGCCTGAAGGGTCGCGTGGCCTATGACGCCACCAAGTACATTGACGATGCCATCCATGAAGTAATGAAGACCCTCACGGAGACGCTGTTAATTGTCTCGGTGGTCATCTTCCTGTTCCTCGGTTCCATCCGCTCGGTGATGATTCCGCTGGTGGCGATTCCGCTGTCCCTCATCGGCGGCATTTTCCTGATGCAGTCACTGGGCTTCTCGCTGAACCTGCTGACACTGCTGGCGATCGTGCTCTCGGTCGGTCTGGTGGTAGACGATGCGATCGTGGTGGTGGAAAACGTGGAGCGGCATATCCGCGAAGGCAAAACACCCATCAACGCCGCGCTGGTTGGCGCACGCGAACTGGTCGGCCCCATCATTGCAATGACCATCACGCTGGCGGCGGTGTATGCGCCGATTGCATTTCAAGGCGGGCTGACCGGCTCGTTGTTCCGCGAATTCGCCCTTACGCTGGCAGGCGCGGTATTCATCTCCGGCGTCGTGGCGCTGACTCTCTCGCCCGTCATGGCATCGCGACTGCTGAGCCATGACCGCGAAGATCGCGGATTTGTGGGTCGTGTGAACCGCGATTTTGACCGGCTGAAAGTCTTTTACGGCCGGGTACTGGACAAAACCCTGACAATGCGCCCGACCATTTACATCATCTGGATCTGCCTCAGCCTGCTGGCAATTCCAATGTATATGATGTCCGCAAACGAACTGGCGCCCACGGAAGATCAGGGGGTGGTATTCGGCATTGTGGAAGGCCCGGCCAATTCGACCATTGAACAGGCCTCCTTCTATGCGGACGCGGTCAACAACCTGTTCCAAACCGTGCCGGAAATGGAGCAGTCGTTCCAATTGACCATGCCGGACAGCGGTTTTAGCGGCATGGTGCTGAAACCCTGGGGCGAGCGGAAACGCACGGTGTTCAAGATTCAGCCGGAAGTGCAGATGATGGTGAACCAGGTGCCGGGCATCCGGCTGCTGATGGTCACGCCCCCTGCCCTGCCCGGCGGCGGCCAGTTCCCGGTGGAATTTGTGATATCCTCGACCTCGGAACCTGAGCAGCTGCTGCCCTATGCCCAGCAGATTGCCCAGATGGCGGCCACCAACGGCATGTTTGCCTTTCCGCCGATCATCGATACCAAGATTGACCAGCCCGAGGTGGAACTCGTGATTGACCGCGACAAGGTGGCGGCGCTGGGTCTGGACCTGCAAACGGTGGGCTCCGATCTTTCCGCGCTCGTCGGCGGCAATTATGTGAACCGCTTCAACCTGGCGGGCCGCAGTTATAAGGTGATTCCCCAGCTCCGCCGCGGCTCGCGCCTGAACGCGGACCAGCTGGAAAGCGCCTACGTGAAGGGTCCCGGCAAGGAACTCATTCAGGTGAGCACCTTTGCGCATTTCGAGAAGAAGACCACCCCGCGCTCGCTCAACCGTTTCCAGCAGTTGAACTCCATCAAGCTGAGCGGCGTGGCCATTGTGCCGCTGGGCACGGCGCTGACCTTTTTGGAAACGGAGAGCCGCAAAATTCTGCCGGCCGGCAGCCGTGTGGATTATACCGGTGAATCCCGCCAGTTGCGCACGGAAGGCAACAAGTTCATTCCGGCGCTGATTTTGTCCGTCACACTCATCTTCCTGGTGCTGGCGGCGCAGTTCAACAGCTTCCGCGATCCGCTCATCATCCTGCTCGGCTCGGTGCCGCTGGCGATGTTCGGCGCGCTGATCTTCTGCTTCCTGAAAATGCCGAATCCCAACATTCCGTTCTGGACGAATGGCTGGACGACCACGCTGAATATTTATTCGCAGGTCGGGCTGGTAACGCTGATCGGCCTGGTGTCCAAGAACGGCATTCTGATCGTGCAATTTGCCAATGAGCTCCAGCGTGCGGGCCGGACTAAAATAGTTGCCATCCGCGAAGCCTCGCTGCTGCGGTTGCGCCCGGTGCTGATGACCAGTGTGGCCACGGTGGCCGGGCATTTTCCGCTCACCATGGTGACGGGTGCCGGCGCGGCGGCCCGTAATTCAATTGGTCTCGTGATCGTCTCGGGCATGGCCTTGGGCACGATCTTCACGCTGCTGGTGATCCCGGCCATCTATGTCCTGATCGCCAAGGATCACGCCAACGAAAAAGCGGTGCCGATGAACGCGGATGGAACTGACATATGAGTGATACGCCCACGCCGGAAACCCCGGCCCCAAAAAAATTGCAATCGCCCCTCGTCCTTTGGTCCATCGCCATCGTGGCGGGGGTCGGCATCTATTTCGGCCTCGTTTATCTGGTGGAAGTGTTCACGCACGAATCCACGGATGATGCCTTCATTGCGGGCCATGTCATTTCGCTGGCCCCGCGCGTGGCCGGCCAGGTGACCGACGTGAAGGTGCTGGACAACCAGTTGGTGAATTCCAACGAACTGCTGGTGGCGATTGATCCGGCGGATTATGACATTGCGCTGGCACAGAAGCAGGCAACGGCGGATGCCCAGGAGGCCAGCTACCGGACGATGATCGCCGCCGGTGAACTGATGCGGCTGAAGGTTACCACCGCCGGCGCGGCGGTGCGCAAAGCCAAGGCGGACGAGGCGGCGGCGGAGGCCGCGGCCGTCCGGGCCAAGGCGGATTTTGTCCGCGCCACGGAACTGCGGCATCAGAACACCATTTCCCAGTCCGAATTTGACGCGGCCAAGGCCGCCAGCACCCAGGCGGAGGCCGACTGGAAGTCCGCCTTGGAAAGCTCGGCGGAGTCCGTTGCCAAGGTGGATGAAGCCAATCAGGCGCTCGCGGCCGCCCTGGCGCAGACCGCCACCGTGCAGGCGCAGTGGCGCGAGGCGCAAACCAACACCGCCGAAGCCCGGCTAAACCTGACCTACACCAAAATCGTGGCCCCGGCGGCCGGCCGCATCACCCGCAAGGCCGTGGAAACTGGCGATTATGTGCAGACTGGCCAGCAGTTGCTGTCCATCGTGCCCATGGAGGTCTGGGTGGTGGCCAACTTCAAGGAATCGCAGTTGAAAAACATGCAGCCCGGGCAGCCGGTCAGCGTGGCCATTGATGCCTTGGGCGGACGCATTTTTGCCGCGCACGTGGATAGTATCCAAGCCGGCAGCGGCGCACAATTCAGTCTGCTGCCCCCGGAAAATGCCACCGGCAACTTTGTGAAAGTCATCCAGCGCGTGCCGGTGAAAATCGTGTTTGATGAACCGCTGCCCGCCGACAAGGTGATCGGCCCCGGCCTGTCGGTGACGCCCGATGTGCAGACCAGCAAGTTTGTGATGCCTGCGTGGGCGCTAGCGCTGATCGCCGGGATCATTGCGGGTCCAACAGCCTTGGGCTTCCTGCTCCTAGGCAACCGCAAAACGGCCGCGAAGTAAGGTTGCATGCAAGCGGAATGGCAACCCCGCCACAGCCCCTGGCTAATCGCCGTGGGCGTGATGCTGGCCACCTTCATGGAGGTGCTGGACACCTCCATTGCGAACATCGCACTGCCGCACATTGCCGGCAGCCTGTCGGCCACGCCGGAGGAAACCACGTGGGTGCTGACGAGCTACCTCGTTTCCAACGCCATTGTGCTGCCCATGACCGGCTGGCTGGCGAATTATTTTGGCCGCAAGCGCCTGTTCATCGCCTGTATTTTCATGTTCACGCTGGCCTCGGCCCTGTGTGGCCTGGCGTGGGATCTGCCCAGCCTGATCGTGGCGCGCATTCTGCAAGGCATCGGCGGCGGGGCGATGGTGCCGATCGCGCAATCCATCATGCTGGAAAGTTTTCCCCGGCAAAAGCGCGGTGCCGCCATGGCGATCTTTGCCCAAGGCGTGGTGGTGGCCCCGATTCTGGGACCGACCGTGGGCGGGTGGATCACGGACAATTATTCCTGGCGCTGGATTTTTTACATCAACCTGCCGGTCGGCCTCTTTGCGATGTTCATGGCCGAATGGCTGGTGGAGGATCCGCCGTACATCAAGCGCAACAAGTCCGCCACGATTGATTTCCTCGGGTTCGGCCTGCTGGCGGTCTGGCTGGCCACCTTGCAGGTGGTGCTGGACAAGGGGCAGGAAGCCGATTGGTTCAACGCCGAATGGGTGCGGTGGTTCACGGTCAGTTCCATTACCGCCCTGATTGGTTTTGTCTGGTGGGAATTCAAGACCGACCATCCGCTGGTCAATCTGCGCGTGTTCAAATACCGCAACTTCACCCTTGGGCTTACCCTGATGACCACCTTGGGTGCCATCCTGTATGGCACCACCGCGCAATTGCCGCTGATGATGCAAACGCTCATGGGCTACCCTGCCCTGCAAAGCGGCTACGCGATGAGCCCGCGCGGCATCGCGGCGTTCGTGACCACTTTCTTCGTGGGAAGAATACTCGGCAAAATCCGGACGCGCTGGATGCTCTGCTTCGGGTTCGTGATGCTGACCGTGTCCTCCTTCATGTTGAGCCGGATCAACCTGGACGTCGCGCGCATCAACATCATCTGGCCGAGCATTGTGAACGGCATTGCCATCAGTTTCATTTTCGTGCCGCTGACCACCACCACCATGAGCCAGCTCAGCCAGCAGGAACTGGGCAACGCGAGCGGGCTCTACAATCTCATGCGCAATCTGGGCGGGAGCATTGGCATCGCCTTTGTCACCACCATGCTGGCGCGCGGCGCGCAGGCGCATCAGGCGCTGATGGTGGAGCATCTCACCCCGACCAACCCGGCCTACCTGCAACGTTTTCAGGCCGCGAGAAAGGCGCTGTCGCTGCATACTGATCCGGTGACCGCCACGCATCAGGCTTACGCCGCCGTTTATTCCCTGCTGGACCAACAGGCGCACCTGTGGGCGTTCATGGATAATTTTTTCATTTTCGGGGTGATGTCCATTCTGGCCGCGCCGTTGATCTTCCTCTTCAAGCGGGTCAACCCCGCCGCCAAGCCGCCGCCGGCGGCCGGGCATTGACGTTTACTGCCAGAGCGTCGCTTTCAGGGACGTCAGGCTGGCCACAAACGCCGCATCCAGATCACTCGTATCCTGGCTGTAGAAACAGGCGCGGGTGGTACCGGAGGCATCCCAGCTGGTAAAGAAATACATTTCGTTGAACTTGCTCCACAGGGCCGAGCCATCACACCGTGCCTCACTGCCGCCAGCCGGAACGTTGCCGTTCCGATGCGGCGGCAGATGCATATAGGCATCCGGATTGCCGGGGTCAGTGCCGCCCCACACGCCATTGACCTTGATGACTGCGTCGGCCGCGAGCGTCCAGAAGGGTTTGGCCTGCCCCAGTTTGACGGGACTGTGCGACGGCACACCACCGGAATATTGCGGGTTATACCACGTGGCAATGCCGCCGAAGTATTGGTAGCCCAGCACCCATTGCGGCGGCTGGCCAACCGGATTGGGCTGATAAATCGGCAACCCGGGACGGTTGGGACAAGACCAGATGGTCGGGGTATTGGTCTGAACCGTCAGCCCCACCGCCGCCGCCGCAGTCGCGTCCGGCGGATTCAGGGCGATCTGACAAAAGGCCGTGCCCACGGCGCGCGCCTGCATGACCACATCCTGATTATCCCCGGCGTAAACCGAGGTGCCCAAGGCCACCTGCCGCATGTTATTGACGTCCTGGATGCGCTTGGCTTTTTCCTTGGCCGAGGCCAGGGCGGGCAGCAGCATGGCGGCGAGAATGGCGATGATCGCGATGACGACGAGGAGTTCGATCAGGGTGAATCCCTTAGCGAGGACAGTTTTTCTGGTGTTTTCCGGATTCATATTGGTTCGATTTTTTTGATAAAAAAAGGGAGCCGCCCGTGGGCAGCTCCCGGTTTACTTTGGAACGTTGCCGTCCGGCAATTGCCCGCTGCTCAGGGATGACGCAAACGGTAGAATACCGTCGGCTTGGCGGGATCAATCACAATGCTCGTGGCGGTCACCGCCGCGCTGCCGGTGACGTCGTACCAGGCATTGCTCGAACCGACGACACCCACCGTCAGCGCGTTGGTTTGCGCCTGCAAAATCCAGCCGAGGTGATCGGCCGGCCAGGCCAGGTTCAGTGAACCGCCGCTGACGCTGTAAGTGATATTGGTGGGGTTGCCGGCCACGCCCGCAACGACGCTCAACACGCCGTTGGTGAAGCCGTATGCCAGGCCGGCGCCGGGCGCACCCACGATGTTCGTAAACCCGCCGGAGGAGGCGAGCGTGCTGAACAGGGTGAAATGATCGCCCAACGCCAGAGTACCCGCCAGGTTGGTGACGGTGAGCGAGCCACCGTAAACCACATTGGTCAGACCGGTGAACAGATCGCCGGTGCCACCGGTCTTGCTGATTTTCACGATGGTGTTACCCGCCAGCGACAGGTTCGTCACGGTCAGAGTGCCGATCACATTGGTGCTGCCGGCTTCGATGCTGCCGCCGGCGGCCACGGAGACCGGGGCCGGGATGATACCGCTGCCGGTGAGCAAGCCGCCGGAAACGGTCACGTTGCCTGAACCGAGCGTGCCCGCCACTGAGAGGACGCCGCCACCCACCGTCGTCGTGCCGGCGCCGGTGCTGGCACCGGCCAGGACCAGCGTACCCGGACCGGATTGCGTGACATTGACCGCCGTGCCGCCGGAGTTGATGTTCTGGATGCCAGCGGAAACCAAGGTGGTACCGGCGCCCATGAAGGTGAGGCTGCGGGTCGTTGCGGGGGTGGAAGCAGCATACGGAAACGGAGCGGTCAGATTCAAGATGCCCGCATCGGATTGAATATACAGGGCACCACCGGTATCCACGGTGATGTTGCCGGAGATGGTGTTGCTGCCCGCGAGGTTTTCAATGTTCGCCACCACGGGAGAGCGACCACGAATGTACAGGTCGGGAGCGATGGTGACACTGCCGGTGGTGCCATCCAAACCGAGGGTGGAACTGCCGGCGGTATTGTCGCGCTGCCAGATATACGGCGAACCGGGTATGACGGGCACGTTGGCCAGCGCCGCCGTGTTGGCGATCACAGTCAGGCCGTCCAGCGTGTTGACATAGAACTGGCCGCTATCCACGTAGAGATTGCCGGTAAAATCATTCGTGCCCGCCAGGACAAGTTTGCCGGGGCCCGTCTTGGTCAGGTTGCCGGTACCGGTAATGTCGTTATAAATGGTGAGGGTGGTATTGGTATCCGTCGTGATGGTGCCGGTGACATTGTCTTGCAAACCGCGCAGGCCATCATTGAGGATCACATTGGTGGCGGTTTCCAGGGCACCGCCGTTGAAGATGATTTGAGCGGAGTTGAAGGAAGCCGGAGCCAAGCCCAAGGAACCCGGGGCCGTGATGCGATAAGCCCCGCCGTTCAACATGGTGGTTCCGGAGTAGTTGTTGCTGGCCCCCACGTTCCAGGTGCTGCCATTGACGGTGATACCGCCGGCGCCCAGCTGGATGGGCGCAGGCAGGTTGCCCGTGCCGCCGCCGCCAAGAGTCAGATTGACGTTGGTGCCGATCACACCCGCGGCGTTCGTCAGCGTGAGAGTGGCGCCGCCATCGATGCTCAACGCGGTGTCACCCACCAGGGTGACCGTGCCAAAAAACGTGGACGGTCCGGCATAGCCTTTGCGAATGGCACCATTGCCATCCGGACCGCTGCCGGAGAGCACGAGCGGATTGGCCCCGATGTCCACGTTCGCCACGACATACAGCTGGCCGCCATTAATGATCAGACTGCCATTGGTGGCACCAAACGCCGCACTGTTTTGCAACAGGGCATACGCACTGGTGACGTAGGTGTTGCCCGTGTAGGTGCTGGCGTTCGGCGCCGCCGTGGTCCCGGAGATGCAGCTCACGGTGCCGGCGCCGGAGACAGACGGCATCACCACGGTATCACTATGCGCAAACACGAGGCTGGCGTTGTTGGTCACCGCGCCGCTGCCCAGGGAAGCACCGGCGGCGTCATAATTGCCCACCTGCACGGTGCCGGACTTAATCAGCGTACCGCCGGTGTAGGTGTTGGCGGTGTCAAGGATCAGGGTGCCCGTACCGCTCTTGGTCAGCAACGCCGGGCCAGTCAAAGAACCCTGGCCGGAAGCGGAGGAAAAGGTGTAAGCCGCCGTATTGTTGCTGACCGTTATGGCCGTGGCCAGCAACGCGGCGGTCAAATCAACGGGCGAGGCGCTGTTGCCGGAATCATCAAAGGTGACGCTGTCGCCCTGCGAAAAATCATCCGCCAGCAGGGTGTTTTTATTGGTCCAGTTCGCCGTGGCAAAGTCCCATTCCGAACTGTTAATGCCCGTCCAAAGCTGGGCCTGCGGGGCGCCGGCTATGACGAGCACCACGCTGGAATTGGAGACGGCAAAGGTGACGTTATAGCTGGTGCCGAGACTGGGGGGGGGTGAGCATGGCGGCTGGATCACCGGTCAGCGTGCCCGTGTACTTCAGGATGGTATAGACGCCCGCGCCGGGAGCGCCGGACAGGAAGTTAAGGTTCACCACCGTACCGCCGTTCAGGTTCAGGTTGCCATTGACCACCACCAGGTCGTTGCTGCCGCCACCGATTCCCGGGGTGTTGGTGATATCGAGGTTCAACGCATCGCTGCCGCCGTAGCCGCCCAACGTCAGGTTGCCATTCACGGTCAACGTGCCCGCCACCCGGTTGCCGCCCGGGGCGATCACCGAGTTATAATAATCCGTCAGGGCACCATTCACCGTGCCGCTGCCGCCCAGCGTCTGGGCGGAACCCAACGTATAACCGCCGCTTAAACCGGTGACATCCAGCGTGGCCGCCGCCGTCAGATTAATATTGGTGCTGGAACCGATGGAACCGGAACCGACGAGCGCCAGCACACCGTTGCTAACGGTGGTCGCGCCGCCAATCGAACAGTTATTGCTCAAAGCCAGCGTGCCGATACCCAGCTTGGTCAAACTGCCGGGAACAGTCAGGCCGTTCGCAAAACCAACGTAATTGGTGCCGACATCCAAAGTCGCGTTCGCGGTAATGGTGGGTGACAGCAGGGAAATGTCCGCCGTGCTGCCCGGCAGCCATTGCAGGCTGCCAGCGGAATAGGTGAGCGGTCCGCCGCCCAGGCCATAAGTGGAAAACCCCAGGAGACCGGCGTTTAGCGTGATACCGCCGGCAATGGTGTTGCTAGCCGACAGGCTCAAACCCCCAACCCCGGATTTGGTGAGTTTATAGCCGCTGCCACTGTCGGAAACCGGCCCGGCCAGCACCGTGGTGGTCGCGTTTGGGGTATAAATCGTGGCGTTGCCCGCCAGCAGGAAGCCGCTATTGGAACCAAATGAGACCCCGCCGTTATCCTGGAATACGGCCCCATTTTGCAGGGTAATCTGGTTCGTAAAAAGCGCGGCGGGATTGGCAAACCCACCGCTTGCCGAGGTCAAAATGACGGTGCCGGCAGCCACGTTAAAGCCGCCTAAAAACGCCGTGTTGGTGCCGGCATAAGTGATGGTCTGATTGTTGGCAAAGGTGTTGGTAATGATGCCGGCGCCTGCCAGCGGCGAATTAATGGTCCAATAGGTTTGATCGGCGGCGATGGTCGAATTCCCCGTGACCGCAAACACATTCCCGCCCAGAATGGTGGTGGACCCGGTGGACCCGCCGCTACGCAAGAGGGTGCCAGCGTTGGTAAAGTTATTGATGGTCATGGTCCAACTGCCCCCCGCCGCAACCGAACTTTTGACGATAAGTCCATAGGCGGAAGTGGCCGCCACCAAAGGACCCAAGGTCAGGGAGGCTCCACCAAACGTATAACTGCTGGTAGTCGGGGGGGTCCGCATGCCGTACGCCGCCGTAAAATAGTTGTTGGTGGCAACGGGAGCCAGGGCGTTGCTCCAATGGCCGGCGGCATTGAAGGAGGTGGTGCCGACGGCATCATTGGCGGTCAGGGAAATATTGGCGCCTTGCATGGCCAAAGGCAGCACCAAGGCGGCAAAGGTGAATAGATGTTTGTTTTTGGGCAGCAGCTTCATAATGACAGTTGAGTCTCCAGCAATAATGGTTTTGATTCCGGGTGATTGAGTCATGGGCAGGTCAGTCTCCGTGATTGGGCGACTGACTCCTTGGTCAAAAAGCCTATCATAAGTTTTGCGGCAATCTATTACCCACACGGGTGTTACCCAGATGAGTGATGGGCAGGCTGATCAGGAAACCCGCCATGGTTGCAGGATTTCCGAGTGCAGGAATTGCAATAAATGCCCGGAAACGGGGAGGGGAAAACCGTGGGATAATTGCCGGATCGGCAGGAAGAAATCAGGGGTGTCTGACCGGGAACGTCATGTCAGCGGGAAACCGCCGGGGCCAGCCCCAGCCGACGGCGCAGGGCTTGTTTCACGTGTTTCACGAGTTCGGGATAGGGACGCCACCGCTCGGGATTGTAGCGGGCAAAATCCGCCGCCGTGATGGGTTCACGCCGGTAGGGAAAGAAACCTTCGGAGTTGATAAAGAACCCGTCCTGCTCAAAGGGATTGAAGGCCGGTCCGGGCATGGAACGCTGCTGAAAATGGAGGTAGGCGTATTCTTCATCCACCACCGCGCGGTCGCTGTTGTAATGCGCGCGATAGATGCCGCCCTTGTACCAGTAAAACACCTGCTCGAGATAATTCGTTGGGGCCACCGTGTCGAACCGGGTGATCTTCCACTTGGTCGGGGGCCGGATGTCCGCGATAAATTCCGCGTGATACTGCCGGAAATCGTTGTACCGGAAAATCAGGTAAATGCCGCCCCACTCGTCAAACTGCACTTGCCGATTGGTCCGCAACACCTCCCACAGATCGGGCACGCCCGGACAGGACAGCAGGAACGCCAGGTTCACCTTTTCCGTGTTGCGATACAGCGTCAGATGGCCACGACAAAGGATTTTGTCGTGGTTCGTCAGAATGTCCTCGGTCAGAAATTTCCGCAGGTTTCCAAAGATGACATCAATGTCGCAATGCCCCCAAAAATCGAAGCCCGCGAGGAGGTCGTCAAACACCAGCCCGAAGGTGATTTTAAGCTGGATGGAACTGCCGTTCATCTGCAACCCGCTGAAATCGCGGCCCAGCTTTTGGGAAAACCGGGCGGCCAGTTCCGGCAGGGTGGTCTGGTAAAACCGCACATTCGGCGGCGCATTTTTGGGGGCGGGACTGTCCGTGATAATCAGCCAGTTAATGTCCGGATTGCCGCCGCACGAACGGAGGACGCAGTCGAAGTAGGCGGGGTATTTCCCCATCCAAATTCGCACGAGACAGATGGAACTGCGCGCTGGTTGTGTATCGGCCATGATCAAACGTTGCGGCACAGGTTAAAGGCGGCGTCCCGCCCAAGTCGAGCGCAGACTATGCCATAATATGGGAAGGGGCGCAGCTTGACACCGCCCCGGAGGCTAGAGCATATCAAGAAATACTGTAGCCATTCGGTCAGGTAGAAATAGCAGCGGTCTTTTTGCTGGCTGGCTTCGTTTCGGCTCAGTCACAGGTCCAAGTGGACATGCTCCTTCGCCAAAGCCTTGCCAGCCAGCAAAAATCCTCGCTCCGAACGGCTACACTATTTCTTGAAATGCTCTAAATAGTTCAGCACCACCTCACCCCGGCCCTCTCCCCCATTTATCAATGGCGGAGAGGGAGATAGGCCGTTGCGCGACCGGTTGGCTGCCATATCACGGTTATGGATTGGGGGCAGTGTCAGGATGCACCTTATGGGAAGGGGCGCATGTCAGTTTTTAGACAGGTCTGATCGGCGATGGTGAGGGAAGAAGCGGTGCCAGCGGTCGTTGCGCCAGCAAGTTTCCAAATCCTCACCGCCCCCCAATGACCAACACCCCGGCGGCCGGCCCCAGGCCCCGCCGCAAAGCCTCGGCATGCAATTGGTCACGCCGAACGTCGATGCCTTTTCGGCCTCACTCTTGGCGGAGCGGCGAATCCGCCGCCCAGCGGCTGGGTTGCGGTCCCAATTCGATTTCCAGCGAACCGCCGTTGACCAGATCGGCATGCGGAAACCACCAACGGTTCAGCGGCTGACCATCTAGCCGGGCCGATTGGATGTAAACGTTGGTTGCGGAATTATTCCGCGTGGTGATGACAAACTGTTTTCCCGGAAAGTAGTTTGCATCCAGTTGTATGGTGATGCGGTCAAACAGCGGACTGGTGATTTGGTAAGTCGGCTGAATGGCCGCGCCGCCTTCCACATCAAACAGGCCGATGGCCATCAACACTCCCAACGCGCCCAACTGGCCCTGATCCTCGTCGCCATTGTAACCGCCGGACGGCGTAATGTCGCCGTAAGCCTGCGCCTTCACTTCCCGCACCCATTTCTGAGTCAGCCACGGGGCACCCGCAAAATTGAACATATGCGCCATGGCCATGGAAGGCTCATTGTCGTAATCCACCCAGGCGCCGCCGTGCTGACCGTGCTGCACCACAAAGCGCAACGGCGCGGCCTGCTCAAACTGGTGATTAAGCGCGGTAACGTAAGCTTCGTTCCCGCCGAACAGCCGGATCAGGCCCGGCACATCCTGCGGCACGAAATGCGTGTAAATGGCGGCATCCGCCTCGCAGAATCCCTTGCCGGCAAACGATCCGGCCTTGCCCACCGGGGCAAAGTCCGCGAGCCAGGAGCCGTCCACGTTGCGCGGCCGCATGGATTTGATGCCCGCATCCCAAAGATTCGTATAATTCCCGGCCCGGCGCAGGAGCCATTGATAATCATCCGCCCGGCCCAGCGGCTTGGCCAGCTGGGCCAGACACCAGTCTTCATAGGCATATTCCAGCGTCATGGCGGCGCCATCCTTGTGCATGCCCTTGCCGTCGATATCTTCCGGCACGTAACCGCGATCCACATAATATTTCATGCCGCCGCCGCTGGCCGGCGTGCCAAACTCATAGCCGGCATGGTCGCGAATACCGCCGGGCAGCGCGTTCTTGCGCAAGCCGGCGTAAGCTTCGCCGACATCGTAATGGCGGATGCCCTGATTGTAAGCCGCCGCAAAAAACGGCACGGCCGGATCGCCGATCATCACGTACGTATAATTTCCGCCGGAAGGCCCCCGCGGAATCAAACCGCCATCGTGATACATGTCCACCATCGTGTTGCAAAAGCCGTCCATAACCTCCGGATAGGCGAGCGACCAGAGAAGGTTCAGCGACCAATGGCTGCCCCACAGCGCATCAAAATTATAATGCGGGAACAGCGGATGCCCCTGGGCGTCCCGCCGAACGTGCCGCGTCACCGGCTGCGGCCCGGTCAGGTCGCAATAACTGCCATCCACATCGCTTACGATCCGCCGGCCCAGCAGCGCATGCCAAAGATCGGTGTAAAACTTGATTTTCTGCGGCTCGGTCCCGCCCTCGACGGCAAGGCGTCCAAGCCATTGATTCCAGTCCGCCTGCGATTCGCGCACCACCCGGTCAAAATCCCAATGGGGCAGTTCGGCCGCGAGATTCATCCGTGCGTTCGCCTCACTGACATACGAGATGGCGACCTTCACCAGCATCTGTTCGCCGTTGGTGGTGGGAAAACTGACATACCCGCCGACACTTTTGCCGGCAACCTCCTTCACGGTCGCCGGCAACAGCCGCTTATCCCGCCACGCGCCAAAGGTTACCGGCTGGCTGAATTGAGCCACAAAATAGACCGTAAACGGTTTCGGCCGCCGCTGCGTGGCCGCCATGACCGAATATCCGGCAATTTCTTGGGGACCGGTCTGGCGCACCGCGCCCGCCTGCATGTCCGCCATCAGGGTCGCGCTCGTATCAAAGGCGATCCGCGCCGCCCGGGCCGCCGGAAACGTGTAACGATGAAACCCCACGCGGGTGGTGGCGGTCAACTCGGCCGTGATGCCGTAACGCTTGAGCACCACCTGGTGGTAACCGGGATAAACGATTTCATCCGCATGCGAAAAGCCGGATGCCGCCGCCGCCAGCCCTGCCTGGGCATGCATTTCGCCGGTCATCGGCA
Source organism: uncultured Verrucomicrobia subdivision 3 bacterium (assembly GCA_903872345.1). Lineage (GTDB taxonomy): Bacteria > Verrucomicrobiota > Verrucomicrobiia > Limisphaerales > UBA11358 > UBA11358. The sequence continues at coordinate 57,114 of CAIQKM010000157.1, read as the reverse complement.
TCACCGGCACGCCGTACAATTGCCAACCGTGGACATGGCTGAAGCATTGGATCTGGTCGTCGCCGTAGAGATAGCCATAAAGCCAATCGCCGCCCACGCGGGTGTCGGGGCTCAGATTGACCATGCCAAACGGACGGCAGGCGGAGGAAAAAAAGAACCAGCGCGACTTGTGCGTATCGATCAGCGGATTCACATAGTCCGCCGGCGTCCGGGCAACTTCGGCCCGGGCAAACACCTGGCCCCAGACAAGCAGCATAAGGACCGACAAGCTTCGCCAATGATGATTCATGTGGTTGCCCATATTCATTGCCGGCTGACCGCAGTGCCGGTGGCCGACAATACCCGGTTGCCCGCCGTCGCTGGCAGTGATTTCAAGGCATTCTCGCACAGATCCGCCATGGCGCCTTTGGCCGAGGCCGCCTCCTGCGTATTTTGCGAACGATACGGCGACGCCGCGCCGGGCAGCTTTGGTATGCCGGTTTGGTAGGCGTGCCACGCCTCCCGCCAAGCCAGCAGTTCCACCCGGGCCTTCCCCGCTTCAGTCGCGTCTCCGGTTTCCTGCCAGTGATAATACAGGAACATGCCCCGCACATAATGCGATACCACCTCGGTCATGGATTCCAAGTAAACCAGACTGCCATGGGCATCATCGTAAACCGCCTGGCCGCGTTCCGCAACAATGCTGTCATGGGCGCTTTCAAAGAGGGTCCGCATGCGTTTGGCCAAGGCCACGGCCTCCGCCTTTTCCTGGAGCGCCTCCGGCAGCGCCTTTTTGGAACCTTCATACAGCGCCTTCAGCGGCTCGCCGCGAATGATGTCATCCCGCATCAGGTTCAAACTGGGCTTCCAGCCGTGATGCTCGCGGGCATAGGGGGCGATATACATGAACTTGTTCACGCACTCCCCCGAGAGCATCAGCATATCCGCCACCTTGGCTGCCGACGCCGGACCGAACTCGCGTGCCGCCCAGGCTTCCGCCAGCGTCCGCGCGGACAGATCGGGATTCTGCGCCAGCCGGGTCGTCGCCTCGACATTCAGGCGATCCCACATATCCGACTTTAAAAACGGACCGCCCCAGCCGCCGCCGGAATCCCAAACCCAAACCCCTTTGACGCCGATGGCCTCGCAGCGGCGCATCGCCTCCGCATGTTCGGGTCCGATGTAATCCGGAAACGCCCCCTTGCCCTCATACTCGCGCGCGCATTCAAATTCGATGATCTGGTCCACCCCGCCCCGGCCGATCATGGGATTGAAATCGTTGTAGCGCCAGAAATCCGTCTGCGTGAATTTCACCGCGAATATCAAGCCCTTGCGGCTGGGCAACCCTTGCAGAATCCGGTCATAGACCGCCGGATTGGCGTGAAAACCGTCATTCCCCAAATCCCACGTACGCCAGATGAGCGTGCGTCCGAATTCATCCACCACCACCTTGCGGGTTTCCTCAATGAGCCGCCGCATGTTTTTGAAATAGGCGTCGTCGATGGTCTTGTCCACCACCGTCCGCCCGGAGAACCCCTCCTCCGGGTGGGAATAATTTTCGCCCGTGCGGATCATCACATACGCCGCGCGCGGCCAGGCGCGCAGCACCTCGCGATATTTGGCGCGGTACGCCGTCCAGAAAATCTCGCTGTCAAAATCAATCCCCAGCCGTCCGCTCCCGGCCATGCCGGCCTGGCGCAACTGTTCCAGCACCACCGTGGGCAGGGAAATTTCATCGGACATGAGACACACCGCCAGCCCCAGCGAATCCGCCTGTTCCGACATGGTCTTGAATTTCCGCCGGTGCTGCTCAATCCGTTTTTGCAGCGCGGACCCGGGGGCCAGGAGATGCGGATAAATCGAATCATAGCCGGCCAGTTGGGTCACATCCCCCAGGATGATGACGTTGTAGCCGTAATCCTTGTAATGTTCGAGCACGGTCTCGCCGCTGCCAACCCGCAGTTCCATGGCCGGCCCCGCCTCCGTCAGCGTCCCGGCCGCGAGCAGCAAGCCCGTCATTCCCGCATAAAACAATTTCTTCATAAATTCAAATGGCCGGTTCCCGCACCCTTCAGGGCCCAAGCAACAGACGATAAAACCGCTGCGAAACACCCGGCACGGCGGCATTCGTCCAGTTAAACGGCAGCGCGGGTGAATTGGTAGTGAAAAGATTGTTCCAGGCCGCCAGATTCGTGGAAGCTTGGACCGTATAATCAGGTCCGGAATCACCGCTCACCTGAAAACTGAGCCGCTGGTTGGCCAGCACCGACCCGGACAATCGGGCCGGATTAAGTTTGGCGACTGTCACCGTGAAATTCTGGGTCGCGCTCAGACTGGGCGAACCTCCGCCGGTGACGGTGACGCTGAAGGGGTTGGTCGACCCCGCCTGCGCCACCGCCGGCCGCCACATCAGCACCCCCGTGTTGGCGTCCACGACCGCATTGGCGGGCGCCGTCGCCAATCCGAAGGCAAGGGTTTGCGGCGGTGAAACCGTGGCCGCATTGGTGATGACCATGGTCACCCCGGCGCCAACAGTGCGGTTGGAAATCATGGCCAATACCGGGGGCGCGCTGACGTTGACCGTCACCGCATTGGTGATCGTCCAGCCGCCGAAATGGCTCACCGTCCGTGTGGCCAGTTGCGCGATTTCCGTCGCGCTCAAGGCGCCGCGGAACAGCGCCAGATCAGCAAGCGAACCATTGAACCAGCGGTACGTCTTGGACGCGGTCGAAGCATGTCCGCCAAAGACCAGCGGATAATTCTGCTTGAGCGACCACATAATATTGCCGGCCGTGCCGGCCGGTGATCCATCCAGATAAAGGCTCACATTGTTTGCCCCATTGGTCCCGTGCTGGCAGACCAGCGCGACGTGGTGCCATTGGTTCGTGCCCGCCGTGCCGGCGGAAACCAGGGCCAGGTCCTGGACGTTGCCGGTGTTCCAATGCGACAGCGCAACGGAATTCGTGTTCGCCGGACAATACAATTGCAATTCATCGCCAGCGCCGCCAAAACCGTCGCCGCTGCCGGCATAAAAAAGGAACTGATCATTCGTCAGCGTGGCGCGTTGGAACCAGGCGGCCAGCGTCCAACTGCCATTCGTCAGGCTCAGGTTTCCCGTGGTAATCGTCCGACTCAGCGCCACGGCATTGGCCCCATTCGCCGACTGGGTGAGCCGCAGCGACTGCGTGCTGAATGGCGCCAGGGCCGCCGGAACGGACGGCGAATAGGCGGCTGTGCCCGTGCCCACGGTCACCAGACGGGCGGACCGGGCATTGCCGGAAACATCGGCGACCACGTTGCTCGTTAGTGTGCCTGGCGGGGCAAAATTATAGCAGAGCACCAGGCGAGGATCGGTGCCCTCATCGGTGGCGGTAAAACTGAATCCGGCCGCGCCGGAATAATTCGTCGCCGGCGTGAAGCTTGCCGTATGCCCGTCCGCCATCAATGCAACCGAACCGTTGAACGGATTGCTGACCCCGAACAGCAGATTGCCGGCCGGGGTTTCCGCATCGCTGACCCGCGCCGCCAGGTCAATGGTCCCGGCATTGTTTTGCGCCAGCGCCACGGAAGCATTCGTCAACAAAACCGGCTGGTTGTTGGTGGCTTCCGTCCAAGTGTTGAAATTATAAATCAGGGTCCGGTTGGTGCCAAAAATAAATAGATTCCCCAATTGCGCCTGGCTCATCCATGGATTGCCAATGGCCGGCCATTGCTGGTAATCAATGCTTCGACCGTTGGTCCGGCCGCCCTGCCCGAAGGTTATCTGGAGCGTATTCCCATGCCGGTCCGTGTAAATCATCGCCGGGTTGGGGCCGGCCAGGTAATTGGTGTTCACGCCGCCCAGCGTCAGCACATCGTTACGGAAGGCCGCCAACCGCAAGGCGGCGGTGGTCTGCGGATATTCCGCCGGCGCAGCCGTCTCCACCGCCAACCCGGCAACGTTGGCGGGAATCAGAAAATAATTCGTCCCGTTGGTGTCCGCCTGCCAGGTAAAGTTCGTACTCACATACAAGGCGATCAGGACATTCGTGTAATGCAGATAGACGCGCCCGCCGGCGGCGGCGTTGTCAATCACAGCGGAGTAATTCGTCGGGATCTGGCCTTCGAGCACCTGATAGTTCGTCATCGCCACGCCGTTATGATTCCAGTCCGGCTTGGTCGCGTTGGTCGGAATGTTATAAACCGCCGCCACCGTGCCGCCCAATTGCACGGTCTGCTCCGCAATGGTGGTGCCGATGTAAGTATTGGGTGCGGAGCCGGAATATACCGGGTTGTAGGGATTGGTGATCCAGAACTTGGTCTGGTCCCCCGGCGCATTCCAAACCACGCCCCAGCGCTGCATCTGATGCGGATCGCTCAAGCTGACCGTGCCGTAATTGGTGATGGAATAACTGCCATCACCATTCGTCTGCACTCCGCACTCGGCCTGGCTGTAAACCGCGTAACCGGGCGTGACATAGGCGGTTTTGAAATAGGCGTTGTTGTAACCGCCCGTGTTGCGCATGGCGGTGCTGTAATGCGTGTAGGGCTGCGTCCGGTTGGTGGCGGCCATGACCACCTCCGGCGGCACCCCGGGAAAATTGGGCAGGCAGTAAAGTGCCGAGGGATAGGCTTCCAGCAGCGTGCCGGGAACCGGACCGCCGAAGAACAGGTAGGTCATCATTGTCGTCGGGGTCGGCTGGTTGGGCACCCAGAAGGGTTCCGTCCGATCCGAGGCAATTGCCCAGTTGTCGTAAAAATAATATCCGGCCATTTCCGCCACGGCCCAGTCAAACGCCACGCGCGCCTGTTGGCGCAGCACCGTGTCCGGGGCAAACTGTTCCAGGGTGTACATCGGACCCAGTGTAAACTGCTCATAGATCAGCGAATCATGCTCCGGCAGGCCGTAAAACGGAATGTTCACAATGGTATTGGACACATAGGCCAGCCCGCTCGGATCTCCCGTGCCATAATCCGCCGAAAATGGCGCGCCGGCGGGAAATGCATTGGTTCCCCAAACCATCCCGGCCAAATAATGCGCGGTCGCCAGCATCATCCGCTGGTTCGAAGTCGCCCCGCTGCCGTAGTTCGTGCCGTTGGCGACGAGCTGGGTCTGAAACAGATTGCTCACCGCCGGCGTAAATACGGTCGCGAGACTGCTCCACCGCAAATAACAGTCCATCGCGGGCCACATGGAAAAACCGGCGTCGGAACCCTCGGAATCGGCATCGCCGAGGGCCTGTGCCAGAAAATTGGAACCGTTGGAAATATCGTTGTTCAAAAACCGGCCTTCCGCCGCCCAGAAACCGGTGCGCCCAATCCGATGCGGGCCGCTGCCGGTCTGGGGCAGATTGGGGGTGGCGGTGTCGTAGTAATTCAAAAATGCCGCCGCCCGCGAATTAAAGTCGTCCGCCCGCACGGATCCGCCCGGCAGGCCGGCCCCGAGCGCCAGCACCAGGACATTCAACCGCCACTGGCGCAGGGCTCGCTGGGCCGAATAATTCATCAATATGGTGTCAAATAGTCCACCGGCGTCCTGGCCGGGCGTTTGCCCGATCTTGCCGGTGGACATTGTCAGCAGCTTTTCAAACTCATATCAAACCTCAGGGTTTCGGTTTCAAGGAATGCGCATAATATAAAATTTCTGCGGCGCTCCCGGAACCACCGTGTTGGTAATGCTGAAGCTCCCGGCCCCAAACGTATTGGTCACCACCGGAATCCAGTTGGTCAACGCCACCGTCAGATTGGTGCTACTCAGCACGGTGTAAGACTGCCCGGCGGTTCCATTGGTACCGCTGAAAATCAAACTTGAACCGGACAGACTCACGCTGTTGATGACCGGCTGCGGCAGAGGGCCCGTGGAAACTACGGTCAATTTGCCATCCACGGTCGTGGTGTCATCCCAGGCCAGCCCGCTCGCCAGCGGCGGCAGATTGGTGACACTGAACATGCCGCTCAAGCCCGGCGAATTGAAGACGGTAAACGTGTCGCCGGCCTGCAAGGTGCCGCCGATGTTGGTCACCGTCAGCGTGCCCCCCAGCGTCAGGGTGGCGGCGGCAATGGAATCCGCCTTGGCCGGCGAACCGGTGCGGTTCAGTTTTAACCAGGTTGTGCCGGCCAGGGTGACACCGTTGGAGCAGGTCAATCCGCCAATCAGATTGGTTGAGCCCGGGGCGATGGTGCCATTGACGGTGACATTGCTGCCCAGAATGCCGCTGCCGGCCAGCGTGCCGTTCACCGAGACCGTCACGGCGCTCTCCGCCAGCGTGCCATTCACCGCCAGCGTCCCGCCCAGAATGGTGGTGGCGCCGGTATAGGTGCTGTTCCCCGTCAACGTCAGGGTGCCAAGACCCCGTTTACCCAGGGCGGTGTTGCCGGCGCCCAGCGTGTTTTGAATCACGCCGCCAAACGTGCTGGAGGCATCATTGTTGCCCACATTCAAAGTATAATCCGTGCCCACCAGGCCGCCGGAATTATCCACCGTGCCGGTGCCCGAGAATCCGTTGACGGTCTCGCCGCGGCCGGCCATGTCCAGCGTGCCGTTGACGGTCAGGTTGCCTTTGCCCGCGCCATTGGGCAATACACTGCTCGCCCCCATTTTGAGCGTGCCTGCACTGACCGTGGTATCGCCGCTGTACGGATAGGCAAAGCCCAGGGTCAACGTCCCATTGCCCACTTTCGTCAGCGAAATGGTTCCGGCCGTTGCCGGATTATCCGCGATGACCCCGGTCGTCAGCGTTTCGTTCGCATTGTTGTAGCCCAGGGCCAACGTGGACGTGGTGCCCGGTGCGGTATTGGTCACGATGCCGGGAACGGCCCCGGACGAAAACGTCAGATTGCTGATGGTGGTGCTGTAGCCGTTCAAATCCAGCATCGGGCCATAGCCGGAGGAGCCGCCGTTCAGCGTCAACCCGGCCGTGGCCGGCAGGGCGTTGTTGATGCCCAATTGCAACACGACATTGGTGGTGGTGTTATTGGCCACGCTGATATTGCCGTTGAAGGTGTTTGGCGCGGACAGGATCAGCATGCCGGCGGTATTCACCGTCAGATTGGCGCTGACAGCGGACGAATTCGTGATCACCGCCATGATGTCCAAGGCATTGGTGCCGGCCCCGGCCCCCAGTTTGATCGTGGAACTGGCCGTGAGATTGATGCTCCCGGCCAGCCGCGCAATGTCCGGAATCCCGGCGGTGCCGGATTGCTGAATGCTCCCGCCATTGAGAATAAGATTGGGAATCGTCACCACATTGCTGCCCTTGAATCCCAGAGCGCCGCCGGTGTTGAGCGTCAGCGAATTGGCATAAAGCGTGTAGCTGTTGGTGGCTGCCGGCGTGCGCAATGTCGTGGTGGTCGCATAATCATACGTGGCGGCCAGGAGGTTCGTGGGAGCCACGGTGGTTGCCGGCGTCCAGTTCGTGGTGCCAATCAGCGACGACGTGCCGGTGGCATCGCCGACCATTTGGGTTTCGGCGGTGTTCGCCCAAGCGGACGCCGGGTGCCACAGGGCCGCGCCAAGGATCAGGAGGGTGGCGGCGCGACGGGGTTGCAGCGGCCAGTTTGCGAGTAGTAATTTCATAATGGGTTGTGGGTTGAATTGCGGATTGAACTGAGGAAATGTTGAAAAAATCATCACCAGGTGCCGGCCACACCGACTTTCCGGGTGCCGACGTGGTTGTCAAAATACACAAAATTACGGAGGGTTTGATGCGCCGGGATGCGGGCCAGCAACAGGTCGGAGGGATTGGCCACCTGATCGGCATCCCCCAACATCCATACTTCCGAAACCGGCAACTGGGCCTCGTTGGCAATGTCGCCAATTTTATGCGGGCCATAGCCAACGCCGCCGGCGGAGTCGCCAAACGGCCACCAGCCGCTCTTGGGCAACTGGCCGTTGCCGGCATTGACGCCGCCCTGCGAGACCACGTAATAGACATTGGTCAGGATGTTGATGGCCGAGGGAAACTGCGCGCCGGGACAGATCAACGTTTTTACCTGGTTGGTCATTCCCGGCAGCGGATCCGCCAGCCCCAGGTAACGGCCGATATAGGTGCCCAACTGCTTGTTCTGGCTGGCGACCGAAGTGTAGATCGGATTCGGTCCGCCGCTGAGGCCAAACGGCGGATTGGCGTTGGCGCCATCGGGGCCGGGCGGCAGCAAGTCATCGTTGTCATCCGCGAACATTTTGATGGCCAGGCCATCCTGGCGCAGATTGGAAACGCAGGCGCTGCGGTTGGCCGCGCGTTTGGCCCGGGCCAGGGCCGGCAGCAGCATCGCCGCCAGAATGGCAATGATAGCGATGACCACCAGCAATTCGATCAGGGTAAAGGCCGCCCGCCGGGCCGAGGTTGCAGAAACACGCATGGGCTTCACCGGATAAAACATGAGTCGGTTATGTGGAATGTGGTTGATGATGACAACCTATCCCAGAGCGGACAATCCGTCTTGTCACCTGATAAGGCGACAGGGAGGTTACCCCCGACAACCGCGCCGTCACCGGCCTCAGGATTGCGTCTGCCCGGCGTATTTCGCCACGGCTTGCGCGTGGGAATGAACGTGCAGTTTCTCGTAGATGCGCCGGATGTAGGTATGCACCGTATGCGGACTGATTTTTAGACGGTCCGCAATCTGCTTTTCCGGATGGCCATGGGAGAGCAGGTCCAGCACCTGCCGTTCGCGTTCGGACAGGGCCTCGTTTTCGGCCGCCGCCGGCTGAGGCGTCTGAAAGGCCTGGGCCACCAACCGGGCGATGCCGCTGCTGATCGGCGAACCGCCCGCCTGCACCAATCGCAGCGCGGCAAACAGTTCATCCCGCGACGTGCGCTTGAGCAGATAACCGACCGCCCCGGCCTCCAGCGCCTGAAAAATGGAGTTGGTGTCGCTGTAAACCGTCAGCATCAGGAATTGTGTCTGCGGCATCTTCGGCTTGAGCTGGCGCACGCATTCAATCCCTTTCAATCCGGGCAGATTGATGTCCATCAACACCACCTCCGGCTGCACGCCCGGCAGTTCCGCCACGGCCGCAATGCCGTCGCCATGCCGGCTCACACACCGAAAACCCGGGGTGGAATTCAGCCACTCCGCCAGCATCTCCTGCGCTTCGGCATCGTCTTCAACCACGGAAACATTGATTCCCATCGGCGTTACTGTAGTTGAAGCGGCGGCCGGCTGGCCTGTCCCCCCTTCAGGGGACACGGCCGACGATTTTGACGGTGTTTTTTTCATGCGCGCACATCCATTTCAAACCGCACCTGCGTGCCCTGGCCGGGAACGCTGGCAATGACACAGCGACCGCCGAGCTCTTCCAGCCGGCGGCGCATGTTGTTCAACCCGTTGCCCCGGGCCGCGACCGCCGCCGACCCCGGTGGCGCCGGCGCCGGCGCTGCAAAACCCCGGCCATTGTCGCTCACCGACAGCACAAACCCGTTCGGCCGCACTTCCAAAACCACGGCCACCTCGCTGGCCTGCGCATGTTTGACCACATTGTTCATGGCTTCCTTGAAGGCGAGGAAGAGGTTGTGCCGCACTTCCGCATTGATGGACCACGCCGGCAACTGCAGCGGAATATCAATCCGGAACCGCAATCCCGCAGGACTCAGAAACTCCTCCGTGAAATCGGCAAAATAGGCCGCCACGCTTTCAATCGAATCATGCCGCGGATTGATCGCCCAGACGATCTCATCCATCGCGTTGGTCATGGCCCGGGCCGTCGCATAAATGCGTTTCACTTCGCCGGCCGGCGCGGCGGACTCCGGTTTGTTCAACGCCGACTGGCTCAGCATCGTGATGCGCGTCAGGCTCGCCCCGAGATCATCATGAATATCCTGGGCAATCCGCGTGCGCTCGCGTTCCAGCGCCTGCTGCTGCCGCAAGACCAGCAGTTGCCGGCGGTGGCGCAACTGCGAGATCCAGAACACCGAACCCGCCACCAGCAGCAGGCTCGCCGCCAGGGCCGTCAGCCGGAACCAAGCCGTTTCCCAGACATGGGGCGGCAGCACCAACGCCACGGTGGCCTCCGCCGCCGACCAGTGGCCATCACTGTTGCAGGCATTCACCCGGAAACGGTATTCGCCCGGCGGCACGTCATGATAACTCACGGTCCGGTCAGACTGGTTATCCACCCAGACGCCATCCAACCCCTCCAGCATATACTTGAACCGGATTCGCTCGGGGGCGGTGAAACTTAATCCGGTGTAACGGAATTCAAGCTGGTGGCGGCCCGGGCTCAACCGGAGCGTTGCCCCGGCCGGCAGCGGTTTCCCCTCGGCGACCGCCCCGGCCGGCTGCCCGTCGATCCGCACTTCCTCCAGCAACACCGCCGGGGGACTCTGTCTCGTTTGGGTATTTCCCGGCTGCACACTGGTCAGGCCGTTGGCGGTTGCAAACCACAGCCTTCCCTCCCGGCCCCGCCAGACGGTTGGTTGTGATGCCGTGGCGCACCCCACCGTGGGCAAACCGTCATCCCGCCCAAAAACACGACCCACCGCATTTCCATCCCGGCCATTTAAAAATTCTTTGCGCACGGCAATGATCCCGGCGGGCGATCCCAGCCATAATCCGCCCGCCGCATCGTCGATCACCTGGGAAATGTTGTCGGTTGGCAACCCGTCCCGTTTGGTGATGGCCGTAAAATGACCGGCTTGAAACCGCAGCAGCCCCGCCCCCAGCGTCCCCACCCAAACCGTGCCCGGTGAATCCACACACACGGCGGAAAACCGGCTGTGCAGGGCGGCCTCCTCCGGCTGATAGGCGGTGATCTGCCCGCCGGCATATTTCATCAGCACTCCCGTGTTCAGCGCCACCCAGATCACTCCGTCCGCGCCTTCCGCCAGCGCCACGGGGTAATCCGCCTCCGATCGCGGGGTCTGCACCCGCCGCACTTCGCCGTTCGCCAGACAATACAATCCGTCCTGGCTCGCAATCCAGACCCGGCCGTCACGACTCACAAAAATCCCCCGGATGTTCACCCCCACCTGGCCAAGCGAGAGCACATGCCGGAACTGGCCATCCTCATAGACCAGCAAGCCGTTGCCATGCGTGCCAACCCAGATCCGGCCCCCGGAATCGGGAAACACCGTGGACATTTCGCAATGCGTGCCCTCCAGCGGCAGCGTGAAATTGCGGCACACGCCCTGATTCCAGCAACTGACCGCCCCGCTCAACGTGCCAATCCACACCGCCCCCCGCGCATCCTCGCAAACCGAAGTGGTCACCGAATCCGCCAGCCCTTCCGCCCGTCCAACCGACTGGAACAACCGCGGCCGGATGCGCACCACCCCGCCCCGTTCAAAACTCGCCCAGACATTGCCATCCCGATCCTGGGTCAACGTCCGCACCCGGTTGCTGGGCAGCCCGTCATCGGCGGTCAGCGCCGAAAGTTTGCCCGCCGGGTCCACGTGAACCACCCCGCCATCCGTATAAGCCCGCCACAGCCCGCCATTGGCGTCCGGCTGCTCCCAGCGGACTTTGGACCACGTGCGCCGCTGTTTGCGCCAGTCGGTTGCCTCCGCAATCCACTGACGGTCATGGCAGCGCCGCAGCCGATTGTTCACTTCCACCCACCAGCCGCCCCGGCCGTCGGATACGATCCCATGGGCCGTGAAACCTGGTTCACCATTGATCGGCGTCGCCTCTTGAAATTTGTCGCCCGACCAGACGAACAGGCCGTTGGCACTGGCCACCGCGATCCGTTGCTGATTGTCGCCGGTCAGCGCCATAATGCCGGCACCCCCGGCGGGCAGCGGCATCACACCGGCTTCGGTCCCCGTTATCCGCGCCAACTGTCCATCCGCCCGGCGATACCAAAAACCGCCCCCAGCATCCGCAAAAAAACGGGCGTTTTCACCCGCGCCGGGCGCCAGCATGGTGTGCCAGGTGTAATTCGTCCCGGCCGTCGGCGTGCCGGCGAGCAACTGCCCCTCCTTCGTGGCAAACACCACCTGCCCGGCCTTTTGCCAGACCAGCCAGTTGAAAACCGACGGCTGCGTGTTTTCCAGTTGAAACGATCCGCCCCGGAGGCTGGCCACGTAATTGCCAAAGCCATTGATCCAGAGCGTCCCGTCCTCCGCCGCAAACAAACGACGCACCCCGCCGCTCGTAAACTGCGAGGCAAACGGCACATCAAAATTCACAAACCGCACCCCGTCAAAACGCGCCAGTCCGCTGTTCAGAGTGCTCACCCAGAGGTAACCGTCCCGGGATTGGATCACGTCGCTGATGCTGCTTTCCGGCAGGCCGTCATCCACGCTCCAGATCTTGACCATGTAATCCTGAGCAGTGTCCGCCGCCAGCCGCCCGCCGGCTGCCGCCAGCAGCAGCAGCACCCGGGCCCAGAGGCAAACCCGGCGGATGAGGGACGGCAAAAATGGCATTCCTTCATTAGTGCCACAGCTCATCCCCCCATTCAACCACGGAAAAAAACCGGCGCACGTTTTCCGGAAATTTTTGGAATTAATGTCAAACGCGAAATCGGGCGATGGCAATCTTGGCCGCCCGCCGCTAGACTTCCGTCCATGAAAGCCCTGTTGATCCTGTTCCTTGGCTCCTTGCTGGTCACTGCCGGCGCGCAGTCCGATTCCGCTGACGCGCTCAAGATCACCCTGTCCTCCCCGCTCGATTACCAGGTGTTTCAACGGCAGACCAAGGCCGCCGGCGCCATCCTTATCGCCGGCCAACTCGAGGTGCAAGGCCACGCCGCCTTGACCAATCTCGACCGGCTCGAAGCGCGGCTCATCAGTGATACCGCCACTAACAACTGGGTTCCCCTGCCCTTTGATAACCGGGTCCGGCGCTTTCGCGGTGAACTGCCCACCCCGGCCGGCGGCTGGTACCGGCTCGAAATCCGCCTCGCCGGCCCGGGTCTCGTGGCTTGGACCGACACCGTGGAACATGTCGGCATTGGTGAAATTTTTCTGGTCGCCGGCCAGTCCAATTCCGCCAATCACGGCGAAGAAAAACAGTCGGCCCAAAGTCCGCTCGTCGTCGCTTACAGCATTCTGGATGGCCACTGGCAGCCCGCCCGTGATCCCGAGCCTGGCGCCAGCGGCAAAGGCGGCAGTTTTATGCCCGCTTTTGGGGATGCCATGGCCGCCCGCTTTCAGGTGCCCGTCGGGCTCGTCGCCTTGGGGGTCGGTTCCACCAGCGTGCGCGAATGGCTGCCCGCCGGCGACGCCATGGCCGCTCCGCCCACCACGGGCATGAACACCGTCACCACCGGCTCCAACCAGTGGGTCTGCACCGGCACCTTGTTCGATAAAATTGTCACCGCCGAAAAATTCTTCGGCCCCGGCGGCTTCCGCGCCCTGCTCTGGCATCAGGGCGAATCCGATTCCCGCCAGCCGCCGGACCGCGAAATCACGCCTGCCCAATACCGCCGGTATCTCCAACGTGTCATCGAATCCTCGCGCACCGCCGCCGGTTGGCGCGTCCCGTGGTTCGTCGCCCAGGTGAGCTATCATACGCCGGATGACCAAAGCACCCCCGAACTCTGCGCCGCCCAAAAATCGCTCGTCACGGATGGTCTGGCCCTGGCCGGCCCCGCCACCGACCAGCTCGGCCCCGAATTCCGCCAGAACAACGGCCGGGGCATTCATTTCAACGCCCGGGGATTGCAACGTCACGGCCAGTTATGGGCCGCTGCCGTCGGCCCCTGGCTGGAACAGCAGTTGGCGGAAAAATAGTCACGGCGCTTGCAGCCGGTAAAACTGGCGCAAACCCGACCCGGCGGAGTTGGTGAACAGAAATTTGCCGGTGACGTCAAAGGTGTTCGTCGCGAGCGGCGTCCAGCCGGTCCGGGGCAGCGCCGGATTCGTGGACATCAGCACCACGCAAGTCCGCCCCGGAATCCCGTTGGTGCCGGTGAAGGTGTAATTCGTTCCGTTCCGCAGCGCCTTGCGGATGGCCGGCGGCGGGATGACCGCCAGGGCAACGGGCGCGCTGCGGACGCCCACGCCATTGGTTCCCAAAATTGTCACGCCGTTGGTCAGTGCAAAAATCCCGCCCGCCGCCGATGTGGCCGCCGTGAGCGTAAGCACGGATGCGCCCGTCCCGTTGGTGATGACCGCCGGATTAAAACCGGCCGTCACACCCGCCGGCAAATGACCCGCTCCCAGCGTGACCGTTCCCGCAAAGCCGTTCAACCCATTCAAGGTCACCATGCCGGTAACGCTTCCGCCCGCATAAACCGTCTGCCCCCACGGCGTTGAAACCGTGAAGTCCGGCGACGTATTATTGGTCGGGTAAACGCCCGTGAACCGGGCGTTTTTCACCCAGAGATTTAAGGCGTCAAAAATGGCCGTGCTGGCCGGCGAACCTTGCGCAATGTTCATATTTGCCATGATGGCATAGGTGGACGCTCCGAAATTCGCCACCGGCAGCCAGCCCGGATAGATGAAATTGCGCGCGCTGTTCGGACTGCTGGTGCCGTTGACGTAGTAGGAGATGTGGTTGGTCGCGACATTCATCACGTACTGGAGCGTATTCGCAAACGGAACCAGCGCGGCATGGCCCAGGCCATAACGTCCGCTGGCCCAGGCCCGCGTAACGCCCCACAGGTCATACGTGGAATGCAGCGTATTATCCTCGCTCCCGCCGCTGCCCGGCGCGTACGTCCAGTTGTAAACCGAAACGCCGTTCGTCGCGTACGGCTGCAGCGAGGCGATAAAACCGTTCATCACGGCTATTACAATGGCATCATATTCGGCCACCCGCGTCGGACTGTCCCCCAGCAGTTGATGACACTCGGACAGCCGCTGGAATCCGTTGAGAAACATCATCTGCCGGTTGTAAGCCGTCACACTTTGCCCCTCCGCCGTCCACGCCGCATTGGTCGGCGCAGTAATCTGATAGTTATTCGTATTGATAAACCATTTCAGCATGTAGGCATCCTGCACCCGGTCCATCTGGGTGATGTACGTCTCCGCCCGTTGAATATACGTCGGCCCGTTGGTGTAAGGATCGCCGCCGGGAACGGTGGCATTCCAAAGCCAGGGACTTTCCAAAATCAGTTTCGCACAATAGGCGATGTGCCCGACAATGCCATTATTCTCGCACCCGGCATAGCCGGCCTGACTGTTCACGCTGCCGTCGCTGTTGGTCGGCGGCTTGGTGAGCCAGACCGGCTCGCGCTTGCCGTCCCACATGACCGTGCCCGTGTTGGTGTCATTGCGCAAAGCCAAAAAGCGGTCGGCATACTGGATCATCTGGCTCAGACCGGCGGAATCATTTGTGACCTCGTACATCAGCCCCAGCGCCTCCGCCTCCATCCCGGCGGTGCCATCGGCGATGGTGTTGTCATAGGTCTGGCCCGCCGGCGGCGTTTCCCCGGCCATGAAAGTTTTAAAGGAAGCCGTTTCCGTAGCCGTCACCGCGCCGTAAAGGCTTTGCAAGGTCATGCCCGCCCGCCCGGTTGCCAGCAGCAACCCAAATAGCAGGCAGCCACCGGTTAAACGCAAAAAAATTCTCATTACAGGCATGTTCAACTGGCCGGGGCGCTTCAACATCAAGCCGGGGCGCGTGACCGCGCCCCGGCTGTTGGTAAACACCCGCATGGTTAATGCTATTGAACCGTCACATTGTCAAAGGTGGAGGTGTTGAGCTGCGTATTGTCATGGGAACACACCGGCAGTCCCACGCGCACGCTCGCGGCCATGGAGATGTTCGTGGAACTGACCGTCGTCCACGTGCTCCCGTCCGGCGAGCAATACCCGGTGAACGTGCTCCCGGAACGCACCAGCCGCACCCAATACGGTGCCGCTACGCCGCCCACCCGGGCCATGTCCACGGCCGCCGCCCCGTTGACTGTGCGGCATTGCATGTCCACGCCGTTGCCGGGCGTGATATAGACCCCGATGTAAGCTGAATTGGTGGTGTTCACCCCGCGAATCATCACGCCGGATTTGGACCACGCATTCGCGCTGCTCTGGCTGGCCACCCGGGCGGTGACGGTGAAATTATTCGTCGCCAGTTCCCGGCAGAAGTTGAATTCATCGTTCGTTCCATAAATATCCGCCCCGCTCCCCTGAACGGTAAACACGCCGCTGCTGTATGAAGCGCCGCCCGCCAACCCGACCGCACCAATATCCGAATCCGACCACCCGGACGGCAGGCTGGGAACCGCCGCATTGATGACCAAACTCACCCCGGCACTATGCTGGAGCGTGCCGCTGATCCCGGTGATGGTGAGCGCATTGGTGCTGGCGGCCATCGTATTGGTGGTCGTGATCGTCAGGGTCGAGTTGCCCAAACTCGTGATCGAAGTCGGATTAAAACTGGCCGTCGCCCCGGCCGGCAATCCGCCCGCGCTCAGATTGACCGTGCCGGCGAAGCCATTGATGTTGCCCACCGTCACGGTGAAATTCGTGCCGCCGCCGGCGGTGACCGTCTGCGCGGCGGGCGCGGCGGAGATGGTGAAATCATTGAGCACCAGGCTCACCGTGGCCGTGTTGGTCAGGGTGCCGCTGACGCCGGT
Source organism: uncultured Verrucomicrobia subdivision 3 bacterium (assembly GCA_903872345.1). Lineage (GTDB taxonomy): Bacteria > Verrucomicrobiota > Verrucomicrobiia > Limisphaerales > UBA11358 > UBA11358. The sequence continues at coordinate 40,691 of CAIQKM010000157.1, read as the reverse complement.
AATGGTCAGGGTGGAAGTGCCGTTCGGCGTATTCGTGGCCGTGGTGATATTCAGGGTGGAGGAACCGGCACCGCCCGTGATGGAGGCGGGACTAAAACTGCCGCCGGCATGTGCGGGCAATCCGCTCACGCTCAACGCCACCGTGCCGCCAAATCCATTGAGGCTGCCCACCGTCACCGTATAACTGGTGCTGCCGCCAATCGTGATGTTTTGCGAGGCGGGCGCGGCCGAAATCGAGAAACCGGGCGTCGCCGGCACGATCAGCGTCAGCGGCGACGTGCGCGCTATCGAACCGCCGCTGCCGGTGATGGTCACGGAACCGAGCGAATAAATGCCGCTCGCCGTCGAACCGGATGCGGACAGGGTCAGCGTGGAAGTGCCCGAACCGCCGCTAACGGACGCCGGGCTGAAGCTCGCCGTCACGCCTGAAGGCAGCCCGCCCGTCCCCAACGTCACGCTGCTGCTGAACCCATCCAAAGGACTCACCGTTACTTTGCAATTGGTGCTGCTCCCGGCATAAAGAACCTGCTGCCACGGCGCGAGCACCGTGTAGTCCGCCGAATTCGTGTTGTTCGCAAACGAGCCCAGGTAGCGGGCATTTTTGACCCAGAGAATGAACGCGTCATATATGGCCGTGTTGCCCTGCGATCCGTGCGCAATGTTGGCGCTCGAAGTGGTGTAATAGGTCTTGGGATTGAAATTCCCGACCAGGGTCCACGCCGGATAAATATAGTTGCGGGTGCTGGAGGCATCGCCCGAGACCCAGTCGGCAAAGGTGTTGTTGCCCTGATAAATCACATACTGGAGCGTGTTCGCAAACGGAATCATGGTGGACGCCGGCAAGTTCGTATAACGGCCGCTCAGATAGGCGCGGTTCACGCCCCACATGTCATAATCCGCATGCAGGCTCAGATCCTCGCTGCCGCCGCTCCCGGGCGCATAATCCCAGTTATACACCGGATACCCGTTCGTCGTATAGGGCGTCAGTCCGCTCACAAACCAGTTCATCGCCGCCTGCACAATCGCATCGTATTGCGCCACCTTGGCCGGGTTGTCGCCCAGCAGTTGATGACATTCCGAAATCCGCTGGAAGCCGTTCATGAACATCATCTGCCGGTTCCAGGCGTTGACACTCTCGCCAAAGGCGGTCCAGGCGGCATTGGTGGGCGCAATGATCTGGCTGTTCGTCGGATTGATGAACCATTTCAGCATGTAATTGTTTTCCGTCACCTCCATCTGCGTGAGATAGGTTTCCGCGCGGTCATAATAGGTCGTCCCATAGCCAAACGGATTACCGTCCGGAACCGTGGTATTCCAGACCGCCGGCGTTTCCAAAATGAGTTTGGCGCAATAGGCGATGTGACCGACAATGTCGTTGTTTTCACACCCCGCATAACCCGCCTCCGTTCCCGCTGGCTTGGTCAGCCAGACCGGCTCGCGGTTGCCCGTCCACATCACGCGCCCCGTGTTCGTATCGTTGCGCAAAGCCAGAAACTGGTCGGCATACTGGATCATCTGGTTCAGCAGCACCGGGTCATTGGTGACCTCGTACATCATGCCCAATGACTCCACCTCCATCCCGGCGGTGCCATCCGCCAGCGAGTTGTCGTAGGTGTTGGTGGTCGGCGGCGCCTCGCCGGCCATGAAACTCTCGAACGAACTGATTTCCGTGGCCGTTACGGCGCCATTCAGACTTTGCACCGTCATCGTTGCCTGACAGACATTGAGGCCCAGGCCGGCGAACAGCGCCAGCATGGCCGTGATACCCGTTTTGATGAATAATTTTTTCATGGCTTGATTTCTATGGGGTTATGGTTGGTTTTGGTTGGTACGGCAAAGTGCGGCTCCCCCGCCGGGTTCCCCGCCCGTTGGGAGCAGGGAACCGCGACCGGTATTTAAACAAAAAGCAGACAGGCAAGACCGCCGGCCATGGACTGCATCCATGACCGGCCACGCGAACTTCGCTTACGGTACGCGCAGAATGTAGAAACTTTGCGCCGCGCCGGGATTCACCGTGTTGGTAAGACTGAAGTTCCCGGCGGTAAACGTGTTGGTCGGCAGCACCGTCCAGTTTGCCAGTGGCAGCGCCAGGTTGGTGGTCGTCAATACATTGTAGGATTCACCCGCCAGCCCGTTGGTGCCATTAATGACCAGGCTGGTGCCCGTCAGGCTGATGCCGGTGATGTGCGGCTGCGGCACCACGCCGCTGACCACGCTCAACATCCCGGTGGCCAGACTGTTCGTGTTCCAGAGCAGGCCGGCACCGGGCGTGGCCGGAACGATCGCGGCAAACGCGCCCGAATAACTGGCGCCCGCCGGGAACAGTTGGAAGCTGTCACCCGCCTGCAAGGCGGTCAGGCCCACCAGATTCAACGTGCCACCGAAAGTGACGCTGGCCGCGCTGATCACGTCATTGGTCAGGGGCAAATGACTGAGCTTCATCACGGTTGTGCCGCCCAGCGTCACACTGTTTGTGACCGTGAGCAGACCGATGGAACCGGCATTGGTGCCGGGCGCAACCGTTGCTCCCGTCCCCACGACCAGGCTGCCGTTCAACAGCCCGTTGCCGCGCAAAGTCTGGCCCGCGCCCAGCGTCATCGCCGGGGTGGCCAGCGCCGAAACATCCACCGTCGCCCCGGCGGCAATGGTGATGTTGGTGCTGCCTGTGATCGCCCCGGAACCCGTCAGAAACAGCGTGCCCGCATTGACCGCAGTGCCGCCCGTGTACGTGTCCGCCGCCGTCAAGGTCATGGAAGCCGCGCTGTTCTTGGTGAAACCACCCGGACCGCTGATCACGCCATCCAGCTCGACCGTCGTGGCCGCCGTGTTGAAAACATTCACATTCCCGCCCGCCAACGTCACCGGCCCGTTCAGCACGCACGCGGAACCGTCATTTTGCAAGGTCGAGCCGTCATTGAACACCAGCGTCTGCCCCAAGGCCACAAACCCGGTGAAATCCACCTCCAACGTGGCGTTGGTTTCCACGGTAATGACGTGGTTGGCATTGCCCGCCCAGGATGAGCTATCCGTCAGGGTTGACGTCTGGATGGCAAAAGTGCCGCTCTGAATGTCAATATTCCCCAAGCGATCATCCACCGTGGCATTCACCAGCGCGATCATGTTTGTCCCCGCCACCGTCAGGTTCCAGGGATTGCCGTCATTGCTTGCCAGACTGCCGTTGCGGATGTCCCAGCGGTTCACCGAACCAAATTTTGCATCCGCCTGCAAATAAACCGTCACCCCGCTGCCGAAGGCATTCTGGTCGCCATTGGCGCTCGCCGCGCTGTTAATAATCACGCCCTGACCGCCCACGCCCGCGCCGGAAACCACCACGGAACCGCTGGCGGAATGCAGGTTCAAATCCAGCGTCGCTCCGTTGGTAAAGTAGCTCAGTCCCGTACCCAAAGCGCCATTTGCGCCGAGTCTCACTGTGCCTCCCGTGACATTGGCGCCCCCGGTAAACGTGTTCGCCGAGTTCAGTGCCAGGACGCTGGCCCCGCTCTTCTGAATGCTGGCCGCCCCGCCGATCTGGCCGCCGCCTATGCTGAAATCATTGACCGCCGAACTCACGGTAATGACATTTGGATAAACCACCACGCCGGACCCAATGGTAATATTCGTCACCACCCCGGCGGTGTCGTCCAACAGCACGTTGTCCCCGGCATAAAACACATCGGGCGAACTGCCGTTCAGCCAGTTGCTGCTGATGCCGGTATCCCAGGTGGCGCTGACGCTGGAATCCCATTTCAAGTTTGCGCCCGAACCGCTCAGGGTCACATTGATCTCATTGGGCGTTGATTGGTCCACCGCCGTTGTGAAATGCGTGCCCGTCGCCGCCGTTGCGAAACTGCCGGTCAGGTTGCCGGTGTAATTGATTAGCGTGTAAGGCACGCCTGTCTGCGGGGTGCCGATGAAGTTGAGCGCCACCGCGTTATTGTTGGCCGCCAGATCCCCATTGACCTGCAGCAGGTCATTAACTCCGTTGCCCATCGTGCTATCCGTGCCATTCAGGATGAACCGGGGGGTCGCCCCGGCCAGCAGATCGAGTCCGCCCAGCGTGAATGTCGCCGGCATGCCGCTGGCGGCGCTTGGCTGGATGACGCCACTGATGCTGGCCGCCCCCGCGTTGGTGCCATTGCCGCCGACCGTTGCGCCCGCCGCATTCGTCAGCGCGCCCGACAGCACCCCGTTCACCAGCAGCATCCCCGTGTTCACCACCGCCAGGCCGTTAAAACTGTTGGAGGCCGTGAGCGTCACCACGTCATTGCCATTTTGCGTCAGCGTGCCGCCGCCGGTAACAGTGTTAGGCACGAGCGTATTATTACTGTGGTTGAAAATCAGGTTCCCGTTGTCGGTGATCGTTCCCGTCACCGGCAAATTCCCGTTGGTGCTGCCATTGCCAAACTGGATTGCGCCGGCATTGATGGTGATGTTCCCGACAAAATCATTGTTCCCGGCGTTCGCCACCGTCAGCGTGCCACTGCCATACTTCGTCAGGCCCGCGCCGCCGGAAATCTTGCCGGTGCCGGTCAGGATATAAGGCAGCACGCTGTTGCTGGCCGTGATGCTGGCCGGCAGCAGGGTGGTGGTGAGATTGATGTTCGTGGCGCCCGTGGCGGTGTCGTCAAACTGCACCGGCGCGCCGTTCGCATAGGTCACCGGCGAACCGGAGGCGCTCCAGTTGACCGTCACCGCATCCCAGTTGCCGCCCGCCGCGCCGGTCCATTTGTCCACCTGCGAACCGAGCGTCGGCCCGCTGGTCAGCACCAGGTAAACCGTGTTGGCGTCATTTGTTACATACCCCTGATACGCCGGCGTCGCCGCCGGCAGGTTGCTGACCCCCACATTGAGCGTCCCCCCCAGGTTTTGAAAGCCGATCAGCGGATAAGTGACCGGATAACTGGTGATGGGCGGCAGATAGCTGATATTGATTAGATTGGTCAGGCCGGACGGACTAAACGTCACCGCCTCGATGTTCGTCTGGATTCCGGACACCTGCAATTGCAGGGCCGCATTGGCCGCGCTGAAATTCAACAGGGGCGACGCCAGCGTGCCCGCCGTGCCCAGAATGCTCGTGAGGCCCAGCGTGCCGCCATTGATGGTGATGTTGGCCGTGTTGTTGGCTCCGCTCACCGTGACCCCGTTCGTAATCGTATTGGCCAGCACCGTGCCGCCATTGATGTTCAAGTTGCCGGTGGCATAGGCGTTGGCCGAGCCGCCATTCCAATATGAAAGGCAGATGGCATTGTTCGCAATCAGCGTGCCCGTGCCGTTCACATTCATGGCGCCGATGCCCGCGCAGTTGCCGCCGGTGGCGACCCGATAGCCCACGTAAAGGGTGTTCACATTATTGGTCCCGGCCGTGAAGGTGAAGATGCCCGTGCCGCTCCCGGAACCGGAGCTCGCGCCGGATTCGCTTTCCCCGAGAATCATCGAATCCACCATGGCATCCAGGTAGCCGTTCGAAAAATCATTCGTCCCCACGCTCGTGCTGCCGGTGCTGGTCTGCGCCGAGTTGTTGCCCAGAGTCCAGGACGACACCCGGCTCGTGCCGCCGCCGCCGCCGCGGAACACGGCCACCGGGTTGCCGTTGGTAATCGCCGGATTAAACGCCATCACCGCCGCGTTCTTGTCCGCGCCAATCGTGATGGAGTTGACCGCAAGGACATTTGACTGGCCCAGAAAAATATAGCTGAACGTATTGTTGCCATTGTTATTGCCGTTGTTGTAACCCGCATAGATTTGCGGGGCGGAGCCGGACAGCGTGATGAAGTTCGTCTTCGCCAGATACAGTGCCCCTTCGGCGCGCGCCACCCCGAGGGAGGCGTTGCCAACGATGATCCGGCCAATGGTGGCGGTGAATACGTCCAGATTCGTCAGATTTAATATCCCGGTATGGGCGCCGCTGGTGCCACTGCCCTGGTTCGCCACCAGATTGCTGCTGGTGTTGCTCATCACCAGCTTGCCCCCGGCCCCGGTAATGGCCGCGTTGACCACCGCATTCCCGCCCAGGTCCGTCAGGGAGCCGGCTATCAGCCCGCCCGTCAGCGTCAGCGTCTGGCCGGCGCCGATTTGCGTGGTGTGATAGAAGCCGGCGCCGTTGCTCGTATTGGTGTTCGCATATTGCAAAGCCCCGATGGTGCCGCCAAAGCCGCTGTTGACGATGTTGTCAATGGCGCCGGCCGCCGCCGCCGAGCCCACGCTGTTGGTGAACAGCACGTTCGTGGCCGAACCGGGCACCGCGACCGCCGACCAGTTGCCGGCCGTGGACCAGTTTTGATTGACGCTGCCATTCCAGCTCTCCGTCTGGGCCGAAGCCAGGTGGGCAGCCAGCAGACCGGCGGCCAGCACCGCCCAGGTTGGGGATTTTATCATGACATTACTCATAGGATCTCGACGTTGGGTTGTTGGGGATTTGTGCAAAGATCGATTGCCCGCCCGCCGCCTGACACACCGTCATCACTCATGAAAAGCGTCTGCTTCCACGCCAATGACGCTGGCAATATGGGGACAGTCATATTCTTTGGGATAACCCATCCTGACTGGTTTGACGGTTTCCAACAATCGCCCGTTCGGGCGGCAACCCGCATCGCCGCCACCTTAATTCCGTACAAGCGAAACAAGATTGGGGGCGCTTCCTCCATCGGTGGTTGCCCCGGGCGGTTCCGGTTTAATATCACCGCCCGCAAAAGAAACGGCCGCAGCGGGTGGCTGCGGCCGGTCATAATTTTTCCCGCTTTCCGGTTAATTATTGTTTCCGGGATTGTTGCCAAAAGCCGGGAAAGCATAGCCGTCCGCCACCCAGGGCAAATCATGCGGACTCGTCGCAAACGAGCCGCTCGTCACCCCCGTATTCTGGCAATCCGACGGTTTGTTGATGGAGTTGCCCAGTTTGATGGTGCCCGCGTCCAGCCACCGGTGGTTTTCCGCGTGCCCGTCCACAAAGCTGAAGGTCGCGCTGGTCTGATGATACGCCGCCGGCCCGTCATACCAGGTCAGGCTCGACCAGTTACCCGGATACGTGCTGCCGGTGATCCCCAGCGTCCAGGAATTCTGGTTTTCGTACACCGTATAGGAGCCGGCGGATTGCTGGCGCGGATCATTCTCTTCCACCCAGATGAATTTGCCGCTCGGGCTGCGAATCGCCGTCTCCTTGGTCAGGGTTGGCTGCGGAAAAGTATTCGCCGTCGCCGATCCATTCAGGCCGTTGACCATCGAATAGCTGTCGAAGGCAAAGTTGCCGGTCTGGTAACGGTTGTCCGCCGGGCAATGCAACAGATCCGGATTGTTGCAATACCGGAATAAGCCGCCCTGGCGAAAACCCTGCTCATCCAGATATTGATTGAGCCGGGACGACGACGGCGTGGGTATTCCCGCCGGAATCGTCGGCATCAAAAAACCGTTGCCCGCCGGGGAAATGCGCCAGTCCGTGCCCGCCTCGCAGTTGGCCCCCACGAGGCCGTCGTTATTGTCGTCCGCATACATTCGCCAGGACAGGCTGAGCTGTTTCTGATTGTTCAGGCAGGTCGTAATGGTCGCCTTGCGCTTGGCCGAGGCCAGGGCGGGCAGCAGCATGGCGGCCAGGATCGCGATGATGGCGATCACCACCAGCAATTCGATGAGGGTGAACCCGGAAACCTTGGTATTATTATGGCGGCGGATATTCATAGAAACATTCGTATGCGACAGTTCCACCCGGCGCCGGATCATTGCAGCCAATGGCTTTTGCGCGCTGACCGGTTGGGGTGGAGATTTGAACTCATCATATATCCCGCACCCGGACTGACAATCGCCCGTTCGGGCAGGCGCGCTTTCTCCGCGTTTGATTATACTGGCCAGCAACCGCCAACTTTCTAAACTGACGCAAATCCACTTATATGTTTACCTGCCGGCATTCCTCCACCGTCCTGTCCGCCTTTTGGGGGCGCAAATCCCTGGTGCTCGCCGCCAGTGTCATCCTCGCCACGACCCTGACCATGGCGGCGGCGGAACCGCCCCGCGAAAAGCTGCTCCTCGATCAAGGCTGGAAATTCTATTTGGGGGATGATTGGGGCACCGCCGAAAACCTCATGAAAGCCGGGATCAGCACCGGGCCGGCCGATGCCACCTTCTGCGACGCCGCCCTGCGCCCGGTAAATCTGCCCCACGACTGGGTGGTGGAACTGCCTTTCGACGCCAAGTCCGACCGCAGCCACGGTTTCAAGCCCGTGGGCAAAAACTATCCGGAAAACAGCATTGGCTGGTATCGCCGCACCTTTACCCTCGCCCCAACCGACGCCGACCGGCGCCTCTGGCTGGAGTTTGACGGCGTGTACCGGGACTGCCTCGTCTTCGTCAACGGCTTCCGCCTTGGCCGCCACGAAAGCGGCTACGACAGCTTCCGCTACGACATCACCGACGTGGCCAACTGCGGCGGCGAAAACGTCGTCGCCGTCCGCGTGGACGCCGCCAAATTTGAAGGCTGGTTTTACGAAGGCGCCGGCATCTACCGCCATGCCTGGCTGGAAAAAACCGCCCCCGTCGCCATCGCTCCGGACGGCATTTTTGTCATGGCCAGGTTTGCCAACAACGTTCCCGGTGACCGGGCAAGTGTCGAGGTCAAAACCCAGGTGGCCAATTGGCAGACCAACGACACGGTCACCACCGTCGCCCAGGAAATCTTCAACCCCGCCGGCGAATCGGTCGCCCGCTTCGGCCAAAACGTGACCATCAAACCTTTCTCCAAGGAAGAAGCCAAGTCCAGCACGGCCATCACCCGCCCCGTCCTCTGGTCGCCGGAATCCCCCCAGCTCTACAAACTCGTCACCACGGTGACGGCCGATGGCCGGGTCGTGGACCGTCAGGAAACCGAATTCGGCATCCGCACGTTTGCCTTTGATGCCGACAAAGGTTTTTTCCTCAATGGCCAGCCCTACCCCATCTACGGCACCTGCAACCATCAGGATCATGCCGGCGTTGGCGCGGCCCTGCCCGACGCCTTGCAGTATTTTCGCATCGCCCGGCTGAAGGAATTTGGCTGCAACGCCTACCGCACCTCCCACAACGCCCCCACCCCCGAACTGCTTGAAGCCTGCGACCGCCTGGGCATGTTGGTGATGGATGAAAACCGCATCCTCGGGAGCGACGAGGAAAACCTGGCGCTGCTCGCCGGCCAGATCCGGCGGGACCGCAACCATGCCTGCGTCTTCATGTGGTCCATCGCCAATGAGGAACATGTTCAAGCCTCGCCCGCCTCCGGCCGCATCGCCGAAACCATGCAGCGCGAGATTCATCGGCTCGACCCGACGCGCACCGTGACCAGTGCCGTCTCCCTGGGCGATGTCTTCACCGGCATTGACGGCGTCGTGGATGTGCGCGGCTGGAATTATCACTTGGGTCCCGGCACCGACGATTACCACCGCAAACACCCGGCGCAACCGAGTGTCGGCACCGAACAGGCCAGCACCGTTGGCACGCGCGGCATCTATGCCAAAGACCCCGAACACGGTTATGTCAGCGCCTACGATGACAATCCCGGCGCCACCCAGAAGGCCGAGGGCTGGTGGACCTTTTTTGCCGAACGCCCCTGGCTGAGCGGCGGCTTTGTCTGGACCGGTTTTGACTATCGCGGCGAACCCACCCCCTATTCCTGGCCCTGCATCAACTCCCATTTCGGCATCGTGGACACTTGCGGTTTTCCCAAGGATAATTTCTATTACTACCAGGCCTGGTGGACCGCCCGGCCCGTGCTGCACCTGCTGCCGCACTGGAACTGGCCCGGCCAGGAAGGCCGGAACATTGATGTGTGGTGCGACAGCAACTGTCAGGAGGTCGAACTGTTCCTCAACGGCCAAAGCCTGGGCCGGCAGACGATGAAGCGAAATTCGCATCTCCAGTGGCCGGTCAAATATGCGCCCGGTGTTTTGAGCGCCAAAGGTTATACTGATGGCAAGCTGACGGCCGAAACCCGGGTCGAAACCACCGGCACCCCCGCCACCGTCCGGCTCCTGCCCGACCGCTCCACCATTCATGCCGATGGCGAGGACTTGAGCATCATCACCGTCGCCATCGCCGATGCCCAGGGCCGGACCGTGCCAACCGCCGGCAATCTGGTTCATTTCGCCTTGAGCGGCCCCGGAAAAATCATCGGCGTTGGCAACGGCGACCCGAGCTGCCATGAACCCGATGTCTATTTCCCCCAACCGGCGCTCCGCTGCGGGACCATGAACGAATGGTGGATGAAAACGGTTTCCGCCCGGGCGGACCACCCGGAACTGGCCGAAAAATTCAATGAAACCCGGCTCGACAAGGTGGATGTCCAGGGCGGTTCCGGCATGCTTGCCGCCGGCGAATCGGGCATTTTTCGCGCCCACCTGTTCGTTCCCGCCGCCGATCTGGCCGCCACCAATATCACCGTCCGCTTCGGCGCCATCAAGGATGACGGCTCGGTATATGTGAATGGCAAACTCGCCGGGGAGTCGCACGATCCCGCCGCGTCACCCGCATTTAATGTGCGGCCCTTTGTTCACGCGGGCGTCAACACCGTGGCCGTGCTGGTAAACGGCAAGGCGGATTCCGGCGGCCTCTGCGGCGGTGTCAGCGTGGAATTTCCGGCGACCCCGGCCTCGGCCGGCTGGAAACGCAGCGCGTTCAACGGTCTGGCGCAGGTGATTGTACAAGCGGATAAGCAGGCGGGAACCGTCAGCCTGACGGCTAGTGCGGATGGATTGGCGACCGCCATCGTCAATATCATTACGCAGCCGAGCACCCCGCGTCCGTCCGTGCCCTGAAGCCATGGCCAACCTGCAACAAACAAGGCGGCTCCCCCGGGGCCGGGCAATCAGGTTGCTCCGCCCCTGGCTTTGGGCCGGCGTGTACCTGTTCCTGGCCGGCAGCGGTCAGGCGGCCTTGGACACTTCCGACTGGCTGGTCCGTTCCTGGCAGTCTGATGACGGCCTGCCCAATAACAACGTCACCAGTATCGCCCAGTCCGCCGACGGCTACCTTTGGGTGGCCACGGCCGGCCATGTTGCGCGTTTTGACGGCAGCCACTTCCAGGAGTTCACCTCCAAAAGCGTGCTGCCCAATTACTCCGGCTATACCGCCCGGATCAGCACTTTGCTGGAGGATTCCCGGGGCGGCCTCTGGCTGGCGATGGTGCACGGCCCCGTCGTCCGACTCACCACCGGCCCGGCGGAAATTTTCACCAACGGGCTGCCGGATTACATCGTGCAGGAAATGGTCGAGGACGGCGAAGGCGCCATCTGGCTCGCGTATCATGGCGGCGCGGTCTGCCGCATCCGGCAAGGTCAGGTGACCCGGTTCCGCGAAGCGGATGGCCTGCCCGTCCGGTTTGACGGCACCCTCGCCCGGGACCGCCAGGGCCGCATCTGGTTTGCCAAGGACGGTCAAATCGGCCGCTTCCAAGACGGCCACTTCCTCACCCTCGCCAAGTCCCTCGTCCACAGCCCCCGTCTGACCGGAGCCGCCAGCGGCGGCGTCTGGGTTTGCACCGGCCAGGAATTGCTCAAATGCGATGACTCCGGCCGGCTGCAATCCGCCGGCACCTGCCAGCTTGAATCCCCCACAACCATGCTCGAAGACCAGGCCGGTGCCGTCTGGATAGGCACGGCCGCCAGCGGCCTGTACCGCTTCAATGGCACCGGTTTTGCCAGCGTCCACACGTCACATTCTTACATCTCCAGCCTGCTGTCGGACCGCGAAGGCGGCCTGTGGATCGGCACCGGCGGAGGCGGCGTGGACCGCATCCAACCCCGCGCCTTCACCTTGGAAAATGATTCCACCGGCCTGGCGTTTGGCACCGTGCAATCCGTCTGTGAAGATGCCGCCCATGCCATTTGGGCCGTGACCCAGAATGGCGTCCTGGCCTGTCTGACCGCCGATGGCTGGCACCCGGTATCAACCGCAACCAACTGGCCGGGCGGGCGGGCCGGCTGCGTGACCGCCGGCGCCGATGGCACCGTCTGGATCGGCACCCAAAGCCATGCGCTCCACCGCCTGCGCGACGGAAACTATTCGACCTGGCGCGGCACCAACGGCTTCCCCGGCCATGTCGTTCTCGGTCTGCTGACCGATGCCAGCAACGATTTATGGATCGCCGAAGAAGACCCCAACCTGGTGCAATGCCTTCACGGCGGCCAATTCCAAAATTATCCCCTGCCGCCCGGAGCCGGCGTCGCCCGGGCCTTCACGGCGGACGCCGCGAACGACATCTGGATCGGCACCTCCAAAGGCCTGCTATTCCGGATTCATAACGGCGGCCTCACCGATGAAACCGCCAGCCTCACCCACCTGAACGCCTCCATCCGCTGCCTCGCCGCCACCCCCGATGGCAGCCTCTGGATCGGCTACGCAAGTTGGGGTCTCGGCCGGCTCAAAAACGGACACTTCTCCCGCCTCACCACCGCGCAGGGTTTGTATAACGGCTACCTGTCCGAAATTATTCCTGACCACTACGGCTGGCTCTGGTTCGGCTCGGATCGCGGCCTCTTCAAGGTGCGGCAGGAGGAATTGGATGACGTCGCCGATGGCCGCGCCGGACGGGTCCTTTCCATCAAGTATGGCGAAGGCGACGCCCTGCCCAGTTTGCAGGCCAACTTCGGCGTATCGCCCAATGTGCTGCGCAGTCATGATGACCGGCTCTGGTTTCCCACCCGCACCGCTCTCGTCGTCGTCAACCTCCGCAACCTGCGCGAATCCCTGCAACCGCCCCCCGTGCTGTTGAAACAGGTCATGGTGGATGACCAAATCCTCGGCTCCTATGGCGGCATTGTCCCCGTGCCGGAATCCGTTGACCTCTCCCGCCCGCCGGCCACCCTGGCCTTGCCCCCCGGCCATCACCGGATCCAATTTGAATTTGCCACGCTCAGTTTCGGCACGCCCGGAAACATCCATTGCCAATACCGGCTCGCCGGCTTTGATGACAACTGGGTGGACGCCGCGCCGCAACGCACGGCCAATTATTCGCGGCTTCCCCCCGGAATCTACTCCTTCCAGGCCAGGGCCCGGACCGGGGACGGACCATGGAGCGAAGCCCATGCCCTCGAACTGGCCGTCGCCCCGTTCTTTTGGCAGTCGTGGTGGTTCCGAACCGCCATGCTCATCCTCTTCACCGGCGGTGTCATTGCCATCGTGCGATACGTTTCCTTCCGTCGTCTCCATTCCCGGTTGCACACGCTTGAGCAGCAGGCGGCGTTGGACAAAGAGCGCGCGCGCATCGCCAAGGACATTCACGATGACCTCGGCGGCAGCCTCACCCAGATCAAACTGCTCTTTGAGCTGGCCCAGCGCCAGCGTACGCAACCCGACGCCGTGACCCGCTTGGGCCAGGAAGGTCTCGCCGCCACCCGGCAGATCATCAAGTCGCTGGATGAAATCGTCTGGGCCGTCAACCCGCGCAACGACACGCTCCCGCACCTGATTGATTACCTCGGCCAGTTCGCCATCGAATTTCTGGCCCGGGCCGACATCCGCTGCCGCGTGGATCTGCCGGACCACCCGGTCGCCTGGGCGGTCTCCCCCGAAGTGCGGCACAACCTGTTTCTCGCCGTGAAAGAGGCGCTGAACAACGTCATCGTCCATGCGGAGGCCAACGAAGTCTGGCTGCGCATCACCGCCACCGACCGGCTCCTGACCATTGTCATCGAAGACAACGGCCACGGCTTTGACTCCCCGCCCGACCGCGAATTTGCCGACGGCCTGCCCAACATGAAACAGCGCCTCGCTGAAATCGGCGGCCAGTCCGCCATTGAAAGCCGGGCCGGCGCCGGCACCCGTGTGACCTTGATCCTCGCCAAACCCGGAAATTCATGAATCCGCCCGCTCCGCCCGCAATTTGCTTGCCTGCCATTTTGCCGGCGGACAGCATTAGGCCGATGCCCATCTCCGTCTCCATCGTCGAAGACAATCTCGGCACGCGCCAAAGCCTCGTCGCCCTGCTGAACAGCGAACCGCGCCTGCGCCTGCTCCACGCCTACGCCTCCGGCGAGGCGGCCGTGCAGGGAATTGTTCCCGGCCAGTCGCCCGACGTCGTCGTCGTGGACATCAAACTCCCCGGCATGAGCGGTTTTGAATGTGTCGCCAAACTCAAGGCCGTCATTCCCGAACTGCGCGTCCTGATTCTCACCACCTACCAGGAATCCGACCTCATCTTCAACTGCCTGCGCGCCGGCGCCAACGGCTATTTGCTCAAAGAAATGCCGGCGGAAGAACTGATCCAGGCGATTCACGAAGTCCATTCCGGCGGCGCGCCCATGTCCATGCAAATCGCCCGCAAGGTCGTCGCCTATTTTCACGAAATCAAGGAGCCCCGGTCCGAAACCGCCATGCTCACCCAGCGCGAACAGGAGATTCTCGCCCTGCTCGCCCGCGGCTATCTCTACAAGGAAATCGCCGATCAGCTCGGCATCGCCCTCAACACGGTGAAACATCACCAGCGCATCATCTACGAAAAACTCCACGTCCAGTCCCGCACCGAGGCCACGTTGAAATACCTCGGCCGCAAATGACCGGCGCACCGGGACCGCTCAGGCTCCGGCGCTTTTCCCCGGACGATTCCGCCGGATTTCCGCAAACAACGCCTTGAAAGCGCCGGCGTTCTTCGTCCCTTCGTTCTCCTCTGTCCCGTAATACGCCCGGATGAATTTGCCCGCATCCAGCCACGAGGTGGCAAACATGCCCTGCATGCGCGCCGCCAGGGTTTTGGAAAAGTCCGCCCGGCCGCCGTTTTGCCGGATCAGGTAAACCATTTCGAGCTGGGCCAAAGCCACGTCCGCCTTGTCGCAGGGCGAGGCCAGCACGTCAAAACCCTTGATGGCAAAATACGCCGGCGTCGGCGGCGCGTCCTCGTACTTCCAGTCGCAAATGAGGATGTCCTGCGGAATCAAATCAATCGCGCGCCACGTGTTGTTCATGCTGGCCTGCCACGCCAGCAGGTTGCTCGTTTTGCCATCCAGCAGCCGGTCGCTCCAGATCCACAGCCGGCCGTTCTTTTCGGCCAGATGATCCCGCAACCGCGTCGCGTGCCGGGCAAACAGTTCCGCCGGATCCTTCCCGCCGCAACGCGGACATTGCGGATGGCCAATGACCCACACCTCGTCAAAGCCCGCGTGAAACGCATCCGCCTCGCAGGCTTCCATCAGCTCGTCCACCAGCGGCAGTATCACTTTGTAAAGATCGGGATGCTGCGGACAGACGCTCTTGGTGTAAAAATCAAACGCCCCGCCATTCACCCACGGATGCGGCGGATTGTATTCGGGCGATTCGTCAAACTGCGGATACTTCGCCAGCAGCGGCAGGATTTTCTCCTGCTCCGACTGATGCGCAAACAGATTCGTGCATGGGATGAGTTTGATGCCGCCCGCCTTGCACGCTTCGCTGATCTGCCGGAGATCGTCGCGGGACAGCGCATCAAAGTCCGCCAATTCCGGATGACTCTTGAACTGGTACCGGTACTCGATCCGCAGCACCAGTGTGTTCACCCCTTCCTTGGGCAATGCCTCCCGGATAAATTGGCACGCCAGCGCCACATCCTTCGTCTCCGGCGCCGACAGCAAAAACGCCCGCACCGGCAGCTCCTTCCAGCCCGGTTGCCCCGGCGAAACCGGCTTCGTTTCTTCGGCCTTCGCTGGCAACCCGCCGGCGGCCGCCAACGATAACGCCGCTCCGCCCAGCGCAAGAAAATCGCGCCGGTTAATCACCGGACCCACCGGCTGGCCGTCTCCATTCGCCGGCTTCACGGATTACCTCCCGTTCCCCAGTTCAGGTTCGGGCGGAGATCCATCTCCAATTCCAACGTGCCGCCATGCACCATTTCATCGTGCGTGATCCACGGCCGGTTCAACGGCTGGCCGTTCAACTTCGCCGACTGCACGTAGGTATTCTGTTTCGAGGCGTTATGCGCAATAACGGTAAACGTGCCGCCCGGATAAAACTTGGAATCGAGTTTCACCGTCGCCTTTTCCACCAGCGGACTGCCGATCACATAAATCCCATTGGCCGGATTCAGCGGATACAGCCCGACCGCGCTCCACACATACCACGCCGACATCTGGCCGCAATCGTCATTGCCGCATATCCCTTCCGGCGTGTTGTCATATTGCGTGAGCATGATGTCCCGCACCCGCCGCGCGGTCTTGTATTGCGCCCCCGCCAGGGCGTACAGGTACGCCACGTGATGGCACGGCTCGTTGCCATGCGCGTACTGGCCCACAATCCCCGTCACATCACTGATCGGATTCGCCATGTCCGAGTCCTGGTTAAACAGCTCGTCCAGCTTGGCGACAAAACGCTCCCGTCCGCCATAAAGTTCAATCATGCCTGGAACATCATGAAACACGGCGAACGCATATTGCCACGCATTGGCTTCCGTAAAATCATCAAACGAAATCGCCTTGGGATTGAACGCCGGATTGAACGTGCCCGCCTCGCTCCGGCCCCGGAAGAACCCCGCCTGCGGATCAAAGACGTTCCGGAAGTTTTGCGCCCGGCTCGCAAAGAGAGCCGCGTCGTTCGTGCGGCCCAGCGCCGCCGCCATTTGCCCGATGCACCAGTCGTCAAAGGAAAATTCCAGGGTACGGGAGGCCGCTTCATTCCCCTTGCCCGGTTCCTTGAAGGGAACGTAGCCCAGCCGCTGGTATTCGTCCTGGTGCGTCCGGCCGGACATCGCCGTGTCCCGCATCGCCTGCAACGCCAAGGCGGCATCAAACCCGCGAAACCCCTTCGCATACGCATCCCAGATCACCGGCACGGCATGATAGCCGATCATGCACCAGGTCTCCGTGTTCGCCAGCGGCCACATTGGCAGCGCGTGATCGGGTGAATGCTGGTAAAAAGCCAGCATGCTTTGGACGAAATCATTCACGCGCTCCGGCTCGATCACCGTCAGCAGCGGATGCTCCGCCCGGAACGTGTCCCAGAGCGACATCGTGGAATAGTTTTGAAATCCCGCGCCCGGATAATCCTTCCGGTCCGGCCCGCGATACGAACCGTCCGCATCACTGTACAGTGTCGGCGCCGTCATCACGTGATACAGCGCCGAGTAAAACGTCTGGCGAGTCGCCGGATTCGAAGATTCGATGCGGATGCGCCCGAGCTGGCCGTTCCAGTCGTTGCGCGCCGCCGCGCGGACCGCGTCAAAGTCCCAGCCCGAAATTTCCGCCGCCAGGTTTTTCTTCGCCTCCGCGACACTCGTCGGCGAAAGCCCGGCCCGCAGGATGACCGGCTGCTCCGCCCGGGTTTTGAAATCCAGATGCGCCCGGACGCTTTTGCCCTCCGCCGCAGTCTGGCTGGCCGGCAGCATTTTGCCGTTCAATTCCAGCCCCGAACCCGTAAACGGCTGGGATGCTTCAATCACAAAATATACCTCCCGGTTCCATGCCCAGCCGATGCCGCAGCGGTGTCCGCTAATCATCGTGCTACTCTCAATGTTCAGCGCCGCCGTCACCGGCTGGTTGCCCACCCCGTGCACGAGATCCACCAGCACATGGCTGTCATCGGCGGTTGGAAACGTGTAGCGATGCATCCCCGCACGGGCCGTCGCCGTCAGTTCCGCCAGCACCCCGTATTTGTCCAGCCGCACCCGGTAAAATCCCGGTTCCGCCCGTTCGTTGTCATGCGAGAAGCCGGACTTGTACGCCTCGCAATTCAACGGCGCATCCCCGCCCTCCGCCAGCTTGCCCGTGACCGGCATCACCAGAATGTCCGCCAGATCCGCGCAGCCCGTGCCCGAAAGATGCGTGTGACTGAATCCCATGATGGTCGCATCCGAATAATGATACCCCGAGCAGGCATCCCACCCGTCCGTCCGCGTGTCGGGACTCAATTGCACCATGCCGAACGGCACCGTTGCCCCGGGGTACGTATGCCCGTGTCCGCCGGTTCCCACCAGCGGCAAAGCCTCATCCACCGGCTCCAGAGCGGCCATGGCCGCCATGCTGACCAGTCCGGCGGCCAGTCCGAAGACTTGCGGTCGAAGCAATTTAAAAAATGCCCTGCCTGTGTCATTCAACAATGGATTCATACAATCATCTGCTTTGAGTTAAAAATTCCGCCGCATCCGTGCGAAACGACGAGGCCGGCAATCCTTCCCGGTTGCCAAACGAGGATTCATCCGCATCCCCCCAGGCGTAACGCACCGCCACCGGCCGGCTCACCGCCGCACTGGCAACCAAGATGGTATTCCCCTCAATCACCGCCTGCGCCGGCACAAACTGCCGGTCCGCCCCCGCGATTTCAAAATGCTCCAGCGGTTGGCCACCGTCCGTCAGCCCGCTGCCAACGCCGTCGAAATACAGCCGCACCGAGCGACCCTGGATTTTCATCTTTTTGTAAATCGGGCCGGTATAAACCAGCCCCTTTTCGCCATAAGTCTTCGCCCGCGCCCACAGCGCCAGCCGGTGTCCGACCTTCTGTTTATCCTTGGGATGCAAATTATTGCTGTCGCTGTCCATAATCACCGCCATGCCCGTGCCGGGCGTTTTCAGTGAGAGTCGCTGCGCCTCGCGAAGTGCCGCCGCCTGGCCCGCCTGATTGGGATCGCCATAATGGAAAGGCGCGATCTGGGTGTAATAAAACGGAAAATCACCCTCCTGCCAGTGCCGCCGCCAGTCCGTGATCATGGCCGGAAACAGGCGGGTGTACTGCTCGCCGCGTCCCACATTCGCCTCGCCCTGATACCAAAGGGCGCCCCGAATGCCGAACGGAATCAGCGGGGCCAGCATGGCATTAAACAGGCCCGTGGGGGAATCCACATTAAACTCATGTGGCAGCAGCAGCGGCGGCAACTCGGCATATTTTGCCCCCCGCCGGTACTGCCAGTCATGATCCAGCGAAATCGCCTCCGTCGAACCCTCCGGATGAATCTGTGCCGGACTGCCAACACCCCCGGCCCCGCCCGTGTTCAGCACGCGTACCGCAATCACATTCTTTCCGGGTCGCAGCAATGTCTTCGAAACTTTGTAAACACGCGGCAGATTCCAAGTGTTGTCGCCCACGGTTTGCCCCACCTTGACGCCGTTTACATAGGTGAAATCCATGTCATCCACCGAACGCAATTCCAGCGTCAGATCCCGGCCCGTCCAGTTCGGCGGCAAATCAAAGGCTTTTCGCAACCAGACATAGCCGGCATAGTTGTTGAGTTCCCCCGTCCAATCTCCCGGATTTGGCAGGCTGCCCCAATCCGCATCCTCCCGTCCCGGCGCGGCTCCGGCCGGACCGCCATCCGCCGTCTCCGCCTCGGCGGCCCAGCGGGACAGGATCATCGCCCGCTCTTCGGCCAGCGCCTTGATCTGGTCGGCGTCAGCGGCCAGGTATTTCAGGTCCGGCGCAAAATCCGGCAGGGTCGCCAAGGTGTCCTTGCTGGTCCACGCCTCCGCCGGCGTGCCGCCCACGGCGGCGCAAATCAGGCCAATGGGCACATTCAGTCGTTTATGCAACTCGCGTCCGAAGAAAAATCCGGCCGCGCTAAATCCCTTGACCGTATCCGCGTTGCACGGGCTCCAACTGGCGTTGACGTCAAATTGAGGCGTGCGGGCATAGCTGGTTGGCACGTTAAACAGACGGACGTTGGGGAAATCCGCGTTTTGCAACTCCTGTTGCCAGTGATCCACACCGCTATACCCGCCGCCATAATCGCCGACCGGCATCTGCATGTTCGATTGGCCGGAACAAATCCACACCTCCCCCACCAGCACATCGTGCAGCACCCTTTCATTCCGCCCGGCGATGCTGATCGTATGCGGTCCGCCGGGGGCCGGCACCGGCAGTTTCACCTGCCACCGGCCATCGGCGCCCGCCACAGTGGCCACCGCCTTGGTCTGCCAGTCGCCGCGCACCCGGATGGCTTCACCCGGCGACGCCTTGCCCCAGATGACCGCTTTGCGCCCCTGTTGCAAAACCATGTGGTCGCCAATGACGCCGGGCAACACAACATCCGCCCGACCGACCGGGATCAGCAACATCAAGATGACCGCTCCGACCGCCGGCCAGTTATGAGAACGCATGCGAGATCAGGGATTCGCCGTGACGGGTTTTAACCCCACCGACTTTACATTCATCGGCTGCCAGCCGCCCTTTAGCGCATGCAATGACAACGTTACCTTGCCCGCCGCCGAAATCTCCACGTTTCCCAGCGCGACCGTTTCGAACGCATCATAATTCGCCGTCACCGGTGCGCCGCAACGCAACGTCTGCCCCGCCACCGACAGTTCAAAGGAGGTGAGTGCCGGCGCGGCGATTTGCGCCGTGACGGTGAATTTGCCCGGCTGCTTCACCGCCAGGTCCCAGTCCGCCCAGTCCGCCGGATTGAGCCAGTAACCAATGTTGTCGCGCCCGCCGGTGGTTTCATATTGAATCGTGGCGCCATGCAGGCGGGCTTCGCGGGCGGGCAACACCACCGAACCGTCGTCCTGCTGGAAAATCGGCACCGCCACAATTTCCGGCGTGCCCGCGAACTTCAGCACCACCGTGGAGGAAATGCCGTCCGGCGCGGTCGGCGGGAGATATACGGTCGTCCCGCGCTCGCCGGTCTCCGTCTTCAACGTCGCATTGGCGTCGGCCAGCAGACCGGCCGATTGCGCCGCGCTCATCAGCCCGGGCACAAACAGTTTTCCGTCCGCCGGCCAGTCAAACACATGCAAATAGAGCGTGGTGCTGTCGCCCTCAACTTTTCTCGTGCAACGGCCCCACGGCAGTTGCCGGTCAAACGGGCTCGCCGTCGTCGCGTGAATCGCCTCGCCATTCACTTCCATCCAGCGGCCGATTTCCTTGAGCCGTTCGATGGACGCATCGGGAATCAAACCCTCGCCCGTCGGTCCCACGTTCAGCAGGTAATTGCCGCCCTTGGACGCAATGTCCACCAAGTTGTGAATCAGTGTCTGCGTGGACTTCCAATTCTGGTCATCGGTCTTGAACCCCCACGTGTCATTCATCGTCATGCATGTTTCCCAATCCACTCCCGGACCGAAACCGTTCGCCGGAATGGTCTGCTCCGGCGTCCCGTAATCGCCCACCCGTTCCTGGCCGGACGTCGTGCCCGCGATGCCGTTGCGGTCCTGTCCCACGCGATTGTTCACAATCAAATCCGGCTGGATGCCGCGAATGTACTTATACAGGTCCGCCCCGCGCTCATAGTTCCATGAGTTCTCCCAGTTGCCGTCGAACCACAGCAGCCCGATCGGACCGTAATTGGTCAGCAACTCCTTGAGCTGGCCTTTCATGAATGTTACATACCGCTCGAAATCGGGATTCGCATTCGCCTGGTCGTTCCACGGCTTGTGCGGCAGATAGTCCGGATGATGCCAGTCCATGATCGAATGGTAAAAACACAGCTTGATCCCCGCCTCCTGGCAGGCCACCGACAGCTCCTTCAGCGGATCGCGCTGGAAGGGCGTGGACTTCAGGCACCAATCCGTAAGCGCGGAGGGATACATGGCAAACCCTTCATGGTGCTTCGTCGTGATCACGATGTACTTCATCCCCGCGCTTTTGGCCAGTTGCACCCAGGCGCGCGCGTCGAATTTCACCGGATTGAACTGCGGCACCAGCTTCGCGTATTGCGAATCCGGAATCTGCATATCATTCATCATCCATTCGCCCGCGCCGCTCGTCGCTTTGCCATCCCATTTGCCCGCCGCCTGCGAATACAGTCCCCAATGGATAAACATGCCAAACCGCGCCTCGCGGAACCATTTCATCCGGGCGTCATGCTGCGCCGGGGTTTCATTCAGGTAAGGGTTATCGCCGACGGTATCGGCCGCCCGGGCTTGCGGTCCCAGACAAGCTGCCAGTGTCAGCAAGGTGATGATCAGATGTTTCATTTTAATATCAGGTGATAAGCTTGCAGTTCAGCGTTTGAGGTTTGTTTAAATAAATAACTTGAGACGGCTAGGTTAAAAGCCGGGGACGTTCCGCCAATACTTTGAGAATAAATTCGCCAAACATCGTGTTCGCCCAGGCAAACCAGGGCCGGGTAAACCGGTTGGGATCATCCTGGTCAAAGGCCTCAT
The DNA here is from genome assembly GCA_903872345.1 of uncultured Verrucomicrobia subdivision 3 bacterium. Lineage (GTDB taxonomy): Bacteria > Verrucomicrobiota > Verrucomicrobiia > Limisphaerales > UBA11358 > UBA11358. Next base: position 18,687 of record CAIQKM010000157.1, on the reverse strand, counting down.
GCATAAAGCCCGTGCCCGCATGTGTCCGCCGCAAGGTGTCGAGACAACGCCGGATTTCATCGTCGTCGTTGCTCGTCAGTCCCTGCACCGTCAACCCCAGCGGCCAAATCATGCCGATCCCGGCATGTGGCCCGCCCGGCCCGCTGGCCGCCCGCCCCTGGCAGTAATACGGGTCGTTGTCCGACAGCACAAACCGCCGCGTATTCAGATAGATTTCGTCATCCGGCTTCACCGCCGAAAGATACGGCAGCGAAAGCAGACTGGGCACATTCCCGTCATCAATGCAATAGGCGTTGCCGAAGGCATCCACTTCATAGGCATAGATGCGACCGAATTTTTCATGCGTCACCACCGCATACCGCTGGAGCGCCCGCTCCACCTCGTCGGCCAGGCCCCGGCATTGGGCCGCCAAATCGGTGTCCCGCTGAATCTGCTCCACCATCTCCGCCGCCTGCCGCAGGCTGGCCACCGCAAAAAAATTGGACGGCACCAGATACGGAAAAACCGTCGCATCATCGCTCGGCCGGAACATCGAGCATATCAGCCCCACCGGTCGGGCCGGCCGGCCATAGCCGCCGCCCGCCAGAGTGTCCGTGGCAACTTCCGTGTTGCGTTGAAACCGGTACGGCCCCGGACCGTGCTTGCGCTGCTGCTCGCGAAAAGTCTCCAATATCCGCCGCACCGCCTGCTGCCAGGCCGGATTGAAAGGCGTGCTGTCACCCGTCGTTTTCCAGTACCCGTAAGCCAGTCGGACCGGAAAGCACAGGGAATCAATCTCCCATTTGCGCTCATGCACCCCCGGTTTCATCTCCGTCCGGTCGCCCTGCCACTGGCTTATTTGATGCTCGTCTCGATAAAACGCATTCGCGTACGAATCCTTCAGGATGCAGCGGGTCTGGCGATTGATCACCCCGGCAATGAGCTGTTGCAACGCCGGATCCTCGGCCATCAAGGGCAGGTACGGCCAGACTTGCGCCGAACTGTCCCGCAGCCACATGGCATCAATGTCCCCGGTGATGACATACGTATCCGGCTGCCCGTTCAACAGCGCGAAATTCACCGTCGTATCCAGCGTGTTCGGAAAGCAGTTCTCAAACATCCAGCCCAGCTCGCGGTTGTCCAGCGAGCCCTGCACACGCCGAATTGTTTTTTCCACCGCGGCGCTGCTGAATTTCCGTTGCCCGGCCGGCCGACGGACAACGGAAAACCCCGCACCCGCCGCCCGGCCCGGGTTTCCAAGGAGGACGCCGGCGGCAGCGACGGTTGCACTGCGTATAAAATCTCTGCGGTTCATGAGGTAAAAATTTTCTCCCTGCACCGGACCATTCCCTGCGGGAACCGGTCCGGCCAGATGCCAAAAACCATGTGACGGTCCGCTCCTTATCTCAGGGCCGAGGTCCGTTGTTGCAACCACACCACGTCCGCATTGGGAGCCGTGTTGCCGGCGAAGCCGTTTTGTGTCTGGTACAGGACGGGCGCGATTTTCCCGGGCTGGAGCCATTTGTGAATTTCCGAATGCCCGTCGGCGAATGAGATGCCCGAGGCTCCGTTATGATAAGTCGCCGGATAATCAATCCACCCTTGGGATACCATCGTCACCGCAAACGCCGCGTCGTTGATGAAATCCGGATGCTCGTCAATCATCACCCACAGATTGGCCGCCCCCGGGTTGTTCATCTGGTTTTCCTTCACATAGACGAGGTAGGTCGGATTGGGCAGGTAATGACCGCGAAGATTTCCCGTGGACTGCTGCGCCCCGTCATTGCCGTAAACATTCGGCCCGACCGCCTGGTTCATGGAAACGCTCCGCACCCGCGGCAGACCCGCGTGCCCCAGCCAGGCGCTCTGATCCGCCGGGCATTTGTACATGGCGGCCGACCGGGCATAGATCGCCAGCTTCGCATAATTCGGATTGGTCAAATAGGCCGTGTTGGTATTGTCCGGATTGGCGCTGCCGGAATAATCCATGTTCCCCACCACCCACGTTTCGGCGGGCGTAATGGGTGATTCCTCGTTCGGCGGCAGCACGCTGTTATTGTCATCAATGTACATCTTCCACGCCAGCAATAGCTGCTTCGTATTGCCCATGCATTGAATCGCCTGCGCCCGCGCCTTGGCCTTGCCCAGCACCGGCAGCAGCAGCGCCGCCAGAATCGCAATGATGGCAATCACCACCAGCAATTCGATGAGCGTAAACGCCCTTCCGCTGGTTTGGCCTGAAATTGTTACCGGTCTGGTGCTCATTTTTATTTGCCGGAGGCCGGGCCAAAACCCGGCCTCCGTTTGGCTGAACTGTATCGGGACATCGCCCTCAATATTTAATGCGATAGAACTGTTGCGCCGCCCCGGTCGCCGGCACATACGGCGAAGTGGCGCTCGGCAGATCCACATACGGTCCCATCACATTGGTGGAAGACTGAAGCGTGCCCGCCTGCCACGTGAGCGCCGGTTTGCCGCCACTCGTGCCAATCGCCAGCACGCTGGTGGAGAAGTACAGCCCGGCCTGATAGTGCGACTTGATCCGGCTCGCCGGCAGCGCATAACCGTAGATCGCCGCATCCTGGATCGAGCCTTGGAACGCGCGGCCGTTGCCATTGGCCGTGCCGTCGCCAATCGCCAGATCCGCCCCGATCGTAAACGGTCCAACTCCGGCCCCGCCGGTGCCCACAAGTGTACCATTCCGGTACAGGTTCCACTGGCTGCCATCATAAGTGCCCGCCAGGTAAACCCAGTTGTTCAAATCGCCCGTCGGCATCGTGGCCGTGGCCTGATAATTATTGCCATTCCAGACGCCGACCTCATAAACGCCGTTTTCAATCCGCAGCACCATTTCGCCCCAGGACGGGCTGAACGTGTAACCGCGGCCGAAAATATCGCGGTCGCCGCTCGTGGCCGTCGGATAAATCCAGGCCTCGAAGGTGATTTGGCCCGTCAGGTTCAAGCCCGCCGGACTGCCCAGCAGCACCGACTGGTTGGAACCGTTGAATGCCACCGCCGTGCCCGTGTTCACCGTGGCCCCGGCCACTCCCAGCGTCGGGCCGTTTTCATAAGTGCCGTTGTAGGTGCCGGAGAAGGCGTCATACGCCACCGTGCCGCTGGTTTCGTTCAGCGGATAAAACGCCACCGGCTGGTCGCCGGACACCACCGCGCCGTAGCCGGAGACGACCGTCAGCGCCGCCGCCGCGCTGTTGGTCGAACCGATCACATTGCTGACCGTCACGCTGTAATTGGCCGCGTCCGCCGGATGCACATTCGTCAGCGTCAGCGACGAATTCGTCGCCCCGGTGATCGGGGTGGTGTTTTTAACCCACTGGTACGAGAGCGGCGTGGCTCCGCCGGCCACCACGCTAAAAGTGGCCGTGGCGCCGATGTATCGTGTCTGCGGCACCGGCTGCACCAGCACCGTGGCGGGCGCGTTGGTGGTGCCATATTTGCCCATGAAATAATGCGCCTGAATGCTGGCCTGGGAGAGCGCCTGATTGTAAATCGCCACCTCGTCAATCGCGCCGTTGAAAATACGCGTGTCCTGGCCGGGATCCACCAGACCGGTTTCGCGCTTCCAGCGGCCGCGCGCCCCGATCGCCCAGTTCGCGTTGGCAATCGTCACCGGCCCCGTCGCGTCCGCCGAGGTCGCCAGCAGCACCGAGTTGCGGTACAGTTTCCAGTTCGCCCCGTCCCACGTGCCGACCAGGTAAATCCACTGGCCGCCGCCCAAATCTCCGGCCGGTATGGCCGCACTCGCATTGCCGTATTCCGATCCGATCTGATAATAGCCGCCCTGCAAACGCAACACCGTTTCCCCGGACCACGTGTCATTGCCGCCATGCGCCAGCACATACGATTCGCCCCCCTGCACCGCCGCCGGCTGCACCCAGGCTTCCAGCGTGATCGGTCCGGTGAAGTTCAAGCCCGCCGGATTTTCCAGCTCAATATAGCTGTTCGTTGTATTGAACGCCGCCGCCGTATTGGTGGCCGCAAAGCCCAGATAGGCGGGCGACTGCGGACCGGCCACCCCGTTTTGCGTGCCAAAGTAAGCTCCGTTGAGCACCGGGCCGAGCACACCCTGGTTCGGCGCCGGATTCTTTTCCGGCTCATCCAGCCGCAGATATTCCACCGCCCCATCCCCGAGCACCACGGAGGAATAGGACGAAGCGCGTGACGCATTTGTCCCGTTCATATAGTGGGCCAGCACCTGGTCGGCCGAAAGCGGGCCGTTGTAAAGCGCCACCTCGTCAATCGCGCCGATGAACGGATTCTGCGAACCATCCGGATAGCCGCCGATGGCGAAAGGCGAATTGGTGTTGGCCACATAGGTGCCGTTTGGACTGGTGGACTGCGCCACCTGCACGCCGTTCAAATATAGCGTCGCCGACGGCACCGCGGCATCATAAACCGCCACCAGATGGCACCATTGCCCCGGCTGGTAATTGCCGCCCGTCAGATTGAATACCGTGGTCTGATCCTCACTGCCCGAAGTTCCGTTAAACATGCGGAAACTGAATCCCGGACCGTGCGAATCCGGCGTCTGGGTGGCCGCCGCGCGCTGGAAGAAATCCCAGCCAACCCGGTTGCCGTTCACATCATTGAACTGGTTATTGAACGGTGCCTGCGCATTTCCCAGGTTCCCCTGCAACTCCGGATTCAGCCACGCCTCCACCGTGAACGAACCATTCGGGTTGATCGCCGGCGTGTACGGCACAATCGTCGGCACCGCCCCGTCTTCAGAGCTCACATCAATGCCCGTGTAGCCCGCCGCCGTGTCGGGATCGCCCGCCAGCGCCCCGGGCACCTGATGCATGCCGCCCGGATAATAAAAACCATTGCCATTCGTGCCCAGGCTGCCCAGGTTCGTCGCCGTTTCCGGCACCACCGCCCCTTCATTCAAGCGGTAGTAAGCCAGCGGATGATCGCCCAGCACCAGACCCGGCGCTCCCGATGGCAGGGCTGACACCGTCAGCACCCCGTTACCGCTCGTCACCGCGCCGCCCAGATTGGTCACCGTACACGTATAAGTCGCCGCGTCCCCCGCCGCCAACCCGGCCAGCGCCAGCGTGGCGTTCGTAGCCCCGGCAATCGGCGTGCCACCCTTGTTCCACTGATAGCTCAACGGCAACGTTCCGCTGGCCGCCACTTGAAAGTAAGCCTGCCCGCCCAAGTACTGCGTCTGCGCCGCCGGGGAAACCGCCAGATTGAACGGCGCGGTCGGCGCCGTCGGCACGCTCACCCCGCTCACCGCGAAAATCGCCGCAATGCCGCCGCTCGTATTGCCGCTGTCATAGCTCAACTGGATGCTCGTCACCTGACTGCCCGAATTGTTCACCGGAATGTCCATTGCAAACAGTCGCGGATACCCGCTGTTCACGTTCGCAAACTGGCCGCTGCCCACATCCACCCGGCCGTTGGCAACATACGCCACCAGCCCGCCGCTGAACCAGTCCGGCACGCTGATAGTGCCCGTCTCCGAAGTCCCGTCCGCATGGTTCACCGAGTAATCCACCGTGATCGGCCCGTGCCCGGCGCTGCCGAGGAAGGAGATTCCCGAAAAGAAATCCGGCGAGTTTAGCACCAGCGTCGTGCCGTGGGTGGAGTCCAGATACGCCACATTGTTCGCCGCGTAGGTCGGTGCCATGGTGAAGGAATGATCCGAGGCGGACGCATCCACAATTGTGGAACCGGCCGCCGGCAGCCCGGTAGTCGGCGCCTGGCCGTCAAAGCCCGCCTCATACCAACTGTTGCCGTTGTTCCCCGTGCCGCCGTCCATGGAGACGGAGGTGTAGGAACCGTTCAACGCCGGTGTTTTTTCCACCACCATGTCCTCGTTGTAGCCCGTGATGGTGATGGGCGTAAAACCCGAACCGGTCGAGCCGCTCACCGCAAAAATGCAGGCGTGCCCGCCCCCGCCGCTGTAATTCAAGTCAATGCCCGTCACCGGGCTGCCCGTATGCGTCAGCGTGATGTCCGCCGAGTATATCTTGGGGAACCCGCTGTTCACATTCGCCAGACTCAGGCTCCGCACATCCAGCCGCCCGTTCGCCGTCACCGCCTGCCCGCCGCCGGAAAACCAGTCCTGCGTGTTGAAACTGCCCGTGTCCGTCGTGGCATCGGCATGGTGCACCGTGTAATTGACCGTCACCGACCCGTTGCCGGAAGACACCAGGAATGACAACGCCGAAAACGAACTCGGCGAACTCACCGTCACCGTGTCGCTCGTCACCGTGGCATCAATCAACACTGCGTTATTCGCCGTGTAACTTGGCGCCATCTTGTACGAATGATCCGAAAATGATTCGCTCGTAAAGGTCGATCCCGCCGCCGGCACCCCGGTCGAAGTCGCGGAGGGGTCAAAGCCGCGCTCATACCAGCCGTAGCCCGTGTTTCCGGATCCGTTATCCATCGAGGCTGTCGTCGGCTGCGCCGGAATATGCGGCGCGCTCTGTTCGACCACGATGTCCTTGTTATAACTGCCGGCAGTGAGCGAGACGGGCGTGTATTGCGCCTCCGCCGCCAGGGCGGATGCCAGGGCGATGCCTAGGGCGATGATTGGTTTCATAGGGGCCAGGGGTTTGTTCGGGGTTGGGGGTTGATGGTTGGGTTGCAAAAAACCAGGCTGTGGAAAGACTGTTTCGGTTGTTGGTCGCTTCTATTTTGTGTTGTCGGGGTGCTGATATTGGCAACTCTAGCCGAAACCAGCCCCGGGCGCGCATCATCCAAATGAATGATTTTGACCATAAGCCCGCCGCCGCCCCTTTGCCTGGTTAAGATCGCCGGCCCGGCGCCTCCGTTATTTTTCGGATCATTGCCGGCGCCGCGGCGGCGGCAATCGCGGTGGCGGCCGGCCGGAATTTTCACCGCTGCAAATTAATGGCGCCACCCGGCATCGTCCATCGCCCGAACGGATGATGTCGCCGGCCTGCTACTGAAGAAATTTTGCAACCGCCTCCGTCCGCGACCGCACATGCAGCTTGTCGTAGATGTGCTGCAAATGGGTGCGCACCGTGTTCACGCTCACCGACAGCCGCTCCGCGATTTCCTTCGTGGAATAGCCCTTGGACAGATTCTGCAAAATCTCCTCCTCCCGCTGCGACAGCCCCTCCACCTTCGCCGCCGCGCCGGAATTTTCCCGGAACGACTGCACCACCCGCCGCGCAATCTGGTTGCTCATCGGCGCCCCGCCCTGCTTCACATCCTGAATCGCCCGCAAAATGTCCGCCGGATCCGCCCGTTTCAACAAATACCCGCCCGCCCCCGCCTTGAGCGCGCCAAATATTTTTTCGTTATCCTCGTACACCGTCAGGATCAGGATCTGAACCGTCGGACAAAGCTCTTTCAGCCGCCGCGTGCAGTCCACGCCCGACATGTTCGGCAGGTGTACATCCATCAGCACCACGTCCGGCAGCAGGCGCGGAATCTTCTGCAGCGCCTCCTCCGAGGTGCTGCACGCAAAGACGCATTTGTACCCCGGCGCCTCGTTCAGATAACGCGCCAGCGTGGCCCGAAAGTCGTTGTTGTCTTCCACTATCGCAACCGATGTCATCATGATGTTAAACTCTTTGCGTCACCGCGCCGCCGTTTCCATGTCCCGACAACCTGCGCCAGGCGCCGTCACATTTCAAGTCTCCCGTTGGCCGGGCCGTTTTTCCTCCACCGGCAGCATCAGTCGGCAGACCACCCCCGCCCCGGGCCGCGTCTCATATTCAAACCGCCCGCCAATTTTCTCCAGCCGCCCCCGCATATTTGCCAGCCCCTCGCCCGCCCCCGCCCCCGCCGCCGGATCAAACCCGCGCCCGTTGTCCTCGATCAGCACGCATAGCACCCCGGGCGGTTGAGTTCGGATTCGCAGCCACACTTCCGTGGCCTGCGAATGCTTGGCAATGTTGTTCAACGCCTCCCGCACCGCCAGGTACAGATGATGGCGCACCTCCGAAGTCAGCGGCGCCGCCGGCAGCACCTCCGCCACGTCCAGCCGGCAGCGAATCGTGGTCGGCCGGAAAAACTCCTCCGCAAAATGGCACAGATAATTCGCCAGATTCGGCAGCGAATCGTTCGCCGGGTTCACCGCCCAGACAATTTCATCCAGCGACGCCACCATCTCGCGCGACTTTTCCGTCACCTGGCCCATGCGGTGTCGCGTGGATTCCGGCAGTTGCATGTCCCGGCTTTCCAGCGCGCTCAAAAAGCGGATCTGCGTGAGGGTCGCCCCCAGGTCATCATGCAAATCCCGGGCAATGCGCGTGCGCTCCTCTTCCAGTTCCCGCTGCCGCTCCGTCCGTTCATGCCGGCGGATTTCCGTCGCCAGTTGGTTGGTGCGCTCCTCCACCTGCCGCCGCAGCAGTCCGATCCAGACCAGCCCGCCCGCCATCACCAGTCCCAGCCCCCCCAGCGCCGTCAGCATCCGTCGCACATTCCACCACGGCGGCCGGGCCAGCACCCGCACATCCGCCGCCGAATTCAGCAGCAGCTCGAAGGAATCAATCTCCCGCCCCGCCCCCACCCCGCTCCCATGCCCCGCGTAAACCCCCGTCAGTTCCAGCAAGCTGCCCGGCTGGATTCCCGGCAGCATCCCTTGATCCTTTTTCAATCGCGCCACCAGGGCGCGTGTCCCCGCTTCCAATTCCAGCACCTGCTCCGCCTGATCGGCGTTCACCCCGTCCAGCCGCGCCTGCAACCGCACCAGTGTCGCGTCATATTTCCGGTTCAACGGCGCGCCCGGCGGCAAAAACACCGGATCCGGCAGCCGCGCATTGCTGATCGGCCGCAGCACCGCCTCCCGCAACGTCGGCGAGGGCCCCGCCAAATCCGGAAAACCCACCGCTTCCACCAAGTCCCCCGGCTGCACCCCGCCCATGGCTTTCGGGATCACCCGCACCCCGTCGCTCCCGTCCATCAGGTAAAACTGTCCGTCGCCCGCATGGACAATCTGGCCCGCGATTTTGACCCGCTCCAGTGCTCCCGCCCGCACGTCAAAGGCCAGCAGATCGGCCGCGTGCTTGGGCCGGATGCCGAAGGGATCCGCCGGGGCCGGTTCTTCCACCGTGATCGCCGCCTGGCACAGCCGCATCTGGCCCGGCACAAACTGACGGTCCAGCACATCCCGCACCGGCATCACACACCCCCGCACCCGCACCCGCGCATTGACGTAATTTTGGGTCTCCCCCGGTTGCACGTCCGGCAGTTGCAAAATGATCTTGCCCGCGCCCGTCAGCAGCGTGGCCTCGTTCGCCACCGCCGCCGTGATGATGCCCTGCACCTCCACATACTCCGTGTCCAGGCTCCCGTTGATCAACTGGTCCCACGTCGGCCGCAACGGCTCCGGCAGCGTCCCCGGCCCCAGCCGCTCCGCCCGGTTCACCAGGATGTTCGGCGCAAATTCCGCAAACGTGGTTCCCTCCACCTCCCAGAAATCCCCCACCCGTGGCGCCGCACTGTCCGTCGGCGGCCACCAGCGCGCATAAATTGACCGCGTGGCATCCTGAATAAAAAAACCGTTGTCCAGCACCGTCGTGACCACCCCGCGAATCTTCACCGGATATCCCCGCTGCCACTCCTCCCGCGTCAACCGCTTGATCTGCTCCACCGTCACCAGCACCGGCCGGGCGGCCGTATCATCGTGCCCCGGGCCGCTGATCTCCCGCCAAAATGCGCCGTGCAACACCCGGCCTTGCCCGGTCTCCCGCCAGCAGCCCGCCATTTCCACCGGCCGGCCCTCCGCCAACCCCGGCCCCGACGGCATTTCCACTTTCACCGTCCCCGTGCCGTCCTCCAGAAAATAACTTTCATCCGCCGCCGGCCGCACGATCCCACGCACCTGCACAGTGGACTCCCCGGCCGGCGGGGCGGCCAGCCCCGCCAGCCCGGCCACCGGTATCAACGGATGCCCCGTCCAGTATTCCGGCGGCGCTTCCCGCCATTCAATCTGGTTCATGCCCGGCACCAGCATTTTGCCGGCCACGTCCGGGCCGTCCGCCACCCGCGCAGCCAGGCAGATTCCCGTCACCCGCACGCGGCTGTTCAGCAGCAGCAGCGGCGAACCGCCGGTCCCGTCCGCCACCTCCACCCGCATCCGCCCCGTGTCCGAACTCAGCTCCAGCTCCAATCCCCCCGCCCGCCGCCCGGCAAACGTCACCTTGCCCTCCGCCTGCGACCACCGGTCATCCTGCTCCCCCCGCAAATACTGCCGCAGCTCCACCGGCTCCGGCTCCGGCAGCCGCTGACTGCCTGTCACCGCCAGCACCGGCGGCTGCTCATCCACGAACAGCAGCGACCCGTCGTCCGAAATCGTGCTAAATCCGTAGATGCCATCCTGCGGCACCTCCACATATCCCGTAAACCGCATCCCCACGTCATTCACCCGCGGAATGACGCTCAAATCAAAATTGGTCGCCACCCCCTGCGCGGCCGGGAGCAGTCCGTCAAAGTCCGGCACCCGGAGCCAGAAACCGCCCTCATAACCGCGGTACTCCAAACCGGCCGCCCAGCGCGGCTCGCCCCCGGACGGATTCGCCTCCCGGTGAAACAGCGCCGTGTCCGGAATCTTTTGGCGCGCCAATTCCGGTCCCTGATAATAAACCTCCAGTCCATAGGGAAACTCGTGATTGAACCAGTCGAGCCGGACCGAATGCCGCCCCGCGCTGAGGAAAATTGCCCCCGTTTTTTCGGACATCGAATGAATGTTATTGTTATCCACCACCGGCAGACTGCCCAGCAGCACCCGTTCTCCCTCCACCAGACAATTTCCCTCCAGAATCATTTTCTGACCCGCCAGCGCCACCGGCCCCGGCACCTTCAATTCCAGCAACGCCACTCCCGTCCCATCCTGAAACGCCAGCGCCCGCCCGCCCGGGCTCGCCCCCAGCACCATTCCCTCCAAATGCGCCACACACGCCGCATGCTGCCCGCCCGCCCCCAGCCGGCGCAACTCCGCCACATTTCCCGCCAATGGACGCCGCTGACCGGTCAGCAATTGTATCTGGTCCAGCCCCGCCACCGTCAACTGCGCCCCGCCCGTTGAATTGGTGGACATCACCCCGCCCGCCACCCGAACCCGACTGTTCAATTCCGGGCAGTTTCCCCCGGCATTGGCAATCATCACGGTGAGATGATTGGTTCCCGCCGCCATCGTCAGTTCCAACCCGCCCGTCACCGGCCGGATATAATCCACCGTCCCCGTCAATTCCGTATCCGCCCCCGCCGTCAGCCCGCAAAAAAACAGCAGCCCGCCGACCGCCAGCCCGCCTAGCCGTAACCAGCCCGTGCCACTGTACAAACCGCCACGGAATGACCGCATGATTTCCCTCCGGAAAAACCGAATGGCAGGGACGGGTTTAATGCCCGAGCCATTGCCTTTCTCCGGCCGGCTCAACGGCCGCCCCGGAATGCGGAATTGATGTATGTCGATGTCCATTTGCGGTTTGGCCCATCATTCCGGCCAACGCCCGGCAGGCTAGGCCGCTTTCCCCCAAAGTCAAAAACAAATCTGCCGGCCAGATCCATGACGCGCGGCCGCAACTGCAAACATATTTTTACTACTCGCTGAATTTCAACCCATTTTCTAATTGCGGCACCCTCCATTCCTAGCGATGCTCGTTAGAGTGGCGAATGGCCATCATTTCTGATCAGAAGTCCGGGATCGGCTGAGGTGGAAAGTGTGCGGCCATTCGCAATCAAAAGGGATTGTATGCCTGACTTGGAGTTTGATCAATTGGTGTTGCGCTATTGTCGTCAAATCATCATGAAGACGATGAACCATGTGCGCGCCGCCATGCGGGGCGAAAACCGGCTCCATCTCAAACAGGCCGTGGCCGATCCGCAGCTCCACAAATCCGCGCAGAACCTGACCAAGGCCGTGGATCGCGACGCTGAGAACCTCATTTTGGACGCCTTGCAGTTCAAGTTCCTCAAGCTGCCCGGCGTCAAGGCTTACACGGTCTTTTCCGAGGAACTGGGCATCAAGACTTTTCCCGAGGGCGCGGCGGAAAGCGATGCGGATCTGGTGGTGTTCATTGACCCGATCGACGGCACGGAATTCATCGAGGCGCTGCAAGGCGGATGGTCGCTCATCGCCGTTTATGACCGGCGGCGGAACGGTGTCATCGCGGCGGTGGCCGGCGACATTTTTCTGGACCGCATCTACTGGGCGTCGGAGAGCGGGTATCCGGAGGGGCTCGATTTCATCACCCATTCTTGGTTCCGGCTGGACGGCGGCCCGACGCCGAAGACCAGCCTTGAGGGCGCGCGAATCAATGTGCTCACCACCAAAGTGTCACGCTACCGGGCCCTGGCCGATCAAACCGCCCTGATGGATGCGCTCCACGCGGCCGACGCGCGTGTGAATCTCTCCTGGGGGTCCAACACCATCATCCAAGTGGCGGCAGGCTACGCGGATGTGGCGGTGGAATTTGCGAAGGGCTTTGCCACTTACGACATCCTGCCCGGCCTGTTCATCGGCTTGAAAACCGGGCTGGCGATTGTGGATTTGGAGGGTAATTCCATCACTTCAAAACTGGACTTGGAAAACATCATGGCCACCTTCCGGCGCGACCCGGCTCATCCGCAACGCATGGCCTTCATCGCCGCCAAGGAGCCGGCGTTGGCGGAACAGGTGCGAATGCTGCTAAAACAGAATTAACTCAGCATCGCCATGCCCCCCGACCTTTTACTCCTGTGCCGTCTGCAAGCTCATCCTTCTCGGTTTTTCACGTCAACGGGCATCCGGCTTAATTTGCGGTAAATCTGGGCGCGCCGGCGGAGCGGCCACCATTCGTAGAGGAAAATTTCCATGGGCCGCCACATCGCCACCCAGCCGGCGATGGTCAGGCTTTCACGCAACATGCTTTCGCCGGTGCCAGGTTGTTTTTGCAGATATTGCCCGGCCAGCAAGCACAAGGCCAGACAGGTCGAACCAATGATCAGGCTGGCGCGTCCGTTGCGTAAAAGCCGCTTCAACTCCAACCAAGTAAGCTTCTCCTTGATGGCGAAATGATGATGCACGCCATGCTCGATTTCCTGTTCCGTGCCCGCCGGGCAGTTTTCCAAATGGACGATTAAATGCACCGGATCCTTGCGCGGATATTCCATCGCCCAGCTCTCGATAAATTCCTCGGCATCGGGGTCGAGATCTTTTTCATGGAACGGCGACGGATCCATGGAATTGAACAATTGGGTCTTCTCACGCACCTTCACTTCGATGCGATGCGGCGCGGAGCTTGGGGATCGGTCAGTCTTCATGCCAGCTTGAACCGGGAGATAGTTTGCCAAAAATCACGCGCTGAAGCGAGCGGTTAATCGGTATCACATCTGAGCAAGATTTGGCAGACGACGGGTTTAACTTTTACTGGCTTCATGAATCGGTTTCTGTCAGGGTTTCTTCAATCAGACGCAAAAACTTATGCCTACAAAAAAAACAATTCTTGTTACGGGCGACGTCTTTGTAGATCACCATGTTTATGAAGGCGAGCGCCTTACCGTTTCCGCCACGAATCATCGGGGCATCCAAATAATCCGCCAGTACGGCGGCGCCGCCGGATTAAGCGACCTCGTTGGCGCGTTGCTTGCGGGAGCTGTGGACGCATCGGAGCAGGACAAGGCGCAACGAGTGAAGGCGGTCGGCGAGACGGCGGCCAAACTTGCAGAAGTCCAAAAAAACAAAATGGATTCCGCCAAAATCTCGGAGGCCCAACAAAAATGCGGCCACGCCAAAGCACGCCTCGCCGAATGGCAACCACGGGAAGAAGCCAACTGGGTCGCGCACGCTGCATTAACCATGCCCGCTTTGGATTCCATTCCGTGCGGCCATCATGCGCTGGCCATCTGGAAGCCTTTCCCGAAAGAGGCCGATGAGCCGTGCCAGGAGAAAGTCTGGCGCGCGGGTTTGCTGATGGGCTATGGCCACGACGAAGTCTCTGTTCCGGTTGCGAGTGCTGCGTGTCCGACGCATCAGCCCGCGCCTCTGAATAATCTGCCAACGGCAGATATCCTGGTCTTGGATGACGCGGGCTTTGCCTTCCGCCACCGCGAATCGCAAACCTGCTGGTTGCTGCCGGGGCGGGGCAAAAAAACTCCGGCCTGGATTGTGTTGAAGATGAGCGGCCCGGTTTGCGCGGGCGACTTATGGAATCTTCTGGCAAAAGAATATGCCGGCCGGTTGGTCGTGATTGTCTCCGCCCATGAGCTGCGTCAGGAATGTGTCCGTCTGGGCAAGGGATTATCCTGGGAGCAGACGGTGGAGGAAATGCGGGAGGCGCTGCTGGGCAATCCGTTGTTGGGGCCACTCGCCACCAAGCCGCGTCATTTGATCGTTACTTTCTCGGCGGACGGCGCCCTGTGGTTGGATAATTCAGGAGCACAGCCGAAAGCGACCCTGGTTTTTGATGCGGGGAGCGTGGAAGGTTCTTGGGCGAAAAAAATTCAAGGCGAAGCCTTTGGTTACCTTTCTTGCATGACCGCTTCGGTGGTCCGTTCTCTGGCGGTGGATGTAAAAAACCCGTTGCTCGCTCCAGCCATCGCTTCGGGATTGGCCGCCATGCGTGATCTTCACAAATCGGGGCATGGACTGGCCGGAAACACCAAACCGGCCGGCTTTCCCGTGCAACGGCTGGCGAACACCATCTTGGCCGCCAAAAACAATTTTTCTCCGCTGCGCGTGCCTTGGACGGATGACGAGTGGACCACTTTCACCAGCAATCCGAGTGCCGGCACCACCCGCCGGCCTTGGCAGATTGTGGAGTCGTCGCAATGCGCCTTCGGTTCGCACCGGCTGCCGTCGCTTATCGGGCTGGCAACGCAGGTGGTGTTGCAGGGTGAATCGGTAATCAAGCGACTGCCGCACGCGCGCTTTGGCAAACTGCTCACCGCCGACCGTTTTGAAATCGAGGCGCTGCATACGATTGAGCGGCAGATGGAGTATTACAAAAATCTTAAAAAGGCCGAGAAACCACTGTCGCTCGGTGTTTTCGGCCCTCCGGGCGCGGGAAAATCATTCGGTGTGAAACAGATTGCCAATGCCATCTTCGGCAAGGAAGCCTGGTTGGAATTTAATCTTTCGCAATTTAAAGACCTGGACGATTTGATCGGTGCGTTTCATCAAGTACGCGACAAAGTTTTGAGCGGAGCGACGCCCGTTGTATTCTGGGATGAATTTGATTCGCGCGAATACTTCTGGCTGCAATACCTGCTCGCACCGATGCAGGACGGGCG
This sequence comes from uncultured Verrucomicrobia subdivision 3 bacterium, assembly GCA_903872345.1. GTDB lineage: Bacteria > Verrucomicrobiota > Verrucomicrobiia > Limisphaerales > UBA11358 > UBA11358. Next base: position 3,495 of record CAIQKM010000157.1, on the reverse strand, counting down.
TTTTCAAGAAGGCCAGATCAGTCACTACATCGGCAAATGCGTTTTCATTTTCGCCGGCGCGACGAGCTACGCTTTTGCCGAGTTTGGCCCCGACAAAAAGGACGGGGAAAAATGGAGCAAATTCAAGCTGTGCAAAGGCCCGGATTTTCACAGCCGGCTTGACGCCTACTTTGATGTCCTCGGCCCCAACCAGCGTACGCTGGCTCAACCGGGCGGAAAACCAGGCGCGCGGATTCCCGACCGACGCGATGTTTGCACCCCGCTCCGCCGCGCCTTGCTGATTCGCGCCCTGCTGGGAGTGCCGCAGGATGCCCGGCTGGATTTCGACCGCGGACTGCTCAACGCGCTGCTCGCGATTCCAAACTACGAACACGGGGCGCGCTCGCTGGAAAAACTGGTCCTTTCCCTAAGGCCAAAAACCAACGACGGAACCATCCGCCGCTCCAGTCTGCCCCCCGCACCGGTATTGGCCATGCACCTTGGCGCTGAATCAGGGAAAGGAAGTTCCTTTGAAGATTTGCTCAACAAAGACAGTTCATTTGTAAATTCAAATCTGATCGAAGCCATCGCCAGAGTGATGCATGAAGAATGGCGAGATTATGCGGCAAAAAATAATCCGCTGAACCGGCCTTGGAATCAACTTACCGCAGAAGGAAAAACCGATAATTACGCGGCCGCCCGCCGGATTCCTGAAGTGCTGGCCATTGCGGGACTGGAAATCCGGCCTCGCGGGAGAAAATCAGCTCGTAACAAAGGGGACCTGGTAAATGAACATATCCGGAATCAGTTGGAACGGCTTGCCGAGGCGGAACATGACGGCTGGATGATGCACCGTTTGAAAAACGGCTGGCGATTCGACCCGGTACGCGACGACAAAAGAAAGCTTCACCCTTTATTGAAAACATACGGCGAACTCCCTGAATTGGAGAAGGACAAAGACCGTCGCACCGTCTTAAATTATTCAAAGCTCCTGGAAAAGGCCGGCTATCATATGGCTTTCATCGGATAGGCCGGACAGGCCGGGTTGTTGGCAGAATTTTTGCCGGCCAATTAGTTGCCTAATTGGACGTGCCGGCATTTATATTGTCAGAGGAATCTTTATGGCCGAATTGGAACTTGATCAACTGATTCCGCGTTATTGTCGCCAAACCACATTGAAAACGGCGGATCATGGCGGCGGTGGAAAACATGTTGAACCCGCCGTTGAATTCTTGCTCGACCTGATGGAGTGTCGGTGCGATAAATAGTCGGTGGTTCAGGCTGAAACCAAAGTGAACTCTTAAACCAGGAAGGAATCGCATGGGGCATGGGGTGTTTGATCACGTAAAATCGTCCCGCCAGCATTGGTGGCTGGTCATTGCGGCGGGCGGGTTGACCCTCATTTTTGGCACCCTCGGCGTCTGGCAGTATGAACATGAACCGCCCGTTGGCGAAAACGGTCCGCTGGCGTGCTTCTTTATATCACTCTACCATGCCTTGCAGATGTTGATTCTGCACACGCCGCACCTGGACAAAAAGACCAATGTCTGGCTGGAAGTCGGCCGCTGGTGTGGCGCGTTCACGCTCGTGGGCACCACTTTGATGCTCATCTGGAAACGGCTCTGTCACGAATGCCGGTTGGTGCATCTTGGGTCGTGGGAAGACCACGTTGTCGTTTGCGGGCTGGGGCACAAAGGGATGGAAATCATTCGCTGCCGGAAGAAATCCAATGCCCAAAATAATCCGGCCGGTCGGCCGGTAAAGGTGGTGGTCATTGACCCCAATCCGGCGGAAGAACTGGCCGAGGAATGCGCCCGGTTGGGCGTGCCCGTGTTGATCGGCGACGCCACTGAAGAACGCTGGCTGAAACAGGCTAACATCACTACCGCTCGCGAGGCGTTCGTCATCACGCCTGGCGACGAAACGAACGTCCGCATCGCCGCCGAAATCCACCATCTTTCCACTGAGAATAACAACGCGCAGTTGGCGTGTTTCGTCCATTTGGAAAATATTCACCTGCGTGAACGGCTTCAGCAGTTGCCGGGAAACTCCGACAAGAAACGCAACGGCGGCAAACTGATATTTTTTGACGTCTTTGACCACGAGGCGCGCAAAGTTCTGCTCAGCCTGCCGCTCGATGGGAATGGCATCGCCAAGGACGATCCGCGCACCGTCCATGTCATCATCCTGGGTTTCGGCCGGATGGGCCGCAGCCTCGCCTTGCGCGCGGCAAAAATGGGACATTTTGCCAACCAAAAAAAACTGCGCATCTCCGTGATTGACCGGCAAGCCGCGCTGCAGCGGGAACGTTTTTTATTCCGCTACCCGATGCTGGACACCAAGGAAATCTGCGAGCTGTCGTTTTACGAGTTTGAGGCCGAATCCCTCTCCGCGCGCCAGCAAATCGAAGGCTGGGCCGCCGAGCCGAATACCCTGCTCCACCTGTTTGTCTGTATGGATGACAACGCCCGCGCGATCGAGGTCGGTTTGCGGCTGCAGGAGGCATTGGTGGAACGCCCGGATTGCAACCTTTACGTGCGTCTAAAAACGCACGCGTCTCCGGTCGCCATTCTTAAAGATGCTCAAGGGAAAGGACCGCACCTCGAACCCTTTGGCATGATCGAGGACACCTGTTGCAATGGCTCGATTCAAAATGAAATAAACGAGAAAGTTGCCCAGGCTCTGCATATTGGCTATCTCGCTGACCTTAAAAAAAGGCGGGACGCTGGGGAATTAATTGTTAAGAAAGACTCCGAAAAGCCGTGGGTAGAATTGGATGAGGTTTACCGGGAGTCGAACCGGCAGGCCGCCGACCATATTGCCATCAAAGCCCGCGCGCTCGGATATCACCTTGGCAATTTGACCGCCGGATCTAAGCCAGTCACGACTTTCAATCGCGAGCAGAAGCGGATTCTCGCCCCAATGGAACACGCCCGTTGGTGCGCCGACCGCTGGCTGGCCGGCTGGAAATATTGCGCTGAAAGGAACGACGCTCACCATCGCCATTACGACCTGGTGTCGTGGCAAAAACTGCCGGAGACCGAACGACGGATTGACCATGCGCAAATCGAGGATTTGACCAATGCCTTGGCGGCGGACGGCAAAGGAATTTTCGAAGGCAAATGAATCCGTCTCCGCCCATGGATGCCGGAATAGCGGTTTGCCAATGTGAGCCATTGCTGAAGTTGCCGCTTGCAAATGGCGCAACCCAAACCGGCGACGACGGGATGCCATCAAAGAAAATTCAACCGGCCTGACTCAATAGGCAGGGTGCTTTTGCTGCTTCCCGCCGGACAGCGGCTGTGAATGGATTTAAAAAGATGGCAGTCAGTCGGCAAGCCAACGGGAATTATCCGAGCATGAAGTTGTTATGGTCTATCACTACTGTCCGGTTTAAAACCCCAGTAAACATTGATGATCGGTGATGTCTGATGGCGGAGGAGTGGGCGGTTGTTGAGTAAGCGCCTGTAAAATGGGCATTTTCTCGAAGAGCGTGAGGCTTAAAATCTGTAAAAT